>JBMHCW010000044.1:0-77458 GCA_049889715.1 Akkermansiaceae bacterium | reverse complement strand
ATTTCTTGCGCCATCGATTGAGGGTGGCCACTGAGATCTGCTTCTGCTGACAGAAGCTCTCTTGGCTCAAACTTCCGCTGTCAAACTCGCGCAGCAACAGGATGATTTCTTCGGGTTTGTGTCTCTTTTGTTTGTTCATTTCTTAGGATTTAGATTTCACCAAATCCTCTCACTCAACATGGACCATTTTCTCTGGCGGTGGCCACATGGATTTGAACGAAGAAGAGACCTCCTATCTTTTGTCCCTTTTGCAGCAACGATGCAGCCAACGAGGAAGGATCGAGCTTCAGTGGGCCGAGTCTCCCCACTCCGCAAAACCGGAGCTCCTGCAACACCTTCAAGAAGTTCTGGAATCCAACAACGCCCTGATCAAACAGTTTCTGAATCACGAAGAAGATTTCCAATACTTTCTTGAGTTCGAAAGCGAGCTGCCCGAGCGCAGATCTCTGTCACCGATTCTGGATATCCTAGCCTTGGAACCGGATCAGCAGAGCAAACTTCTGAAGCTCCTCAAAAGTGCCAGAGTGCGAACTGAAAAAGAGTTCGGCTACCGTTTCGAGTGTGCGCTTTTTCTCCGGAAATACGAGGACCTCGAAATGCTTCAAATCCTCAGGGAAGAGACCGATCGCAAGATCCTCTCAGCTATTCCTGAGATCCTTGATGCCAGACAAGCCAGGCTTTTTGAGGCCAACTGGAAAGCTCTCCGCGAAGAGCAATTTAAGCACAGCGAGTTCACCGCAAGAGTCATCCGGCAAGAAGATTCCTGAGAGAACTCCTTCCCGGCAAGATCCTGATCAATCTAGATCTTGGGTGCCCAACCTTCACGGTAGTCGCGTTTCACCAAAGCGGTGGCCCTGGCATTGCTCGGCGATTTCATGTTGGGGCCATCCCAGTCGATGGGCTGGCCCTCGCCCACCCGCTGGGCAATGCAACCCAACAGAATGACTTCGTTCAGGTAAGCGGCAATTTCAAAATTCGAATAGGCCGGGGCTCCTCCGTTCATCATGTCGAACCATTCCTGCTCGTGGCCGGGCGAACGCGGGATCGATTGGTCCACGCCTTGGCAGGCCGGGTGATTCTTGGCCGGGCGATAGGCCTCTTCATCGTTGAGCTTCACAAAGAAGTCGCGCCCATAATCGTCCTGCGAAAAGAGCTTCCCCTTGTCCCCGATGATGACCGCCCCGCTCTTGGGCAGCTTGCCGCCCTTCATCGCCATCACTTCGTGAACGACATCCGCGGCCGGACGAATGGGATCGAAAACCTTTTCCGGATTGCCATCGTACCACCAGAATTTCAACGGGGGCAGCCCCTCGCGCTCGGGAAATTCAAACCGCACCCGCGACGTAAGAGGATAGGTTTCGTCGTAAATTCTCGAGGCCAATTCGCATTCGATCTGGGTCGGGTAACCCAGCTTCAACGCCCGGAAGGGCATGTTCACAGTGTGGCAGGCCATGTCTCCAAGCGCTCCCGTGCCGAACTCACTCCATCCACGCCACTCGAAATCGTGGTAGACTTTACTCTTATAGGGACGCATCTGAGCCGGCCCGATCCATGACTCCCAATCCAGTGAATCAGGAACGGGATCGGAACCGGTGGGACGATCATATCCCTGAGCCCACACCGGACGATTGGTCCAAACATGAAGCTCCAGAGGCTTGCCAATCACTCCTGACTGGATGATTTCAACCGAACGACGAAGTCCGTCCGAAGCACTTCCCTGGTTGCCCATCTGGGTGGACAACTTCTTTTCGACCGCAAGATTCCGCATAATGCGGGACTCCCAGACGGTTTGCGTCAACGGTTTTTGACAATAAACATGCTTGCCCATTTGCATCGCCATGATTCCCGCCACGCCATGCACATGATCCGGCGTGGAGATCGTCACTGCGTCGACACTGCCACCCAGCTTGGTGAGCATTTCCCGGAAGTCGGTGAACTGCTGTGCTTCCTTGAAGGTCTCGGCCATTTTTCCCAAGCGACCACGATCGACATCGCAAAGCCCGACAATTTGCCCACCGCACTTCGCCGCATTCTGAGTATCGCTTTTGCCCTTTCCGCCAACCCCAATACACGCCACCTGGATCTTGGAATTCAAATTCTGCCCGCGCACAAACGCAGGCATCCCAACGGTGACACCACCGGCCCAAAGACCCGTTTTCTTCAAAAATCGACGACGATTGCTCATGAATTCAGCCATCCCCATAGAACGGAGCCAGGTCATTCCGGCTTTCATGGGAATCGGATCTGTTGTCCCTCTAACAATTTTTAGGGGCGGAGTCAGCCATGGTGACTGATACCATAATCAATGATTATGAATCAGATTAGCGAATAAGAAATCCTTGCGAGATCAACGCTTCCCGTCCAACACTGGAACGTTGCTGCTTCAAGCATCTCTCTCAATATTCCAGTACCAATGACCACAACGAACAACCTCGAACAAGATCCCCACGGTGGTGGGGGAGATATCTCGAAATGCCCTGTCATGGGAGCGCAACCTGCCCCCTCCCAAAGACATACCGCAGCCTCCGCATTCTCCAACAAGGATTGGTGGCCCGAGCAACTCAATCTTCAGATTCTTCATCAGAATTCCCCCGCCGCCAACCCGGTCGGAGAGGAATTCAACTACGCAGAAGAGTTCCAGAAGCTCGATATGGAAGCCCTCAAGAAGGACCTCTCCGAGCTGATGACTGACTCGCAGGATTGGTGGCCTGCCGACTACGGCCACTATGGCCCTCTCTTCATCCGCTTGGCCTGGCACAGTGCCGGAACGTATCGCACCTTCGACGGACGTGGCGGAGCGTCTGATGGAACCCAGCGCTTTGCTCCACTCAACAGCTGGCCCGACAACGGCAACCTCGATAAAGGAAGACGCCTCCTCTGGCCCATCAAACAGAAATACGGACAGGCCATTTCCTGGGCCGACCTCATGATCCTTTGCGGAAACGTCGCCCTGGAATCCATGGGCTTCAAAACCTTCGGCTTTGCCGGAGGTCGCGAGGATGTCTGGGAGCCCCAAGAGGATGTCTTCTGGGGACCCGAAAGCGAATGGCTCGGCAAGAAACGTTATGCCAACGAGGAGAACCTCGACAACCCGCTCGCGGCCGTGCAGATGGGCCTGATCTACGTCAACCCGGAAGGTCCCGACGGCAATGCCGACCCTCTTGCTTCAGCCAACGAAATCCGCGAAACCTTCGGTCGCATGGCCATGAATGACGAGGAAACGGTGGCCCTGATCGCTGGAGGTCACACCTTCGGTAAAGGACACGGAGCCGGCGACCCGGACAAGTATGTCGGTCCCGAGCCCGAAGGAGCCCCTCTCGAAGAACAAGGTCTCGGATGGAAAAATACCATGGGCTCCGGACATAGCGAAAACACCATCACCAGTGGTCTCGAAGGAGCATGGAGTCAGACTCCAACCCGATGGTCCCATCACTACTTCACCAACATGTTCGCCCACGATTGGGAGCTCACCACCGTTCCATCCGGGGCGAGGGTCTGGATTCCCCAGAACGGAGAAGGCGCCGGCACTGTTCCCGATGCCCATGATGCCGACAAAAAGCATCAACCAATCATGTATACCTCGGACCTCGCGCTCAAACTCGACCCGATCTATGGCCCGATCTCCAAGCGATTCTATGAGAACCCCCAGGAGTTCGAAGAGGCCTTCGCCAAGGCATGGTATAAGCTGACCCACCGCGATATGGGACCGGTTGCCCTCCTTCTTGGAGATGACGTGCCGGAACCACAGCTGTGGCAGGACCCTGTTCCCGATGCCGAAGGAGCGGGACTCAGCGAGTCCGACATCGAGACGTTGAAAAAGTCTCTTCTCGACTCCGGAATCAGCCATTCACAATTGGTCTCCACCGCTTGGGCATCCGCTGCCACATTCCGCGGAAGTGACAAACGAGGCGGAGCCAACGGAGGTCGTATCCGCCTTGCTCCTCAAAAGGACTGGACCGTCAATCAGCCTGAAGAGTTGGCGACGGTCATTCCTGCCATCGAGAAGATTCAGGCAGACTTCAATGCTGCCGGCGGAGCACAGGTTTCCTTTGCCGACCTCGTTGTCCTGGGTGGCTCGGCCGCCATCGAAGCGGCCGCCGCCAAGGCCGGCCATGACATCACCGTGCCTTTTTCAGCAGGCCGCACCGATGCGTCCCAGGAATTGACTGACGTCGAATCCTTTGCAGTTCTCGAGCCTCGCGACGATGGCTTCCGCAATTTCCTGGGAACCACCCTCGATCGCCCCGCTCCCGAGACGCTGATCGACAGAGCCCAATTGCTCAGTCTTTCCGCCCCCGAAATGACTGTGCTGATCGGAGGCCTGAGAGTCCTCGACACCAACGTCGGTTTCAAGGGCATGGGAATGCTCACCGACCGCCCCGGAACCCTGACCAACGACTTCTTCGTTAACCTTCTCGACATGGGAACCGAGTGGGCTGTCTCTCCCATGTGCGAACACTTCTACGAAGGCAAGAATCGCTCAACGGGAGAGGTCAAATGGACGGCTTCCTCGGTGGACCTCGTCCTTGGATCCAACTCGCAACTGCGGGCCATCTCCGAAGTCTACGCCAGCGACGACTCCCAGGAGCGTTTCCTACAGGACTTCGTCAAGGCATGGACCAAGGTCATGAATCTCGACCGCTTTGATCTGAACTGAGGCGACAGCCCGAACCAACCCCCCATCATTTACGAGGCCCGGAGTTCATCCTCCGGGCCTCTTTCTTATGCCGGTCGGGCAATTTCAGAAAAATCATCATTTCTTGTAACAATGACCGGCAAAAAGTCAGACGGAAGATATCATGAGTTCTTCTCGCACCAAATCCCCGGCACTTCTCGTGCTCCTCTTGACTCTTTTCGTCCTGATTCCCGCCTCAGCCACCTTCGAGCTGGCTCTCTATTGACAAGCGGGCGGCTCCTTTATTCGCATCCCCAATGGGGACGCCGACCCAAATCACGAACATCAGACCGTGGGGCCTTTCGACACGCTGCTTCCATCGGGTTCGCGGGAGAAACGCTTTCGAATTGAAAATGTTGGAGATGCGAATCTCGTGATCCCATACCCCACGATCACTGATCAGGAGGAAAATAGATTCTCGCTCAGGGATTGGCCGGTGAATTCAAGCAATGTCGTCACCCTTGAGCCCGGAGAGGATTTCGATTTCAGGATTGGACTCACTCCCAAAGCCCAGACCGTCGTCTCGGCCCTGATTTTTCCCATCGCCGGCCCGGATTTCGTCGTCCTGATCAAGGGCGAAGCCAACGCCGGAGAAGCCGAAATTTCCTACAGTCCTTCGGGGGGAGCCAGCGAAGTGATCGTCAACAACGGAGACGGAACCCCCACTCCGTTCGAAGGCACGAACTTCGGCAATCTCGACGTCGGGCGCCCGGGAGGGACTGATCCCTATCGCTTCAATCCCACCGAAACCCACCGTTTCATTCTGCGAAATCGTTCCACCATTGGTGACACCCTCATCACCGGTGCCCCACGTATCCCCGGTAGCGATGGCAACTCCAGCCCTCATTTCTCCATTACCAACTACTCAACCGGGCGGGGAAATCCTCTTGCCTCCACCGGTCTCGACATCTTTGAGATCACCAATGATCCGATGTCTACTGGCCTGCACATCGCAACCTTCTCGTTGGAAACAAACGATCTCGATGACCCCACATATACCTTCACCTTGCTGGGCGGAGGCCTCACTTCAGGACAACTCAATGTGGTGGGACGATCAGAAACAACTTCTCCACTCCGGGATGTGGTCGACGGATCGACGATTCCCAGCGTCTTCAACGGAACGATTCTTCCAGCCACCTCCTTAGGCACCTCGACCACCCGCGCATTCCGCATGATTAGCACCGGAAGCGGTCCCCTTGAATTCTCCGGTCAACCCACCAGCAGCAACCCTGCCTTTGTCATCGAACCGATAAGCACTGCTGACTTGGCTCCCAACCCTCAAACCGGTCGCGACCTCAGTGTCGTCTTTACTCCAACCGAACGCGGCCTGCAGTACTCCGACATTACCATCGAGACCAACGACCCTGACAACTCCCCCTACACCTTCACCATTGTCGCCAACGGAACAGGGCCGGAACTGGTCGTCAAAGGCACCGGAAATGATGCGGTTGTGCGTGATATTCCAAACTCATCGGGAACTCTCCCCAATCCAGACTACGGCACCCAACTCGGGACAGTGGACAGCGGCGCCCCTTCAGTGACCCGCGAGTTCATCCTACGCAACCGGGGAAATCAAAGCGCCGTCATTTCCAACGTCTCGCTGACCGGACCACACGCCGGTGATTTCAACCTCTCCGGAATCAATGCGACGACCCAGACCTACCAGTTTCAGGTCTCCGCCACCGTCAATGACCCGAACCCGGCCAGCGGCGCGATTACCGTTCAGGGCAAGCCATCCACCAGCTCATCATTCCGGGAGGTTTCTCCCGAGGGGGGCCGCCCGATCACATCAAACGGAACCCTCTTTTTTGATCCCGAAGTCGACAAGTCCTCGACCTCCAACTTCCGCGTCGTCAATAAGGGAGACGCCCCCTTGAGAATCGCCCGCTTTCTGGTCGAAGGAGCCAACCGGGGGGAATTCGAAGTCAAGCCGATCCCATCGGGCAGCATTACTCCCGAAAAGTTCACCGATTTCAGTATCCGCTTTACGCCGGCCAAAAATACAAGCGCCGGAATCACCGTGGTCATTTCCACCGATGATCCCAAGATTCCCACCTTTCGCTTTGCCGTGAGTGGGACCGGCGTCGAACCAGGTGAAGACCCTCTTCCCCCCACCCGGATCAACCGCTTCGCCCTAAACGGCGCCGAAGCCACCATTACCCTGGTTGCGGAAACAGGAAAACGTTTCGTCGTCACGACATCCTCCAGCCTCGAGGAGGGCTCATGGACTCCTTTCCCGGGGCTGGAGGAAATTGTCGGGAATGGTTCGGTCCGGACTCTCCGGATCACGGATTTCCTGCTTCCGGGAGGCCCTGCCCAACGATTCATCCGTCTCGAGGAGCTGGAGTAGAGCAGAATCAATCCAACTATCCCGACCAAGAACTTCGGCCTCAATGATAAGTGAAGGGCCGAAGCTCCGTTGACTCAGGGTTGCTTCCTGACTCTTGATGATATTTGCGCCAAGGTCCCTCCCTGTTGTTCTCGCTCTCAGCCTGTTCAGCGCCCACGCGTGGGCTGACAAACAGGCGCTTACCCCTGTTGAAAGCGACTTTAAGAAGAAGATCGAACCCCTTCTCCAGGATTATTGCTACGACTGTCACGGCGATGGTGCCGACAAAGGGGACTTCACTCTCGATGAATTCGACAGCAGCTCGAAGCTGCTCGAAGACAAAAAAGTCTGGCTGCGAATCTGGGAAAATCTCCGCACGGAGATGATGCCTCCGTCCAAGAAGAAGAACCAGCCCTCCACCGAAGAACGAAAATTAATGGTCTCGTGGATCGAGGAGAAAATCTTCGCTCTCGATCCTGACAATCCCGACCCCGGACGTGTGACCATCCGGAGGATGAATCGCGAAGAATACCAGAACACCATCAACGATGTCGTCGGGGTCACCTACAGTGCCAACGACAACTTCCCAGCGGACGATACCGGTTTCGGATTCGACACCATCGGCGATGTCCTCACAATCTCGCCGCTTCTCATGGAGAAGTATCTTGCAGCGGCCGAAGAAATTGCCTGGTTGGCCCTCCCTGCCGATGCCGGAAAACCCAAGCCCCTTGACATCGATGCCGGTAGCTTCCGAGATCGCACCGGACGTCAGACCGGACGCTTCATGGAAGCAAACGCCGCTCAAACCGTCGTGGCCAAACGTCACCTCAAAACAACAGGCGAATATGAAATCGAAGTCGCCTACTCCCTCCAGAGCGAAGGAGGCCGGCCGAGGAACCAGACCGCCAAATGGCAAATGGCCGTCGACGGCAAACTCCTTCATGAGTTTGAATTCAACTCCAACAAAGGAGGTCGCAAACAGTTCTCAAAAAAGGTGGAGCTTCCCAAAGGCGAACATCGCTTCGAGTTGACCATTGTTCCCGGTGAACAAGGAGAAGGAAACGGAACCGCCGGAGTCCGTGTCGATCGCTTCCGCCTCAAGCGCCTCGGTGCCGATGGGAGCTGGGATCTCTTCCCCGACAGCTACCAGCGGATATTTGTCGATGGCCTTCCTCCGGCCGGGGACGAAGCCCGCAATGCCTATATGCGCAAGATTGTCGACCACTTCGCCGCCCGGGCCTTCCGGCGCCCTCCCAGACAAAAACTGGTCGACCAACTCACCGCTCTGGCCCTTGCCAAAACAAAAGAGGACGGAGCCAAATTCGTCGACGGCGTGCGACTGGCCGTGACCGCCACGCTGACCTCCCCGAGCTTCCTTTTCCGCAGCGAAGTTCAGGCCGAACCCGATAACCCGGGTCAGGTCGTCTTGCTCGATGAATACGCTCTCGCCTCCCGGCTTTCTTATTTCCTCTGGAGCTCGGCACCGGATGAAACCTTGTTGGAGCTGGCGGAAAAGAAACAACTTCGAAACAACCTCCGCCAACAAGTCGACCGTATGCTGGCGGACAAACGGTCCGACCGCATGGTCCGGAACTTCGTCGGCCAATGGTTGCAAGCGCGCGACCTTCCTGGCCTGTCCATCGATGCCCGTCGCATTCTCCGTGAACGTTCGTCCAGAAACGCCGCCCGCATCTTCAACAGCGGAACCCGCCGCGACATGAAAACCGAAACCGAGGAGTTCTTCCGGCACATCGTGGTCGAGAACCGCCCGCTCCTCGAGCTTCTCGATGCCGACTATTCCTTCCTCAATGAAAACCTCGCCAAGTTCTACGGCATCCCCAATGTCAGAGGAAACAACTTCCGCAAAGTCACCTTCGACGAACGCGCCAAAGGGCGCGGTGGCCTCCTCGGTCAGGGAACTTTCCTCATTGTGACGTCGCAATCCACGAGAACCTCTCCGGTAAAGCGTGGCCTCTTCGTCCTGGATAATATTCTCGGCACTCCCGCCCCACCGGCTCCACCCGATGTTCCGGAACTGGAGGAAGTGGAAAAGCAACTCCATGAAGGAGCCACGATGCGACAACTCATGGAGGTTCATCGGGAGAAAGCCCTGTGTGCTTCCTGCCATGAACGCATGGACCCCATCGGGCTCGCCCTGGAGAACTTCAATGCGCTCGGCCAGTGGCGTGACCAAGAGGACGGCAAGCCGATCGACAGCGCCGGCAAGCTGGTCACCGGAGAGGAATTCAACAACGTGATGGAGCTCAAAACCATCCTGGCCACATCGCGTAAGCAGGACTTCTACCGATGCCTGACCGAGAAGTTGCTCACCTATGCCCTCGGTCGCGGCGTGGAGTATTACGATGCCCCGACCATTGACGCCATCATGGCACAGCTCGTCAAGGAAGGTGGCGGAATGAAGGATCTCGTCTATGCTGTCACCGAAAGTGTTCCCTTCCAGAAGCGCCGCGGCGACGGTTCTTTCTAAGCTGGAACTCCCGCTTTTAATTCCCCATTATCTCCTACCAATCACTACCACCCAGACCCATGCAAAAGCCATCGATCAATCTCGGACGCCGCGCCTTCCTTCGCGGCTTGGGCGCCAGCGTTGCCCTGCCTTCATTCCGATCCCTTGGAGCCGAAGTGAAAACTGCGGCCGCAGCACGCGGAGTGACCGCCTCCGGTGCTCCCCTGCGCATGGCCTACCTCTACGTCCCCAATGGCGTCATCATGGACAAGTGGCGTCCCGTTGGAACCGGACAGGATTTCAAATTCAATGAATCAATGAAGTCGCTCGCCGGCTTCAAAAACGATCTTCAAATCGTCAAGGGTCTGGAGCAAGCCAACGGTTGGGCCGGACCGGATGGAGCCGGAGATCACGCCCGCGGTGGAGCGACCTTCCTCACCGGAGCCCGCCCCCGTAAGACCGCCGGGTCGGACATCCGTCTGGGAGTTTCGGCCGACCAAATGGCAGCGACCTATTTGGGTTCGGAAACCCGCCTACCTTCTCTGGAATTGTCCTGCGATGCCGTCCGCAAGTCCGGCAATTGCGACTCGGGATACTCCTGCGCCTACCAATACAATCTCTCCTGGCGTTCTCCGACCCAACCGATGACCCCTGAATCCAATCCCCGGCTGGTCTTCGAACGCCTCTTCGGTTCGGGCACCGGCAAGGAACGCGCGGAAGGGTTGGCCAAACGCCGGGCCGAAAAGCGATCCATCCTCGATATCGTGATGGACGACGCCAAGGCCATCAACAACGAGTTGGGACGAAACGATCAACAGAAACTCGACGAGTACATGACTGGAGTTCGTGAGATCGAACGCCGCATTGAAAAAGCCGAAAGCTTCGGTCCCCCGCCCGAACCCGGGGTGCCCGCTCCCGAAGAAGGAGTGCCCGGCGAATATCAGGAGCACATCCGCCTGCTCTTCGACATGCTTCTGCTCGCCTTCAAGACCGACCAGACCCGGATTTCTTCCTTCCTGCTTGCCCATGATGGCAGCAACCGCAGCTTCTCCAACCTTGGCTTCAACGAAGGCCACCACGGACTTTCTCACCACCGACGTGACGCCGGGAAGATGGATAAGATCACCAAGATCGATACCTTCTACACCGAGCAGTTGGCTTACTTCCTCCAACAGATGAAGTCGACGGAAGACGTCGACGGAAAGAGCCTCCTTCACAACTCGATGATCGTTTGGGGCAGCGGACTTTCCGATGCCGACCGCCACACCCACGATGACCTTCCGATCATCGTGGCCGGAAATGCCGGTGGAAAGTTCCAGACCGGACGTCACGTGGAAATTCCTGACAACACTCCGCTCAATAACCTCTACCTCCGTATGCTTCACGAAGCCGGAGCTCCGGCTGATCGCATCGGTGATTCATCCGGAATCCTCACGCAGATCTAAGTCCTTAAAACAGGCCTGATGAGCCGACTTCTGATCCTTGCATTCAGCGTCTTCGCACTTTCGGGAATCACCCAAGCGGCCACGATGGCCTTCGTGGGAAAGATTGTGGAGGTCAAAGATCCCGACTCGAAGCAAGCCAAGGAGATCCGGAAGATTTTCACGACCGAAATCGCCTACTACGATTACTGCAGCCGTGGATCGTTTGGGAAGGACAGCGAGCCAGGAGAACGGGCGACCCAACAAGTCCGCAAATTGGGAACCGTCTGCATGATTGATGGCCAGCTGGTAAACAGCGAAACCTTCGCCAAAGCCATTGCACCGGGGATGTGGGCTTACGTCTACGAAGACACCTGGATCGATCTTCGCACCACACCGGACTACAGGTGGGGCGAGGTGGTTTTGTATCAAGACGGCAAACTCGTTCTCAGAGAGCACCGGACTCACAAGGATGTCCATCTTCCCAAGAATCCGCCCGTGGAGAGCAACATCGAAGTTGCTGATTCAACCCCTCTTCCTGCCGGCACCTGGGTTCAAGTTCATGAAGGTAGCCCCACCGTTGTCAGCGGGTTCAACAAAGCATCAAACTACAATCCGAAGGAATGGCTGCCATTCTCAGATGGAAAACGAGGCTACGCCAACGATCTCACCTGCCCCGCCATTCTCACTGACCTGAAGACCGAATCACCGAATGCCGTCTCTGACATCCGTGTGACTTTGATGGCCAATCGGCTCCTAAGCGGAGACTGGAAAAACGCTGAGAAGATCGTCTGTAAAAAGACCACCTTCATTTTGGATGGAAAACCAGTCCCTCCGGTCATCGGATTTGCCAAAAATCGATCAGCCATTCTCGGACACTATCGAAAAGAAGAGTCGCCACACAAAATCTTCGCTTCCACCAACACACCCGAAGAAAATGTATCGGCTGAACGCCTCTCGGAGTTCCCGGAAGGCACCGTCTTCCGGCTTAATGGACTCCCGGCCAAGCGTGAAGATCTCGAAGGGTCGACCATCCGGGTCTTTCCGGGAAGCAAAAGCCGACGAGTTGTCGTTCTGCCCGCTACAAAGACTCGCGAATCCGATTGAGGCCAAGGTCGGCAAGATTCCATCTTTGCGCCAATACGGTCGATGTGAAAGCCTCGTATCAGCCAGATTATGGAAAGCTCAAACCATCAGGACATCGTCGAACTCCTCTTCCTCGGCCTCTATCAGGACGGACATTTGTCCATCGAAGAAGACAGCATGTTGCAAAAAGCTCTCGTTGCTTTGGGCTGGGAACAAAGCGAACAATCGGGTCCTTCGGTTGCCAAGGCTTTCGAATCCTATCGTGAGGTCAAGGATTCCCCTGAAGCGCAGGAGACCTACCTGCTCGAGCGCACTGCCCGTATTCGGGAAGCCGGTCAGTCGTCAATCGCACTGGAGTGGCTGGGAAAGGTTCTCGCCTCCGACGGACTGGAAAGTGATGAGAACTGGCTCCTCGAGAAAACGCGCAAGCTGCTTTTCGACTAGACAAAAAAGATGAGAGACGGGCCCCGCCTCTCATCGTGATCAGCCCTGGCGCTGAAGCAGCCAGGCGGAGAATTGTTAGATCATCCTCTAGAGTTCTTTCACCTGGATATTGCGCCAGATGATTTCGGCTCCGTGGGTTTGCAACTGGATCGGACCGGTCTCGGGAAGAGGTCCCTTTTTGTTGAAGAAGTTCTGTAACTTGGCCTTGTCGACCACGGTCTTGCCATTGAGAACCACCGTGACCTGATCACCCTTCATCGTGATGTGGATCTTGTTCCACTCACCTACCGGGGCGTCCGCCACCATCAGCGGATCACGACCGGGAGAACCTTTGGGATTGTTCCAAAGACCACCGGAACCCTTCTTGCAGTCAGGGTGCTTTCCATCCACATCCCAGATTTGAACCTGGGGAATGGCCCGGAGGTAAATCCCGCTGTCGGCATTCTTTCCGTGCTTGTACTCCAACTTGAGTTCGAAATCCTTGTAGTTCTTCTCAGTGGTCAGATAGAGGCCCTTCCCGTCGTTCACGATTTCGCCATTCTCGACTTTCCAGTGCTTCTTGATATTCTCGAGGCTCTTCTTCTTTTTTTCGGCCAGCTTTTCAGGCGAAAGAGCCATCCACTTGGCTGGGTCCTCGGTGCCAAGACCCCACCATCCATCGAAATCCTTTCCGTTGAAGATGATCTTGAATCCATCATCCTGAGCAAGCAGGCGACCGGCCAAAAGACTGACTATGAGCAATTTCTTAATCATGTTGAGGAAACCATACGGCGGCTCCTCCGAAATTCACACAATCTTTTACGAGCAATTTAAAGCCTCGGGCACAAAAACGATCCCTCAGGCTAGTCGCGGTTTTTCCGGTCCTCATCGATCCGAAAGCTGCGCCCTCGCAAGGTGGCCTTTCGCAGCCCATCGATGACCTCACCTGCCAACTCCTTCTTGACGTCGATCAAGGTGTGCTTCGGAAAAATGGTAATCTTGCCAAGTGAACCGTCGGGCACCTCGCACTCACGGTAAATCATTCCCGCCACATCACCCGGCCTGATTCGTTGGGCCTTGCCCAGGTTCATGAACAGACAGGTCATTCCCTTGGCTCCCTGACGTTCCCCCTTCCCTTTTTTCTCGCCCTTCTTCCGGCCTTCCTTCCTGCGCTCGTCGCGCCAGTTCGATTGGGCCCGTTCATTGGCAAAGGCTTCCTTCTGCTTATCCTCCGCAATGAACTCCCCTTCCCGGGTCGTGGCCTCCCGCAGCAAGGTCATCGCAGCATTGGCAATATCTGTGGCGGTATGCCCCTGTTCAAGCAAGCGGTCGAGATAGCTCTGAAAGTCACTCAGATTGCCCGATTCCAACCGCTCCTGAACACTCTGGAAAAGAACATCGGCCCGCTTGCCTTCCACCTGCTCCTGACTTGGAACGCGCTCGCGACGGATACTCTGACGGGTGTATTTCTCGATCGTCTGCAACCGATAGATATCCCGTCCATAGACAAAGCTCACCGCTTTCCCGGAACGACCGGCACGCCCCGTCCGTCCGATACGATGCACATAGTCCTCAGGGTCGTGAGGAATCTCGTAGTTCACCACGAGATCAACGTCATCGACATCAAGCCCTCTCGCCGCGACGTCAGTGGCAACCAGAATTTCAACCCGGCCTTCCCGAAATCTGGCCAGAGTTCTTTCCCTCATCTGCTGGGTGATATCGCCATGAAGACGATCGGCCGAATAGCCACGGGCCAAAAGGCCCTCGGTCACCTCATCGACCAAACGCTTGGTATTGCAAAAGACCACCGCCAAGCGAGGCGGGTCCATATCCAGGAGCCGGGTGAGAACCTCCACTTTGGAGCGTTGCCGGACTTCGTAACAGGTCTGCTCGATGGCATCGACGGTTAGGGCTTTGCTTTCGATCTCAATCAATTCCGGGCTTCTTCCGAACTGATCGATCAAGCGACTCACCCTCCGATTCATGGTGGCCGAGAAAAACAAGGTCTGCCGCTTTTTCGGCAAGGCGGCCAAGAGCTCCTCCATTTCCTCCTGAAAGCCCATGTCCAACATGCGGTCGGCTTCATCAAGAACCACTGCTTGAATTCTCTTGGGATTGAAACTTCCGCGATTCAAGTGATCCAGCAAACGACCAGGCGTTCCGACAATAATCTGGGCGCCTTTGCGAAGCCCCTTGAGTTGACGGTCGATCGGTGCTCCTCCGTAGACGGGCAAGGCCCGGAGACCGCCCATCTTGGAACCCAACCGGAACACTTCCTCGCAGACCTGAACCGCGAGCTCGCGGGTCGGGCACACAACCAAGGCCTGGGGTTCCTTCTTGTCGATGTCGAGATGGGCCAGAATGGGCAAGGCAAAGGCGGCGGTCTTCCCCGATCCGGTCTGGGACAAACCGATCAAATCTTTTCCCTCGAGAGCCAGAGGAATCGTTTTACCTTGGATGGGAGAAGGGCTCTCGAATCCCATGCTCTGCACCGCTTCAAGAAGCGGAGCGGGCAGGCCGAGTTCGGTAAAAGGAGGCGTATCCATGGGAATTCTGATTGGGCAACCCACAAACGATCCGTCCGCGAGGAGGTGTGGGATCTCAGCGTTTCTCTTCAATAGCAAGAAGGAAACGAAGCATTGAGGCCGAATCCCTCTTACTTCTTACGCCAGAGTAGAAAAAAGATGCCGCAGAGTCCACCCAGCATGGCGACCGACGGCTCGGGAATCGAAGAGGTCTCACCTGATTCCTCAGCGGCCCGGAGGACGGGAGAAATCCCGGCGATCAATAAGACCACCAAAGAGGAAGTTTTTCGAAATAGGTTCATTTTTTGGGAGACGGCCCAGAGTGTAGGGCCTCCAGCCCGGAAAAATCAACCAAGAAGACGATTATCTTAATATCTTTTCTGTTAGTTAAGATCCCCTAATAAAGATGACCTAACGCAGCTCCACCTTGACCCGGAAGAATTCGCTCCCGACCGATCGTGGCACCCGGTAAGTTACCGTTCCAGTTCCTCCGGCCTCCTGGGTCTGCAGCCAAAGGTAGGCCCCCAGGTCGGTCCATGAGTTCAAGTCAGAAGCTCCCTGGAAAATCAAACGAGCATCGTCGGCATTGATCTGGCGCATGAAGGTCACTTCCACAAATGAACCTCCATCCACTTCGACCGGAGTCACGCTCAAGGGACTCAGCAGGGCGTAGTCGAGCAGCCCATCCGGTCCCCCTTCAAGGGGAAGCGAGTCGTCCACCGCAGGCGCCCCATCGGCACCTACACTTTCCCGCCAATCACTTCCGGAATCCCCGAACCCATCGACGAGAACCAGACTCCTGCCGGAACCATCTGGTCCTGTCGGCCAAGGATATTCATCTTCGTAAATCACTTCCCGGACCAAGGTTCCTGCCCCGTATGAGAGCTTCACCAGCTCTCCTCCATTGGACAGGTTCTTATCAAATTCCCCGACCACGAAATTAGGTGTCTCGGCATATCCATGACGCAGGTTGAAAGCCTCTTCTTTCCCGACCACCAAAAGGCGTTCGCCGGGAGCGATGGATGATTGACTCCCCTCTATGAAATCAAACTCGATTCCCTTGGTGAATCGGATGGCGGTCAGATCGAGGGCCACATTCCCGATGTTCATGATCTCGATCCACTCGAAATCAGACTCCTCGAGATCCGGCATCGCGAGAAGCTCCCCGGGAGTCGGAGGCAGTGGGTGATACATGATCTTGCTGATCACGAGACCATCAAGATAGGGCTGGATGGTGGGCTCGGTGGCCACAAATTCAAGGGCATCCGACCAGTTACTCCAACGGCCGGTATCGTCCTGGTGTCGAACCCGGGCACGATATGTCCGTCCCACTTTGGTGACTGCCGGCACCTCGATGCTATCTCCAAACTCAGTGAGCTCTCCCGATTCCCAGATGGACGTCCACTCAAAAACCGGGTCCTCGTTGGCCGGGACCAGACGCTCGACCGCATCGACACTCATCTCAAATCCCATGTCATTGTTGCCAACCGAACGGTTGTGCATCTCGATCGCAATCACATTGGCTCCTTCCACAAAGAGGGACGCACTGACTTCAAATTCGTCAAAGGTATTCTCGTCTCCACTTTGTTCGGAAAGGGTATCATGGGTCACATTCGTTCCTGCGGAAAAGCCGTCTCGAAATGCTTCTTGCCCGTTTACCCAAACGACTGCTCCGTCGTCCACCAGAAGCTTGAAAACGAAATAATTGATGTTTTCCAAGTCCTCGACGTTGACCGTGGTCCTGAAATAGGCAGTCGGAATCCCGGACGAAATAGTGGTGCCAAAGCTCAGGCTCCCAACCGAGCCGAATCCCATCGGGGCCGGGCCGGTCGGCCACGCCAAATCATCGAAGCCCCGTTCTTTCCAGGCAGTCCCCTGGTCCACATTGTTGTCCAGATAACTCCAGACCCGGCCAGGCGACATGATCGAACGGGTGGCCCCGCCCGGTACCGTGATCTCGGCCAGGCGCCACTCCATGGCCTGGAAGGTTCCCGGTCCTTGGGCATCGGAAAAAGCCGAGCTGGAAAATGCCAGATTGTCCTGAGGATATCCGGGTGCACCGGAATAAGTGATCACCGGTTTGACCGGAACTGCCGGGTCAGCCGTCAGAGCATCCATGTAGGCGTCTCGCCCGTTCAAACCCGAAGCCCCGGAATCACGCGAGATCAAGGGCATGACCGAATTGTTTCCGCCGACCCAACTTCCCCCATCAAAGGCAAACCTCTTCATGTTTGCCACCACTGACGCCAGGGAAGGATCCCTTCCGTTTCCAAGATTGCCATTCGGCCAGCGACTCCGGTCAGCCTCCACGATTTCTTCAATCCGCTCGGCGAGAGGATCGATGAACAAATCAATCTGCCCTTCCTGCCAAACGAGGTCACGCATCTCACGCATCGTGTTCAGGTAATCGATGGTATAGGGCGCTCGCGTTCCAACACCTGAAGCTCCAAAAATAGCCTGCTTCGCGAAATCAACCCCGGCATTCCAGTTCGGTCCCCAACTGGTGTCGGAGTCCCAGGGCAGGACATGAAGTTGCCCCATCGCACTGGTTTCGGACGGCTCGAAATAATAAGCCCGATTCTTCAAATGCTCTCCCGTGTTGGGCGCAACATCATAGTGCCGGACCATGTCGACCACGGCATGGTAGTGATTCCAGCTCTCCCAATTGACGTGATCACTCAACCATTGGTCCGTTCTCGCCGGACGCAGTTGGTTGATGATGTTGGAAAAGTCCGAACCGTCATCCACTGAATCAGCGGCTTGATAACGCTGCACGTCGAGACCGTTTGTCCGATAGCTGATAAGCTTGTAGAGGTTCCCCTTCTCAAGGCCGTGCGCATCGAGAAAGCGGGAATCAAATTCCTCCAAGGCCAACAACATGCCATAGAAATCTCCACCCGTGACACTCGGGGCTTCGTTGGCTCCCCTCACAATCCGCATATGAGCCCAATGGGTATACGGCGCGGGCGTTCCGGTCAGATTCCACATCAAGTGGTTGGTGGCCTGATCCATTCCAAACGTCTGCAAAGACCTCGAACCCACCATTTTGTGAGTGGCCAGAAACTTCCAGGGTTCAGAATACTTCTTGCCGTTCCGATCCCGGAACTCGGGATAATTCCCCCGGTTAAAGCGGAATTTCAAACTCCGCTTCCCGGAGCCGGAATACCGCGCATTCCGCTGGCGAAGACGATAGCGGGCATGGTCGAAAACCTCACCGTCATAAACGAAGGTACAAAACCAGTTATAAGCACTCCGGGCATCGAAGTTGTTGGAGGGGATCCGGTCTCCTCCGTTGTAGGCAACCGCCTGATTAAAATCGGTCGTGGTCGTCAGGACATGATACACCGGCACTTTGGTGATATCGGCCGATGAATGGGTCGTCGTGGATCCCTGGAAATCAGGAACACCATCATAGTGAAAGTAAGCGAAGTTGAGACGGTCATCGTCGCGATAAGGAACCCGCACTTCTTCCTCGAGTAGATCTTCCACAGTAATCCGATATCGAACCAAATACCGGTGGGCTTCTCCGGTCACAACCACCGCATAAGTCCCGTCACCTGCGGTCTCGTCGGGATAAACCCCGTCATCCCTCATTTCATAGTCGGTCCATCCGAGTTCGTAGGCCGGATTGGGCGTCCACGGCCCATTGGGATTTGATAACAAAGCTGATGTCGTCTTCGCGAGGAAGGCGGGCACGTAGCTTCCCGGCGCCACCACTTGGGCTTCAAGAGTCACGGCGGCAACACCATCGGGATCCGTGACCTTGGCTGTCACCACGACAGCCTCGCCTCCCACCGGAGCCTTGGGTGAATGTGATACCTGGCGAATCGCCGGAGGGGCATTCTCAGCGAACACGGTGTTCCCGGCCCCCGGGGAAGGCGCGGGTGGCAAATCCGGATCGGTAGCGGGGCGGATCAATTCCACATTCACCCCAAAGTCACTGCTTCCCAAAGTGGCGTTGAATCCCTGAATCGCGATGACATTTTCTCCCTCGACCAGAAATCCGCTGACCCCGTTCAATTCAGCCTCCAACCAATCTTCGTTTCCGCTTCCATCCGCCGTCAGGTCTGCGGTGAGCTCGCCGGCTGGAATGGCATCCGATCGAAACACCTCACCTCCGTTGAGGTAAACAACGATCCCGTCGTCAGCCACGTATCTCAGTCGAAGCTTGGAAGGAATCTCACCCTCGGCCACCGCAAAGGTATTGCGGAAGAAGACCGAACTATGAACATTCCGCATACCGGTGATCGCAGGACTGAACACCTGGCTGCCGACTCCGCCGAACCCAATCGGCATGGCCTGGGTCGTCCAGGTTCCGTCTTCCTCGAAATCGGGCTCGGTCCAAGCGGTCAAAGGATCCGATGCTTCGCTGGTTCCCCTCCGCCAACTCCAACCGGGCGCGCTTTCCGGCAGCAAGGTGGCCTCGGGCAAAATGACGACTTGGGAACTCCGCCACGAACCACCCAGATCATTGTCCAGAGCAGGGTTGATCAATTCCATCGACGACCCTTCCCCTCCGGCGGCCACGGGCCACGGAAAATGATTTGAATAACTCACCGTATCCGCCACCAAACCGGTGACTTTCCTCAGCTCAATGGTTTCTCCCGACCCTGATAGTCCCCCATCATAGGGACCGAATGCAGTGACGCCATACCTTGCCAGCAGGGAAGCCGGATCTTCCGCTACGACCACGAATTTGCCGGCTTCAATCTCCGCCCCCGCAGGGAAGGTAAAACGAACTCCTTCGTTGAAAAACCATCCCGCCAAATCGACCGTCTCCGTTCCGGCATTGTAAAGCTCGATGAACTCATCCTTCGCGGTATTGGGCTCGGCATTATAGTGGATCTCGTTAATCACGATTTCCCCATGCAGGGCTCCCACCATTCCCAAGGCTCCCGCTATTGCTGACCGGCAATTCATAGCGTCAACCTAACCCTGAAGTGGCCCGTGAAAAAGTGCCAATAGTCAATTTTCTCTCAATTTCGATTCATCCGCTCCATTTTCCCCATTAACGACATCGCCGATCGACGACATTTTCCTCTATCGAGAGCGGAAGATCTCACTCATCAGGCACTCTACCACAAGCGTCCGCAATCCCCCGCCCTGATTCTTCAACTTCTTTTGAATATCTTCGATCACGAACTGATCTACTGCCTCCATGTGCCGCCCGGTAGCGTGGGTCAGCACCGTCGATATCAGATGTTTCTCAAACACCTCGGAACGAGTCTCAACAAGAATTCTCCTGAGTTCGCTGAAGCCCTGGAACGTTTCCCCCGAAGGCATTTCACCCGAGGCATCAACCTGCAACCGGGGAGCGCTATCATTTGCCTTGGGATACTTGTCCCGCCAGCGGCCCAGCTCATCGAAGGACTCAAGAGCAAACCCCGGTGGATCGATTTTGCGATGACACTCGGCACAGGTCTTCGATTCCAGATGCTTGGCCAATCGATCACGCAGGGTGGTAGCCCCACGGACATCAGGCTCGATTTCCGGAACCTCGTCGGGCGGGGGCGGCGGAACAACTCCCAAAATGTTTTCCGACACAAACACCCCGCGGGTCACCGGTGAAGTCTCCACTCCATTGGCGCTCACCGTCAAAATCGCGGCCATTCCCAGAAGCCCTCCGCGACGTCGTCGATCCTTCACAGGCACCTTCTGGAATCCATCCTTGAGCCGAAGCGTCTCTCCTTCGGGTAGCTTGTAATGTTTCGCGAGATACTTGTCCACGAAGGTAAAATCAGAATCGAGCAATCCTCCCACCGGCAGGTTCTCCTTCAATAAGTGAGCGAAGAACATCCTCACTTCCTCCTTCATCGAATGCACCATGTTCTGGGCATAAAAGAAGCGCGCCCGATTTCTCGGCGGAGGCATACCCCCGAGATCACGAAGGTTCAGCCAGCCATCAAGAAAACTGTCAACGAATCCCTCGGACCTCTCGTCTTTGAGCATTCGTTCGATCTGACCTTTCAGAACTTTTGGATCCTTCAAACGATCTTCGGCCGCCAACTTCGTCAGTTGGTCATCGGGGGGACCCGCCCACAAGGCATACGATAATCTCGCGGCCAGATCGTAAGGCCTCAAGGATGGCTTTTCCTCGGGTGTGATCTCACTGAGATAAAAGAAGGAAGGCGAACAGAGAATCAGCTTCAAGGTATCAAGGGCCGCTCGCCGGGGCTTGGCTCCCTCCGCAATCCGGTTTTCGTAGAACACGACAATTCGATCCCGGTCCTTTTCTTCCAGCGGCCTGCGGTATGCCCGCTCTGCGAAACGCTCCAACTGCTCCCGGGCCTTGTCCTCTTGAAAACCACCTTCTCCAAAAACCGAACGCTCCTCAAGACTTCCGCCCTTCTCCATCAAAGGCCCCTTCACCTTGATTTCCGAAATCCGGAGGTGCGGCAGTTTCCCTTCACGCAGCAGGGTTTTCCGACTCACGCCCTCGACCGGATTCTTGAACTCATCCTTGTATCGCTTGTTCACCGCAATCACCGAAGCCCGCGATTCAAACGGCCCGTTCGGGAAAATGAATCTCGGCGTCTGCCCTTTCTCCAGCCACACCTTGAAAGTGATCCATTCCGGGTTGTCATCAGCCACCACCGACGTGGCGAGAACCGGCTCGATCCGCTGCGGATAGTGGATGTGTCCCTTGGTGGCATCCCCCGGAACCACGCCGAGAATGAAAGGCTCGCTGAAGTCGATCCCGAAGATCTTGGGATCGTAATGAGTATCCCGATGCATCGCCTGCACCAGTACCTTGAGTTCATAGAGGCCCGATACCGGAACTCCCTCGAGAAACTCTTCGATGTGCCCGTAACTTCCTTGCCGGGTATCGGTATCAGGCTGTTCGTAAATACAGAGAAACTTGTTCTTCAACACCGCACTGTGCGATCCGGCGAGCTCTTCCTTCTGCTTGAAGTTCTCGGTAAAGTGCCACGACATCGGTTCCATCTGAGGCTTGCCAAGGCGAAGTTCCACGATCCGCTGGGCCGCCTGAAAATACTGGTCTAACAGAAAACCGGACGTTACCAAAGTCTCTCCAATGTTATCGAGATGACGGCTCGTCTTCTCTTTCGGAAAATCCAGGGTCAGCCCCAAAGTATCGACACGCCTGCCGAAGAGAACCTCCATGGTATTCTCATACTCGCGATTCGAAAGGCGACGCATCACGGTCTTCCCGCCATTGCTCTCAAAACGGCTTCTTGCCGAGGCGATCTCGGAACGCAAAGCGCGGATCAGTGCAATTCTCTCTTCGTCCTCCGGCTGTTCCTTTTTCTTGGGAGGCATCTCCTTGAGCGTCACCTGGTCGATGATCTCCTGGGCCATGATGAGATCATGGATGTTCTTCAAGGGAAGATTCAGGCTCTCAAACTCACGCTCGCCCTTCTGCGTCGCCGAGTCGTGGCAGTCGTAGCAATGATATTCGAGGAAGTCCGTGATGACCTTGCGCTGATCAGTCGGCTTCTCGTCACCCTGCGCCACACCACCAGCCATCAAAGTGGCCGCTCCAAGTATCCACCTGCCAAGCTTCATCACGACCGGCCAACTTACGAGAAAGTCCCGTTGCCGCTTCCGAAGGAATCCATCTCAACTCCCATCTTCTGACCGACATCAGCAAAGAGATTGCAAAGCGGCACTTTGTTGAGCCCCTTCGACTCGACCTTCTTGAACTCACCGTGACGATAACCGCCTCCAGCCAGAATGATGGGAAGATCGGAATTGGTATGCGAATTACCACTGCCAATCCCGCTTCCAAAAATCACCGAAGTCGAATCAAGCAAAGTCTTGTCGCCGTCCTGAATGGAAGACAAGCGCTCGAGGAACTTGGCGTAGTGTTCAAGCTGGTAGGTCTCGAGCGTGATCAAATGATCTACCGCCTCCTTGTCGTTCCCGTGGTGCGACAATCCATGATACGACTTGTTGATTCCCAAATGCTGCGGAAGGAAACATCCGCCAATTTCAAGCGTGGCAATTCGGGTTGAATCAGTCTGCAAGGCCAATGCGATCAACTCATACATCAAGGGCAGGTCCTCAACGGTATTGGTATTGGCCGGCTTTTCAAAAGGTGCTTCGGGCTTCGGGTGGTCGGCCCAGCGCTTGCGCAACTCAAGCCGCTTCTCGACGTCACGAATGGAGGTGAAATATTCGTCCAGCTTCTCGCGATCCTCCTTGTTGACCTTGCGCGACAAACCCTTGGCCTCTTCATTCACGGTATCGAGAATCGACGCTTGAAGGCTGTTTTCCTTCACCTTCTCACGCTGACGCTCAGGAGTGTCATTGGCGAAAAGGCGGTCGAACAATTCGGCCGGATTGGTGATGGGTGGCACGCGAACTCCCGAACGCGTCCAGGAAAGCTGGCAGCCACCGTGGATGCCTCCTTCGGAACCCACCGTGAGCGAAGGAAAGCGAGTCTGATTCCCGACCTTCTCGGCGAGATATTGGTCGATGGTGACATTGCCGTCCGGCCGGTCCTTGGCTTCGGAATGAAGAACTCCTGAGAGGAAAGAATGCACCGCAAAGTGGCCACCACGAATGCCATGATCGAGACCACGATAAACCGTCATCTGGTCCCTCATCGACTCCAGAGGCTTGAGCAAAGTCGTTGACTCGTAACCTTTGCCGACCCTCTCCGGGAAAAAACTCTTCTGCTGGAAACCGAGAAGATTCCCCACCGCGACAAAGCGCTTGGCCCCTAAGCCTGCACCTCGGGTCGCCTGCACCGCAGCCACCGGGCCCGTTGCCTTGGCAAACAAGGACGAAAGTCCGGGCAAAGCCAAACTCCCTCCAGCTGCCTTCAGCAGGAATCGACGACGGTTGATCTCGGGTCTCATTACGGTAAACTACGTATAACCCATTCAAAGACTTTCACCAGCCAGAACCCTTCGAACAATCACGCTCGTTCCCGGGCTACCGGGGACAAGTCCGGCATCTCCGCCCTGATATTCGATCCGAGACTGGCGAGAAGGTTGTAGAGACCGAAATAAGCCCGGTTCAGGTAGATCGCATGACGGGAACCACGAGCGCTGTTGAGCTTCTTCAATTCCTTATTTGACTGCATCCGTTCGCTGAACTCGTAGATCTCCTTGACGTAAGCCGGGTCGCCGAAGTCGAAACTCTCACCCACGAAGGGCCTCGAGAGAATCTCGATGGATTCCCGGTAAACGCCGATCAGGAGCTCGCGATCTCTCGCGGTGTCCTGAGGGAGAAGCATGCCAAGTTCTTCAAGCATCGAAACAAACTCCCCGTCATCGACCACCCGGTTCGAATCAAGGAGCTGAAAATACTGTCGGTAGAAGTCGCTCTCCAACTCTTTGACACACCCGAAATCAAGAACGGTCAGTTGATCATCCGGCGTGACGAGAAAGTTCCCCGGATGAGGGTCGGCATGGAACTCGCGCAAGGTGTGAACCTGAAAGTGGTAAAAATCCCACATGGCCTGCCCGATACGATCACGGATTTCCTGGTCGGGATTGGTCTCGATGTATTGGTCCAGAGGCTTTCCATCGATCCATTCCATGGTGAGAATGCGACCCGACGAATACTCCGGAAAATAGACCGGAAAGTTCACTCCCGGGAGCGTCTTGGAGAGTTCGGTCAAACGCTGTGATCTCTCCAGCTCAAGACGATAATTGGTTTCCTCGAGCAAACGCTCCTCCACCTCGCCCAAATAGTAATCAAGTTCCTTGCTGCTCATTCCAATGATGCGCATTGCGAAGGGCTTCACGATCTGAAGATCGCTCTTCATGCTTTCGGCCACCCCTGGATACTGGACCTTCACCGCAAAAGTCTTGCCGTCGCGGGTCGCGCGGTGCACCTGCCCGATCGAAGCCGCATTGACCGCGGACTTTGTAAAGGTGTCGAACATTTCGTCCGGCCCTTTGCCAAACTCGCTCCTGAAGGTCCGCACGACGAGCGGATAAGACAAGGCCGGCGCCGAATACTGGGCCTGCGCAAACTGTTCCTGATAGGCCGCCGGAAGAATATTCTGATCGATGCTGAGCATCTGGGCTACCTTGAGTGGACCACCCTTGAGTTCCGAAAAAGTCCGATAGGTATCCTCGGCATTGTCCTGATGAAGCCGCTCTCGGTCATCGACGCCGGTGGTGACCTTCTTACCGTAATACTTCACATAATTGCCGCCGATCTTGACTCCCGTCTTCAGTAGGGAAGCCGCCCGGGTGAACTTGTGTTTGGGGATGGAAGTCTGCTCGCTCATACCGTGGTGTTCCTTCCTGCCAGAAATCGCAACATGTCGAAGGCCGAGTCGATGACCTGGGACCCGACCGCATCCAGCGCGAGCGACACCGACTTGTCGATCAAAGCATCAGTTCGCGAGAACTGATCGCTCTCGTCCTTCAGCCAGAAATCAACGATGAATACCCACTGCGCGAAGAAGGCCCGGGCGTATGTTCCGCTCAGTTTTCCGCGATTGGCCACCTCCCCGCTTTCCAATCCTTCGTTGACCAAACCGTTGACGTAGCCCTCAAAGGCTTCGCGAAATCCCTTCAAGCTTGGACAGGCCAAGCCTCCCGGAAAACCCGCGAAACGAAGTTCAATGAACGAACGATGGTTCAGGGCCACTTCGAAAAAGGTGTAGTAAAAGGCCGCCAGCTTCTGACGCACGGGATACTCGGGATAGTCTCCATCGGCCTCCAGAACGGAATGTGTCTTCTCAAAAAGCTCCTTCCAGACCGATCCCTCAAGAGCCTTGAAGGAAGAAGCGCACTGGTAGAACTGGCGTTCCTCGATCTCCAGCTCCTTGCAGAAATGGTAAACACTAGCCGGCGCCTTTCCATGCTCGAGCAAATGGGAAAGGTAGGCTTCGGTCAGTTCAGCCTTGGAAATCTCTTTCATGGTCGAACCTACCCACAGTTGAGAATAATTCAAGGGGCCCGGATTTCTCGAGTCTGGGATTTTCAGCCCTTCCAAGCTTTCCACACTCCACAAAACGCTCCAACCTCCTCCCAATGGACAAGAAAGCCCTCATCGTGATCGGAGATGCCTCGGAAACCATCGATACCTTGTATCCCTTCTACCGTCTTCAGGAGGCCGGAATCACGCCCGTCGTGATCGCGCCCGAAAAACGGCTCTACCAAATGGTGATGCACGAAATTCGCCCCGGCTGGACCATCACCAAGGAATGGGAGGGCTACCAACTCCAAGCCGACCTGGCCTTCTCCGAGGTCAATCCCGAAGACTATCTCGGCATCTTCTTTTCCGGAGGTCGGGCTCCCGAATACATTCGCGAAGACCCCGATCTCATCCGCCTCACGCAATGGTTCTTCGACCACAACAAACCCATCGCCAGTGTCTGTCACGGAGTGGAAATTCCCGCCCGCGCCGACCGGGTCAAGGGACGACGCATGGCCACTGTCGCCAAGTGCCAATTCGACCTCGAAGTCTGCGGCGGCATCTACGTCAACGAACCCTGCGTCATCGACGGCAACCTCGTCTCCGGCCGGACTTACCACGACAGCGGGCACTTCGTCGCGCCATGGATCGAGCTCATGGAGAAGGAAGCGCTTACTTCTTCCTGAGACCAGCCGGGGGAAAGGAACATAACTGCACGAAGGCCTCCTTGACTCTGGCAGCCTGCTGTTCATTCATCCGGATGATCTGATGCTGTCCTTTCCCGACCTGATGCCGAGTGAAGGAGTCCTTTTCGACGGTCACGGTCCCGGCTTCTGAAAGAGTGAAGTAGCCCCGCTCCGGATAAACCATCTGTAGCACTGTCGTGAGGTCCCAGGTTGGCCGGTGCTCTCCTCGTTTGCAGTAGGCCAGATACCCTTCTTTGATCGGGTGGTTGGTAATGTAGTTGTAATCATTAACGATACTTCCCCAAGGATATCGAGCCGCGATACCAATCTCGAAGCCACTCCAGATGATCTTCCCCGGCCACTTCTCTGCCAAGGCCTGCGCCGAAGGAATGTCCATCTTCACGTTGTATTCCAGATAACGTTTGTTCCCGTTGATCTCGGTAAACGCTCCCGCCATCACTCCGAGTTGTTTGACCTTCTTCTTGATCAGGTCCTCTCCGCTCAGAGGAGAATACTCGTCCGGTTTCGATTCCACCAGTCGCACCAGATTGGTGAAGAATCCCACTTGAGCAATGCTCACCGAGCCATCAGGTTGGGCCGCCAAGGTCTTCCTCAACAGAGCAACCGCTTCCATCGCTTCCTTACCACTTTTCAAGTCGCGCGGATAAACCAACCCATCTTCCCCATTCTTGCGCTCCATTGTTCCGAGATACCTTCCCTGTTCCTTGGTCACTCCATTTCTCACCGCTCCCACCGGGATGTCGGGACGACCATAAAAAGTATTCAAGGCATCGATGTAAGCCGCCGACAAAGGATGATCCTTGGTCGACGTCACGGCCAACAGCTCAACCTCACCCTTGTCCTGCAGAGCATGAATCATGGCGAGCGCCATCGCATCATCGATGTCGTTCCCCATGTCGGTATCAAAAATCAACTTCAACGGGTCCGCCTTGAGAGACAAAAGGGAGAGCACGAGGATCAGAACACGATTCATCATGAAGTCGTGAATACGTGGCCTTTGTCCGACAACATTCAAAAATCAATACGGAACATCAATTCAAACTTGCTGCACTTTCGATCTCCTCCATGATCGACCGGATGAAGATCATCTTCGCCTTCCTTTTCCTTCCTCTGGCCTGTCTGGGGCACAACGGACCCATCCCGTTGGTCAACTACAGCTTCCAAAAACAATTCCTGAAGGACGGTATCCTCACTGCCCAAAAAGGTCCCGACCTGCCTCTCAACAAACTCTCGCCGATCCCAACCGAGAACGGGCTTGCCTTCAATGGCTCCGGCACCACTCCGGTCGTCAAACCCGGGAAACTTCCTGTCGACTCCTTCACCATCTCAACCTGGTGCAGCATCCACAAGGGAACGCGCTACGGAGGCCTCATCGGCTCGCTCGAAGACAATGGCGGATTCGAAAAAGGATGGAGTCTCGGATACGACCACACCCACTTTCACGTCACTCTTTCCACCAAGGACACGGACGACGGCGACGGCAAGGCCATCGTTCTCCGTTCCTCCAAGCCCTTCAAACCTGACACCTTCCACCACGTCGCTGCCACTTACGATGGCAAGGTCCTTACCCTCTTCATCAATGGCAAAAAGGACACCTCATCCGAAGTCCCCGGCGGAGCCATTGTCTACCCTGAGAATCCCCGGCTTTTCGTCGCCGGCTATTTTGATCGCGATGAAAACTACCCCCTCTCCGGAGAGCTGGTCTCGGCCACCGTTTACGAAGATGTGGCCACCGCGGATGGAATCGCGCATGAGTTCAGCCACAATGCCAAACTGACCCAGACCACCCCCAAGGATCTTGCGGCCGACCTTCCTCTCAAGTGGGTCGTCTCTCCCTACCTGCAATTCCCCACCAAAACTGGCATCACGGTCATGTGGGAGACTTCCAAGAGTGCCACCGGCTCCCTCCACTATGGAGAAACCGCCGAATGCAAAGAGACTCTCAAAGCCACCAGCAAAGGCTCTCTTCATGAACTTCGTATCGAAGGCCTCAAGCCCGGCACCCAATATTTCTATCGCACCAAATCCAAGGCCAAGGGATCCGATGGCCCTCAGGAATTGATTTCCGAAGTCCGCACCTTCCAAACCGATGCCGGCCCGGAGACTCCCTGGGCCTTTGCTGTGATCAGCGACACCCAAGGCAACCCCAAGGTCGCTGGCGCCCTTGCCCAACTCGCTTGGTCACAACGCCCCAACTTTCTCCTCCATCCCGGTGATCTTGTCAGTACCGGCGGAGTCAACGAACACTGGACCCAGCACTTCTTCCCCAGCATGGAGCCCTTGATCTCGCGGGTTGGATTCTTCCCGGTTCTCGGCAACCACGAACAGAATGCCGCCAACTACTACAAATACGTTTCCCTCCCGGATCCGGAATATTACTATACCTTCACTCACGGCAATGCCCGCTTCTTCATGGTTGATACCAACAAGAAATGCGGCCCCGATTCCGAACAATACAAATGGCTCGACCAACAACTGGCCGCATCCAAGGAGCACTGGAAAATCGTCTGCCATCACCAACCTGCTTACACCACCGACGAGAACGACTACGGCAACCTTTGGAAGACCAACAAGAGCACCCATGGCGATCTCAATGCCCGTCATCTCGCTCACCTCGCCCATCAACACGGTGTCGACATTGTCTGGAACGGACACATCCATTCCTACGAACGGACCTGGCCCATTGACCAAGACAAGCCGGTTGAAAAGAACGGGACGATCCACCTGATCACCGGTGGAGGTGGCGGACACCTCGAAACCCCGGGCCCTTTCCGCACCCCCTTCACCCAGATCGTCAGAAGAGGTCACCACTACGCCATGGTCTGGGTCAACGGCTCAACTCTCGTTTACAAAGCCTACGACTTGGAAGGCCGGCTCTTCGACACCTTCGAACTCAAGAAGTAGATGAAACAATCTGACTTCTTTCGGGAACTTCCCTCCCTCGGTAATCGACACTCAGCATGAATCGTTTAGCCGTGACAATTCTCCGGCTTCCCCCTTCCATTCCTGCATGAATATTCTTGCCGACACTTTTTTGAGCGCTGAGAAGTTCCTCGACTTCCTCTGGAACCAAGCCGCGATCTGGGGACCGAAAATATTTCTCGCTCTCCTGACCCTTTTCGTCGGCTGGAAGATCGCCGGCCTGTTGGGGAAACTTCTCGAGCGAGCCCTCGACCGAAAGGAAATCGATCCCACGCTCAAGCCCTTCCTCTCCTCCCTGCTCAAGATGCTGATCAAGGCGGGCGTGGTCGTTTCGGCCATCACAACCGCCGGTGTCCAAGCCTCTTCATTCGCGGCCATCTTTGCCGCGATGGGTCTGGCCATCGGTATGGCGTTGAGCGGAACCCTGCAGAACTTCGCCGGTGGAGTCATTCTCCTCATCATCCGCCCCTTCAAGGTCGGCGACGTTATCGAGGCCCAAGGCTTTGTGGGCAAGGTGGATAAGATCGAAATCTTCCAGACCCTCCTGGTGACTGCTGACAACAAGCTGATCCACATTCCAAACGGAAAACTCCAGAACGACTCCATCATCAACTACTCGGCCCTCCCGGAGCGTCGGGTCGATTTCAGTTTCGGAATTGGATACGACAGCGATATCGAACAAGCCCGCGATGTGATCAACAAAGTGATCGGGAGCATCCCCGAAATCAAAAAGGATCCCGAGCCTCTGATCAAAGTGGGGCAATTGGCCGACAATTCAGTCAACTTGACCGTCCGGGTGTGGTCCTCCTCGGCCGATTACTGGGATGTCCACTTCGCCATGAACGAGCAGGTGAAAACCGCCCTCGACGAGGCTGGCATCAGTATTCCCTATCCACAGAGGGAGATTCACCTCATCCAGAAAACAGACGAGGCCTCCGCATAGTCTACTCCTTGGGAAGCGAGAGGAATTCACTGATATCTTTCCCTCGCTCTTCGCCCTCAGCCTTCAAGGTGAGGATCACCACTGGTCTCGGCATGCCAACGTTATGATCGACCCTCAGAGGGTATTGCTTTCCTTTCTCCAAAGCAACTTTGGCCGTCTGTGGCTTTTCAGTGTTCGGCGTATCCGCGATCAGAATTTCGCTTTTGTCACACTTTCCATCGCCATTGGTATCGAGGTAAAGCGTGGCGTGTCCGCTCTGGGTTTTCATACTGATCTCAAACTCCCCTGAAGACGGCGCAGTCAGAACACTCTCCATTTTCTGTCCTCGAATCGAGGTGTGACGCAAGGGCCCTCTCAGCATGGGCATCTCATAAGAACCAATGATCTTGTCCTTCGGCAAAGACTCCATATCGAACACTTTGGGGAGGGTCTTCAGACCCACATCGTAATCGGTCACCTTGACCCGTGGCTTCCAGTTGTTGAAAAACGCCCACGTCTGACCTTCGACCGGAGTGCCATCTTTCCGGAAAAGCTGGACCCGGATTCCAAAACCTCCGGACCTGGTAAGTTGTTCTTTGTAGATTTTCCCTCCAGACGTCGGGGTCGCAGGATTCTGAAAGTCCACCCATCCGAAGCTGTTCGAAAAGGGACAGTCCACATAACGGATCTCACCTTCGATTTTGGTTCTATTGTCCAGTCTGATCCCAACCTCCTCGTCGAGGTAAGGTCGATAAAGGTCACTCACCTCGCTGACTGACGCCCCGGCTTTCCACTTCTCGACTTGATCTTCGACTGCTTCTGATGAAAGCAGAGGAAGAACGATGACCGGTTGGACAATCGGGTCCACCCTCACGGAAACAAAGAACTCCCGTCGGCTGAATTCCTTGAAGCTTTCTCCCGCTCCCGGATTCCAGAGCCGCTCGGCCATCGGGGGAAGTCGATCCAGCAAATCATTGAGTACGGTTTCCTGGCTCTGCTCCCAGAAAAGCAGCTGCCCCCCGATCATCTGGTCTTCCTTGCCAATGTATGTCGCACTCCACTCGTGGTCTCCCTTGACCGGATCGTTCGGTCCCCGGTCTTCGTAAACCGGGCGCCCGGGCTCCCAGTGCATGAAGGTATTTTTGTCCCAGTGGTAGATCTCCTCGGGCGGAAACTTGCGCCCGGCCGAAGAGCCCGGATGAACCGGATTGCCTCCGCCCACGATGTAAAGCGGACGCCAGGAAGCATTGATCACTTCGTATCCGGCCTTCAACAAATCCCACGGCGCGTTGTAAGTCGATTCCCACGCCATTACGATGATCCGGTCGTCGCCTTTGGCCGGAAGTTGCTCCACCGGAGCACCGTGAAACCCCTCCCAAACCAAAAGCCGTCGACCTGCCTTGCGGACCCGTTCGTTCACGGCTTTGAGAAAGGGAACCAAATTACGTCCGGCACCCGACTCGTCCCCCCCGATATGGAAGTAGGGCGAACTCGCAAACACCGACATCATGTCGTCGATGATGGCCCCGATCTTCTCGTTGTTTTCAGACGAGGCCACATCGAAGTCCGACTCACCCTTCACCAGATAACCGGAAGCTTTCAACTTACTGGAGTGCCCGGGCAGGTCCAGTTCGGGAATCAGCGTCACTCCCCGCGCATCGGCATAAGCGACGAGATCTAACAACTGCTGCCTCGTATAAGTAAAATTTCCTTCCAGCTTCCCAGTCACCGGTTCGAAAGGGAAGGTAAAGTTCTGGTCATCGGTGAGATGCAAGTGAACATACCGCATCTTGTAGAGGCGCGACATGCGGATGACATCACGAATGACGTCGAGCGAATGAACCTGCCGGGCCACATCCACCATTACCGCCCGATAAGCAGCCTCCGCCCCGTCCTTGATCGCAATGGCAGGCACCTTGTCTCCAGCAAGAAGCTGGAGCAAGGTCGCGGTTCCGTAAGCAACTCCCTTGTAGTAGGCCGAGGAGACCACCACTTTGTCAGGAGAAACGTCCAAGGAATACGACTGCTCCTGCTCCGATTCGAGAGCGATGAATTGGTCCGCCTTTTCAAAGCGGAGAGCGATGTCACCTTTCGCAGCCTCGCCATCCACCACGGCTGGTTTGATCCCGGTCAATAATTCGATCTCGGAAGCCAGAACTTCAGCCAAGGGCTGAAGGGATTTTTCCATACCTTCACGATCCCGCGTCTCGAAGACGATGCGCGACCTTTCGCTGAGCACGAATGTTCCTTCCCTCTTCTCAATGGAGTTCGGAAGCGGAACAAGATTCGGGGTGGTCGCACCGGCAATCCCGGCGAGCAATAGGACAAAGATCAGGAGTTTCATCAAAAAGGGCTGCCGGTGGTTCTCCCGGCAGCCCCACTATGAACTTGTCTGACAAAAAACCAAGTCCTGGAACGTGACTACTTCTTCTTGGCGAGAGCCTCGAGGTAGTCGAGCAGGCTGGCCATTTCATGCACCGAAAAACTCGACATGAGTCCCGGCGGCATGAGCGAGGTTGGAATGGTCGAACGCGTCTTGATCTCCGACTTCTTGAAGGAATGCTCCTTGCTCGAAATGTCGCGGATGGTTACGGAGTCTCCCGATTCGTCGGTCACGAAGCCGGCGAATGATTTGCCGTCCTTGAGCTCGAAGACGTTGCTCGCAAATCCCTGGGCGATGGTCTTGTTGGGTAGAAGAATGGCTTCGGCCAACTCCTTGCGCCTATAAGTCTCGGTGATGTTTCCGAGGTAAGGTCCCTTCTGTGCTTCATCCTGCGAAGTCGTGTGGCAGGCATTGCAGGTCGCTCTCGTGTAAATGGCCTGACCAAGAGCCGCATCTCCCTTGTGCTTGCTGACAAGCTCGATCGCCTTCTCGGGCTTCAAGGTCGAGATTTTCGGAGTCTTGTCTTCACCCGGAGCCTGAATCTTGAGCCGGTTGGCAGCCGACTTGGCAGCCTTGGCAACTTCGGGATCGGAATCCTTCAAGGCAATGGCAATACGGTTGTTGATCACCGGGTTGCGAAGATTCTCGGCCGCTTTGATGAGAGCCAACCGCTGTTTGGGATCCGCCCACGCCTTGTCGATGGCCTTGAGCGACATCTGTTTCGACTCGGGACTTCCCCCTTTGCGCGAGGCCAGCTGCAACACGGCCATCGATGACCATTTGCCTTCGGGTGAAGACGGTTTTTCGGCAGCCATCTTCTCAAGCGCCAAATGATGATTCTCAAGTTTGGGCGCATTCAGGAAAGCCCCTCGAGCGGCTCCCTGATCCTTCCCAGCACCTTCGACCTGATCCAAAGTGGCAAGGGCTGCCAGAGATGCGGAGAGCGCCTCCTTGTGATCCGATTTCATCAAGATGGCCACCGCACTCGCCAGAGCCGCCGGAGGCGTCTTGGGGTTGAGGGCTCCTTTGACCACCATGGGAAGAGCAGAGGCCGGAGCATCGCCCGCTGCCGCGATCTGGGAAATGGCGGTGGCGATCAACGCTTCATCCTTGGCGGCCAATTCAATGATGCGGGACAAAGCCTCGTTGGACTGGATGCGATTCTTGTTCAGCTTTTCAATGATGAACCCGGCCTCTTCCGCCGGGGCTTTGTCGAGCAACGCCTTGAGTGCAGTCAGGATCCGCTCCGATTGTTCCCACGTCGCCAGCTGGTAATACGGCCCGCGGGTGTCGGGACGGGTTCCCCAGGAATCTCCCTTCCATTCGGCTTCCGTGTGGTAAAGGCGGGCCAACGTTGACAGCAAAGGTTTGCGTTTGGCCGCATCCTTCTCGGTCTCCAGACGCTTGAGAAGTTCATCCACCACTTCCTTCTTGTGAATCCTCATCAAGGCCCACGCCGCAGCCTTGCGGGTATCGATATTGTCGGAATTGACGTGAGCGAAAGCCGCTTCATAAGCCCCCATCTTGGCAAGGGCACGATAAGCGGTATGACGCAAGACGAGATCTTCGCTCGAGAACATTTCCGCAATCGCTGGAGCAACTTCAGGCAGATTCAAACGAGCAGCAGCAACAATGGCTTCTAGCTTCACTCTTGGGTCATTCGACTCCTTGAGGAACTGGCTGAACAATCCGGCGTATGGTTTGACCGAACCCACCGGTAGATCCCCCATGGCACGAAGCAGGAAGGCCAGAGTGGCAGGATCGTCATTTCTCTTGGTGAGACTCGAGGCGGCTCCACCTGGCGACATCTGCACGATGGCATAAAGCGCAGCGATCCGCGTCTTTTGGGACTTCTTGGGATCAGCGTAAGTGTCCATGAGGAGACGTCCTTCGGCTGGATTCAGCTCGCGACGGATCAACATGCGCTGGGCATTGAGCGTCCGGATATGCGAAGGCGAATCAAGAGCTTCAATCAGCTCGGTATTGGAAAGCTTTGCATAGTCTGGCAAAGGCTCGGGAGTATATCCCTTCGGCGTGACCCGCACGATATATCCGCAATTCGGACCGTTCCAATTGAAGGTGGCGGGGCCTTTCCATGACGCCTGATAGACGGCAGACATCCCGTCGACATCAGCGTCAGTCGGACGGTTCATCTTGATGAACTGCTTGGGCGGAGCGGTCTCCTGGAAGGTCGCTCCATAAGGTGTCACAGTGTGATGGAAGGAACCGGCCTTCCCCCAATCGCAGGTGAAGGGCGCGTTGTTCCATTCATCGGGAAAGCCGGGCTCGGCAATGTAAACCGACCCACAACCCGAACCTCCACCGTAGTCGGCCAGCGGTTGGATGTTCTCTTTCTCGAAGTTCTTGTAGAGACGCGGATATCCATGATCGCTCAATCCAGTGAAGTGGTGGAAACGCACATCCCAACCACCCCCATCGTTGGTATTGTCGCGCGCAAACATATCGAGGGTGGGCGACATCGGAGTGCCAAGGATGTTCCGCGTTCCGGTCGAGAAGATCTCAAGACCCGATCCATCCGGTCTGAATCGGATCACTCCTCCGGCCCGATGTTGCAAGGTCCGCCCATCCGATCCAGTGGCCTTTACGAATCCAAAGTCGCCACCTGCGATGTAGATCCAGCCGTCGATTCCCATCTCCAGGCCATTGGTGGTGTGATCCGCGGGACGATCCTTGAAGCCAAAGGCAATGTCGGAAACGAGACGCTTCGACTCCTCGGCAACCCCATCGCCATCACGGTCGAAGAACACCGAAATGTGCGGTGGGTGCAGGAGATAAAGACGATCGTGATCCCAGATCAGACCACGCGGCGAATCGATATCACGAATGAACTCGGAGACCTCATCGGAACGTCCATCACCATCCTTGTCACGAAGTCGAAGCACACGACCACGGCCGGGCTGACGACCGAGGGATCCGTTGCCATCGGAAGAGACATACAAGTCACCACCCGGAGAAGCCGCCACGTATACGGGATAGTTGGCCGTCTGCCAGGGTGCAAACAGCGAGACATCGAAACCTTCGGGCACCTTGGTATCCTTGAGGATCTCCGCTTCCTCCGCCGGAGTCAGCTTCACGATGCGAGGCTTGATGTTTCCTGATTTTTCAAGCCCACTCCCATCGATCTTCTGAGTCTGCTTTTCCTCAGCCTTGCTCAAGATTGGAAACAACTTGAGCGGCCCTTTCGGCCCTTTGAGACGGAGCTCCCACAGGGCTGGCCAAAGATCCTTCTCCTGCTTGAGCGTGGTGACCCGGAGAAACTTCACTCCCTTGGCATCGAGTTGATCCTTGGTATCGGACTTGCGGAGATTCTTGGAGCCATCATGGGCCATGGTCCAGTTCTTGCCATCCAGCGAAGTTTCAATCTTGTACTGATACCACTGGTCCCTCTTCTCCCAAAGGATTTCGGCTTCGGTCAGAGTCGTCGGTTTTTCGAATTCCAACTGGAGCCACGAAGGGTGGGCCGAACCGTTGGCTGTCCAGCGGGTTTTCTCGTCGCCATCAATGGCCTTCCAGGGATAGTGACCATCTGAGGTCTGCACGCTCTTGGCCGTCAGCTTCACCATCACCGCGTCCTTGGGTGGCTTGCCAAAAGCGGTTTTGGGCTCAATCTTCTTGCCCTTCATCTCGGTCACCAGGTTGGAACCGGTGTAGGGCTTGAGATAGTCGTCGTTGAGCTTGCCGCAAGTCCAGAGAAGGCCACGCGTTACGAGATCGAGATAACGGGGATCCTCAACGGTATAATTGTTGTGACCAACCGTGGTCGAAAAGGATGGCGCTCCCTGTTTGGTATTCGTCCAGGCCACAATCGCAGTGTGCTCCTTGTCGCCCACTTGTTGGGTCGCCATCGCAATGGGCTCGGCGTCAAAGATCTGGCGGTTGTTGTAAAGTTCTTCATTCTTGGTCACCCAATTTTCAAGCGGCTTGGTGATCGGATGCTCGGGATCGACATACTCAATCGAGAGCGGCTTCTGCGGTCCATGACCGGTGGAATGAAGTCCCAAATGTTTGGCCCACTTGTCGGTTCCGTTTCTGAAAGAATGCATCGCACAATGCAGATGCACCGCCGGGATGGTCTGATGGACCTTGAGAATATTGTCCATCTTCTTGAGGTCCTTGTTGGAAGCCGCGCACTCGTCATGAATGATAACATCATAACCTTCGGCCCAGTTCGGATCGTCATAGATAGGCAGAGGAGGATTGGTCGACTTGTCGCTGGTCCACATCACATCCACCCGGACGTTGGCGCGCTCCTGGATGCCCTTGTAAAGAAGCTGGTGCTGCGTCTTGTAGTCATGGCAGCAACCACCGGCAATAAGAAGGGCCTTGAGAGGACGGGGTGGATCGTCCTTTTTCTCTTTGGTGTCTGCTTTCAAAAAAGCCAGAGGCGTCAGCAGCGCCAGACCAAGCGGCGCGAGGATACGAAGGGATTTCATAAACGGAATTGGATAGTTCGTTAAAAACCGGGCAAATCTTTCACCGGTAAAATTGGGAGGTCGAAACTGTCACCCCCCTTCTATGCGAGCTCACGGACCCGGTAAAAAACCTTCTCGGATCCCCCCTCGGATTTGCTGGTATACGAGAGCCTCAACCGCCTGCAAGAACTGAATCGGAAGCGGGACTTCTCCGACATCACGAATCTAAGCACAGAGGATTCCGTAGTCTTCACCCGAGAGCTTGCTAGGATCGACCGGAGCCACCGGATGGGTATATCCGTCCCCTTCGCTGTCGGATAAGGTAATGGCCGCGTGATGCCAACCGGAACGATCGTTAACTCCATCCCCGTCGAGAGGAATCCTTCTGTATGACAGAAAATCTTTCTAAACATTCGATTGGCCTTCCCCTTCGTGAGCAGACAAATTTCACCGCCCGCTCACCTGCGAAATTCGGCATCAACCAACACCATCCCAACCATGACTGACAAATCCCGTGTGCTCTCGGTGGCGACCCTGTTCGCCGCACTGACCTGGACAGCCTCCGCGCAATCCACTCTGGTCGACTGGAACCAGAGCTGGAACTACATGCACCCAACCGACGGAACTTTACCTGCCGGCTCTGGCACGACCACACCGCACCCCGACGGCACCACGCCATGGTTCGCGAACGAGACAGATTTCAACGCCACTTACTCCGGCCCCTCGTTCACCACGTCGGGTGCAGGTTTTGAAGCCGGCGCCGGCGCTGGTCCTTTGGGATACGGAGACGTCAACTACTTCACTGAAATCGGGGCCGAGTTCACCTCTTTCGGAACCACCCTGACGCGACCCTCCAGCGGAGATCGATACACGGCTTATCTAAGGACAACCTTCACCGTGCCGGATGACGGCAATTTCTACGTCAACCCCACCATTCGCTATCTTCTCGACGATGGTGGCTTTATCTACCTCGACGGGGAACCCATTCTCAGGATCAACGTGGCCGCAACCAACGCCGACGACTATCTTACCAATGCCGCCGGGACCGGGAATACCGAATCCCAAATCAGGACGGCCCAACTCTTTCTCGATGCCGGAGCCTCAACAGGAGGCAACAATGAAGTCGTTCCCGCCATCGCCAACAATGCCACGGTCTTGAAATCAATCGGGCGCCTCACTCCCGGAGTGCATACACTGGCGGTATCGACTCACAACTCCAGTGCCACCAGCAGTGACCTCGCCCTCGCCTTGCAGGTCGTGAGTGAGACCACCGACTGCCTCATTACCGCCGAAGCCTCCGATGTCGTCCGTGATATCAAGGGAACCACCGGCGACCCTTCAGACGACACCTTCTCCACCAATCTCACCGTGACCCCCGAAGGGAGTGTGGGAGCCACCTGGGTGGTCATCGGGCCGGCTGGGACATCAACGCTCGGCCAGACCGGCGCCTACAACACTCCGGTCAGCCTCTCCGACATGCCCCTGGCCGAATTCGAAGCCGGCTTTCTCGATCTCGAACTCGCCGACACCACCAACGCCACTTGCACCACGAAAGTCCGCCTCTTCGCCCAACGCCTGATCGCGACCAACGACATTCTCGCGTCCGATCTCCCCATCAGCACCATCAACAAACTCGACGTACCGGGTTGGACCGTCGACGACGCCACCCGCGTCCCCACTCTCAACAACCCCCGGGGAACTCCAGCCACTTACGTGCTGACTTCGGAAGTAGTCGATACCTCCGGCCAACCCGATCTCCAGTTCTTTGGAACACTTGAAGTCAACGACGGCTCTTCCGGAACCGAAGAAGAAGACTCGTTCGTCGCTTACCTCATCTACGACGGAGATACCGCCAATCCGGTCAATCTCATCTCCCGTCATGACCTCATCACGCCCGATGGACTGTTGACCGGCGACGAGCTGGCTCCAGCGGCCGGCGACTACAGCTACTCACTGAACCAAGTCATTCCGGCCAGTGTCAACTCGGTGCAGATTCTCATCGAAGCGGTCAATAACTCTGCCAACGAATCATTTTCCGTCACCGGCATGCGGTTTGCCCAGGCTCCACCGCAACTGCAGGTCCTCGCCGGCCCCGCCGTCTTCGACAACAAGGGCACTCCCGATCCAGCCGACGACACCTTCTCGGCCGACCTCACCATCACCCCGGTCAACCTCGGAGCCAGTAATGGCTGGACCAGCGATTCCCTGCCCGAAAGTGGACTCTACTCCGATCCCTCCCCTGTGACCTTCGGGCCCTTCGCTCCCTTCATCCCCAATCGGGTCATCAATTTCACCGATAATCTGGATCCGACCAAAACAGCAGCGGTGACAATCTCCCTCGCTCCTCTTGACCTTGTCGTAGGAGCTCCCACCAATATCACCCGGGTCGAAAATGGTCCCGGCTTCGACGACGACACCGTGACTTTTGACGTCGACATTACCGGCACCAATGGCGGACCGGGTTGGTCCAGCTTCAATTCAGGTGTTCTTCCCACCTCGAACGATTACGGCCTCACCACATTCACCGTTCCGGCCCCTTTGACACCCGGACCGCTGACCTTCGAAATCTACGATACGAGCTATCGCAATGTCTCCGACTCAATCACCTTCAATGTCCCTGCGCGATATATCATCGGTCAGAGCGACCTCACCGGCTCGCTGGTCGACGTCAGCAGCGATCTTTCCAGCTTCCCGGATTCTCAGTGGATCAATGACCCCGTCGAAAGAACCCTGACCCTCGATAACGGAGGCAACACCCTCCGGGTCGTCACCAGTGAAACCATCGACCTCTCGACCCAGGGAGAAATTTACTTCAGCGCCCGCCTTCAGGCCATCGATACCAGTGCGTCATCCAACTTTGAAACCGACGACCAGTTCAAAGCCGAGTTGGTCTACACCATTGATGGCGTTGCCACGACCATCAACCTCATCGATCCCTGGGATGCCGGAAATGGAGCCTCCGCCGTCACCGGCACTACGGGAGGAGTCAACGGACCACCCAACGGTTTCCTGAACGGCTACCAGGGAGAAGTCGGAACGGACCTCATTGATGGAACCGTCTATGCCACGGAAGCGGAGGACTACAACGCCAACAGAGAGCGCGACGAACTCAATGCCTTGGGAGTGGATGCCGAAAGCTCGATCGACAACACCTTCCTTCTCAAGGCCGCAATTCCGGCCGAAGCCGACGATGTTGTCCTCATCATTTCCGGACAGGGAATGGGAACCACCGAAAGCATAGTGGTCCGTGATGTCCTTTTCTCAACCGAAGATACTCTCGCGGACTCCGACAGCGACGGCATCCCCGACGACTATGAGATTGCCAATGGACTCGACCCACTGGATCCGAACGATGCCCTCCTCGACCTCGATGGCGATGGCCGCTCCAACATCCAGGAGTATGTCGCCGGCACCGCGGCCAACGATGCAAAGTCATTCCTCGGCATCCTGACCTATGATCTCTCCAACGATCGCTTCAGCGCCACCTGGACCAGTGTCCCCGGAAAGACTTACATCGTCCAACAAAGCACCGACCTCGTCAGCTGGAGCAATCTTGGTTCACCGATTCCGGCAGAAGAAGCTCCGGCCACCGAGACCTCTTCTCCTCTGATTCCCATTCCGGGTATCGATCCACCCAAGGCCTTCTATCGAGTCTCGGTGGTAACGGAACCCGGAGGTTGATCGCCGGTATTTCGAATCCAGTCGACCGGGCCCGGATCCGGTCAGCTTTTTTGTGCTGACCACCTCCGCTTTGATCAATCGGATTGGGGACACCTTGACGTCCCCCCAGCTAAACCATATAACACGATCTTCTAACAGGTCCTCCCCTCCCATCCTGTGATGAAATCCAAATACTGCTGCTCCGCTGCCATTCTGACTTCGTTGATGACTTCCCTTCTACCGGTTTCGGCAGCCGTCGAAGAGTGGTTCTTCGTGAAGTCGATCTCCTATCGCCAAACCATCGACAACACCGCTCCGACTGAAGCAGAAGGGTGGTATGTTGAAATCGCTGTTCTAACCACCTCCCCTGGCGATGCCACCTCAGCCACTATTTCAGGAGGCGGCATTCCCGGCACCCTCGATTTGGAATGGGACGATGGCGAATGGCTCTATGAAAAGGATTTCGAAAGCCAGGCCGCCATGGACAGCCTCTTCCCCAGCGGACAGAGCTACACCATCACCCTCTCGGGAGGTTCCCTGGGAACAGTGTCTCAAACGGTAGCCCTCGGGCCCGCTGACTATCCGGCAGTCCCTTATCTCACCGGAACCAACCTCTCCGCGGCACGGAACATCCTCCCCGGATCGGGCTTTACGTTCCACTGGAGCACCCCCGGACCAAATGCCAACACTCTCTGATTTGAGGTGGAGGATGCGGTCAACGAGACGGAAGTTGAAGACTTCGAGTATGATGGTGAACCACTTGCCACTTCTCAACACCTCGATGCCAGCGCCTTGACACCCGGATTTGCCTACGAAGGATTTCTCGCCTTCCTGAATTCCAGTTCGGATGATGGAGCCGGCGGCTTCGGGGCGGAAGGCTACATCGAGCATGCTTCCGAATTGCAGTTCAACTTCCACCAACTCCAGGTCAACGTTCCCAATGAATTCGTGGGCGCTTGGACTTTTGGGGACACTACCGCCGAGGAGTCTGGCGTGGTCGTTCTCCTTCCCAACGGAAAGTATGTTCGCATGGAAGACATCTGGATGGCGACGACTCTGCGAACGATGGACTCGAAGTCGGCAACTATTCCATCTCCGAATCCGGCGTCCTGACCGTCGATATCGAAGTCGACACCAACGGCGAAGTCGGTCTGTCCCACCCGAACGGAACCATGATGGTGTCGGTGGAAGGCGATGAGCTCTTATTCTCCGACAACGGTTTCAGCGTAACCCTGAACCGTGTCGGTTTCGATCCAAACAATCCCATCCAAGGAGCCTGGCGACTCTGTGACAATGATGATGGCATTTTCACTGGAGTGGTGGTCCTGCTCCCAAATGGTTTCTACTTCCAGGGGCAGCTCGACAACGGCGAACCTTTTCCATCGGCCAGCGGGATCGAAAGGGGCACCTACACCTTCAACAAAACCACCGGAGACCTTCTGGGATTCCCGGTCGTCGACACCAATCTGGGCTTGGGACTGTCCGATACCATCATCGGAAAGAACATCGTATCCATCGTCGGAAACACGAGCGCCCGGGCGTTCGAGGGTGAAACCGCCCACTTCCATCGCATCAGCAATGCCCAGATCAAACCCAACTGGCGGATCAACAAATCGCGCAATTTCTCACTGACCGCCGACAACACCCCTCCCACGGAATCAGACTTCCACGATGTCTGGGTGGCTCTTGAAACCCTGAATCCCGGAGACGCTGAATCCGTCACCATCAGCGGCGGCGGATTGGGAGCACCGCGTGAGCTTAATTTCGAAGACGGGGAGGAATGGAACTACGAAAAGGACTTTCCGGACCTCGCCTCCCTGAATGCCGAATTTCCCGACAACCAAACCTATACCATCGTGGTGAGCGGTGGAGAACTTGGAACACGAGTCCAAACCCTGAACATCGGTGGGGGCGGTTTTCCTCCAGTTCCCTACCTCACCGGAACCAGCTTGAGCGACGCTCAATACATCGATTCAACCTCGGGGTTCAATTTCACCTGGAACAATCCAGACTCCTCGACCACCCAACTTTCCCTCACCAGCGAGCCGGATGAGAATGGAACGGAGTACTTCTATGAGATCGATTTCAGCGGAACAAACACCGGAATGACAATTCCTGCCGGGAGCCTTGATCCCAGCATCAGCGGCTTCTGCTACCTTGAGTTCGCACAGGAAACGACGAATACCGACGGAGCAGGCGGCTTTGGAGTCAGTGGATTCTCTGGAAGACAGAGCATCACCTTCGACTTCCCCTTTGCAACCAGAGCCCTTGATGACGGTGGCCTCGGCGACGCCGCCGGAACAGCCGGTCTTGCGGGTGAAGATGCCCTCCCGACCTCTGAACCCTTCGGTGATAGCGTGAGCAACCTCCTCAAATTTGCTTTCAACATGGACCTCGCTGGGTTCGACAACGGAAGCCTGGAGCCAGGAGGCGATTCCGGACTTCCCACCTTCGAGCTCAAGGACGACGGAGGCGAAACAACCTTTGAACTCAACTTCATCCGTCGCGTCGACAGCCCGATCACCTACATCCCGCAGCGGGGTGACTCACTCGAAAGCTTCGCCCCCATGGCCGGGACTGTCACGGTCACTCCGATTGCCGGACGCGAATTTGAACGGGTCACCATTGCGGAACCATGCGACCCCGCTGTCGTCCCGAAGTGCTTCGGACGGGTCCTGGTGATCATCCCTTGATTTGGCTCGGCACCAAAAAACCGCCGAGCGTCACGGCCCGGCGGTCAAGCTCATCCGCGGGTCTCCGCGGGTTTTTTATTTTCACGAATCCCTACTCCGGTTTGGGGATCGACTTGGTGGGAACGTCGATCTCACCAAGAATGAAGCGGAAGCCTTCCACCCACATCTTGAGAATTTCAGGATTCCAGAAGACTTCCTTGTTATGCCCAAGGGAACTCACGAAGACCCGGCCCTTCCCGTAGTCCTTGATCCAGGCGAGACCATAATCGTTGTCTTGGCGCTTCCCTTTCTTCTTCATGCTGGCCGGATTCTTCATGTCGATGGCCAGAAGTACCCGGCAAGATGAACGGTCGAAATCCTTATACTGATAAAGCTCATCCTTAAGCATAAAGTTCTTTCCTCCGTGAACATCCTTCACGATGGGATGGTTCGGATCCTCATTGGCCAGACCCCACGTTCCTCCCGCGCCCCAAGGGTGACCATCGAAATTCCCGCCGATCATTTCGACATACTCGGTCCAGCCACCATCGGTGGCCGAATGAATGGCAAAGATCCCGCCTCCATTTTTGACATAGTTGATCAGGGCATCCCGCTGGGCCTGATCCTTGAGACCTTTCTGGATGTGGGTGTTGTTGTTCAGGCAAATGGCATCGAACTTCTTGATGTTCTCGGGTTCGAAATTCGCCAGGTCGTCTGAAAAGGTCACCTCAAACAACCCCGTCTTTTCCGCCATCGCGGACAGCATTTTCTCCCCGGTCGGGATGGAACCATGCCGGAATCCATACGGCTTCGAAAAACAAAGAATCTGATGCTTCTTCTTGGGCTTCTCAATCGTCGGCAGAGCCGCGAGAACCAATTCTCTTTCAGCATCCTTCTTGTCGGAGGAAGCAGCAAACACACCCACCGCGAGGGTGGCAATCAGGGCCGGTATCAAGGGTTTCTTCATGAGGCGAACATTCTTCAGCCGGAGCATTCCGGGGTCTCAACAATACTCGACCCCTCCGTGCCATCTTTCGGGCGCATGCATTTCACACCGTGCCAGGCAGCCCGTTACCCGATGATTCCAGCCCCTTCCCCCCAACGAGTCACGGCTTGCTTCTCACAACGCATTCAGCGATAGTTGTGATCGCGTACACAAAAACGGTCATGTCAGAAGTTCCAATCAGGGCTTCTAACAATGATCAACCCATGGATTGAACTATGAAAAAAACAAGCAAACCAATCATCGGCTTTCTTCTGGCTGCGACCAGCACAGGAATAATGGCCGGCGAATTTTCCGGCTCCAAGGATGCCGACGTCGAGGAGCCCAAAGAGAAGAAGAAAAACGAAGGTGATTGGTGTGAAACCCTCGAAGATCTCGGAAAGGTTTATCGGGAAAAGGACAATCGTTGGATCCAGAGAATCGTCTTCTCCGGCCGGATGCACAACCAGTGGGGATACACCGATGGTTCGGACAATGGACGGGACTTCAGCAATGATGGCTACGAACTTCGCCGTCTCCGACTTGGAGTGGATATCGAATTTCTCGACAATTTTACCTTCTCCACCTCCGCCAACTTCAACCGGGGCGATTTCCGCGACACCAGTATCGGATACGACGGACTCGACCAGATGGTCCTTGAATACGACTTCGACGAAATCGGCCCTTTCGACAAGGTCCGCATTGGATACGGACGCCATAAGATCGGATTCGGTGGTGAAGAAAATATGTCTTCAAACCAAATCAAGACCATCGAACGATCAGTCTTGAACGATGAATTCGCGGGCGAGCGGGTCACCGGATTCCAGGGAAGCTTCGAGGTTGGCGACAATATCGATTTCCTCTGGGGAGTCTATTCCACGGATTTCAGCGAGAAGTCCCTCGGCTCCTGGGACGGTGGCATTCTTTACCACCTCGGAACCGACTTCGATCTCTTCGACGGACACCTCGATATCCAGGCGATCTACAGTGACGCCTCGCGAAGCGAAAACGAAGTCTACGATTACCGGTGGGCGGTGACCGCCACCTATGAAACTGAAGTCGGCATTTTCGACCTCTTCACCAACTTTACCTACGGTGAGGACTACAATGGTGACGCCGTCTACGGTTTCGTCGTCATGCCTTCGACCGAGATCATCAAGAACAAGCTCGAAGCCGTCATTCGCTACCAATGGGCTCATTCCGAAGATGGCGACCTCAGGGCCCAAAGACGCAATACCCGCTTGGTGGCTGAAGGTGATTTTGGGTTCGGGATCGGACTTCCCGATGGCGAATACAACCAGAACATCTACGCCGGCCTGAACTACTTCCTTTGCGACGACAATGCCAAGGCCATGTTCGGCGTGGAGTATGAAAGGAACCGCGGCGGCGGAGCCGACACCGAAGCCACCACCGTCTGGGGAGGCCTGCGCTTCTACTTCTAGGAAGTCGACTTCAACTCACCCTCATTCAAATCAGGCCGCAATGTTATAGCTGCCTGATTTTTTTTGTCTCCTACCTTTCATGACATGTTGAAAAAATGGCTCCAGCGACTCGGCAAGGTCCTTCTCATTCTCCTGCTCCTGATCACTGGCGCCTGGTGGTTCGAAAACTGGCGGGGCGCCCGGGCTTGGGAAGCGGCGCAAGAACGAGCCAAGGAAGCCGGATTCTCGCTCGATCTTGCCGACTACCAACCTCCACCCGTTCCCGATGAAGAGAATCTCCTGAAGAATCCCGACTTCCTATTAGAGTGGAACGGAGAAATCGAACCGAAGCTCAACCGCTGGTCATCAGCGAACATTTCGGGAGTAAAAAAGAGCGCCCGAGCGCGTTCAGCTCCTCAGCAGGGATGGGCAACCGATTACCGGAAGTTTTTCGAGGAAGAACTTTCGCTAGATCAGGCCCTTGAAAGAATTGATAAAATCACTGGAGACCTCCAGGACAGGCTGGATCGTCTCAGCACGATTATCTTGTCCCATCCGGTTCAGGATTTGGGAAGCTACTCCGTCCCGACACAAGAGACGCCATTCCCGACCAACAAAGCCCCCGACATTCTCCGTTTTGCTTCATCTCTACGTGACCGGGCTGTTCTCGCGCTTCATCTTAAGGATCCCTCAACAGCCATCAAAGACATCGAGTGTCTCCAGTGGTTCAAAGAGAGCTTCGGCAGAGGTGCGATGATTCAGGGCCTTGTTGGGAACGCCTTACAACTCAGCATCGACCAGATTGTTTGGGAGGGTATCTATCTTCATGGGTGGGACAAGAACCATCTCGTAGAACTCGATTCCCTCCTTCGTTCCCGGGATCCCCTTCAGGATCTTGAGACAACCGCCAAATTCGAGACCATTTACGGTATTCACTCGATTAACCACCTGGACGAAATGGTAGCATCCGCACGAGATCAATGGAATGGAATGTGGAACCTCAGTGGCGAACTCGGCCTAAAGGACCGGATCCTAGTCTACTTCAAAACAAGCGGTCCGAACGGTTGGAAAGACCAAAGAAAAGCGATCCTCGTCGAGGGGACACTTCGATTCCTGGCTGAGTACGAGGATGGCCAACTCAGTCACCGAGGCCCCAGAAAGATCGATCCCGAAGAAACCAACCTTGATCCCTTCGAATACGCCCGCCAAAACCAAGAATACTTGAGGGTATTTGCTGGAACACTCATGGAGGGACAAACCAGAACCCGCATTGCCAGGATCGCCGTTGCGGCTGAACAACACTTTCTGGATCAAAAATCCTACCCAGCCGGGATCGATGACTTGGACCTCGACTTTGAGCTCACCGATACTACCGATGCCAAGAAGAGGCCCTTGAAATACGAGATTGGCCCCAAGGGAAGACCTGTCATTTCGTCGCCTCACAACCCCCGGATTTGCTGGCTCTTTTCTCCCGAGGAAGAGGGTGAAAGATCATTAAAAAAGAAGAGGGGAAAATCTAACAAGTAGGTGATCTCCCCCGCAGTCCTACCGCGCAATGTTCGAGAAACTCCTCAAGTCCCTCTCCAAAAAGAAAGATCCCGTTCGTCCAGATCAGGGCCGCCGGTTACACCATAATCAAGAAGTCAACGGAGACGTTGCTTACACCATCACTGGTCAGGGTCGACCCGGCTTCTTCATCTTTTTTGGGGCGATGTTCGGCGGAATTCCAGCCTTCATCCTGATCTCAACGCTTCTCGGGGTCGCGACAGTCGAGAGTGAAGATTCAGGAGACATTTTTGTCCTGCTCTTCATGATGCCTTTCATCCTGATCGGCGCCGCCACCTTTTTTGCCGGACTCTTTCTCTGGCTCGGCCTAACCCACGTGCAGGTCGGAAAGTCGACGGTCCGGGTGGAACGACGACTTCTTGGAAAGATCTTCCAGCAAAAGCAATTCCTGCGCAGCAACCTCGAACTCAGCTTCGAAGAGAGCCACCGCACCAACGATGTCCCCTCCTACAAGCTGAAGCTCGATGACGGCACCCAGAAGATCGGCATCGGCGGCAGTCTCAAGGAGACCGAGCTCCTCTGGTTGAACCAGGAACTTCGCTCTTCGCTGGGTGAAACTCCCGAAGAGATCACGAGCGTAATTGATGAAATCACCCAAAAGGAGCTGGATTCCATCGACCATTCCGAGATCGAAACCAACTACCGGTCTTCCAAGCTTCAGATCAACCCGACGGTCAATGGATGGGAAGCGCGCACCCGAAGTTCAATTCTGGGGTGCCTCGGCACAGCTCTCTTCGGCTCGATTTTCTTCATCGCCGGGCTCATGATGTGGGACACCGGACGAAACTTCATTTTCGATCTCTTCCCCGCCATCCGTGACGCCGTCTCGGGTGCGGAATCCTCCGGATCACCTCCGGTCTGGTTTGCGATGATCTTCGGCTGCACCGGGCTATTCATTATCCTGCTGGCCTTCTTCTTCCTCGGGTATCGCTCAACCTTCGCGCTGCGGCACTCGCGACTCTTCATTCATCGGCGATGGCTGCTTCTTTCGCGAACCCGCTTCATCGATATCCATGACATTGGCGATCTCGAGACCAAGCAAAACGGCCACGTGAATGACGAACCGCGATACCGGCTGAGTGCCCATCTCAAGAACGGGAAGTCAGTCAAGATCATGGGCTTTGCCGCCCGGGACGATGTTGGCCAACTGAAGGCCCGCCTTGAGAAGGCGATAACGTGAAAGGGCGACCTTAGTTCGCCACAATGTTGACCAGCTTACCGGGCACCACGATGACCTTGCGGACCGTCTTTCCGTCCGTGTGAGCGGTGACGTTGGAGTCCGTCAGGGCCTGAGCTTCGAGATCTTCCTTCGAAAGATCCGCTGGCACCTGGAGCTTGGCGCGCAACTTGCCGTTGACCTGTACTACGATCTGAATCTCGGATTCCACGAGAAGCGACTCATCCAGTTCCGGCCAGGCCTGCTCGCTCAAGAGCTCGCTCTCACCCAAGGCCGAGTTGATCTCTTCGGACAAGTGCGGCGCAAAAGGATTCAAAAGCTTGAGGAAGGTCAGGAAAAGGTCACGAGGAATCTCACCCGCTGCCGTAAAGGCATTGGTGCATTCCATCATGCTGGAGATGGCGGTATTGAAACGCAGGGTCTCGATGGCTTCCTGAACTTTCTTGATCGTCTGGTGGGTCACCTTCGCGAGTTCTTCGTTCTCGCCTTCGACGACCTTGCCACTCAGTTCCCACTGACTTTCCTGATTCTCGGTGAAGGCCAAACGCCAGACTTTGGCGAGGAAGCGTGAGACCCCTTCCACCCCTTTCATCGACCACGGCTTGTCCTGATCCAAGGGCCCCATGAACATTTCATAGAGACGCAAGGAATCGGCTCCATACTGGTCGACCACATCGTCCGGATTGACGACATTGCCCAGGGACTTGGACATTTTCTGTCCGTCCTCTCCCATGATGAGACCCGGCGCGTAGTAGCGCTTGAAGGGTTCATTCGACTTCAAGAAGCCCAAATCGTTGAGCACCTTGTGCCAGAAGCGCGAGTAGAGAAGGTGAAGCACGGCATGCTCCTTGCCGCCGACGTAGAAGTCGACGAAGGCATCTTCGTTCCCCCAATAACCTTCCGCTTCCGGACTCAGGAAGTGCTCGGCATTGTGCGGATCGCAATAACGCAGGTAATACCAGCACGACCCGGCCCACTGGGGCATGGTGTTGGTTTCGCGCGTGTATTTCTCGGAGTAATCGATCCAGTCGGTGGCATTCATCAGCGGTCCACGCGGATCACCGGTGGGCTTGAAGTCCTCCATCTCGGGCTGGAGCAGAGGCAATTCGGAATCGGGAAGAGCCGAATGTTGTCCGGTCTCCTTGTCCCAAAGCAGCGGGAACGGTTCGCCCCAATAACGCTGACGGGAGAACAACCAATCGCGAAGCTTGAACTGAATCTTCTTCGTGCCCTTTCCGTTCTCCTCCAACCAGTGGATAATCTTCTTCTTGGCGTCCCGAGTCTTCAGGCCGTCGAGGAAACCGGAATTGACCGCCGTGCCTGAATCGGTAAACCCCTGCCAGTCCAAATCATCATTCGGCTGAACCACCTGAATGATGGGAAGCTCGAACTTCTCGGCAAATTCAAAGTCACGAGCATCGTGCGCCGGCACAGCCATGATGGCTCCGCTACCGTATCCCATCATGACGTAGTCCGCGATCCACACCGGGATCTTCTCACCATTCACCGGGTTGATGGCATGGGCACCGGTGGCAACCCCGGTCTTCTCCTTGTCGAGGCCACGCTCCATATCCGACTTGCCGGCGCAAGCAGCGACGTAGGCCGCGACGGCTTCCTTCTGATCCTCCGTGGTGATCTCATCGACCAAAGGATGCTCGGGAGCCAACACCATATAGGTCGCTCCGAACAAAGTATCGGGCCGTGTTGTAAAGACTGTGACGTCATTGCCTGCGACATCGAAAACCACTTCGGCTCCTTCGGATCGGCCGATCCAATTCCGCTGGAGAGCCTTGATCGATTCCGGCCAGTCGAGTGGCTCCAACTCATCGATCAAACGCTGGGCATATTTGGTAATGCGCAACATCCACTGACGCAGCGGGCGACGCTCGACCGTTTCACCTTTGGCTTTCCATTCTTCGACTTCTTCGTTGGCCAACACCGTGCCCATCGAAGGCGACCAGTTCACCGGCGCTTCGTGAATGAAGGCGAGACGAACTTCATCGATCTGCTCCTGGCTCCAGCCCTTGGCTTCCAGCTCGGAAACCGGCTTGGCCTTCCGGTCTTCGTCGCAGAAATAGGAATTGTAGAGCTGGAGAAAAATCCACTGGGTCCAGCGAACATACTTCGGATCGGTCGTGTTGACTTCACGATCCCAATCGTATCCGAAACCCAATTCCTGAAGCTGGCGGCGGAAATTGTTCACGTTGGCCTCGGTGGTCACACGGGGGTGTTGACCGGTCTTGATGGCATACTGCTCGGCGGGAAGGCCGAAGGCATCCCAGCCCATCGGATGCAACACGTTGAAGCCCTTCATTCGCTTGTAGCGACCGATGATATCGGTGGCGGTGTATCCCTCGGGATGCCCCACATGGAGCCCCGCCCCGGAAGGATAGGGGAACATGTCGAGAATGTAGTATTTCGGCTTGGACGCATCGAATCCCTCCTCACCCGGCCCGGGAGTGCGGAAGGTCTTGTTCTCGGCCCAAAAGGAATGCCACTTGGGCTCGAATTGATCGAATGGGTATGGCTTGCGTTTCTCGGACATCGTGACGGGCGGCAGGGAAACCACGAATGGCGGGAAAGACACGCAAAAAATGACGGGGAAACCGGCCGAATGCGACGATTTCGCCTTCGGGTCGGTCGCCAACAAAGCAAAAGCCGCAATCCCCGCAGGAGATCGCGGCCTGACACGGAGGACTACGGCCCGCTAACGGATCGAGCGATTCCGGTAATCCCGCAAGAGGGCATCGACGTGACGCTTGTGGTTTACCTTGAGTCGATCATTCTCGGCCCGCAAGCGCTGCTCTTCGCGAGCCCAGTAGTGGACGAAGCCCTGCTTCTCAGCTTCGCTCCGGCGACGACCCTTGAACCTTCGGGTTTCGGCCGCTTTTCGGGCGAGGAAGGTTTTGTTTCGGCGATCAAGCATCGCTTCGAACTGGGCATTCTCCCGTTCGACCAAGCGTTTATATGATTCCTTGAGGGGATCGACGGCTCTCAGGTTGGCCCGATGACGGCCCGACAAATTCCGGTGAGGATCGACATGGTGAGCAGGCAGACTATTGGGACAGGGAATCACCTGGCCATGACGGTATCCTGTCGGGTAATGCGCCCGGACGTAACGCGCTGGTGCCGAGGAGTGATAACGCCGATTCGAGTGGTCGTAATAACGATTAGAAACACGATCGAAATAGCTCCGGCAGTAGGGATCATAGGCCCATCGCTCATTGTTGGTCGGAATGAAATGAGCCGACGCACAAGAAGAAATGGAAACCACCACCCGGTTTCTTTCATGGCCCCATTGCGCATTCGCGGATGGCGAAAGAGCAATTCCAACAGCTGCGGCTCCAACTACAATCAAGGTCTTCATGGTATCAATAAGACCTTGATTGTTGGAGTTCTATTCAATCCATCGAAAGTTTTTAGGGAGCTCCTTCCTGGACAATGAAGAAGCGCTTTGGATCGTCAGCGACTCCGTCGACATTAAAGTTCACAGTCGCCGTCGTCGTCCCCTCTTCGCCGGTCACGGTCTTCACGAAATCACCATCGTCAGCGGAGAGATCGAATAGGCTGTCCGAAGTGAAGATCGAGTAGGTCTGTCCGGGATTGGAGGTAAAGGTAATCGAGGCCAAAGTGTTTCCTGGCTGACTGGTTTGATCCAACTCGAAACCGGTGATGGCAAGCGGAGTTGCTCCCCCGATATTCCCGAGCGCCCAATCCAGGGAATTGTAGAACAAGGTCACCACATCGTCTGAAACAAAATTCAGGGTGTTGTCGGTGAAGGGCAACATCACCCGGCGGGCCGGCGCGGTATTGTCCGTTGTGCCTCCCAGCGGATCGACCTGATCGCCTTCATCAATCGCGATCACCATCGCGAAGCCGGTCACATCGGCACCGATCAATCCACCGTTGCCACCTGTGGAATTTCCGTTGGCAGCGGTGCCGACGACAGCGAGGTCGCCAAAGCCCATTTCGCCCATCGTCATTTCACCATTGGCAGCAGCGTAGAGATCAATGACTTCGGGAAGACCATTGGTGATGGGATGATCCGAAAGATTCATCTGGGTCGTCTGGTTCGACTTGGCATGGACCGAGGTAGTGGCACCAAATTCCCCCGCTCCGTTGTCGATGATAGCTTCTTCCCAGTTCACAATGGGGACCGCGGAATCGAGATACTTGTTCCGGTAGTCTCCGGATCCCGGCGTGGAAGAAAACACCACGACATCGAATGCAAGTTCATCACCCGGAAGCACGGTGTTGGCCGTTTGGATGGTCACCTTGTCGATACCGAATTTGTCCTCCAACAACTCGAGAGCCACCTCATCGGCACCCCAGGTTCCAAGCTCAATGGTGTCATTGCTGGCGGCCAAAAAGAGAACGGTCTGGTTGATGACCGGGAAGCTGTTGTCATCGGTCGGGTCGGTCCCGTGAAGGTTGACCTCGGCACCATCCCGGAAGTTGTCGTCGTCCGTGTTGTTGTTGTGTGGATCGGAGCCGGTATCTTCAGCCCCGTTAAAAGAGCCGTCGTTTGTTTCCACACCGTCCAGCAACCCGTCATTGTCGGTATCGGGATCAAGCGGGTCAGTACCGGTGTCTTCGAGACTCACGAATGTTCCGGTATCTGTCTCGGCTCCATCCGAGGCTCCGTCGCCATCGGTATCAGGGTTGTTCGGGTCAGTATTGCGAGCGAATTCCTCAAGGTTGCTGGAGTCATCACTATCGGGATCTTCCGCTGAATCGTCGCTTCCTGGATCGAGTCCATTTTCGGCTTCATAGCCATCGGGCAGGGTGTCGAAATCGGAGTCAGGCTCCAATGGATTACTCCCGGTATCGGTCGCAATATCGTCAAAGGTTCCGTCGTTGGTCTCCACCCCATCGGGCAAGCCGTCATCATCGGTGTCCGCATCAAGCGGATCGGTTCCGGTGTCATTGGCGATGTCATCAAAACTGCCGTCTCCAGTTTCAATGCCGTCGAGATACCCGTCGTCATCGGAATCAGAATCCGTTCCATCGGTCAATCGCTCGAACTCCTCGAGATTGGTGGACAAGTCGCTGTCGAAATCATCGCCTGGTAAAACATCCTCAATGGTTGTGATCCCGTCGTCAGGGTCCGCATCGATAATGGTTTGCTCGAAGGCATCGGCCATGCCATCGGCATCGGAATCCGCGGTGGAGAATCCTTCCACGAGAATATTGTCGATATCAATATCACCGGAGCCCTCTCCCCCCGCATACCAAATAAAGTCAACGGTCTGATTGGACAGACCCTCATACTGGACTCCGGAAAGGTCGATCGCCGCCTCATTCAGATTGGGGCGAGCCGGGCCGAGTTCGCTGAAAATCAGGTTATCATCAAGACTGGTCCGGAAGGCCAGCCAACGACGATTCCCGCTGCCGGTGGCCGCACTGAAATCGAAGCTGATCTTGGTGAGGTTCACTTCGTCGGCTCCGATGGAGATCGAGAAGCGATGGATCCCATCAATGGGTGGAACACTCCCCACCGCCGGGGGAGTCCCGTCGGTGGTGGGACCATTGAATTTGCCAAAAGGAGCAGTAGCCCGGCCGGTATTTGAATTTCCATCGAAGGTAATGCCCCCCGTTCCTTCGAAACTCCAGGCTGACACGGTGATGGAATCCCCAAGATCCAGGTCGTCCGGAGTTTGATCGTTTCCGTTACTGGCATTCGAAAAATCAACTCCGACCAAAGGGGCGGCAAGGGCTGCCCCCGGCAGAAGCAAACAAGACAGGGAGAAATATTTTTTCATAGCGCCCTCTCATGCTGACCCGAATTCCACTCCGGGTAAAGTCAGTTCCACAGCCTCTGGCGTTCCATCACTTCGATGGGGCGTTCTTGGACAAAGGGATGGTTGCCACCGGGATTCGATCGTCGCCCCGGGCCATGGTGACATGGGCCTGACATTGGCGGCGAAACAAGTCGAGTGTTTCGCGATGAGCAGGATCCCCGGCCAGGTTGTTCTTCTCCAGAGGGTCCTCGATCAAATCATAGAGTTCTTCGTAAACCGGGTCTTCTCCGCGAATACTGGCTGTCAGGGACGCTTCGTAATCCAGCCTCATGGATTCGGTCACCTTGTAGAGCGTTTTCTTCGTCACCCCCTGCCATCGATCACGGGAGTTCTCGAAATAGCGGATGTACTTGAATCGTCCATCCCGAAGAGACTCGATCCGGGGATTTCCGAAGAAGTTCGTCCAAAGGTTCTCGGCAAAGGCGAACTGTCTCACCGAATCCACTCTTCCTTCGAGAAGAGGCTTCAGAGAATGCCCTTGCATCTCTGCCGGCACTGCGACTTCCGCGTAGTCCAAGATGGTGGGGGCGAGATCAATCGACTGCACCAAGGCCGTCTCCCGTCGGGCCTTCTCAAGTCGCGGATCGTGAATGATCAACGGCACGGCCAGGCAAGCTTCGTAGTTCAGCGCCTTACCTCCAAGCCCATGGTCGCCGAGAAGAAGCCCGTGATCCGACGAATAGATGATCACCGTATTTTCGGCGACACCGAGATCATCGAGAGCCTTCCGGATCCGGCCGACCAAGCGGTCAATTCCTGTGATCGTCTGATACTGTCGAAGCATGCGCTCACGCAGAGCGTCCGGCGTGTCGACATAGTTGTAACCCGTTTGCCGGAATTGCGCATGAAGCACATCCGCCGGCAGCTTCGGAACCTTGATGTCGGCTCTGGCGAGATAGGTCTTAGGAAATCGGATTTCACTCATCCGGTCACGATAGGTCGTCCGGTAGAGTTCATCATCGCTGGGCCGCATTTTCATCGTGCCGGTGCCCGCACTATGCGGAAGGTTCAGACAAAGACTCAGGCAAAAGGGTTTCGACCGGTCTCTCCTCTCAAGAAAGGTCTGCGTGCCCTCCAGGAACTCATCCCCTGATAAAAAATTCTGAGCGCCTTCATTGATGATCTCCAGTTGGGTCTCAGCCTTGGCATGCTTGAAGATCTGATGAGCTTCCTTGGGATAGAATCGAATGTGGCCATGTCCGGCATACCAATAGTCGAAGGATCCGTCCATCAAACCGGTCTTGTATCCTTTGGGTCCGACAGGCAGATGGTTCTTCCCGATGTATCCCGTAAAATATCCGGACTTGCGAAGCTGGACCGGATAACACTTCTCCCAAGCGCTCTCCGACATTGCGGTTCCTGAATTGAAATTCACCCCGTGCCGGCGTTCATACTGGCCACTGAAGAAACTGGCCCGGGACGGCGTGCATATGGCCGACGTAATGGACGCCTTGTCGAAAACCACGCTCTCCTTTGCCAACCGATCCAAGTGAGGCGTTTCGACAAAGCTGTTGCCGTAGACTGGGAGCGAGTCCCGCCGTTGATCATCAGTCAGAATAAATACGATATTGGGACGATCGGCCTGAAGACCAGACGAGAGAATCAATAAGAGAAGAAACCTAAGCATACGTTGAAAGTAACCATGGACGGAAGGAAAACGGGAGATCCTGATTCGTTCTTGCAGGTTCCTCTCCTTCGGGCACGTAATAAATCCACCGATGAACAAAGCCTGCTCCTTTCTCTCCGCTTTCCTGCTTCCTCTCTCGCTTGCCGCGAATGAAAAGGAAACCCTGATCTTCGAAGACGACTTCGAACGAAACGAAAGCGATGACACCAAGGAGGAGATCGGCAACGGCTGGAGCTCCAACAGCGTCAAGCGGGCCAAGGGCAATAAACAGGTCGACCTGAAAGACGGGGCCATGCACATCACCTTTCATCCCGTGGCCGACCATGCGGTTTCGGTGGTTCATCCTGCCGAGTTCACTGATGGCAGGATCACCTTACGCTTCAAGCTTCCGACTGCAGCCGACAGCCTGGGTCTCAATTTTGCCGACTTGAAATACAAGAAGGTGCACGCCGGCCATCTTTGCATGACCAAGATCGGCACGAAAAACGTGGAGATCAAGGATCTCAAAACCGGCGTGATGGACCTCGCCACTCGCAAGGCGCGCCTCGACAAGACCCTCACGCCCGAGCAAACCCAAAAGCTCAAAAGCAAGACCAAGAGATTCCCTCACAAGCTATCAGCCGGCGAATGGCATTCCCTCGAAGTTCTGATCAAAGACGACACCATGACGGTCACCATCAATGACAACAAGGTGGGTTCATTTTCTTCGGAAGGGATCGCCCATCCGACCAAGCGAACGTTACGCGTCGCCGTCCCCAAGAAGGCCATTATCGATGACCTGAAAATCTACGCGGTCAAGCAGGGATGAAATTGCCTCTTCTTTTCTGGATACTCCTGACGGGAGCGACCTTGGCAAACAAGCCCAACATCATCTGGTTGATGGCCGAAGACATGGGCCTGGATCTGGAGTGCTACGGCATGCCCGGCGTCAAGACTCCCCACCTCAACAAGCTGGCAAAGGAAGGCATCCTCTACCGACGGGCCTACTGCACCAACCCGATCTGCTCGCCAAATCGCTCCGCCATGATGGTGGGCGTCCACCAGAACATCACCAACACCCAGCATCACCGGAGCAATCGAGACCTTCCCCTCAGGGCACCATTCAAACCCATCACCTACTGGCTTCGTGAAGCCGGCTACACCTGCCTGCTCGGTCATGACAAGGTTCTCAAGCAAGGGGCCAAGATCGATTGTAATTTCAAACACACCGCAACCGGCAAATGGGATGGCGTGAACCACTTTGGCCTCTTTGACAAGCGGGCCGATTTCTCGGCTTCCGACCAACCGTTTTTCAGTCAGATCCAGCTTGCGGTGACCCACCGCGGCGACTGGTGGAGAGGCCTCCGTGAGTCTTCCAAGAGTCCTGTTCCACTCGACGAGGTGGTCCTTCCGCCCTACTTCTCCGACACTCCGGAGATTCGCTACGATTGGGCGGCCTACCTCGACACCGTGGAGTTCATGGACGCCGAAGTCGGCATGCTCATGCAGGAACTCAAGGACAGGGGACTTGAAAAGAAGACCATCGTCATTTTCATCGCCGACAACGGACGGTGCAATCTTCGTGGCAAGGGCTACCTCCAGGAGCCAGGCATTCATGTTCCCATGATCATCTGGGCTCCGGGCATCGCCGAAGCCGGAACGGTAGTGGAGGACTTGGTAAGCACCATCGATATCTCGGCCACCATCCTCAAACTCGCCGGAGCAACGATTCCGGAATACATGACCGCCCGGCCCATTCTGGGAGTGGAAAAGCCACACTACCGCGAGTTCATCCGTTCATCCCGCGACATTTGGGATGAAATCGACGAATGCTCGCGAAGCATCACCACCAGAAAATTCAAATACATCAAGAACCACATGCCCGAGGTTCCCTGGGCCACCGATCAGGCCTACCTCGAACTCAATCGTCCCGCCCTCCATGTGATGCGGCGACAAAAACGGGAAGGCTCCCTTTCCGTAAATGGGCTTGTCTTTTTCTGGGATCAAAAACCGGACGAAGAATTGTACGACCTGGAAAATGATCCCGAGGAACTGCACAACCTTGCTGGAGATCCCCAATACGCCTCCGTCCTGAAAGACATGCGGCTCAAGGAAATACAATGGCTTTCTCAACACCGGGATTTCGGACTGGAGGATTTGGGTCGCCGTCAGCCCGAGAAAGGACTCGCCGCCGAAAAAGCTCGGGCCGGAGTCAAAAAGCATGAGCCGGAGCTTTGGAAGAGACTGGAATCCGGAGAGCTCATGGAGACCCAGAAGTGGATGAAGAAATACCGCAAGTAGACCGGGCTAGCGGATCCGCTGACGACTGACTCCACTACTGCTTCTGCTGGGAGGACGGGAGGTGCTCCGGACTGGCGGAGATGACGGCCGGGGAGCCGAACGGATTTGCGATGGCTGCGGTCGCGATGGCTGGACTCTGGGAGCCGGGCTCTGGACACGCGGAGCAGAGGGACGCGGGGTATTCTGAACCCGAGGCGGTGAGCTTGGACGGCTTTGGGTCCGTGGCGGGCTCAGGCGGGTCGGACTTTGCACCCTCGTTGATGAACTTCGACTGGCCGAAGTCCGATTCGACGAAGCCCGGCTCGTCGATCTGGAAGGGCTGATCCTGCTGGTCGAGCCAATCTGCTTGGGCACCCGGATACTGCTGGGTCGACTGAGGCGGGCCGAGCGATCGGATGAATTGTTGTAGATCACCGGGACGCTATTCCTTGAGTTGTTTCCTCCGCGGTTCGACGAAAACCCGCCGCCCCGATTAGCCGATCCACCACCCCGGCTCGACACATAGCGATCTCCTCGGTTCGACGAATAACCGTTATTGCGATGGGAGGAATGCCCCTTTCCTCCATTCTTGTAATGCCCTCCATGAGCATAGTGTTTGTTTCTCGGGAGGTAGGAGGGACAGGGAATCCGGTGTCCGTGACGATACCCCTTCGGGTAGCGTTTGTAGCTGCACTTGGGCGGTGGGGCCGAATAGTAGGAGTAGCTGAAATGATTGTAGTACCGTCCGCAGGAACGGTCGTAGTAACAATGCCGGTAGGGATCCCAGCACCAACGATCATAAGTGGTCGCCACAAAACCAACGCTCAACGGAGCGTAGCTGCTTGAATAACCAAAGCCGGTCGAAACGTAAGTGCCGCTGGAGGTATAGCCTCCCGAATACCCGTAGATGCTGCTGTAATCAGTGCAGGAAGAAAGAAGAGGCCACGACAACAGGGCCGCGGCGAGCATCAGGACAGCTTTCATGGTTTCTGTGACGTGGCCCTTTGCGGGATTATTCAAAGCGGATTCTATTTTTCCACCGCTCCGTAAATGATCGGCTTCAAAGTATCTTCCATGTTCCAATTGTAAGGCATGGTTTGCTCCATCGTCACCACCACCAATTCATCTTTGGGGGAAATCCAGTAATGGGTGCTCGCCGCCCCTCCCCATCCATACTCTCCAACGGCACCATCGGGATTCCAGCGATCGTCCTCGGTATACTTCACACAAAACCCCAGCCCGAACCCTGTCCCGAATCGCTGCTGGGGGCCAAAGGCAATGTGGGTGATTGATCGGGGCAATTGGTTGGTTCTCATCAGGTCGACACTGTCCTGCCGAAGATACCGCTTCCCATGCAACTCTCCTCCATTGGCGATCATCTGGAGAAAGCGGGCATAGTCCGTGATGGTGGACACCAGACCACTTCCTCCCCCCTTGAAGGCCTTGTCTTTGATGTAGGAACTCCCTTCGGCCGGATCTCCAACGACTAACTTTCCCTTCTGGATCCGATAGAGCACGGATAACCTGGCGACTTCGCTATCGGGCAACCCAAAGCCGGTTTGAGTCATGCCGAGCGGCCCCAACAAGCGGTCCTGGAGAAACTTCTCGAAAGGTTGTCCCGAAACAGACGCGATCACTGCGGCCAGCAAATCAGTACTGACCCCGTAAACCCACTTGCTGCCAGGTTCATAGTCCAGGTCCTTGGTGGCCAGCTGATCTGCCATCTCCAACAGGGGCCTGTCTCCCTGGGGACGTTTTATGTAGCCACCAGTGTGCCGAAGCAAATCCCTCACCGTGGTGGCCCGTTGCGATTTCTGACTCTTCATCGAGGGAAGGTGCAACCCGATGGGGTCATCGAGCATCATCTTGCCCTCTTCACAAAGCATCAGAGCCGCCGCCGAAGTCAGGCCCTTGGTCATGGAATAGATTCGGAAAATTGTGTCCCCCTCCATGGGCAGGTTGTTTTCCACATCGCGAAGCCCAAAACTTTCGAAGTAAACGATGTGCCCCTTGCGAAGGACAAGGACATTGCCCCCGGCCAGTTTCTTCTCCTCGATCAATTTCGCCATCGCCGGCCCGATCTTATTCAGCTCCTCGGCCGACATTCCCATCTTCGCCGGTTCGGCCACCGGGAGCGTCTTCACTACCGGCTCCTTGGCCCCCAACATCAAGGGCAGCAAGCCCACCATCAAGATCTTCATTCAGTCTCTATAGCCAGCCCACCCCGGATTCGCATTCCAAAATTTAAGCAATTTTCTCAGCGAACATCGCTTAACTTCTGCTTATCCTCGCTTCCTCCGATCATATGAAATCTTATCATGTCATCGCCCCCTTGATTGCCCTTGCCGCCGGTTACTACTGGATTTCCCAAAAGGGAGACACCCTGACCGAGCTCGAGGAGAAGACGCGCATCGTTAAGGAACGGATTCAGCTGCTCCAATCGTCATCCTCCGCCCCAGGTCCCGCGGGCATGGCTGCCGGAGGGGCCGCCACGACGGAAAAAGCCGACGAATTCACCCTGCCGGACGGATCACTCAATTGGCAGGCCATCGCGGACCTCATGGCAAAGTCCGAAGGCCGGCAGGGACTCGGCACTGATATGAAGACCATGATGAAGCTCCAACGCCGGTTCATGCTGATGACCGAGGAGGAGATTGAAGATGGGCTCGCCAAGATTCAGACCCTCGATCTTTCCGATTCTGCTAAAAACCAAATGTCCCAGTCCCTTTACCAATTGCTGGGAGAGAAAAACCCCGAGAAAGCCCTCGAACTCATTGGAGACGCAGTCACTTCACAGGACAATCCGCTTCGTTGGGTTCAGCAAAATGCCTTCAACAAGCTGGCCAAGAAAGATCCCGCTGCAGCCCAAGCGTGGCTCGATCAACAAGTCGCCTTGGGCAAGCTCGTCTCCAAGGCCCTCGACCCCAGCGACAATCCCAGACTTCAACTGGAATCCGTCCTCCTTGGAAAACTCTCTGAAACCGATCTCGCCGGAGTCAAATCACGTCTCGCCAGCTTCGGTCCCGAAGAACGCATGCGCATTCTCTCCGACAACCACCATTGGCGAGCCAATGGAAAGATGCCCTCGAGCTTTCTCGAAGTCGCCCGCGAGAGCCTCGATGAGGAAAAGGCCACGCAAATCATCGCCAATGCCTGGTCGAACCATCACGGCGGAAATCTCGCCGATGTCTCCAAGTCCTTGAGCGAAGTCCCCTTCTCCGATGCCGAGCGCGATGTCATCGTCAAACAAGCGGTGAGCAATTCGCTTCAGGACTATCACGAAAAAGCCGACCCCAAGGCAACTTACGAATGGGCCCGCGAGCAGGCCCCGGAGGACGCCGGCCGCCTTCTCGGTGAGCACATGGCCAAGGCGGTCCCACTGACCTCTCTCGAAGAAAAATTCGGTGAGACCGTTGAGCTCGCAGAATCCTTCAACGACCCATCCATCACCAACGAATTTGTCCGGACCTATGCCATGAAGCTGGACTCTCCCGATGCCGACCCTCTCGCTACCTTCAAGGACCAGGAACTCGCCGCCAAAGCCCGCGCCATCTACGAAGCCCTTCCCAAGGAAAACGAATAACTCTCTGCGACCCATGAAAATCTCTCTCGTCACAGCCGCCCTGATTCTCGCGATCTCCGCCCTGATCGGGGTCTCGCGGGAAAACAGAATCAAAACCCTCACCACCGAGTGGGAAGAGCTGGTCATCGAAGCCGACCAACTCAAAATCCCGACTGATCCCACCGCTTCCTACAGCCCGGATCGGGCGAGATCTGAAAGCATCAGGATCAAGCGTGAAGAAAAGATCAACAAGTTCGGAGCCGAATTAATCGCCTTCTACCACAAAATGAAGGACGCCGAAAAATCAGGCGACGTCGACCAAACGAAATTCCAGCAGGAAATTGCCGATATCATCGGAACGATGGTCGAGCTCGACCCCTCGGAGCTTCGGATGTTGGTCAAGGTCATCGCCGCCGACACCACCGTTGAAAAGCAAAACAAACTCGAGCTCATAGGCTTTTCCACCATGATGCTGGCTTCGGATAATCCGGAGTCGGCACTCGCCATCCTCTTGGAAACCCGGGAAAGCCTCGGCGCAACGGATCGGCGCAATGATCACATGACCCAGATGATCCTGACCCAGTATGCCGCCAAGGATCCCCTCGCCGCCGGACAGTGGTTGGCCGACAATGAAGAGAAAATCGGCAAGATCGAAGACCATATTAAGCAGAGCATGGTCGCGGCCGCGGCCCAAAAGGACATCGGGATCGCGGTCGAGCTCCTCACCACGATGAAGCTCAACAAGGAAGTCAGCGGCTTCGATGGCATTGCCCGCACCGTAACCATCGACAATGCCGATCAGTTCATGGCGGCTCTGCGCGACGCCGCCCCGACTCCGGAACAAAGCCGCTCGGTATTTGATGCCCTCGCCGGCAGCCCGATGATGAACGATTTCGAAACGGCCACGAAGTGGATCGACTCCGACAAAATCACTGATGTCGAGCGAGGCGAGATTGCCTCCAACCTGAGGTTCCACGGAATCAAGGATGAACCCGAAAAATGGCTCGGCTGGATCAGCGAGCAGGAGTCGACCGATAATTTTTCACCCACTGAAACCACCAAGGATATCATCCGGCAGTGGACCCAGTCGGATTTTGCTGCTGCGGGCGAATGGATCAACGGCCAACCCGATGGCTCCATCAAAAATGATGCCATGCACGCCTACGCGGAAACCCTCACCGGCCACGAACCCGCCGCCGCCGCCGACTGGGCCGCCGCGCTCCCCCCGGGAGAAGAACGGACCGAGCTCTTGAGGGACGTCCACCGGTCCTACAAACAGAAGGACCCCGAAGCAGCGGCCGAATTTGCCAAAAAACACGGCTTGCCTGTCGAATAGTCCGGTAAAACGAAATATTTCCCGCTTCGAAGGGGACCGTCCCAAGGTTATTGGCAATGTGACGAAACCGACACATTTCGAGACAAACCTTAGATTTCCGAGGAAATGTGAGTCCATCCATGCACAAATGTGACATTTTTGACACATTTGCACTGGCCCTGACAGTCGATTGCCTCCATGGATTGTCGCTCAATCCATGGTCACGATACTTCAAATCCTAGGCGCCCTTGGCGTGTTTCTTTTCGGCATGAAAGTCATGTCCGAAGGTGTTCAAAAGTTCGCGGGCGCCCGAATGCGCACCGCCCTGTCATCCATCACCGGGAATCGCTTCAAAGGAGTCCTGACTGGTTTGGTGACTACCGGCCTCGTGCAGTCGTCATCAGCCACCACAGTTCTCGTAGTGTCTTTCGTCAACGTCGGACTCCTTACCCTGGTCGAATCCATCGGCGTGATCATGGGCGCCAACCTTGGCACCACGGTTACCGCCTGGATCGTGGCTTGGATCGGAAAGTTCAGCCTGACCAAAATCGCCATTCCCATTATCGGTGTCGGATTCCCCATTTTCTTCATCGCCAAAGGAAAACTCAAATCCTTCGGCGAGTTTGCCGTCGGATTCGGCCTGCTCTTTCTTGGCCTCAACGAACTCAAAGATGCCGTCCCGGATCTGAAATCGGGAGTCAAGGCTGACGAAGGCGTCATCGCCGCCATCCAATGGTGGATCGATCTCCTCAGCAACAAGTCCTACTTATCCTACATTCTCTTCATGATCGCCGGGGTCATTCTGACCCTGATTGTGCAATCTTCTTCGGCGGCCATGGCCATCACCATTACCTGTGCCACCCAGGGATGGTTTGGAACAGACGCCTATGAAGCCTTCAAGATTTCTGCGGCCGTCGTCCTTGGCGAAAACATCGGAACCACCGTCACCGCCTGGCTGGCCTCTCTGGGAGCCAACACCCAGGCCAAACGAGCGGCCCGCGCTCACTTCACTTTCAACGTGATCGGCGTGGTCTGGATGCTCCTTCTCTTCCCCATCTTTGCCGGCCTGATATGGAATGTGGCAGAGATTCTCCCCGACGGTCTCAAGAAAGCGAAGGAAGACATCTGGACAGGAGGGGGAGCCAGCAAAGTCGCCTTCGCCACCGCCATCTTCCACACCTCATTCAACCTCATCAATGTCTTCGCCCTGATCTGGTTCGTGCCGCAAATCGCAAACCTCGTGCAAAAATGGGTTCCCGAAAAGAGAGCCGGAGAAGAACAACGACTGCGCTACATTTCACAGAATCTTGTCGACCTCGGAGAACTCAACATTGCTGAAGCCGAGGACTCGGTTCGCAAGATGGCCTCTCACTGCTCTTCGATGTATAAGGGTTACGTCAACGCCCTGAACAGTCCGGAACAGGACCTTTCCAGCGAGATCTCCCGCTTGAAAAAGATGGAGGAAGAAGCCGACCTCATGATGCAGGACATCACGGAATACCTCGTCAAGTGTGTGGCACGCGACATGACGGCCGAACACGCCGGCAACGTCGCTGCCATGATCCGGATTGTGTCAGAGCTCGAGGAAGCCACCGACTGTATCTACCGCCTCGTGAAACTCACCGAGCGTCGCTACAATAAGGGGCATCGTTTCACGGACCATCACACCAACCAGATCACCCAGCTCACCGACATTGTCGGCCAGGCTCTGGGTGCGGTGGAGAACTACCTTCTTCGCGAGGTTCCTGCTGAAGTGATGACCTCGGTCAAGAACCTCGAATCCCAGTCCAAGAGCATGCGCAAGTCCTTCAACAAGGAAGCCATCAAGCGGATGTCCGAAGGTGATATCCGCGTCGAGATGCTCTACACCAACATGAACAATGAGCTCCGCTCGCTGGGCAATCATGCCTACGGCATCCTCGAAGCGAGCCAGTTGGCCAGCGTCGAGTAAAGCAGCCCTTCTGAATCCCAGCCCCGATTCTGCTTCGGTGGGATCGGGGTTTTTTGATTGTTTCACCAGCCGATTCCTCCATTCTGAAAAACGTTATCAAACGAACAACCATGACTAAAATCATCTCAAGAAAATCCGGATTGGGCCTGATCATTCTCGGCGCCTTGGCCTTCCTCACTCCCAGCTGCCAGACCGTTGCCGGAGCCGGACGGGACTTGCAAAACGCCGGTGAAGCCATCACCGGAAGTGCCCAGCGCTGATCGCACCAACAACTCAAACGCAAAAGCCGGCCCGGGAAAATTCCCTGCCGGCTTTTTGCTACCCGCATCCAGGGCGTAATTCCCCGAACTCGGAACTCGATTCCCCACACACCTCTCATACAGTCCACGTCATGAACTGGCCGGATCCCCTGCTTCCTCTTCTACTCGCCGGAACTTTTGCCGTCTCTTCCTGTGCCAGTCCTTCCGAAGTTTCACGGACCGACGCCAACCGGGACAACAAGCTAAGTACCGAGGAGGTCGAAAACCGGCTGATCGATGCCATCTTCGAGAAGGAGGACAAAAACAAGGACGGCAAGGTAACCAAGACCGAGTGGGCCAATCTCAACCCCGAGAGTCCGGACTCCTTTTTCGAAGCCCGCGATACCAACGGCAACAAAGTGGTCGAACTCGAAGAATTCCATCGCTATGTTGATTCCTCGGGTCTCCTCGACCCGCTCCTCGACGAACTGGACCTCGATGATGACGACATCATTTCCATTGCCGAAGCCTACGAAGCCCAAGCCAGCACCTCCAACTAAGGAAGCCACACCTCCCGCCAGATGAACACATTCCATCGATCACTGACCGCTTTCGGATTAATCGGCTCTCTGCTTTTCACCTCGTGCGCCGAAGACGGAAACATCCGCGCTGCCCATACCCGGGGAGCCGTCGCCGGAGGAGGGCTTGGCGCCATCATCGGCAACAACGTCTCCGGAATCGGATCCGGGGAAGCCATCGTCATCGGGGCCATCCTCGGAGCCATTGGCGCCGAAAAAAACGTCACCAACCCCCGGAAAGTCCGCACCATCCGGACTATCGAGCCCGGACGGACTTATCGCTAAGTCAGCGATCTTCAAGGTGAGGCCTTAGTCGGCAGTGGCGAACTTCCGTTCCACCACCTCGAGAGCCAGCGACTCCAGTTGCTCGTCCTCGATCTTCTCGATGGCCTCGACGGAGAACCCCATGGCGACCAGGGAGCGTGCCATCTTGGCATTGATTCCCCGGGCCTGAAGATAAAAGATTTCCTCGTCACTCACCCGGGCACTGGTCGACCCGTGGGAACACTTGACGTCGTCCGCGTTGATCTCGAGGCCAGGCATTGAATTGGCCTCGCACTCATCGGTCATCATGAGATTACGACAGGTCTGATAAGCATCAGTTCCATGGGCACCTTCATCCACGAAGATCAATCCGGAGAAAATCGTCTTGGCCTTTCCGAAGAGAGTATTCTTGAAGAGAAGGTCCGAATGAGTGTCGCGAGCTCCGTGATGTTGGAAGGTCCGCTGGTCATATTCCTGACCCGTGGTGGGAAGGGCCACCGAAAGAATCTCAGATCGGGCGTCCTGACCATCCACTGTTGAGTAGGTTTCTTCGCGAACCCACTTCGCGCCAGTATGAACCACAGCCTGCTTGGCGGAAGCGCCGGTTTCCAGCTGTGAATCAGCGAGGCGGATCAGCTTGCTTCCCTGATTCAATTCCTGGGAAACAAGGTAAGTCACGTGCGCTCCCGCAGCTACGTTGACATCAACCGCCGTCAGCACCGTGACAGGAGAATCGTCCGCTGAGAGAAACCTCTCGATCACGCGGACTGTTGCCCCAGCTTCGGCTTCGATCTCCAAACTGGGGATGACAAGTCCTTCGCCGGAAACGACGTGGATGACTTCGATTGCGACTTCGGAGTCCGAAGCGATCCGCAATCCATGGTTTCCTTTCGCATGATGCAAGGCCGCCAATTTTGCGGAACCGAGGCGTGACTTTGGACCAAAGGATTTGGTCGTCACTTCCACCGACGGATGGTCGCCGGAAACGAGGGTTCCGTTTTCAAAAACAAAGCGGGCAAAGCCTTCGACCTCGCCCGGCAGAGCCATCGAGCCCCCCGGACCCGCCAATTCGAGACCGGAAAGGTTGGCTTCCTTCCACGATCCGAACCGCCAGTTTTCCTCGGTACGGACCGGCCAATCAAGCTTCTCGAACGCTTCGAGTTCTGGAGAAAGAGACATGAGAGTTGCTGACATTAGACAAAAGAGTATTAACCAACCGAACCTTCCATCTCGAGGTCGATCAGGCGTTTGAGTTCCACCGAGTATTCCATGGGAAATTCGCTGACGAGATCGTTGACGAATCCATTGACCGCCAGAGACATGGCCTGGGCTTCGGAAAGACCGCGCTGCTGCATGTAGAACAACATGTCCTGGCTGACCTGGCTGACGCTGGCCTCATGCTGCGTCACGTGCTGGTTCCCTTTCACCGTAATGGCGGGATAGGTATCGGTGCGGCTCTTGGAGTTGATCAAAAGAGCATCGCACTCGGTATTGTTTTTGCACCCTTTGAGGTGCTTTGGAATGTGAACCTGCCCACGGTATGTTGACCGCCCTTCTCCCACCGAGATCGACTTGGAGACGACGTTCGAGGTCGTGTTGTTGGCGGCGTGAATCATTTTGGCACCGGTGTCCTGATGCTGATCGTCGTTGGCGAGGGCGATCGAGATCACCTCGCCACGGGCCCTCTCGCCCTTCATCACCACACCAGGGTATTTCATGGTGAGGCGCGACCCGATATTGCAATCGATCCAACGGATCTCGGCATTCTCGTGAGCCAACCCCCGCTTGGTCACCAGATTGTAGACGTTGGAACTCCAGTTCTGAACGGTGATGTATTGGATCTTGGCATCCTTCATCGCCACCAGCTCAACGACAGCCGAGTGAAGGGTGGCCGTCTCGAACTTGGGCGCAGTGCACCCTTCCATGTACATCACCTCCGAACCTTCGTCGGCGATGATCAAGGTCCGTTCAAACTGTCCGAAGTTCTCGGAGTTGATGCGGAAGTAGGCTTGCAGCGGGTGTTTCACCTTCACTCCAGGCGGAATGTAGATGAACGAACCGCCCGACATGACTGCCGAGTTGAGAGCCGAAAACTTGTTGTCTCCGGTCGGGATCACCTTTCCAAACCACGGGCGAAAAATCTCTTCGTGTTCCTTGAGCCCTTCCGAGCAGGTCACAAAGATCACGCCTTCGTCGGCCAGGGCTTCCTTGACATTTGAATAAGCCGCTTCCGAGTCATACTGGGCCTCGACGCCTGCGAGGAAGGCTCGCTCCTGTTCAGGCACTCCCAGACGGTCGAAGGTCTCGAGCACTTCGGGAGGGACGTCGTCCCACGAACGTTTCGGCTTGGCACCATCCGAGAGGTAGTAGCGAATGGCATCGAAATCGATGTTGTTCAGATCCTCGGTGGCCCAGTTGGTCGGCATGGGCTTGGACTCAAAAATCTCGAGCGCCCGATGGCGAAATTCATTCACCCACTCAGGCTCGTCCTTGACCTTGGAGATGTAGTCGATGGTGTCCTTGGTCAGACCATATCCCGCATCGAACGTGTGGTTCTCCGGATATGAAAAGTTTCCAACGTCGTCTTTTTCAAGAGCGACCTGCTGGACGGTGGCGGTTTCTGAAGACATGTTGAATGGGTCTTTGAAAAACTGTTAGGCGGTCTGCTTGAGGAAGTCGTAACCAGACTCCTCGAGCTCGAGGGCAAGTTCCTTTCCTCCCGATTTGACGATCCGGCCGTCGGCAAGGACATGGACGTGGTCAGGCTGGATGTAATCGAGCAGCCGCTGATAGTGGGTGATGACAAGGAATCCGCGATTCTCCGAACGCATCGAGTTCACGCCTTTGGCTACGACCTTCAGGGCATCGATATCGAGACCGGAATCGGTTTCATCAAGAAGGCAGTAGCGGGGCTCGAGCATCATCATCTGAAGAATTTCGTTGCGCTTCTTTTCACCGCCGGAAAAGCCATCATTAACCGCACGCCCGGTGAACTTGCGATCCATCTCGAGCTCGTCCATGCGGGCATACATCTGGTTGTAGAATGCCACGGCATCGATCTCTTCGCCTTCGGGAAGACGGGCCTGCAGGGCGGCCCGGAGAAAGTTGGCGTTGGAAACACCCGGCACTTCCGCAGGATACTGGAAGGCCAGAAAGATCCCGGCCCGCGAGCGCTCGTCGACTTCAAGGTCTGCGATATCAACTCCGTCGAGAAGAATGCGCCCCTCGGTCACCTCGTAATCCTCGTGACCGGCGATGACTTTCGAAAGCGTCGACTTGCCGGATCCGTTGGGGCCCATGATGGCGTGGACTTCTCCCGTCGGAATCTCGAGGCTAAGACCGTTCAGGATCGGGGTTCCTTCAACATTAGCGTGTAGGTTTTCAATGATGAGACTCATGATATAGATGGAAAGTTGTTCTATTTGCCGAAGTTCCCTTTCAGGCTGATTTCAAGGTGGCTGATTTCGGTGCCTTGAGGCAGATCGAGAAAATCTTCAAGCTTTACTCCGCCCTTGAAGACGACGTCGTGGATCTGGCCTGTCCCTTCATCCTGGAAGTGACAGTGATCGTTCAAATTCGGGCAATAGCGGGAGGGCTCGCGTTCAAAGTTCACCTGCCGGACAATTCCGTGGGAAACGAGAACATCGAGGCAGTTGTATACGGTCGCCAAAGAGATGGTCGGCATCCGGTTTTGGGACCGGAGGAAGACGTCATTCGCGGTCGGGTGGTCTCGCTCTCCCAAAATCACCGCCAGAACCTCGCGACGCTGCTTGGTCAGCCGCAACCCGGAAAGCTCCGAGGGAAGATCCTCCGGGTTCGGGTTCATTTGCTGTGCCAGCGAGAACATGACGGCGGGAAACTAGAGGCAGTTTTCGAAGTCGCAAGAGTTTTTTGGAATTATTCTAATTCCACTTTAGTTCACTCTTCTTGAGCTTTCTGAGGATTCCGTTAGAGAATTCCATCTCATGGACCGAAAAGCCCCGGAGCGACCCCGCGATTCCCTGTGGATGGGGTTTCTGGCTGCGGCAGCCTTCGTCTGCTGGGGGCTTTTTGTCAATTGGGATTATGGACTCGGAGCCCGAAGCCAGGTCGCACTGACCCAGGGAGCCCTCGGTCTAACAGCCACTTTCTTCTCCGCAGAACTGGTCGTCGCGCTGGTGAGGAAATTCCGGCAATCCCCCCATCCGGTGCTCAAGGCGGGCGTTGCCAGCTGGATTTTGATCTACGCCATCGTCTGGGCCGTCCACTTCCTGGCGGGCACCCCCGAAATCTTCATGACCATGCTTCCCGGCATGATCACCGGAGTCTTCTTCAGTTTTGGCTACTCAAAAAGAGTGGTGCTTTTTCTGGAGAAATCCTGACCTGAATCGAGACGGGGCCATCAGGATTTCTCTGGAGGCCGAGGCCAAATCGATTAGCCTGACGACTGATTCATCCATGGACGACGAAGGCCGCATCATCTGGACCAAGGGAAAGGTTTTCCTCCTGCTCTACTTGGGCATGTATCTCAATATTCGCGTCTTCATGACCCACGAAGGCTTCGACCCCTGCGACGATCGCTGGTTCGGCGTTTCGCACCACGATATGACGAGAGCTCACAACGGGGATACTTTCGAAGAAAGCATTCCAATAAGGTGGTGGATCTCCGCCGGCGCTTACCTCGCCTATCTCCCGGTGATCACTGCCGATTTCCTGATCACCCGTCAAGATATCCACTCCGCGGGAAGTCTGATCGAATACAAAACAAAAACCAAACTCCCCTTTCCCACCCACAATCGTCTGTAGAACTCTTGTTCAATCTCTCCTCAATCCACTCGTAAGGAAACGTTTCTTCACCCGTATTTTCTATCCTCTATTCTGTCATGAAATCCCTGCCATTCGCCGCTCTTTTCTGCCTCGGCTCCCTTTCCACTCAAGCCGCCCCTTCCTGGATCTGGTCTTCGAACAAGCCCAAGGACAACGACCATGTTTCCTTCCAGAAGGCCTTTCAAATTCCTGCCGGCGGCGTGTCCATCGCCAAGCTCACCTTTACCTGCGACAACGGAGCCACCGCCTTCCTGAACGGAAAGAAAATCATCGTCAACAAGGACTGGCAACAGGCCACGTCCATCGACATCACCGACGACCTGAAAATCGGAGAAAACATCCTGAAGTTTGATGCCAAAAATGCCGAAGGTGCAGCGGGTTTCATTGCCACGCTCTCGATCAAGGACAAGAACGGCAAGACCACTGCCATTGAATCCGGCAAAGACTGGCAGGCTCTTCCGGCCAATGCCAACATCTGGGTTCCTGCCACGGAAATCGCGAAGTACGGACAGGGACCGTGGGGCAATGCCTTGAATTCCTCCCCCGCCGCTCCGGTCAAGCCGGTCTCCACCGAAGTGGTGACCCTTCCCGACTTCAAAGCCGAATTACTCTACACCGTCCCCAAAGGACAGCAGGGTTCCTGGGTGGCCATGACGGTCGATCCTCAAGGCCGCCTCATCACGGGCGACCAATATGGCGGGCTCTATCGCGTGACCGTCGACCAGCCCGAAACGAAGGTCGAAAAACTCAACACTAAGGTTCAGGGGGCCCACGGACTTTGCTACGTCTACGATGCTCTCTACCTCCTCAAAAACGAACAGAAGGGAGCTCGCGGACTTTACCGGCTTCGCGATACCAACAATGATGGACAGTTCGATGAGGAAAAGCTCCTGCGTGAATTCACCGGAGGAGGGGAACACGGGCTGCACAGTATCATTCCTTCGCCCGACGGAAAATCCCTGCACCTTATCTTCGGCAACCACACCAACGAACCCAAGGAGCTCGATCGTTCCCGCGCCGCCCGTGTCTGGTCCGAAGACCACCTTCTCCCCCGCATGTGGGACGGCAATGGCCACGCCAAAGGCAAGCTCGCCCCCGGCGGGTTCATCCTCAAGACCGATCCGGACGCCAAGGAAATCGAGATGATCTCCTACGGCTTCCGCAATCAGTTCGATGCCGCCTTTGATCAAAACGGCGAGCTCTTCACATACGATGCCGACATGGAATGGGATCTCGGCTCACCCTGGTATCGTCCCACCCGCGTTTACCACTCGGTTAGCGGGCTCGATGCCGGATGGCGCTCGGGAACCGGCAAGTGGCCCAACCACTACCCCGACACTCTACCTCCTGCTGCCGACATTGGCCCCGGAAGCCCGACCGGCGTAGTCATGGGCACCGGTGCCAAGTTCCCCGCCAAATACCAACACGCTCTCTACATCAACGACTGGACCTATGGCACGATGTATGCCGTCCACCTTTCACCTGATGGTGCGGGCTTCAAGAGTACCGTCGAGGAATTCGTCAGCGGACGTCCCCTCCCCCTCACCGACGTCATCATCCACCCCAAGGACGGAAACATGTATTTCATGGTTGGAGGTCGTCGCACCCAGTCCGCTCTCTACCGCGTGAGTTACACCGGAAGCGAATCAACAGCTCCAGCCCCTGCTCCTCGCGTTCACCGCGATGCCAAAATTCGTCATCAGCTTGAGGCCCTCCACAAGGAAGAACTCTCAGTCGAGGAACTGAACTTCGTCATCGAAAAACTCGGGCACCCCGACCGCTACGTCCGCTACGCCGCCCGGGTCGCCTTGGAAAAACACATGGAAACGAAGAACTGGACCTCGTCAAAACTGGCGGCCTCGCTCACCCCGGACAATCCGTGGGCGATCATCGAAACCTCAGTCGCCTTGGCTCGGATTGACAAGAAGAGCCATCCCGGGACTCATCTCAAACTTCTCGGCAACCTCGATCCCAAATCTCTCGACCGCGATCAACTGCTCGGCTGGCTCCGCGCCCACTCTCTCGTCTTCACCAGACTGGGAGCTCCGGAGAAACCCGAAGATCTCATCAAACGATTCCGCCCTCTTTACCCTTCGGGCGACAACATGATCGATCGCGATCTCACCGAGCTCCTGATCTACCTCGGTGATCCCAAGGTAGTGCCTACCGCCCTCCAGCTCATGGCCACCGCCAAAGATGATCATACCGAGCTCACCAACGAAGGAGTGCTTGCTCGTAATGACCGCTACGCCAAGGCCGCCCGCGCCACCCACAGCAGCCGGCCCAACCTCCAGCAATACAGCCTCCTTTTCCTTCTCCGCAACGCCAAGGCCGGTTGGACTCCCGAACTTCGCAAAACCTACTTCTCTTGGTTCCCACGCGCCAACAAATGGCAGGGCGGCAACAGCCTGAAGAAGTTCATCGAAAACATTCGCAAGGAAGCACTCGCGAACATTGCTCCTGAAAACGAAAAAGCCCAGCTCGACGAGCTTTCCAAAACCCCTCCCGCTGCCGCCGCCAACGTCGCGCCTGCCAAAGGCCCCGGTCGCGCCTGGACCGTCAAAGGATCGGTGACCGAGCTCGAAAAACGCAAGACGGGTCGCAACTTCAATCGAGGCAAAGAACTCTATCAAGCCGCCGCCTGCGCCAGCTGCCATCAAATGGCCGGAGAAGGCGGGGGCATCGGACCCGACCTCACGGGTTCCGGAAACCGATACACCCTCGCCGACCTGATGGAAAACATCATCGACCCTTCTAAAGTGATTTCCGACCAATACGGAAGCGAAACGATCACCAAGAAGGACGGCTCCACGGTGATCGGACGTCTTGGCAGCGAAAACGACAAGGCCATCTCCATCATGACCAATCCCTTCGCACCCGAGTCCCTCATCGAAATTCCCCTGAAGGACATCAAGTCACGTGAACCTCTCCCCGTTTCCATGATGCCTCCCGGCTTGGTGAACACCATGAACCCCGACGAGCTTGCCGACCTCGTGGCTTACCTCATGTCCGGAGGAAATCCTGAGCATCCTGCCTTCAAATAAGCACACCCTAATCGTCGGCAACCGAACCCTTCTTCGACGGAGCTAACAAGAGCTCCGTCGTTCCGCGCACGCACTTCCAGATTCCAAAGGCAAAGAGAATCACTACCAGAAGGGTGATCAGCCACGGGAGGAGAAGGACTTCGCCGATGCCTTCGCTGAAGCGCGTCAGGCTCAATTTGTCTAATCCCAAGCCATAGGTGATGCCGGCACAGACTACAATCATGGCAAGGCCAAGGAGAAGGTCCCGACGGCCAACCGCCCGGATCGAGGCCACCCGTTCCCGCCTCGCTGCTGCATAAATCTCCTCCGCCCTCTCCCCTTCGATCCCGTTCACCCTGAGACGATGCATCACGGCCTCGCGGTCTTCCCCCCACAAGACCATCTTGAGCACGACATCATACTGAGGTTCATCCTCGATCACGGCCGAAACATAAGCCGACTTTCAGGCTCACGCGAGAGCTGAAATCGCCCTACCTCGACCGAGGTCCGTTCTTCCCTTCTTCAACTTCATCACTACTCCGACCACTTCGTTGCGATTGCGGTCGTGAAGGAGGCGCTGGCTCTGGAGCTCTCGTTTCCCGCACCGGCTGGGATGATTCCCGTACGGGACTGGAAGGATTCGAAGACTCTTCGGAAGAACTCGCCGGCTCTCCTTCTGCTCCTCCACTCTCTCCCGGCTCCCGGTTCGCCACTTGTTCCGCTCCTCCTTCCTTGCTCTCGCCGCCTTCCTCGGCCACCACAACAGGTTTGGGCTTCAAGGCAGCCTCCCGCAATTCGGGCATGATCACTTTCTCCGCCTCCATTTCCTCCACCGGAAAACCAGCCTCCATCGATTTCTCCGGAAGATCCGGCATCAAGGTCTCCACCAAGCGGGCATCAATGTCATCGTCTCCACCGGTCAAGGCAATGGGCTGCGGCTCGACGATCTCCACCCTCGGCTGCATGCGGGGCCGGGTCGGGGCCCGATAAGACTCCACACTCCCCCGGACACGGACCGGACGGGACAACTTCCGCGCCTCGGTTCTGATTTTGGAAGCTGTCACCACCAATCGCTCACCCTGCGCACGCGATCCGGCACGAACCGGCTTACCGGCAGAAGCCTGAGCTGGCTGCCGATCGATCCGGTAATAGGGCATCCGACGGCCCATCCGTTCGGAAAGATCGAGATAGCCCGGCCCTCCGGCAAAAACCGCTCCACGGGAACGATCATAGCGAGTGACATCGCGAGAAGACTTGAGGGCAGAGGCCGCTTCGCTCTGCGACATGCCCACTCTTGAGATTGGTTGATCAAAATCCTCGGCCTTCACAAAAGTGAACCCAAGTCCTCCTCCACCCAGATAGGGGTCCACCGAAGAATCAAAGTCCTGCACTCTTCGGCTCAACGGCCCCGGAGGAAGCGGTGCCCATCCAATGGCCACATCAGTCATTCTCCACGAACACCAGCTGGGAGCCCATTCCGTTCCCGGAATCCAGACCCAGCCGCAGCCGCCGCCGATGTAGACCCACCTTCCGTAGTGGTATGTTGCCCACCCAAAGGGCTCATCAGAAATCCAGACCCAACCGCGATCCGAACAGGCCCATCTCCCTCGCGAGTATGGCCGCCATGAAGAATCACAGGCCACCGCCGGCTGCCAGACTTCACCATATTCATCCGACTCATACCACGAGCCATAAGCCGACAGGTCCTGATAAAAATCAGCCACCTCAACATCTTGATCCGGATCCTGCCATGAAGCCCCTTTAGCCACCAACTTGCCAGCCAAAGCAAGATCGGCATCCGACACCTCAAGCCCCTTGGATCGCCAGGCGTAAAATCTTTCGAAGTGCTCGTTCTGCCGGCCTTCGAGGAGCAACTCACGATCGGCCAGGGCTCCTTCTCGCTCCAAAAGCCCCTTCACCTCCTCCTCGGTCGCCTCGCCCTCCAGCTCCAAAGCATACCTGACCTCCTCGGTGAGTTTGCGTTCCCGCTCGATCAAATCCCGCTCCGCCAACAACTTTTCCTCCACCAATTCCATCTCAAGTCGACGTTCCCTCTCAACCGCTTCCGAGTTTTCCTGTTCGAGAGTCCTCAGCCGGCTTTCCAGCTTGGCTGATTCATCCGAAGAATCACAACTGGTCGCCGTCAGCGCGATCACGATTGAAAGGGAAAAAACGAAGATTGTTTTCATTTCAGTGAAAGTCCTTCGGTTGAGACTGATTGTCTCGCGTCCTTATTCATCAAAATCTCAATTTGTTTTCAATCGCTCATTCCCCATCATGATCCGTTGATGGGTCATTCCTTCCCGAATGACGTTGACGGAATTCCAGCCTCCACCCAGTCTCCGCGCCCAACAACCCACTCACTCCATGTTGATCCACTGTCTTACCAATCTCATCAGCTCCGCCACAGACGTGTCGGGGATGCCGGAGATTGATCAGGCGGAATGCTTCACCAGCAAGCACCCGCCAGGCAGGGAATAACGAATGATGGACTTAAGGAATTTGCCAACAGCCGCCCTGCCCCGATCTCCCGGCGCAGGGCTTTTTTGTGCCCTCAACTCTCGTCCCAAATCTCAAACTCAATTCTTTCTTCACCAATCCCATGCCCCACAATCTTGCAACCATCCTTGTCCTGAACAAAAACTGGCAGGCCGTCTCGGCCACCACTCCGCTCGAAGTCTTCGGCGACCTCCTCAATGACCGCGCCCGCGGACTCGACATCCAGGGAACCGACGGTATCCAGCCGCTGAGCTGGGACCAATGGTGCGCCCTGCCCCTCCGCGACGGAGACCTTTCCATCGGAACGGTTCGCGGCAGGATCCGGGTTCCCACCGTGGTTGTTCTCACCGAGTTCGATCAACTCCCGCTGAAGCGCCTGCGCTTTGGACTACGGGGACTCTGGGAACGGGATGGCGGATGCTGCCAATACACCGGCAGGCAGCTGACGCTGGCCGAAGCCAACATCGACCACGTCATTCCCAGCTCCCGGGGCGGCGACACCTCATGGGAAAACTGCGTCCTTTCCGACCGGAAGGTCAACACCCGCAAGGCCGACCGCACCCCACGCGAAGCCGGGCTCAAACTTCTCAAACAACCGATCCGGCCTCCCGTCAGGCCGGTCTCGCAATTCATCAAAAACAAACACCAGGTCAAAGACTGGCAGATCTTCCTGCCCGCCTCGTGACAACCTATTGCATCCATGAATCAAAAAGATCTCATTAAAGCCGGATACCTCCCAGGCCCGCAACTCGACGAGATGCTTGAAGCACTCGCCGGGTTGAAGGCCCGTGGCGTGACCGGAAAGAAGTACCTCTTGAAACTTCTCAAGCGGGACTTCGGTGACCCTCCTCCTTTCAATGCCATGCGCGAGACGCCTCTTCCTTTCTCTGAAGCGATCACTGCCTCAACCAAGGAGGA
>JBMHCW010000043.1:0-16937 GCA_049889715.1 Akkermansiaceae bacterium | reverse complement strand
GAGAAGCCTGCGGGCTTGGATTGGGATGCCTGGCTTGGGCCGGCCGAGGAATTGGGATATCACAAGGACCTTCATCCATTCAACTGGCGCAAGTATGGTCCCTTCGGAACGGGAACCCTGGGTGACATGGCTTGCCATACTATTGACGGAGCGGTCTGGGGCTTACGTCTGACCGAGGTCGATACCTTTGAAGTGGAGGCTGAAAGTGGCGGGGCCAAGAATGGAGGTCATGCCCTCGATGCCGTCGTCCGCTGGGACTTCCCGGCTCGTGGTGAGATGCCACCGATGTCGCTTTGGTGGTATCAGGGAGGAGCCAAACCGGAGACTCCCAAGGAGATCGCCAAGGCCAAATACAGCACCTTGTATTATGGTGAGAAAGGCTACATGACTTCCGGCAGTCATTGCCAGGGAGGCAACCTTCTTCCGGAGACTTTTGCCAAGTCGGTCAAGCAAGCGGAGAAGACTCTTCCCCGCGTTCCCGGACACTCGGGGGATTGGCTGCGGGCGATCAAGGACAAGGATGCTCCAGCTCCCTGCAGCAACTTCGGTTACTCAGCTGGTCTGACTGAGATCGTTCTCGCCGGCGTGGTGGCGCTGGAAGTGGGTGAGAAGCTGACCTTTGACATGAAGAAGAGCCAATTCGTGAACAACGACAAGGCCAATGCTCTTCTCTGGCGGAAGCCACGCAAGGGATGGGAGTTTGGATATCCGGGGTAGACCCGGCACCGGATGAAATTCGGAATCCTGATTTCTTGCCTCTTCTCAGTCTTGAGCGGAGTTCTCTTCGCGCAAGACCGGGTGGCCTTGTTGATTGCCAATTGGGATTACGGTGAGCATCCGCTTCCCGAGGCCAGGGAAAACGTCAAGATTCTGTCTGCTGCGCTCAAGAAAGCCGGCTTCACCGTCACGGTGAAAGAGAACATTGAGAAAGACTTCCGACGGGAGTTCGAATCCTTCGTTCCGACCTGTCCAAATGGCGGGGTCTCGCTGGTCTACTATTGCGGCTATGGAAGTCAGTATGAGCGCCGGCTTTCACGAACGGTCGAAAAGCCGAATGGCGAAAAGGAAAAGGAGTATTACCATGAACCCGATTCCGGTCTGTGGCCCACCAAAGGAAATAGTCCCTATCGACTGGAGGAGGTCACCAACGTTTTTCGTCAGCGCAGTCATGCGCGGACCAACATTCTCATTCTCGATTGCGCATATTTTTATCCAAAAGTGAAGGAGGAGCATCAGGGTCTGCTGGATTTTGAGTTGCAAACATGGCCTGGGGGAATGGTCTGCCTGGCGTTCCCACCGGGGAAGTTTCTCCCCCAAGGAACATCCTCCGCACTGGCAGGAAGTTTGGCGCGCAATCTTGTGCTGGCAGATCGCTCGCTTGATGAAGTTACCAGCAAGGTGCGCTCTGACGTTTCGAAAGCTTCGGGAGGAAGACAAGAGATCTGGAAGGGATTTGCTCTTCCAGTCGATGCTGCATCCACGGCTGTCTCCTCTCGTGAGCGGAGGGTTTCCACCGCAACGACTCCTCCCGCCAATCCTCGTCCCGGTGATGAATGGATCAATAGGATCGGCATGATCTTCTGCTGGTGCCCGTCTGGCGAATTCCGCATGGGACTTTCTGAAGTCGATACCGCTTATACCCGGGATGCCGAGCCGGTTGATGTTGCGATCAGTGAGGGATTCTGGATTAGCAAATACGAAGTCACTTTGGGAGATTATAGCCGGGCGCGATATGGCCGCGAGAAGCCGCTTCGAGGGCCATTGGGGTATATCCCGATCAATGTGAGCAATGTCCCTCTGACCACGGTCAGTCCCCAGGGCGCCTCCGGGATGCTGGGAAACCTGAACAAAACGGAGTCCAAGTCAGGCTCTCTTCCTTCCGGCTGGGGCTACCGGCTGCCGACCGAAGCCGAGTGGGAGTACGCGTGTCGGGCGGGAAGCAAGACGCGCTACTCGTTTGGAGATTCTGCGAAGGATTTGGCGCGACATGGAAACTTTGCGGACGCCCGGCTGCACGATGAGAATTCCGATTTCTATTTCAGCGATCGAGAAAGCGATGATCGGATGGGAGCCCGGCCCGCTCCGATCGGGCACTATACGCCCAATGCCTGGGGAATCCACGACATGCACGGGAATGTGAACGAAATTTGTGCCGACCGGTATGACGTCACACTTCCGGGTGGAAGGGATCCCTGGGTGGACAAGTTGGAGAAGGGGATGCCTGAACGCTTTGTCATGAAGGGTGGTTCGTGGTCCAGTACGGCCGAATACTGCCAGTCCGGATTTCGCAATTCAGTGGGCTTCAAGGATAACCCCAGGGACTTTGCACACATCGGATTGCGGGTGGTTCTTTCGAAGAGGAAGTTGGAGAACAAGAAGTAGGTTTGGATCGTGATGAAAGGTCTCATTGTCTTTTTCCTTGGGGCTACGCTTGGCCTCTCTGCCGGGACCGAGCCTGTTACCGAACGACCCTCGGGCGAGTATCGGGTTGTTCAGCTCGAGCTTGGTCACGGCATTCGATTCGACCAAGACAAGGACGAGCGATCTCATCAGACCGTCCACTTGTCTTTTCGTGATGGCAGACTTACCAACTGGTGGTTTGTCGACCATCGCTGGCATGCCGGGCAGCAACACTCCGGATCAGTCACTCTTTCTCAAAGGGGAGTCCAAGGAGGCCTTGGCTTGCGCTTCTATCACAGCAAGGGAAGTCTGCTGAACACCGCGATCTTTTCTTTTGAAGTCGATCGGAAAGATGACTCCTTCGACGGTCAGGTATCCATCAAGCTTGCCAGCAAGGGAGGAACCGAGGTGGAGGAGTGGATCAGCCCGGTGAGTGGTTCGATTGTTCAGGCCATGGATGAGATCGATCCCAAGGCAAGTTGGCCGAACTTCGCGGGCCCATCCGGGACTTTGCAATCTTCCCCGGCAGGACCTCCACTCATCGACGACCTCGGAGAATCCAAACCTCTTTGGCGCAGCGAAGTTCAGGTTCCTGTTTCTTATGGGAATGCGGCCGATGATCGTTATGCCACCCGAGCTGCCGGTTGTCGGTCGGGTGGCGGATCGAGTTCTCCGGTCTATGCCGATGGCGTGGTTTACATCGCCTTCTATGTTCCCAATCGCTCGGTGGAAACCGATTGGAGCAAGAAGCACGAAAGCCGGCGGGAGATGTATCATGGAGAAGGATTCAAGAAGCTCATCAATGAGAAAGGATTCAATGACGTCGAGATCCGGGCGATCAAAGATCACTGGCTTCCGCTGGCCGATGAAGTCATGGTGGCCATCGATGCCCGGACCGGAGAAACAAAGTGGCGGACGACCTGGCCTCTTCGGGCCTATAATCTTCAAACGCACAAACACCGGGGGACCTTTGGTGCTCCCTTGATTCAGGCGGGCAAGGTCTTCTATCCCAGCTTCAACAATTCACTTCAGGTTATGGATGCGGAGTCCGGAGAAGCCCTTTGGGAATTTCCAAAGTATGAAAAGCCACCGGAGACGAAGTGGTGGCCCAAGGGTCCTCCGAGCCAGTCGCCAGTGATGATCGGTCAAACGATTGTGTGGAATATTGATGACTCGACTTATGGCTTGGATGTTGAGACGGGCACTGTCCTCTGGGAGAACAAAACTGAGCGGTTTCAGAATCACAGCCTGCGTGAGGTTAAGCTGGGCACCAAAACATTGGTCTTTGTGGCCGGGCATCATCAGGGAAAGGCGTCCACCATCCGCTTGATTGATCCGGTCGACGGCAAGACGGTTTGGACTGAAGAGGTGGGGGCATTGGGGATCTACGAAGGGCGCTTCGCCAACCTTCTGGCGATTTCAGGCGAGACATTGGTGGCCTATCGCTACAAGGCTCCTCCGGCCGATGCCAGAACCGGTAAGATTGATAAATCTAAGATCACCGTTCATCTCAATGCCTGGAAGATGTCGGAAGCCGGGCTTCAGCATCTGTGGGAAGACCGTCACCTTCCGCCCGATGAAGGTCCTCACCTCGCGATTGCAAAGGGAGTGGTTTATGGCGTGGGAAAGCATCTCATCCGCTGTCTGGATCTTGAAACTGGAGAGCTTCTCGGAGAGGTTGAAGAAGCCGGGTTCCCTCATAAGGAGGGGCAGTTGGGTGACGTTCCAAGGAGCAATCCGTTGCTTCTCGTGGCCGATGACAAACTGATCCTCTCGCCGGAGGGACAACATGGTGAACATGGTTTTGTGCTTTTCGATGCCGACCCCCGGAAACTGACGCTCCTTGGTGACCGGGAGAAAAAGTGGGTTCCGCCGCATCCGACCACCACGGCATACGGACGCCAGCCGATCGTGAATCCCGTCGTCGACGGCCGTATGTTTTTTCGTGGCGGGAACGGAATCTACTGTTACGACCTCCGCAAGTCATCACCGGAGGAACCATGATTAACGTCTCAAGATTTGCCCGTTGCTGTAAAACTTGGATCTTCCTTGCGCTGTTCGCACAGCAAGCGGCCGCCGATGATTCTCTGGGAATGCTGGAGAAACTTGCCAAGGCCAACCCCGGTCCGTTTGTGATCGTTGAAGGGAGCGGAAAGGAGACAAAAAGCCGGGCGCAGGGTGTCATCGTGTCGACCAAAGGCCACGTGCTTTCGGTTGGTCACATCGCATGGATTGAGGCGGACAAATCCTTCACAGACCAATTCAGGGTGAGCTTTCGGGGCGACGGCAAGGGCATCCCTGGGAAGGCGGCCCACATCCACAAGTCGGTGTTTACCGATCGTGAGGGGAAGGAGTTCTTCGAGCACTACTTCCCGGCCAAGCTGCGCGACCAAAAGGGCTCGCGTTTTGTAGCGGGAGGAGATCTGGCCATCTTCGAGCTTCCAGAAGGAAACAAGTATCCGAAGGTTGATTTCTTTTCGAAGAAGAAGCCTGCACTCTCAGCCGGGGAGACCTTGCACCTTTGTCATTTTGTCTTTCCCCACAAAGCGGGAGATCCGACTTTCCTCATCAACCCGATCGAGGTGGTTGGCGTCGCGAGAACTTCGAGTGGTCTGCAGTATCTCGCCAAAGGATACTATCGGGTCGGCTCGAGCGGGGGCGCGATCATCAAGAACGGGAAGCTCATCGGCATTCAAAGTGCCGCTTATACCATTAATGCCAGGGAAGGAAGGGAGGATCCCTACGGGTTGATTTCTTTCGAGTTGGTCTGGGGAGATTTGGTCAAAGACCTTCCAAAGGCCGGGGAGGGACAGGCAGAAAAGGAAACAAATTGAACAGGCCCGGTCGCTCTTCCCATGGCGAGACCGGACGATCGGGCCTCACCATCAAACTCACTCCGACGTAATGAAGACATCGTATTATTTTTGGCTCGTGACACCACTGACCTGTTTGAGCGTTCTGGCTTTTCATGGAGCCCTTGAGAAGGACGGGCAGGAGATTCCGGTTACTTCTGAAAAGCCAATTGCGGTTGAGGAGGCGAGGGAGAAGACCGTCTATCTCAGTGTTGATGGGATGTGCTGAATCAACGGGCGTTTTGAAGTGGTGCAGTCTGCACTCAAGAATATCCCCGGTGTTTCCGATCTCAAAATCCCCGGCCAGAATTCTCCCAACCCTTCGGTGAAGTTTAAAGACCAGATCATCCAATATCGGGGGGATGCCCAACCGGATCAAGTGATCGCAATCTTGCACAAGAACACCAACTTCCAGGTCCGCGTTGCCAAGCGTCCCGATGGTCAACTTGACAACGTTCTCCCGGGTGGAGATCGGAATTGAAGGCCTGCAGGAGTGAGTGGGTTGACGCCCGGCTTACTCAGGGAGCCGAATGAATGACCCGGATGCGGAGGAATTGTTTCTCCGCTCCAGAGACCGGTGTGAGTGAGCGAACGGTGACGAGGTAGGTGCCGTCCCCTTGGTCGATTGCGGAGTGCTCGACGAGATGGGCTGCGCCTTCGTTCCATCCCGCGAGATCGGTGCTTTGCTGGGGAGCGTATGTCAGATCGGTGGACGGGATGCGTTGGAGGAAGGTGAGCGACGGATAGGTCATGCCGCCTTCGTCGACGGTGCCATGATCAACGAGGGCGTCATCCATCGTGGGATCACCCAAGAGGGCATACTCGAGAATGTTCGAATAGCCGTCTTTGTCCGGATCGGCGAGAGGCCCGGAGATGGCGGGGTCCGCCATTTCAGCGGGTGAGAAGAACCCGGCGAGATAGCCGTCGAGGCCGGTGAGATCAGGTTCGGGTGCTCCCGGAGTGCCACCGATGACGTTTCCGGCGGTCCAGCTGGAAGCGAGGGAATGATCGGGCCCCGAGGAGGGGTCCACGAGGACAAGCGAGTATCCCCCGCCGTCCGGGCTGGTGGGCCAGGGGGCATTGTCATCGTAAACGAAGTCGATGATGGGAGTGTTGAGGGCAAAGGAGAGGGCAAGTCGTTCGCCACCATTGGACAGGGAGTTGGGATAGGTTCCGATGACTGGAAGAGAATTTCCATATCGGGCTTCAAAGGCAGCCTGATTCTTGACCAGGAGAACCGAAGCTCCCGGCGCGATGGTGGTGGAGGTGGCAGTTGAGAAATCGAAAGTAATTCCGTTGGTGAAATCGAGATCCGTGAGATCGATGGTCAGGCTGTCGGAGATGTTGGTGATTTCGAGGAACTCGAAGTCATCATTGTCGTTGGAGACGGCAAGTTCGCTGCCGTTTGGCTGAGGCGGGTTATACATGATCTCGCTGATGACGAGGTTGTCCTGCCAGAGATCGATATTGGGAACTCCGGTCACGAATTCGATGGGATCGGACCAGTGGCTGGTGCGGCCGGTGGAGTCCTCGTGTTGGACGCGCACGCGGTAGGTCACGCCAGGTTCGCTGGCGTCAGCCGGGAAGAGGTAATCGGCGGTGAAGGTGTCGAAGTCGGGAGACATCGCCACTGTTTCGATTTCATAAGTTCGCGGGGTGTTGTCGACGTAGCCGGGAAGTCCGGGGGCGAGGATCTTAGCGATGCGCCAACGCATTTTTCCAAAGGAATTGTTTCCGTTGGGATCACTGAACGAGCTGCTTGAGAAGAAGAGTTGGTTGACCGGATATCCGGCCGGTCCTCCGTAGGTGATGGAGGGCTTGTTGGGGATGCTGGTGTCACGGGCTTCGTATTTGAGATACTCGTATCCGTATCCTGGCACGATGCCATTACCGGGTGACCAGGATCCTCCGGTGAAGTTGTCGGTGGTGTAGGAAAGGATGTGATTCACCAGTCCCTCGTGGTCCTCCGAGGTCAGAGTGCGCGTGTAGGACCCACCGATGCGCGAATCGCGATAGGGAGAGGCAAAGAAGTTTCCTTTGTGGTTGGACTGGCCGGACGCGTTGCCGGGGGTGCCACGTGTCCGGGGATGATAGTTCCACATGAAGGCGTCGATGTCAGCCCAGGTCTGGGCATCGCCCTCGGGGTTGATCATGTCGGTGTATTCGTCGATGAGCTGTCCGATCTGACCTCCGGTGGGTGAGCCATCTTCGCCGACGAGGTCGAGAATCTCGCGGGCCCGGTTGCGAAACTCGAGCATGAGTTGCGAGTGGTTGAGAATGGAATTCTGCTGGCGAATCACCCCGGCCTGGTGGGTTTCGGCGATATACATCATGTCGAGGTCCCAGGGCATGACGTGCCATTGGTCCTGAGTGGGCTCGTGGTAGAAGTAGTGGTTGTAGCCGAAGCGGATGTCGACGTTACCGAGGATTCGATTGAGAGCCCGCATAGAATAGTAGCCGGGCATGTACATGTTGTCCCGCCACCACTGTTCGGTCTGAGCGCTGTTAGAGGCCGAGTAGAAGGAAGACCAGTCGGAAGAGTTGGTCACCTGGGTGTCTCCCTGTTCCTTCTTGTCGCCGTTTCCGCCTTCGATCTTGTAAATGTTTCCGTCGGCGAGACCGCGGTCATCGAGGAAGGATCCGTTCGGTGATTCCATGGCGAGGTAGAGTCCCCAGACGTCGCCTTCAAACTGATCGCCGGGATCGGCCTCTTGGGCGTCGTCGATGACCCGGAAGGAGAAGTAGTGAGTGCGGGGGCTTGGGATGCCGGCGAGTTCGTACATCCGCATGGTGAGCGATTCATCGAGCCCGGCCATCCCGCGGTTGACAGCCGCCCAGGGAGAGGAAATGGACTGAACGTTGATGCGGGTCCAGGTTGAGTCGTAGGGTTCACCCCAGTTGTCGAGCGGGCGGAAACGGCGGGCGCGGTTGAAGTGGATGCGCCATTTGTTTTTTCCCGCGACGTAAGTGGAGGCCTCGCCGCGGTTTTCAAACTCAATGTGGTCGTAAACCCGTCCGTTGTAAACAATGGTTCCGGACATGTGAACGCCATCGGATCCGCCATTGTATTGCGAGTTGATGACATCGGTGTTGTTGGCAATGAGGTGGTAGGTGGGCAGACTGTCCATCACCGTGGACGGGAAGGTTTCATCGGCACTGGTGGGAGTGAAGGACCCGGTCCATGACGGAACCCCATCGTAGACAAAGTAGGCAAAGTTGGGTTGTTGGTCGTCGGAATAGGGAGCGGTGTCGCCGGTGCCGTTGTTGTCTTCGAAGTGGATACGATATCTAACGAGGCGGCGATGTGATTGGACGGAAGCCGGAAGAACGGCGGTATAGATCGAGTCTCCGCTGAAAAGGTCACCGTTGGTGCCATCGTCATACATGTTCACGGTGGTCCATGAGGAATCATAGGCGGCATCTTGAATGCGGATGTAGGAACCCGGGTTGACGATCTGGTAGTCAAGCGTCACCGCGCCCATGCCATCGGGGTCGGTCAGTTTGGCGGTGATGGTGACCGGGTCGGTTGAAGTCGGGGACTCCGGTGAATGGTCGACCTGACGGATGGCCGGAGGGGTCAGTGATGATGAAGAAGTGTTGGGAGCTCCGGGGGTTGGAGTGGTGCCTCCTCCGCTGCTTTCGTTGGTGGCTTCAAGGGTGACATCGATGGAAAAGTCGCTGCTTCCCAGCGTGGCGTTGAGGGCGTGGACGGCAATGACATTGGTGCCGCCGACGAGAAAGGTGTTGGCTCCGCCGATGATGAATTCCTCCCACTCGGCTTCGTGGTTCTGTCCGGTGTCATTGTAGGCCTTTTGGCCGGCGGTGACATGGACGCGTTCGACTTCCTGTCCGTTGATCCAGACGATGGCGCCGTCGTCGGCATAGATGCGGAGTTTCAGGTTCTGTGGAATCTCGAGGGGGTCCACGGTAAATTCGTGGCGCAGGTAAACCGTGGAGTAGTTGCTGCGCATGTCGCTCAAGAGAGTGTTGTCGTCTCCATCGCCGAAGCCAACAGGAGTTTGTCCGGTGATCCATGAGGCGTCTTCGGTGAATTCAATAGTGCGCCACTCCGTGACGGGCGAAGAGGCTTCGGAAGTTCCCTTTCGGTAACGCCAGTTGGAGTCGCTGGCGGCGATGTAGGTGGTGGTTGGCCCGGGGCCGACGTCGATGGTGGTTCCCGAGGTTCGCCAGGAGCCACCGAGGTTGTTATCGAGACCGGCATTGAGGAGTTCCATGGAACCTCCGCCTCCCCGGGCTCCGGTGGGCCAGGGGAATCCATCGTCGTAGTCAACCTGATCTTGAAGGGCCCCTGAGGCATCACGCAGGTCGATTTCCTCGCCGGTGTTCCTCAGTCCTCCGGTCCATGGCCCCAGAGCGGTGATCCCGTAGACCGAATTCATGGTGGCGGGGTCTTCCGCGATGACCAGGTAACCATTGGCAGGAATGACCGTTCCGCCGGGAAAGGTGAATTCGACGGCATCGGTGATCATCCACCCGGAGAGATCGAGCGCGGTGGTTCCGGGGTTGTAGAGTTCGATGAATTCTTCGGCGCTGGTTTCGTCGTTGGGATCGTAGTGGATCTCGTTGATGACCACCTGGGCGGCGAGGGAATCGGGAGTGGTGAAGCTTTCAGGCGTCGGAGCCCAGCTGGTGCCGGCCGAGTTGGTGGCACTGGCGGTGTAGAAGTAGGTGGTGTTGGGCGTGAGATCGGAGACGAATCGGCTGTAGTTGCCATCCTCGGTGCCCACTGCGATCGATGAATCCCAATTGCCGGGAATAGTTCCACCGTCCGAAGTTCCATAGTAAAGGGTAACGGTCGGGTCTTGTGATCCGGTTTCGGTGACGTCGCCACGAAGAGCTGCGCTAAAGGCAGTGAGGCTTCCGACGGATCTGTTTTCGATGGTCGGCGCGGTCACCGATGTCGTGGTGAAGGAAGAGGTTCCACCGGTCCAAGAGATTCCTCCTTCATTGACCGCGCGGAAGCGGAAGAAGTAGGTGGTCGCCGGAGCGAGGCCACCAAGCTCAGCGGTCGCCGATCCGGAGATAGTGCCTAGGGATTCCGAGGAGTCCCAGGAACCTGAGTTGGTGCCTCCGTCGGAGGTTCCGTAGAAGACAGTCACGACTGGATTGTCTCCGCCGGTGTCGGTCACGGTGGCGGGAAGGCTCGCGGAATCGGCGGTGACATTGATGGCGCTGCCCTGCGTGATGGATGCGGGATTGGCGAGAGTTTCAAAGGAGAGAGAAGGGGAAGCCCAAGAAGTTCCACCGATGTTGGTGGCCCGAGCAGTAAAGTAGTAGGTAGTGGCGTTGGAAAGTGAGGAGACGTTGGCGGAGAAATTTCCGCTCTGTGTTCCCGGGAGGTTGATGGACGCATCCCAAGCCCCGGGATCAGTCCCCCCATCGGCAGTGCCATAGTAGATGGTGACCGAAGGAGCTCCGTCGCCGATGTCGGTGACCGAGCCACCCAGGGTGGCCGAGCTATTGGTGATCGAAGTAGCCGTGGCATTGGTCAAAGTCGCCGATCCATCCGGTTCATTGGTGGTCGCATCGAGCCTGATATTGTCGAAATGGCTGCGACCACTTCCACCGGCCAGGAGGTGAATCCGGATGGTTTGGCCGACGGCGGCTGGATTGACCGAAGTATCGAGGACAAGATCGGGTGCATCCGAGAAGGTGCCGCCCGGGACTTGGGAGGCATCGTATGATCCGGTGGCATAGATGGTATTGCCCGGGTTGCGGAGAGAGTAGGTGGTTTGGTTTCCACCGGCGGTCTGCCCGCTGCGGTGGCCGGCGCTGATCGTGAGCGTGTAGGTGGTATTCGCCTGATAGGTGTCACCAAGATCCTGCCAGATGGCGTGTCCGGGGCCTGCGCCAAGGTGGTCGGTGCCTTCCGCGGAGAATCCGGCGATATATTCTTCGAATCCGTTGGCACTCGAAGGCCCTCCGTTTTCATCCCATTCGGGTGAGAGATCGTTGCTCCAAGCTCCCGAGGCAAGATTGCCCCCGGCATTGGCTTCAAAGGAATGGTCTCCGATGGAAACCGGAGCAGCTGAGCAAAGGCTTCCCAGGAGGAAGAAGGAAATGACCTTGAAGAGAGTCGTCATAGTGGCGGTAAATTTTTGTAAGATGCGGGGGCACGATACGCTAAGTGTCAAAAAGGTCACAATCAATCGAAAAAGCCCTCATGTCTATCAAGAAGGCAAAAATGCTTTACAATCGGAATTCTTTCATGCTAGAAAAGGATGCGCATGCGGACGATGAGAGAGTCCGTAACGCATTTGCACACAGATAGAAACAAAGCCATGACAGTTATTCCATTGATTCTGAGGGCGGTCAAATCCCTCGTGCCGGCCCTTGCCATTCTGGCAGCGGGAAGTCTCGGAGCTGCGCCCATTGACGTCGCCAACGCTGATTTTGAAGATCCGGTGCAGGGGGCCGGCGGTTGGAGTGATCAGCTGACGGATTGGAAGGAGCGAGACGGGGACAACTCGAATCTGAGCTTCATTGAGCATATCGCCGGGTTTGCATCGACCGGGAACCAGCATATCGGAATCACCACGGGTTATTACACCTGGATTGATACCGGAGTTCCTTGGGAAGCCAATACCCTCTACAGACTGACGGTTGGTGCTGGAAATCGGGCCGGACAAACCGGAGGGGTGAATTCTTCGGCATACGCCCTTTTGAACAGCACCGAAAATCTGGGGCCCGGAGGTGCGATTGATACGGCAGTGCTATTGACTGATCCCTCCGTGCAAGTGTCGGGCGAGTGGGACGCGGCTTTGAACGTCACCGCAGGGAGTTTTGCCGATGCTCCGCCTCTCACGTTTCAAACGACCGATGCAGTTCCGGCAGGAACGATTGTCGTGATGCTGGGGGACAATAGTCCCAGCGGCCGATCTCATTTTGACAATGTCCGACTGGAGACCGTGAGCACGGTCGACGAGGATGAGGACGGTCTTCCCGCGGAGTGGGAAGAAGAATACGGTTTGGATGACAACGATGATGGTTCGATCAATCCGGATAACGGACCTGCGGGAGATCCGGACGATGATGGCAGAACCAACCTTCAGGAACTCGGAGCGGGAACTTTTCCGAACAATGCGGACAGTGACGATGACGGTTCGGACGATGGAGAGGAAGAAACCAGAGGAACCGATCCCCTCAATCCTGATACCGATCAAGATGGTCTCGAGGACGGAGTGGAAACAGACACCGGAAACTTCAACGGAGCCGAAGACACCGGAACCGATCCTCTTGAGCCGGACAGCGATCTCGACGGTCGTATCGATAGCTATGAGGTGACCAACGGGACCGATCCCACTGACGTCAATGATCCTTCGTCCAATATTGTCGGCTTTGGCGTGAACTTCCAGAGTGACAATGGAAATGGAGCCTTGATTCCGGCCGAAGAGATTGCAGGCCATCCTGATGTGGCCATGAAGGGCTGGAACAACTCTGTTCCTGGCATCATTGCGGGGTCGATCGCAGACCTTGAAGGGGGAGTCTTGAAGGATGCATCAGGCACTGATCTTGGCGCTGCCTTTGGCACGACCATGACCTGGCTTGCCGATACGGATTGGGAGATTGGTAACGCGTTTCCCGGAGCAGGTGGAATCATTGGAGGAGACTCCAAGCTGTTCACCGGATATATCGACAATACCGGGATTGATCAGAACGTTTCCATCGACCTGACAAACCTGCCGTATGCCTCCTACGACGTTTATGTTTACTTTGGATCGGACGGCAACAACCGGACCGGCAACATTGCCTTGTTGGATGGAAGCGACAACGAGCTCGGGAGATTCGACTTCACCACTGATGCCTCCAAGAATCCTTTCGGTCCCGACGACTATGTGGTGACCGAAAGCACGGATGGTTCCAATCCAGCTTCACAGGTGGCTGTTTTCCGGGGAATCACCGAGTCTTCGATCAGCATCCAGCATATCTGGGGCGATTCGAATTCCGGGATCACCGGTTTCCAGATTGTCAGTGCCTCACCTCTCGATACCACTCCGCGGATTGAGAATCTGGCTCTTGATCTGGAGAATGGCTTTGTGGATTTCGATGCGACCAACCTCATCAGTGGCCGGACTTATCATATCGAATCCGGAGTGAGTCTCGATGACTTTGCTTCGGTGGCTGGGTCCGAGTTTGTGGCCGCAAGCGATGTCGAAGAGGTTTCGGTGCGGGTTGATTTTGAAACCTTCCCGAAGACCTTTGTCCGGGTTGTTGAGGGAGCCATCGATGCTCCGTAGGTGATTGGATGATTCTTGCAAGGTGGAGTGTTTGAAAGAGCACTTCGCCTTTTTGTTTTCATGCCTCGAGGATCGGTCCTAGTTTGTCCCATGGCTTCACTGCGGATTCTTTTTTTCTTCATGCTGGTTGGCTTGGTCCGGGCCGAACAGGGCATGCGGGAGGAGCAACTTGCCGCGCGGGCAGGAGCCTTCTGGAAGGAGTGGGCCCATGTTTGGGATGGTTCGGTGACGGATGAAGAAATGAGCCCGCAACTTTCGCAGGGCGCGGTGTTTCATCGAGATCAGGCCGAAGTTCTGAACCAGCGGCTCGAAGGGGCGTTTCAAGTCAACGACCGGAAGGTTGGCGGGAGAGCGGCGGAGGGAAGGAAGGCTGTTCTGGAGGCCTTCCGGAACTGGCCTTTGACCTGGTCGGAGGGGCCGGTTGAACGGAGCAAGTTCAAGGTTGTGGGAGTCGAGGTGGATGAGGGAGAGTTGACGACAACGGAATTGGTGGCGGTTATCACCGGGGGAGCGACGGTCCGGGAATACAACGGAGTTTGGCAGACCCGTTGGGAAATCAAGGGAGACACGCTTCTCTTCAAGGAATCCAACATCCAGGACGGCAAGGTCGTTTCAGCGACCGGAGGTACCCTGTTCAGCGAGCGGACATCCGGCCTTCTGCCTGCTGATTGCGACGGAGATCTTGAGTTGGTGGAGGAGAATTTCTATTGGCGGGAAAGGGTGCCGGCTTCTTTTGAGCCGGATCAGTTCGGCGAGAACGGCATTTCGGTGGCCGATGTGAATGGCGATGGATTGGAAGACGTTTACCTGTGCCAGATCGCCGGACTCCGGAACAGGTTGTGGCTGAGAACCGATGAGGGGTTGCTGGTGGAAGCCCCCTCTTCAGGCCTGGAGATCAGGGAGAATACCTGTGCGGCCTTGTTCTTGGATTTTGATGCCGACGGTGATCGCGATGCGGTGCTGACGACTTCGGCGGGCGTCGTCTTTTTTGCCAATGACGGCCAGGGAGTGTTTACTCAAAAGAAGAGCCTGGCCGAGGTACCTCATGGCTTCGGAATGGCTGCGAGCGACTATGATCAGGATGGGGATCTCGATCTGTTTGTCTGCCAATACTACGCTTCACGAAAGAATGGTGAGGAGGCTCTTCGCGGATCTTTCCCCCACCCTTACCCGATCTATGATGCTTCGAATGGCGGAGATAATGTCTTGTTGCGAAATGACGGCGACTGGAAGTTTGTCGAAGCCACTGAGGAGGCCGGCCTCGCTGAGAAAAATTTCCGGTATAGCTATGCCTGTCTGTGGGAGGACTTTGACAACGACGGTGATCAAGACTTGTTCGTGGTCAATGATTTCGGCCCCAACAATTTTTATCTGAATGAGGGGAAGGGAACGTTTGTTGATCGGTCTGATGCCCCCGGCGTGAAGGACGGCGGGTTCGGGATGGGATTGACGGCGGCCGACTTTGACCTCGATGGCCGATATGACCTGCATATCAGCAACATGTATTCGGGGGCTGGCAATCGGATCGCCCGGCAGGATTGGTTTCATGCCGACAAGGATGAGAAGATCCGGGAAACCCTGCTGAGTTTGGCAAGAGGCAATACCTTGTTGAAGAATCTCGGGAAGGCGTCCTTTGCCGATCGATCGGAGCCCAGTGGAATCGCCATGGGTCGTTGGAGTTGGTCTTCGCTGGCGGTTGATTTGAACAATGACAGTCGCGAAGACTTGCTGGTGGCGAATGGTTTTGTGACGGGCAAAGATCCGGATGATTTGTGAAGTTTCTGGTGGCGGCAGGTTCTGTCGCATACTCCGGTGGAAGGAGATGATCTTGATCAGGCCCGGGATACCGAATCGGCATACCGCAGGCATTGGAAGGAGATGACCGACCGCCTCAGAAAGGGTGGGTCCCTGAGCGGGAGGGAACGGAACTGTGCGTTCTTGAATCTGGATGGCGGAAGTTTTGCCACCGTGTCCGGAGTCAGTGGGTTTGACTTTCCCGATGATTCCCGGGCGCTGGCCCTGGTCGATTGGGATGGGGACGGGCTCATGGATGTCTGGACGTCAAACCGCACTGCTCCCCGGCTTCGGTTCCTGCACAATTCCCTGCCCCAAGCCGGAAACTGGATTCAGTTCGGACTGGAAGCCGAGGGAATGTTGGATCCCATCGGAGCCCGGGTCGAATTGACGTTGGGAGATGATCGCAAGCTGATGCGGACCTTGCGCGCCGGGGAAGGGTTTTTGGGACAGTCGAGCCGCTTTCTTCACTTCGGGTTGGATGAAGAGGAGATCCGTGAGATCAGAGTGCGATGGCCCGACGGATCTTGGCAGGAGTTGGCTCTCGTTCCTCCTGGGAAGCGATATCTGATCCGCCGTGGGAATGCCTCTCCGTCTCCCCTTGAAATGGGAAAGGTTTCGATGCCGGAAGGAGGAGCTCTCGAGAAGAAACCTGGGAAGGCTTCGCCCTGGATCCGGATGCCTCTGGCCGTTTCCATGCCGCCGCTTCTTGCCACCCGGGCCGATGGCGGCAAGGCGGTCATACCTCCGGCCAACGGGAAGCCCTTCCTGATCAACCTCTGGGATCCCGAGTGTGAGGATTGCAGGGTGGAGTTGCAGGAATGGACGTCGAACCGGAGCAAGCTGCCGCCTGAATTGCAGGTCGCCACCCTGCTGGCAAATCCGGAAATGTCTCTCGAGGACGGGCGAAAGTTTGTGGAAGGCCTTCAACTGCCGTTTGCCTGGGGACAGCTTGAATCGGATTCGGCACGATTATTGGCCAGATTCCTGCAGGAGATCTTTCAGACGAGAGAGACCTTTCCGGCCCCCGCGACTTTTCTTGTCAACGGTCGTGGAAAACTCATCGCCTTCTCGATTGGCAAAGTGACCGTGAATGAGATCGTCTCCGAGGTGAATGCTCTGCCGGGACCGGGGGAATCGACAGCAGAGAGATTGACGAGAGTCTACGGAGCGGGGATCTGGATTGAACCGGTCGAGCGCCAGAATCTGCTCTTTGTCCCGCGGGCTTTGATGGAGAAGGGACAGGTGGATCTGGCGGCGTCTTATGTCCGTCAGGCATGGACCCATCTTTCGAGGCATCGTGATATCGATCTCGTCTTGGTGTGGATCGGAGACAGCTACGTCAAACGGGGCAGCGCGGCGGAAGGATTGAAGTTCTATCTGAATGCCTTGCAAAACGGGACCAGTGATCCCGTGGTGATGAACAATGTGGCGTGGCAGATGGCTACCAACAAGGACCCCAAGATCAGAAATGGGGATCTGGCGGTCAAGTGGGCTGAGCAAGCGGTGGAAGCCACCAAAGGGCGGGAAGCGACTTACTTTGATACCCTTGCGGCAGCTTATGCTGAAAAGGGACGGTTTCCAGAGGCCTTGAAAACCGTTGAGAAGGGCCTCGAGATCGCCAAAGCGACTG
>JBMHCW010000042.1:0-26986 GCA_049889715.1 Akkermansiaceae bacterium | reverse complement strand
GTGAAAGGGCGTTTTTCAAAGGGCCTTTTCCTGGACGGGAGTGGATATCTCGCTTCCAAGTTTGGGGGTGTTGAGCACGCGGGTGCACGGACGGTTGCCTTCTGGGTGAAGGTTCCAGAAGACTTTGGGGAAGGCGAAGGGTTCGGAATCGTCAATTGGGGAAGTTATGTGAAGGAAGGGGCTGCCTGGCAGGTGGCCATTAATTCGGTGGAAGAAGAAGGCCCTGAGGGTCGCCTGCGTATCGGGACCAATGGGGGAGAGGTCATTGGTGTGACCGACTTGAGAGATGGCGAGTGGCACCACTGCGCGGTCGTGCTTTATGGTGATCAGGATGGGAAACCGAACACGGCGACGCACATTTTACTCTTTGTTGATGGCAATATCGAAGGGACTTCGAGGAAATCGGTGAGAGTGATTGACACTTCCCTTCCTACCCAGGAACCGCAGAGTGAACCCAAGGTTTGGATCGGGAGGAATTTGGGACACCGCGATGGGAAAAGGCCGGGTCGCCATGGAAAATACTTCCGGGGTGGTTTGGATGAGTTGATCATTAGTGATCAAGCGCTGAGCCTTCGCCAGATCAACGAATTGATGAGATCGAACAGAATGCCTTCTGACTAAGAAGCCTATGTTGGGGGCGGGGGATTTAGCTGGAAAGGTGGATCGATTTCAGTGGTAAGGCTGCGCTTGCCGTGAATGATTCCGCCCATGAGCTGGGAGCTGTCGAAGTTTGGTCGGAATCTTTGTGAGGGGAGCGGAATTGGTGACCTCATGGATGATCTTGGCGAAGCCTTGGCCGGAGGTGGGGACGTTAAAATGTTGGGCGGGGGGCAACCCGCTCATGTTCCGGAGATGGATGCCATTTGGCGTCGTCGCATGGAGGAGATCATGGCTCAGCCCGGAGGGTTGGAAAAGATGCTCGGCAACTACGATGTCCCGGCTGGGAATGAAGCGTTTCGAATGGAGCTGGCTGACCTCTTTCGCAAGGAATTTGGTTGGGACGTCACTCACGAAAACTTCGCGGTGACGATGGGAGGGCAGACCGCCTTTTTCTTTCTCTTCAATGCCTTGGCCGGTCTTTTCCCGGACGGGAAGAGGAGGAAAGTCCTTCTGCCTCTCTTGCCTGAATACATCGGCTACGCCAACCAGTCGGTGGGCTCTGATTTCTTTGAGGCGATTCCAGCCCGGATCGAAAAGACGGGCGAACACGAATTCAAGTATCGCATTGATTTTGACGCTATGGATCCCGGAGATGATATCGCCGCAATTTGTGTCTCCCGGCCAACCAATCCATCCGGAAATGTTCTAACGGACGACGAGATCGAGCATCTTCGGGCGATCGCCCGGGAGAAAGGGATCCCCTTGATTGTCGATAATGCGTATGGAGCGCCTTTTCCCAACGTGATTTTTTCGGAAGTGAACCCGGTCTGGGATGAGGGAATGATTCTCACCTTGAGCCTTTCTAAAATCGGATTACCGGGGACGCGGACGGGGATCGTGGTGGCGAGCAAAGAGGTTTGCCGAAATGTCTCTTCGATGACCTCGATCGTCGGTCTTGCGAATGCCAATGTGGGGCAGGAGATTATGCGTCCGTTGATCGAAAGCGGTGAGGTCTTGCGCCTGAGTAAAGACGTAGTGAGGCCCTTTTACGAAGAGCGATCACAGCTGGCGCAGGATTGGTTTCGTGAGGCGTTGCCTGATGACGTTCCTTATTTCATCCACCGAAGTGAAGGAGCCTTGTTTCTCTGGATTTGGTTTGAGGGGCTGCCGATTTCCACCAAGGAACTCTATGAACGGTTGAAGAACCGTGGGGTCTTGATCGTGCCCGGGGAGTATTTTTTCTTCGGGCTTCCGGAGGGAACTGATTGGCCGCATGTGAGAGAGTGTATCCGCGTCAGCTACACCATGGAGGCAGAAGTGGTGAAGGAGGGAGTCGGGATCATTGCCGAAGAAGTGGCCCGCTGTTACCGGGAAGGGCGATGATAAAATAGGGGGTGGCTTTGTAGCGGGAATCTTTTCTACAGTCGCTCCCATGGAAAATCTAATGCCATTGTTCATCGTTCTGGGGGTCGGGTTCCTGATCCTCATGTTCATGTACAACGGATTCATCAGTCGCCGGAATTCGATGCGGAATGCCTTCGCATCGATCGATGTGCAGTTGAAGAAGCGTTGGGATCTGGTTCCGAATCTTGTTGAGGTCGCCAAGAAGTTTGCGGCGCACGAGAAGGAAACGCTGGAAGCCGTTGTCGAAGCGCGGAATGCCCGGGGCGACTCGAACTCCCGCTTTGCGCAGGAGGAAAAAATCAGCCAGGGAATCGGGAGAATGATGGCGTTGGCGGAAGGCTATCCGGAGCTCAAATCCGACAAGATCTTCCTGAACCTTCAAAGGAATCTTACTGAGATTGAAAGCCAGATCAGTGCTTCGCGTCGGGCTTATAATGCCGCGGTCACCGAGTGGAACGAAGGAGTGGAGTCCTTCCCGGGAAATGTCATGGCGGGAGCTTTCAAGTTCGAGAGAGCGGAATGGTTCGAGGTGAGCAGTGCGCTTGAACGAAGCAACGTGGAGGTGGATCTGTCATGAAAAAGTGGGATCCATCCGCACATCTGGAACGTCTCCGGGAGCCTCTCGAACATCTGGAGGGCATTCGCCAAGAGGTGTTGACCAAGGCCTCCAAGGGGCAGCGCCTGATGATTTTCTGGGTTCTTGGATCTCTACTTCTGGGATTCGGTCTGACGGCGGCATCGGGTGAAGGCTTCATGATGATCTTCGGGGTGGTGGCAGCCGTGATTGCCGCGTTGATCATTTATCACAATTACATTGGATCCGGATATCAGCGTTATCAGCTGATGTTCAAGGCAGGATGCATCGAACCCTTGGTCAAGTCGGTCGAGCCCGGCATGAATTACGAACCTGCCAAAGGAATTTCCGAACAGCTGTTCCGGACGGTTGGGCTGTTTTCCTCTCCCGACCGGTATTCCTGTGAGGATCTCTTTCATGGGACGATTGGAAAAACCGACATCATGTTCTCGGAGGTTCATGCTGAGGAGAAGCACACGAGCAGGGACTCGAATGGAAATACCAAAACGACCTGGAGCACTATCTTCCAGGGTATCTTCCTGATTGCTGATTTTCACAAGGATTTCAGAAGTCCGGTTTCGGTCATGCCGGATTTTGCGGAGAAGTCCTTTGGATGGTTTGGACGGAAACTCCAGAAGATTGGAGGGGGGCTGCAACGGATGGAAAATCCGGAGTTTGAGAAGTTCTTCGTGGTTCGTGGGAATGACCCCGTGGAAGCCCGCTACATTCTGACCCCGTCCATGCAGGACTGTCTGGTGGATTTGCGCAAGCGGGTGGGAGACGGTGTCTGCATCGGGTTTCGTGATTCCAAAGTCACCCTGGCCATTCCCGAAAATGCCAATTGGTTTGAAGGGAATGTCAAAACGCCGGCGTTTGACCGACAGCAAATCGAGCAATTGCTGGCGCAGTTTTGGAGCTGTTTTCGAATCGTCGAGGATCTGGATCTGAACACCCGGATCTGGACGAAGGACTAACGGGATCTTTCCGGGACAATCTGGGCTCGCCCTGGTTTCCGGAAAATGGGGTCGTTGTTGCCTCGCGCAGGTCGGGTGAAAGGGGAGCTCCTCCAGTTGGGTTTGGAATAGTTTCCGGTTCCCCGGAACTGGAAGATGCCTTTCAAGGGTTGTAATGGAAGAGTGATGAATCCAAGGAGTCCGCGGGCGTTGAGTCGGACGGTCATATCCATGCGTTCGGTGGCGAGGTCGACCCAGCCTTCTCCTGTCAGGTTCAGGCTGTTGGAGACGGCGACAAAGTCCTGGGTCTGAAGAACTCCGTTGCGAATGGCGAACGTGGCCGAGGCATCTTTGGCGCTTTCATATCCCATCTGCTTGTCTCCCAGCACTCCCGCGATCAGAGGAGAGAGTGGCCCGAGGATGGGGAGGGAAACCAGATTGCCTTGTCGGATTCCGATCAAACCATCGGCATTGAATTGACGAACGCTGCCACCGGATCCCCGAAAGTCGATACTCCCGGTCAGGACTCCCTTTTCTTCTTTTTCGAATTGGTAAACCCGGGAAATCAAAGGGAAGGAAAGATTGTCCCATTTCATGGAGCCACGATAGGAGTTTCCGTCACCTGTGGTGACTATCACCGAGCCCCCGGCCGTGCCGCCCAGAGTAGCAAACGAAAGGTTTTTGACGTTGATCTCGCGGCCCACGACCGTGACGTCGGCCCGTAGTTTTTCCATCGGGAGGTTCTTACCAAGAAAGGGGTAGTCGCTTCTTCCTTCGGTGCGGACGGTGACGCTGAAACGAGTGTTGTTCCGGTCGGTTCCCCGGCCGGCGATCGATCCGTTGAGGGCAATCGAAGGAGGTTGATAGAAGCGGAAGTTCTCTTCGAGATATGCAGCGGTCTTCGGGGCGAAAATCCGGACAATGGGAGAGGGCCAGACTTTGCCGCGGAGGTTGCTGATGGTGGTCAGTCGTGATTCCGATTCATAAAGAATCCGGTCGGCGATCATCTCAGTGGATGCCCGAGCATCGAATCTTCGTCTGACATTTTCCCGGTCATCATTGAGCAGCGCCGAGATATTGGAAAACTCAGTTTCGCCGGGAATGAAATTGTAGTCGGCCTTCAAGTAATGAATCGCAGCTCCACGATAAAGGATGTTCTCGAGGTGGACATTTCCTTGAGCCGACCAGCTTTTAAGGTTGTCTTGGTCGATTGATCCCACTGCCGAAACCTTGAGCGAGGAATTCTCATTGAAGGCAAAGGCCTTTGTCGTGCGATCCAATCCACTGTCCGGCTTGATGAACGGGCGGAAAGCCTCCAGTGGCAGGGTGGATTCCAGATCATATTGAACCAGATTGTCCTGAGAAAGAATCTCTCCGGTGAGGGAGCCTTCCCGATGACGGACTTCAAGATCCCGAAGGTAAAGGTTGCCATCCTGCCAGGAGAAGTCGGAGGTGAGTCCTTCGTAGGGAGAGCCCAGGAAGTCGAAGCGGTTTGTTTTGGCGTGGCCGACCGCTGATACAGAAAGAGCACCACCGTTCGGAGCGGAGTAAGTACCCACCACATCGACCAGCGGGGATTCATGAAGGTGGAGGTCGGTGAGGACTTCGATGCCAAAGCAGGACTTCAAGAAGTCTTGCAGTTGGAGCGTCGACATCAGATCGAAACGGCCTTCCTTTTGATTCGTGTTCCAGTCGGCCTTTCCAGTGGCGGTGCCATTGGCGTCTTCGAGCAGAATCTGGTCCAAGGTGACCAATTGGGCCCTGAAATCACCGGCGAGTTTGAGTCGATTCAAATCATAGAGGTTTCGGGAGAGGTTTTCCGCTTCCAGAATAAAGCTCGTCCGAATCCGTTCGGGATGATTCAGATCACCCCGAGATGAAAAGGTGAGGCTGGGAGGTTGGTCGGGATTGAGGGTCCAGAGAGCCAACTCATCGAGAATGAAACTCAGGATCCGGTTGCTGTGTTTCGGGCCGTCACCAAGTTTCTGGATCTGGGCTTTTCTATCAGGAAGTTTGATGTCGGTGGATAGCGAAACCTGGATTCCTTCGATGATTCCAGTAGCCTGATCAACCTGAGCCCGATTGGATTCGCTGATTGTTAGAGCGCCGTTAATGTCGCGGGCAGTGACGAATCGTCCGCTTTCATCGACGGGAATCGAGGCCGTGCCATCGAGAACCTCGATCTTGCGGAGTTTCATCTTTCCGCGAACCGCTTTGGTTTTGTCGATGTCGAGAATGACTTCCTCGGCTGTCAGCATGGGGCTGCCATCGCTGTCACTCGCGCAGAAGGAAACTTCGGTGGCGACGAGACCGCGACGAAGGTCATACCTCAGGGTTTCGAATGAAAGGTGAATGCCGCGTTCGGCGAGTTGGCTTTTCAGCCAGTTGCCGTATTGGCCCGGGAAGCCCACTTGATTGAGGTAAGCGGCTCCTCCCGCGAGCAACAGAAAAGACAACCCGAGCAGAATGACCAGGCAGGTTTTGGCGCAGCGGAAGGCATGTCCCATTGAGGAGAGTTTACCTCCTTCCTGAGGGAAAGTCGAATCAGGGAACCGGAGTTTGCTCCAGCGCAGACGTCAGCAGGTGATCGGCGTCGGGGGCCGCTTCCGAGAGGAGGCGATGGCGCAGAACGTGTGGGAAGGTTTTTTGAACGTGGTCGGGGTGGACGGCGTTCTGCCCGTCGAGGAGAGCGGCGGCTTGCGAAGCCCGTTGGAGGGCGAGGGTTCCGCGGGTAGAGACGGCGTGGTCCTGGCCAAGGATGGAGCGAACCGATTGGCACAGAGCGAGAAGATAACGTTGGAGGGTTTCGGAAACCGGTAGGAGGCTCGCTTGCTCTTGAAGGTGGCGGAGGTCGTCCAGGGAAAGGATCTCACCGGCTGATTGCTGCCGGGATTCCCGGGTGGAATGGTATCTGAGGATGTCGAGCTGGGTCTGATCATCCGGCAGGGTCATCGGGATCGAGAGCAGAAAGCGATCGAGTTGAGGCTCTGGAAGGGGAAAGGTGCCGGTCGAAGAGGTGTCGTTCTGAGTGGCCACCACCAGGAAGGGGTCGGGAAGTTCCCGGGTGGTGCCATCGATGGTGACCTGACGTTCGTTCATGGCCTCCAGAAGGGAGGATTGGGTTCGAGGCGAAGCCCGGTTGATTTCGTCGGCCAGGAGAAGGTTGGCGAAGACCGGTCCGGCAATGAAATCGAACTCTCCACTTTGTTGCCGGTAAAGGTTGTATCCCAGGATATCGGAGGGGAGCAGGTCGGGGGTGAACTGGACTCGTCGGAAGGCTCCGCCCAGAGAGTCGGAGAGTGTCTGAGCGAGAGTTGTCTTGCCGATGCCCGGAGGTCCGGTGACCAGGGCATGGCCTCGGGCCAGAAGAGCGGTCAGAAGGAGGTCGACAGCTTCATCGGATCCGAGAACGTTTGCGAGAAGCTGGGAACGGAGGTTCTGAAGAGACATTTGATTGGAAGGCTTACTGGCGTTGCTGGAATTCGGAATAGGGCTCTTCGGTCTGGACGACTTCACGCACTTTGAGAATGGGATAAACCTCACCGCCGATCGTCTCAAAGGTGAGCGTTCCTCCAGCCTTGACCCAATCATTGAGCGCTGGTCGGGTGGCTTCTTCGGGGAAGTCGAGGGTGACATCAACCATCTGGATATCGGCGGCGCAGCACGTGATGATCTTGCGGAAGATACGCATCCGGTTTCCGGCTTCATTGTTGAGTTTTTCGGGGGCAATTCGTCCCTCCAACTCAACCGGGAGGCCTTCGAAAATGCCCTGAATCTCCCGGTCGCCCGCTGCATAAAACACCGAGATCAAGCGCATCTGGAATTCTCCGTGCTCGTTGCGCGAGACATTCTTTTCGAGATCGGCCCGGGTGAAGGGCGGACGGTTGGCGCTGGCATTGGCGGCCATGGCTTTAGCGGAGGCCTTTTTCTTTTCCAGCGCAGTGAAGGAAAAGCGGTCAGTGCTGTAGTTCATGGCCATGAACAACGGGACGAGGGTCAGGAGTCCCGTGATCCATGGTCCGTGCCCTTCCTCGTGATCGTGGTCGCAGGACTCTCCGTGATCATGATGGTGATGATCGTGCTCACAATGTTCATGTTTGTGATCATGATCGCAGCTCTCCCCATGATCGTGGTCGCAAGACTCCCCGTGATCATGCTTGTGTTCGTGGTGGTCGTGATCGCAGCCGCCATGGTCGTGATCGTGGGAGCAGGAACTTTTTTTCTCCCGGGGGCTGATTACGGAATAGACGCCAAGAATCAGGATCCCGATGCCTCCGAAGAGAATGAAATGGTGAAAGCTTTCCGCCAAATAGTGACGGACCCGTTGCGAGTGATAGAAATACAGAAGGACGCCGCCCCAGACGCAGGCGATCAATCCGAACAGTCTGGCGTGTAGGATCGTCATGCAGGCAAGGGAATGGCGGCTTCTTTCTCCATCCAGCCGGGGAGAATCTGCGTTTCAAAGAGAAGGGCGAAGGCGCCGGTCAGGACAAAGATGGCGACGACGAGAAAGAGGATGAACTTCCACTTGAAGACGGTGGAATAGAGGAAGATGAGTTTGGCATCAATCATCGGCCCGAAGACCATGAAGGCCAGTTTGGGGCCATACTTGAAGTTGACGAAATTGGCCGCGATGAAGGCGTCGGACGTGGAGCACAGGCTCAGGACAAATGCCAGAATCATCATCGCTGCGCTTCCGACGAGAGAGTTATCGGCGAGATTCTTCCAGAAGTCATCGGTGGGATCGATGACGGTGGTCTTGAGGAGAGCGGTCAGAACAACTCCGATGGTAAAGTAGAGTCCGACATCCATGAGGTCTCGCAGCGAGTTGTTCATGGCTGCGTTGAGGTTGCGCGGGTGTTCGTGATGATGGTCGTCGTCCGCCTTCATCGAGGATTTGAGAAACAACTCATGGGCAATGCGGGACACGATGAGGGCGATGATAATCGCAATGAGGTATCCCATGATCAGCCGGGAGCTGGTGACCGGGATGGAGTTGTTGAAGGCTTTGTAGGTGCTGATGGCAGTCACCGGGTTGAAGATCGGGGCGGCCAACATATAGGCGAGAGCGCAGCCTACCGGGAGACCGTTTTTGACGAGGCGGCGGATGACGGGAACGACTGCGCATTCACATACAGGAAAGACGGCTCCCAGGAGTCCGCTCATCAGCACAGCCAGGGTCTTGTTCTTGGGGAGGATTTTTTCGAATGTTCCTCGGGGCAGATAAGTGCCGAGAAAGCCGCTGACGAGGGTGCCCAGAAAAATGAAGGGGAGTCCCTCCAGGAAGATGGCGAGAAATTCCATCGATCCATCGGAGAGTTGGTCCTTTGTTTCCGGGGTCACTGGGAGGATGAAAGCCTATGAAGGGGCGGATGGTCCAAACAAAAAAGCGGGCCATGCGGTCCGCTCTGGAAGAATTGTGAATTTGGTGGCGGCTCAGTTGATGGAGAAGTTCCAGATGTAACTGCGGTCGGTCCCGAATTCCTTGAACCCCTTCACCACATTCATGCCTTGGGCGGTGGCGGCATATTTGTAGACTCCGGAATAGAGATTGATCGACTTGCTGGACCGGGCTGGAATCGAGATGAACCGGGTTTCAGGTCCCTTCAGTCCGAGGACGACGTTTTTGTAGGAGTTGTTTTTGATGGTAATGCGTGGTTTGACTGTGACTCGTTGAGCTGAATAACTTGGATCTGGCGCAGGTTGGTTCGAGCTGCAGCTCGCAAATGTCAATGTGGAGATGGCGAGGAGCGCCGGGGCAAGAGAACGAAACAGGGAACGCATAATCGATGAGTTGACGGGAGGGTGTCGAGCGTTCGACGAAAGGAAGGTTCTCAAATCACTCATCTGAGATCCAGAAAAATGATATCAAGGTGGTCGTGTAATGGTCCGGCTTTTCCTTCGGGAGAAAACCCGTTATGGAGCGTTGCGCATGAACGTTGAGTCTGCAGAGCTGCCTTTTCATATCCGTCCCGGACAGTCGTGGGGAATTGTGGGCCGGAATGGGAGCGGGAAGTCGACCCTCGGTACGCGATTGGCAGGGGAATCCGGCAGTGGTTTCAAGCGGCGTGCCTTGGTGTCCTTCGAGCTGGAGGATCAACTTTTGGAAAGAGAAATTCGGGAAGATGATTCGGAATTCATGGATCGACAGGATCCAGGTCGATCGGTGGCCGAACTCATCGAGGAGGTCAGATTGTTCGGCGCGCCTTCGATGGAGGAGTTGGTGGCAGAGCTGGAGATGACGGAGTATTTGCACCGCGGGTTTCGACTCCTATCAACCGGTGAACGTCGTCGTCTCATGTTGGCGAGAGCGTTGGCCCGATCTCCGGACTTTTTGATTCTGGACGAACCCTTCGATGGAATTGATCAGGGGTATCGCATCGAGTTGGCGGCAATGCTGAAGAGACTGGCCCGTCGGACCACACTGGTGATTGTTGCCAACCGACTCAGTGATCTCGATGGGTTGGTGGATCATTTGGTGTGTGTCGAGCACGGTGAGGTTGTTTTGAGCGGGGCCCGTGGCGAGGTGGAAAATAATCCGGCATTTCATCAACTGTTGGGTATGTCGGAACAGAGGATCAGCATTCCGGGACGGCTTGACCGGGATGCCATCAAGGTTTTCGAGGGAACGCCGGTGGTGATGAAGGATGTCACCGTGATCCATGGTGGGCGTGAGATTATTTCTCATTTCGACTGGCGGGTGGAGAAGGGGCAGAACTGGAAGATCTCCGGACCCAATGGTTGTGGGAAGTCGACTCTGGTCAATCTGGTGACGGGTGATCATCCGCAGTGCTATTCCAATGAGGTTGCCGTGATGGGAATGCGAAGGGGAATGGGGGAAACAATTTGGGATGTGAAGAACCACATTGGGATCGTTTCACCAGCTCTTCATCAACTCTATCGGGTGAGTGTGACGGCGCTGGCATCGGTGGTGTCGGGGTTTTTTGACAGTGTCGGGGTTTATCAGGATGTCTCTCCCGGCCAACTTAAGGTCGCCTCTCAGTGGCTTGAGGTCGTTGGATTGACCGTGGAAGCTGAGAAGCCGTTTCGTTCATTGAGTTATGGTCAACAGAGGCTGCTGCTCATCGCCCGGGCTTTAGTCAAACAACCGCCGCTTCTAATCCTCGATGAACCCTGCCAAGGACTCGATCCGTTGAATCGGGCTCTTGTTCTAAGAGTCATTGATCGCATTGTCTCCACCGGGCTCACTCAACTTCTCTACATCACCCATGAACCAGAGGATCGCTTGGACTGCGTGACGCATCATTTACAACATGATGGCTCCGGGTGGTCCGAATATTGTCTTATCGAATGATGAACCGAGAATTGGTCAAATACCTTTACGAACACATTCCTCTGACCAAGGCGATGGGGGTTGAGGTGATCGAGAGTGGAGGAACACTCTTAACGCTGGCGGCTCCGATTGGACCGAATATCAATCATCGCGAGACTGTTTTCGGAGGCAGCGCTTCTGCTTTGTGCATCTTGTCGGCCTGGTCGCTGATTCACTGCCGTTTACAGGGGCATCCCGAATTGGTTCCGCGAATTGTGATTCAGAGGAACTCGATGGAGTATTTCAAGCCGGTTCTCGGGGAGTTTCGGGCTACCTGCCAGTTGGGTTCGGAGAAGGATTGGAATTTTCTGATCAAATGTCTGAAGCGGAAGAGAGTGGGCCGAATCACGCTGAGAAGCGATCTGATGTGTGAGGGCGAGCAGGTCGGGGCATTCGAGGGCACCTTTGTGGTGTCTGATCTGGCATGACAAGGGAGGAGTCCGAATGCTTGCGGGGTGGAGAGGATTGGTTAAACTGGGGCGATGAAACAAAACATCCTTCTGATGACGGCGGCTTTCGCTTCCGTTTACTTGTTTGCCCCCGCAGTGGCTGCTGAGCCTGCCGCTGCTTCGCCCAAAGCTGTCAAAGCTGCCAAAACAGCTGAAGCCAAGAAGCCGACCCTGACGTTCTACTACTTCCCCGGGTGACCGATGTGCGGAAAGATCAAGGTCATCGTGAATGATCTCAAAAAGACCAAAGGTGATAAGATCCAGTTCTCAAACGTTCTCGTCAATACCGCCAAGAGCAAAGAAGAAATCAAGAAGGCCAAGCTCAAAGGGCATGGTTTGGTGGGGAATGACAAGAATGGAAAACTCGTCCAGTCGATCGAGGGCCATTCTTACGGCAAGAAGGAGGTCGACGCGGTGGTGCAAAAGCTGCTTGCGCAGAAATAGGATTATCCCGCATTCGTGAAGCAGCCCAAGACAAGGCGAAGCTTTCTGGGATCCACCAGTTCGATGGGTCTTGGCTTGGGGGCTTCGTCGTGGTGGCCCGGGGGCGCTGTGCTTCATGGAGCAGAAGCTTCACCAAAGAAATTGATGAAAACGGGCTTGGTCAGTGATGCGCGTTATCTGGAACATACCCAAGGGGGGACTCATCCGGAGTCGCCCGAACGGTTGAAGGCGATTCACCAGCAGATCGAAAAGTCCGGAGTGGATCAATTGTTGACGCCGATCGTGCCGACGGTGGATCCGTCTCCATACATCAAGCTGGTCCATTCGGAGGAACATATCGGAGTGGCGGCCAAGCAAGCCCACGATGATGCCATCTGCCGGTTGGCGGTATCGGGTGCGTTGAGTGCGGTGGATGCTGTCTGCTCGGGAAAGGTCCGGAATGCCTTCTGTGCCATCCGGCCACCCGGTCATCACGCCGCCAACAATGGTGAGTATGGCTTCTGCTTCTATAACAATGTGGCGGTGACCGCGCGGTATGCTCAGAAGAAACACAAGCTGAAGAAAATCCTGATCGTTGATTGGGATTATCATCATGGCGACGGAACCGAGTGGGCGTTTTATGACGACCCGAGTGTGTTGCTCTTTTCGACGCATGCCCTCTACGCCTTTCCTGGCTCGGGGTTTGCCGAACGGACGGGAGAAGGAGAAGGGAAAGGATTCAACATTAATGTCCCCCTTCCGCGACGGGCCGATGACAAGGCAGTGTTGAAGGCCTTCCGCGAGCAACTTCTTCCGGCAGCTGAAAAGTTCAAACCCGATCTGGTATTGATTTCGGCGGGGTTCGATTCACGCCACGACGATTTGTTGGGCGACTTCAATTTCACCGACCAGGGTTTCGCCGAATTGACGAAGCTGGTGATGTCCATTGCGGACAAGCACTGCGACTCCAAGGTCGTATCTCTGCTTGAGGGTGGCTATAACGTCAAGGGATTGGCTCTTGCCACCGAGTCGCACCTCCGGGCCTTGCTGGATCCTGCGTCGACGGCAGGAGAGCCCGATCAACCTGAGGGAACCCAGTAAGGCGGCCGAGGGATCGGTTCCGCAGGTGATCGGGTCAGCTGAGTTCCTCCTCGATGAAATCGAGAACAAGGTCGACCAGTTCTTCCATGCCTGCCGGGAGTTCCTCTTCGATGGAGGAAAGGTAGTCGGACTCGGTTTCGCTGTAATCGTTGCGTTCCTCGGGCCGGGTTTCGCACCAGCGGCTGGCGTTGAGGGGATCGACCAGAGAGGTTGCGCCGATGAGTTCGAAGGAGTTGATGACCTGCTGGTGATTGATTCCGCTCTGCCAGAATTCATGAAGGCAGTCCTCACTTTCCAGGAGGGGGATGGTCTCGTAGACATCCATCAGGGCTCGTTCTTCCCGGTTGAGGTCGCGCTCCGCTGACTCGCTTTCGAGATGATCGACAAGAACCTCGACTTCGTCCGGCCATTCAATTGCTTGCTGCATGTGCATCGCGGGCGGATTTACAACGAGCAAGTGGCTCTTGCCAAGCGAATCATGATGCCAGAATGGACCGAATTTACAGTTGGCATTGCCGCAACTTGGAAGGAGGGTTTGTCATGGTGATCATTTTGCGGATCGCTCTGTTTTCGGGAGTGTGTTTTTCCGGCCTCTGTAGAGCCGAGGAAAAGGAACGGACACTGTCCGCCGAATCCAGAGAGCGGTTGATGAAGGAAATGATTTGGGTTGAGGGTGGCTCTTTCACCATGGGATCGGATCATGAGAGGGCAGCTTCCAGCGAGAAGCCGGCTCATAAGGTAACTCTCGATGGCTTTTACATCGGAAAGTATGAAGTGAGTCAGGATTTGTTTGAGGAGGTAATGGGGTGGAATCTCAGTTACTTTCCTGGCGAAGGGTATCCGGTCAACAATGTCAGCTGGTGGAATATCCAGTTGTTCATTGAAAGGTTGAACAAGATCACCGGGAAGCAGTTCCGCCTGCCGACCGAAGCAGAGTGGGAGTATGCGGCCAAGGGAGGGCAGAAGTCGAAGGGATTTCTCTTCAGTGGTTCCAACAAGATCGAGGAGGTGGCGTGGTATTCGGGCAACAGCAAGAACCGGCCGCAGCCGTCGGGAAAGAAAAAGTCGAACGAGCTCGGTCTCTACGACATGACCGGAAACCTATGGGAATATTGTCATGACGAGGCGGTCTGGAAGCCCTACTCGGTCGAGAACCGGGTCAATCCGGTGACCGGTGGGTTTGAAAAACCCTACTCGAAGAAGATGAAGGTGACACGCGGCGGCTATGAATACGATGCAGATGAATCGTACGTTTTCCGTCGTGATGGCGCCACGCCGAACGTTCGTCTTCCGGATATCGGGTTCCGGTTGGTCATGGTGGGTAAAAAGAAGTAAGTGGCCCGGAATCAAACCACCGTGGTGCCTTCAGTCGCGGTGAGTCGGGAATAGAGCATGCTCAGTTTGGACGTCAGGGCTCCGGGCGTGCCGTCGTTGAAGAGGGTTTCATCGATTCGAACAACCGGGGCGATCTCTCCCATTGTGCCGGTACAGAAGACTTCGTCGGCCTGATGGATTTCCGATTCCGTGATGTCCCGGACTTCGGTGGGCATTCCTTCCTTGCGACAGAGGTCGAGAATCGTCATGCGGGTGATGCCTTCGGGGCAGGCTTTGGTCGTCGAGGTTAGAACAGTTCCTCCAATCACGAGAAAGACGTGGGTGGCATTGGTTTCAGCGAGATGATTTTCGGTGTCGAGCATCAGGGCGTCATCGGCTCCGGCCGAGTTGGCCTCCATCTTAGCGAGGATGGAGGTCAATTGGTTGCAGCTATGGATGTGTTGATTGAGAACATTGGCGAAGGGTCGGCGGATGGCGGAGGTGTGAAAAACCAGCCCTGTTTTGTCGTAAACAGGAGCCTTGTGCTCGGCGAGGATGAAGTAGGAACAACCGCGGGTGTTGATGCGGGGATCGAGCCCCGAGGTGTATTTGATTCCGCGGGAAACAGTCAGGCGGATATGGACCGAGTCGGTCATCCTGTTGGCGGCGAGAGTCTTTTTGAGTTCCGAGACGAGGAGTTCGTCATCTGGCATTCCCTCGTATTTCAGCAATTCGGCGCTTCGGCGCAGGCGGTCGAGATGTTCCTCCAGTCTGAAGACCCGTCCGTTGTAGAGCCGGAGACCTTCCCAGACGGCATCGCCATTCTGAACCGATGAATCGAAAGGGCTGACGCCCGCCTTGTCCCGATGGATCAGGTCGCCGTTGATGTTGACGATGAGATCAGCATTGGCGGGATGGAAGTTCTGAAGCATTGGTTAGTCCTTCCAGTCGAGTCCTTCATAGAGTGGAGAGAGAATTTCGTGCCCGTCTTTCGTGACCAAAACCATATCTTCGACCCGCACTCCTCCGAGAGTCGAAGAGTATAAGCCCGGTTCCACGGTGAAGATTTCGTGCTCGAGAATTTCGCCTCCGCCATGGTCGAGAAGGATGGGCTCATGGACTTCGAGGCCGATGCCGTGTCCGGTACCGTGTCGCATGGTGGGGACGCTGACATCGTGACGGGCATCACCGCGGACCATGGAGAAGCCATTTGCTTCGATTACGGCGGCGGTGGCGAGGTGAACCGCTTCTCCGGTTGTTCCTGCCTTCAGTGCGGCGCACCCGGCGGACTTGGCTTCGCGCACGGTGGCATGCATTTTGAGGAACTCATCGGATGGCGTCCCGTTCACCACGGTGCGGGTCATGTCGCCATTGTAGCGTGTGGCATTGTCCATGGGGAAGATGTCGACGATGACTGGAAGGTTCGTTTTGAGTGGCCCGGCTCCGAAATGGTGGCAATCAGCCACCTCGGGAACGGTCACCACGATGGAGTCGTGGGAGTTGGAGAAGTCCTTCCCTATCAGGAAAGCGGTGATCATGGCGCGCATTCGCTCGGAAGTGAGAAGTGAGCCGTCATGATGCAGATGGCCTTCGCGATCTGGAACAGCACGGGCGATGGTTTGGCAGGCGAAAGTCATGGCCTCGCCGGTGATCTTCTGAGCGTGGCGAAGGTGCTCAATTTCCTCGGGGTCTTTCGCACGTCGATTGAGGACACCGAGGTCTTCCGAGTAGTTGAGCTGAATGCCGGCTTCCTTGATGAAGTGGGCATAAAGATAGGGGAAAGTCCGGTCGACGGTCACTGAAGATTCACCAGCCTGTCGAAGGCATTCCGCGGTGGCTTGGGCGAGGGCGGTATCGCGATCTCCGGAAAGTCCCCCGGCCGGAGTGAAGTCGGCGGCACAACAGACTTGGTCAGTTCGGACGGAAGAGCGCGCGCGGTCCATTTCGATATCGCGTACCATGTATTTCGACGTGCCGTTGGCGAAGTCGATGATGACCGAAGAATCGGGGGCCAGAAAACGGACACGATGAAAGAGGGCGGCATTGCTGGAAGAAAGACCGGCCAGAACGGTGGTGCTCTGCGAGTTCATGACTTGATAGAAAAGCAGAGATTTGGCGCCACGGAAGTCGCGAGGCGGGGAATCTTCGCTGTGGAGAGCAAGGAGTGATGCGAAGGGCGAGTTTGCTCACCTAGAGAAACATTGAGAGTGTCAGGAGAGCCAATTCGACTTCTCCGCCACTGTCCAAGGCCTGCGCTTTGTTTCCATGGATGGGGGTATGAGGGGAAACTTTCCTTCGGTTGAGAAGCGACTCCAGCTCTCCCCGATCCAGCCACAGTCCTCCGCAGCCTTGGCAGAGGTCGATCTGGACCTGCCCGATTTTCCCCTGAAACATCTGACCACAAGCAGAAGGACAAGGAAGTTCGGAGGGGAGGACACTGCATTGGCTGCGGAGTTGTAGCGACTGGCCTTGACCGAGCAAGGCGTCGATTTCCGGTCCGGGAACCCAGAGTCCCCGGCAATCGGGGCAGAGATCAACGTGATGACCGTTCTTCTCGCAGGAAGACAACGTGCTCTGATGTCTGGGGCAGACCTTCATGGTTCAACAGGCTAACTTCCGACTGGGTTTCCGCCACTACAATGGCGGGAGGGAATTATAGTGGGCCGAATGAACGAGTCACTTTGATCGGAGTCCTGCGGAGTTCACAGCGATGATGCGATAAGTGCTTTTGCCGGTGGTGGGATTGGGATCGGTAAACTCCATTTTAACCAGCGGCTGGATCGGGGTGTCGCTGTATTGAAGTCCCTGGAAGAGCGGGCGGCCGAATTTATTGGTCGGCTTCTCAGGAACGGTGGCGATCTCTTTGCCATCGCGTTCGATGATGAAGTGAGCGAGTCCGCTTTCAAGGTCGGCAGTCGCCTTCCAGGTGAGCTTATTGCCGTCAATGCGAAGATCAGTCGGTGCGGGAGGAGGCGTGGTGTCGGGAACGTTGGTGTCCTTCATATAGTGCTCCCAAGCGGTGAGGGCTTTTTGGCCGGGAAGCCAAAGTGATCGTTCTTGGTGGGTGACTCGAGCGTTGTGTTCTGAGGCCGGATCAATGGACTTCAGGGGAGCACCGGGTTTCTCTGTGAGTCGAGCGGACAGGCAGGCATCGAACCAGGGGATGGCGAGGTAGCGTTGGTTTCCGCATTCGTGGGAAGTGAGAGGGTCGATGGAATAGGCGATCCTTCCTTGTTGCGCGCTGATGGTCTCGAAGAAGGCGAGGTTGGCCGGCCAGACCCGCGCGAAGCGGCCAGACTTGTCAGAGTAGCCTTCCTTGGTTCCGAGGTTGCACATGATGGGAACCTCGAGGGCTTGCCGGGGAAGTTGATGCGCCTTGATATCGGGACGGTCGGGGTTGGTTTGAAGATATGGAACTCCGGATCGCAGCCAGGCCGCAATGATGCGATCGGGATGAAGCATGACCATGCCGCCCGCCCAATGACCACCGCCGCTATGCCCCCAGAGCGCCCAAGGGATGGTGGCGAGTTCGGGGTGTCCGGAAAGTTTTCCAAGATCGACGAGGGATTGGCGGAAGGCGTCATCGGATCCGTTACGAGGATCACACCAGAGTTGGCAATTGGCCTTTTGGGGTTGTTCATAGGAAGGAGCCATGAGGGCGCAATCGTGTTTGCGGGCAAGAGCCTGCCAATGGAGATCCCACGCGCCGGTCAGACCGGATTTGCAGGAGCCTTCGCCACAACCGTGTTGATGAACGATGATGCCGCGGAGGGTGTTCACCTCTTCGGGAATCCAGATCGTAAACTTGACGGGAAAGGCGAGGTCGCCAACCTGCTTGGCTTCATATCTCACCCGGTAGTAGGGCGGCTCTGCGTCCGGGAAGACATCGTAGGGAGGTTTTTGGGCCAGGACGATTCCTTGGATCAGGAAGAATAGGATGATGGTTTTCATAGGTGGTTTTGTTACTGGGGATTAAGATCGTCTTCTGTTTGGGTTCAAGAAGAGAGAAGTTGTTAGATCATTAGTTCTGGGAAGGACGGATGAAGTAGGGTTCCGGCCGGTCGTCGGCCCGGACCATGAGATGTCGTTTAAGGGGAGTGCCGGGACTCCAGGGTTCCAGTTGTGCCGGATTGAGGAATTCGATGGGCACAGGCCAGAGGGGTTTGGGAATGATGTGAAAGCGGGTCCGCGATGAAAAGTGCTGCGGTAGTTCGTCGATGTCGAGCCAGCGACCCCGGCGGCAGTTGGGATTGAGAAACTCCGCCGTGGCGGGTGCTGTGGTCTCAATGTGATCAAAAAGGCACCCAATGATCAGTTGTTGGGTTGCGATGGGTTGGTCGCGGTATTTTTCGGGGAGGTGACGGCGAAAGTTCAGGGGAAGTTGCAGCTGGTGGGTCCGAAGGCGGGCGAGTTTTCGGAAGTAATTGTCGCGGGCATCTGGCCCCGGAAGGGTGAGGACGCCATCGGTTTCCACTGCCAGATAGAATTTGGTGGCGAGCTCGAGGTGAATGAGGTGTTCCGAGTCAGTCTCGCGAAGCAGGAAGTCGAGTTCCCCGACGGTGGTGTGGCGGTCCTTTTGAATCTGCAGGTTGCGTTCAAGGAGTTCGTAGCTCGGAGAGTGATCGAGGAGAAGGGCGAGGGCGTCTTCGTAGAGGTGGCCCAGCTTCTGTTCGAAGTTGAGGGCCGGGTGATCGGCCGGAAGGATGAGTTGATGCCTGGGGAATGTCGGGGCTTCCGGAAGATCCTCGATGAGAAGCGGCGCATGGATGAGGCTTTGAAGAAGGGGATGGGCCATGGGGTGACCCGAATACTCTGGAAGCCCGGCTGATTCTGAAAACAAAAAAGCCCGGGCCATTCGAAGGCGCCGGGCTTTTTGAAAGCGGTAGGTCGTCAGGCTTATGCCGTGATGGGCTTCATTGCGCCCATCGCCTCGCGAAGATAGATGCCGATTTCCTCGACTTCGTGTTCGCGAATGACGGCATTGACCTGAACGAGGGTTTGGTTGTCGACGCTGGCGTCTTCGGAAGTGAGACCTTTGCCAATGACAGAAGTGTCGACTCCGGCCATGAAGTCCTGAAGCAGGGGAACGGCGGCATGACTAAAGAGGTAGCAGCCGTATTCCGCGGTGTCGGAAATCACGCGGTTCATTTCATAAAGCTTCTTGCGAGCAATGGTGTTGGCGATGAGGGGAGTTTCGTGGAGGGACTCGTAGTAAGCGGACTCGGGCTCGATGCCGGCTTCCACCATCGCTTCGAAAGCGAGTTCCACACCGGCGCGGACGAAGGCCACCATGAGGATGCCCTTGTCGAAGAATTCCTGCTCGGTGATATCGCCTTCGCCTTCGGTCTTTTCAAATTCGGTTTCGCCGGTGGCCTGGCGCCAGCCGAGGAGGTTGGCATCATCGTTGGCCCAGTCTTTCATCATGGTGCTGGAGAACTCACCGGAGATGATGTCGTCCATGTGCTTGTAGAAGAGATCGCGCATGATGACCTTGAGCTGCTCGGAGAGAGTGAAGGCCTCGATCTTGGCGGGGTTGGAAAGGCGGTCCATCATGTTGGTGATTCCACCGTGCTTGAGAGCCTCGGTGATGACTTCCCAGCCTTGCTGGATGAATTTGACGGCCCATTTGGTGTCGATGCCGTCGGCCTTCATCTTATCGAAGCAAAGAATGGAGCCAGCCTGCAGAAGTCCGCAAAGAATGGTTTGTTCGCCCATGAGGTCGGACTTGACTTCGGCTACGAACGAGGACTCGAGGACTCCGGCGCGATCACCGCCTTGGGCGACGGCGAGGGCTTTGGCGAGTTCGATGCCCTGACCGGTGGGGTCGTTTTCGCCATGGCAGGCGATGAGGGTGGGAACGCCGAAGCCGCGCTTGTATTCTTCGCGGACCTCCGACCCCGGTGATTTGGGAGCGACCATTATGACGGTGAGGTCCTTGCGGATCTCGGTGCCTTCCTCGACGATGTTGAATCCGTGGGCGTAGGAGAAGGTGGCGCCTTCCTTCATATGCGGGATGACGGTCTCGACAACCTTGGTGTGCTGTTTGTCGGGAGCGAGGTTCATCACGATGTCAGCGGTGGGGAGCATCTCTTCGTAAGTGCCGACCTTGAAGCCGTTCTCGGTGGCATTCAGGTAGGACTGGCGTTTTTCTTCGATGGCGGCGGCGCGAAGGGTGTAGGCCACGTCGAGGCCGGAGTCGCGCATGTTAAGTCCTTGGTTGAGTCCCTGGGCCCCGCAACCGACGATGACGATCTTGAGTCCTTTGGCGGCTTCCACGCCTTTGGCGAACTCGGAAGCATCCATGAATCGGCAGGTGCCGAGCTCGTCGAGCTGGCGGCGAAGGGGGAGAGTGTTGAAATAATTCGTGCTCATGTATGAATTCGTTTTTTGCTGACGGGCTGTGAATGTCAGGAACTCGCGATTTGTAAACGATGAAACGCGTTAGATTGGCCAATTCAGGGCAGTTTTGGGCCATGAAGGCAAAATGAGACAAAAAAACGGCGATCTGCCGGGCAGATCACCGTTTTCGGGGGAGAGGGAGGAAGAATTACTCGGCGGCTGCGGCCGCCTGCTTGATCTTGGCGAGAGCCGCGGCCTTGCCCCGGACGATCTCCTTGCCGTTCCGGTTGACGAGAATGTAGGTCGGGACTCCCATCCGCCCGTCAGGGAAGTATGGAGCGACGAGAGTTTTTACATCGGTGTCATCGCGCATCAGGGTGGGCCAAGGCATGCTTTCCTTGGTAGCCCAGGCCTCGGCGGTCTCGTCGTCCCGGTCGCGGGAAAGATGGATCAGCTCGGCATTGGGGTTCTTGGCGATTTCGTTGTTGTAGGTCTCCACCAACTGGGGAGCACTGGCACGGCAGGGGCCTCACCAGCTTGCCGAGAAGTAGAGAATGAAGAATTCGGGAGCGCATTCGAGCTCGTGCTTGGCGAAGCTTTTCCCATCGAGCTTTTGCAGTTTCTTGAAGGCTTTTCCAAAGTCGCTTTCCTTGAATTCGGCTGCGGCGGCCTTGTTGGCTTCTTCGGCCGCGGCCTTTTTGGCTTCGGCTTTGACATATTCCTGATCGGCCTCGGACAGGAGTTCGAGTTTGAAGGTCAGCTTGCTTCCGTTCTTGAGAACGGTGACGTTGCCGTCTTTGCTGGAGAGATAGTCTCCTTCGAAGGTTTTGGATCCATCGGAGCTGGTCCAGGTCCGGGCAAGGCTGGAGCCGGCCAGGAGGAGGATGAGGCTGGAGGTGAGGAGTTTCGTTTTCATGGGGTCTTCCGGTTATTGGTAATACCGGAGTTCAACGAGAGATATGTCTCGAATGAGTGAAATTCTTCGTTTTCTCTGGTTCAGAGGGTATTTCGATAGTGGATGGCGAGGCCGAATGCCGCGTAGACAGCCACGGCGAAGGGAACACCTAGGAAAAGACAAAGGGCGCCGATCAGGTAAGCACCCTTGAGCAACGAATAGAGTCCGAAACCCGCGACCAGAAAGATGTCGAGGAGGGAGAGGAGTTCGGCAATCTGGAGGCACTTTCCAGTCAACGGGCCGCCCTTGACCGGGTTTTGCCATTTTCCGGCCTTGAGATCGATCGTCTCGGGTGGAGCGGGAGGGGCCGGGGCGGAACAAGTCGGGTAATGGTCTCCGTCGAATCCCGTCTCACACTTGGCACAAATCGGCATTGCCGATTGATATCATTTCTCAAGATGCTTTTGAAAGAACTGGATGCGTTTTCTTCGGAGGTGGGGCATTTCTCCGCATCCGTGGCCGGCGTTGGGAACGAGGATGAATTCGAAGTCCTTGTCCTCTTTGATGAGTCCATTGACGATCTGGAGAGTTGAGGCCGGGTCGACATTGCGGTCCATTTCTCCGACGGTGAGCATCAGGGCACCTTTTAGTTTGCCAATGTGGGTGAGGTTGGAATTCTCGATGTAGGAATCGTTGACGGGCCAATCGAGCCATTGCTCGTTCCACCACATTTTGTCGATGCGGTTGTCGTGACATCCACAATCCGAAACGGCGACCTTGTAGAAATCGGCATGATGAAGAAGAGCGGCGGTGGAGGATTGTCCACCGGCCGAGCCACCGTAAATACCGACCCGGTTCAGGTCCATTTGCGGATACTTGGCGGCGGCGGCCTTCAACCACTTGATGCGATCGGGAAAGCCGGAGTCCTTGAGGTTTTTGTATGCGACTTGCTGGAATTCGCGACCGCGGTAGTTGGTGCCGAGTCCGTCGATTTGCACGACGATGAATCCGCCCTCGGCCATTTCGGATTTGTGGCCGTGCCAGGCCCGGAAAGACTTCGGAACGAATGCTCCGTGTGGGCCGGCGTAGATGTTTTCGACGACGGGATATTTCTTTTTGGGGTCGAAGTCCATCGGGCGGATGATGACGCCATGAATGTCGTACTCGTTGTTGCGGTCCTTGCAGACGAATTTTTCGGGAGTCTGCCAACCGGTTTCTTTCAAGGGTGAGAGATCCGGCTGGTTGAGGGTGGCGATCTTCTTGCGATCCGATACTCTGCGGACTTCGAAGACCGGAGGGTGGTCGACGCGGGACCACTTGGCGAGATAGTGCGACTTGTCAGACGAGAAAAAGATCTCATGCGTGCCGTTGGCATCGGTGAGCAGATTAACCTTGCCGGTGTCGAGATTCACAAAGGCGAAGTGTTTGTAATAGGGATCCTGCTCCGGGTGGTATCCGGAGAGTTCGATAAGAATCCGCCGGGATTCTTCATCGATGCCGTGAACTTTTCTCACCACCCATTTCCCTTTGGTCAGTTGGCGGAGAGTCTTTCCGTTCTTTCCATCGATGACGTAAAGGTGGAGGTAGCCGTCGCGTTCGGAGAGCCAGAGAATCTCGTCCTTTTTCTCGAGTTGGCGATGGAAGGTGTTTGAGAAAACGTGGACGAACTTGTCCGATTCTTCGGCGGCGCGGATGCGTTGCTTGCGGGTGGCGGAATCAATCTCAAGCAGGCGAAATTTTCCGAACCCTCGCTCGATGAATTCGAAACAGAAACGGTGGCCGTCGCGATGCCAATGGAAGCCGCGGATGGAATAGGGATCGGGAGCCAGCTTGGGGTCGAGGGCAAGGGGCTCCTGGTCATCGAGGTGGAAGACCACGGGGATGCTGATGTTACGGAGGTCGCCCGGCTTGTCGTAAGTATGAAGTTCGTGGGTCGGTTGGACCTGGTCTTTGGGCGATGAGCGAACGTAATGGATTTTGCGATCGGGATGTTGGGTGCGATGGGTGATAGCGAAGCGGGAGGAATCGGGATGCCAGAAGATTTCGTTGTTCCACTTGGAGCCCTCGGGGAGATCAAATGAGACGGGGCGTTTGTCCTTGCTCTTGGTGTCGACGAGGAAGAGCGATTCGTCTTTTTTGATCACGATCCATTTTCCGTCGGGCGACTTTGGAGAGGAATGCTTACGGCCTTTTGGTTTGGCAAAGAAGTTGCCCGGAGATTTGTCGTTCTTGCGAAACTTTTCGGGCTTCTTGTCGAGGGTGGTGATCTTGCCTGACTTCAGGTCGATAGTTCGAAACTCGTCCGGGGATTCCAGTTTGAATCCCAGTTGTCCGGACTCGGTGTTCCAAGAAGTTTGGATATTCTGGTTGGGGACCAATTTGTTGGACGCTTCATGGAGAAGCTGCATCTGCCGACGCCAATTGTTGGTGTCTCCGTGACCGCCAAGGAGCGGCGAAATGAGGAGGATGGGAAGGAGAAAGCGAGTCATGAAAAAATGGATAAGCTGTTTCTAGAAAGCGAGTTGACTGAGAAAGAGCGGCCCCGGAGACCATTCCGGAGCCGCTCACACACAAAACCAGGATGCACCTTCGGGCCGGGCCCTCGGGGAAATCCTGAAACGCTTCTCGCGTCCTGTTGTACAACGTCACGCCGGAGGGCGATTTGTCGACCGGATTTGCTTTTTCAGAGGGAGTCGGTCGACTTCCTTACGGAGCAGGGGGATTGGGCGAGTGTGACGATTTGGCGCAGTTGAAAAGTGGCCTTATTCGATGGTGCTGGCGAGCTTGGCGAAGGTGCCATTTTTGTGGATGAGCTCCTCGTATGATCCCTTTTCGATGACTTTTCCGTGCTCCAGCACATAGATGCGATCGGCGTTCTGAATGGTGGAGAGCCGGTGGGCGATCACGATGGAGGTCCGGTTCTTCATGAGTTCGTCCAACGCCTGCTGGATCAAGAGTTCCGTCTGGTTGTCGACCGAGGCGGTGGCTTCATCGAGAAGGAGGATCGGTGGGTCCTTGAGAAGGGCCCGGGCGATGGAAAGGCGTTGTTTTTCGCCTCCCGAAAGTTTGACTCCTCGTTCTCCGACGTTGGTATCCAGTTGGTTAGGTAGATCCCGGACGAAATCGGCGGCCCGGGCTGCTTCGAGAGCTTTCCAGAGTTCGGCGTCGGACGCTTTGCGTCTTGCCAGCGCCAAATTCTCCCTGACGGTGCCATTGAAGAGGAAGGCTTCCTGGGTGACGTATCCGATGGCATCGCGGAGGGAATTTTTGGAAAGGGTATTGAGTTCCACTCCGTCGATGGTTACCGAGCCCTGATCATATTCGTAGAAGCGGCAGAGGAGATTGACGATGGTGGACTTACCGGCGCCGGTGGTTCCCGCCAGGGCAATGGTCTGCCCGGGACGGGCTTCCAACGAGACCTGGTGGAGAGTGGGTTGTTCGTCGTAGGAGAAGTCGACCTTGTCGAAAGTGACCGACCCTTTGAGGGGGGTGGGAAGAGGGGAGCCGGAAACGGCATCCGGCTCGTCTTCCGAATCGAGAATTTCAAAAACCCGGTCGGCCGCTGCGCGCGAGGAAAGAGCCATCTGGTTCAGCTGGTGTAATTTCCCAACGGGCTCGTAGAAGAGCGAGAGCAGAAGGAAGAACATCAGGAGTTCTCCGGGCTTCATCGATCCCTCCATCACGGCCTGGCCGCCAACGGCGAGGACGAGGACGTAGCCGATCATGCCGATGAAGGACATACCCGGGGAATAGACCGCCCAGTATTTCATCAGGCGGAGGGTGGCTTGGCGGAGTCGTTCGGAGAGGGAGTTGAAGTGGGCGTGTTCGTCCTTTTCGGCGGCATAGGCCTTGATCTGGCGAATGCCGGCAATGTTGTCGTGGAGGACAGCGTTGAGATCGGAGGCGGCATCACGTTGGGCTTTGTATCGGGATCGGGCATCGTGCGTGTAGAGATAGGCACCGAAGGCGAGGAAAGGCACGGGAAGAGTGGCCCAGAGGGCGACCTCCCAATTGGTGAGATACATCACGAGGCCTACGGCCAGGATCTGGATGAAGGACACGAGGCCGAGCTCGATGCCATCAATCAGGACTCGTTCCATCGCGGTAACGTCTTCGACAACCCGGGTCATGATATCGCCGGTGCGACGGGTATCGAACCAACGGAGCGGGAGGCGCTGGATTTTCTGATAGAGATCGGAACGGATGTCGAAGATGACCTTCTGCTCGAAGTGGTTGTTCAGGATAATGCGGGCACAATTGAGTCCGTCCTTGGCGAAAAAACCAAGGGTGGCGAGGGCCACCCAGAATAAAAATTGGTCGTGGATGCCGGGATTCGGGATGATTTCATCGACAACATGACCTGTGACCGAGGGGAAGACGATGACCGAGAGGGCCATCAGGGTGGCGCAAAGGAATTGAGAGCCTCCAAGGACCGGATAACGTCTTAAATAGGCAAGAACACGAAAAACGCTCTTCACGCCGGGAACTTGTCCGAAGGGGGCGAGGATGCAAGCGATGAGTCCTTCAGGAGCTATTTCTAGCAGATAAATTCAATTTTCGCTGAATTTTCTGATTGCCGGGCGGTCACTTGGATCGCTAGATTATTCGAAACACCACCAACGACACAATTTCATGGCAAATACATTCGGCATTCTTGCGGTCCTCGTTCTGGCATTCTCAGCTTTCGTAGCTCACAAAAACAAAGAGGAACATCAGACCCAGCTCGACAATATTGCGACTCAAGAGAGAAACCTCGACCGCAACACCAAAACGTTCACCACTTTGCTGAACGACACCACTGCGCTGAATGAAGAAACCACCACGACGAATACCGAGCGTGATGACTTTCAAGCCAAGTTGAACCTACAGCAGGGTGAGAATACCGCCATCGAAAAAACGATTGCTGACAAGGAGGCCGAACTGAATGAGGTGAAGACTCGGGTGGCTGACGCCAAGGACAAGTTGAAGGAGCTTGGTGATCTCCGGGGACTTGCCGACAAGATCAAGGCTTTGAATTCCAGTGTGGCCCAGCTTGAAGACGATCTTCAGCAGCTCGAGGCCCAGAACACCCAGTTGAGCTCGGACAAGCAGTCCAGTGCTGATCGTTCCGCCGCTCTTTCCAAGGAGCTGAGCGACCGGATGTCCGGACGGTCCCGTCCTTCTCTCAGAACTTCAGTGGTCCACGTTTCCACTTCGCTGGGCTTCGTAACTCTGGCCGGGGGGGACAACGTCGGAGTCGTTTCCGGATCCAAGCTCGATGTGAAGCGTGGTGACGACACCATTGCCCAGCTTCGTGTGACCGGCGTTTCTGGGAGCAGTTCCACGGCTGACATTATCGCGAGCACGGTTGTTGCCGGCGAAAGCGTTTCCGCAGGAGACAAGGTCGTTGCTTCGGACGAGGAAGCCAAATAAGCAGTCTATTTCAATACACCACACATAACTTCGAACCAATCACTTTATGAAATCAATTTTCTACGTCCTGGCAGTTCTCGCCATCGGTGCCTCGGGATACTTCGGCTGGGAGGTCAACAAGAAGCACGAAACCAAAATCAATGAACGGAACGAGTTGATCACCCGGAACAAGAATCTGAGTGACGATAT
>JBMHCW010000041.1:0-60352 GCA_049889715.1 Akkermansiaceae bacterium | reverse complement strand
GGTCCCATTCCGAACCCGGAAGTGAAACTCTTGAGCGCCGATGGTAGTGGGACGATAGGTCCTGTGAGAGTAGGTCGTCGCCAGTTATAAGCCCCGTTTGAGCATCACACGCTCAAACGGGGCTCTTCTTTGTACTGGTCACGGTACTCGTGAAGCCTCGTCTTATCGCAGCTCGACGAATCGCCCGAGGCCGAATTCGCAAAGTTGGCTTCCGGAATTGGAATCGGGGTTGATGAGTTCAAAGTCTTCGAATTCGAATCCCGGTCCGACCGAGCAGCCGACGAGAACCTTGTCGTCCAGTGGTTCCGCAGCTTGCCAGTAACCTGCCGGGACGACATGGCAAAAGACATTGGTCTCGTCGGAGAGCACGACATCAAATGGTGGATTGTCAGTACCGTCCCAAAGAGAGAGGCGGAGGCCCTTTCCGCGATAAAGATTCCAAACTTCGTCGGAGGAGACCCGGTGGAAGCGGCTGACTTCACCGGGATCGAGGGAGAAATAAATATGAGTCAGTGCCGAGCGGCTTTTGCCGTCATCGGTGGTGACAATCTTGGCAGAGCGGAAGACTTCGCGAAAGCGTCCGCCTTCGGGATGATCGATGAGGTCGACGGGTTGGTTCATGGATTCTTTCGGTCTTTGGGAAGGATCCCTGCTTCATGAGCCGAATGGATGAGTTTCTTGGTGTAGTCCCAAAGCTCTGGCGAGGCGTTCTTGATCTCGAGGTTGCGCTGGTAAACCTGGTCATAGACGACATTGAATTCGGCCCAACTGCCTCCACCATTTTTTGAATTTTGAATCAGCGGGAGAAGGCGGTCGATCGCGTTGGCGAATTTGGATTCCTCGGTTTCCTTGTCTTCGAATTCCCGCCAGAGGTCATGAAAGAGTTGTGCGGTTTCGGCCGGGAGAAGACCGAAGAGCCTTTCGGCAGCCTCTTGTTCGCGCTCGGCCTTTCCGGTCTGGTCGCTATAGCAAAAGGTGTCGCCGGCATCGATTTCCACGATGTCGTGGATGAGGAGCATCTTGATCACGCGGAGTTGGTCAAGGTGCGGAGCCACTGCCGGAACGAGCACGCTGGCGGCAAGAGCGACGCTCCAGCTGTGCTCGGCTGAATTCTCGTATCGTGCCATTCCGACGGGGTTGGACCGCCGGTTGATCGATTTCAGTTTTTCCGATTCAACGATGAAGGCGATGGCTTCTGCAAGCATGGCCTAGGCGTTGGGAAGAGTGTGCCCTTTGCGGTAGTGTTCACGATCAAGAGTGGTGGCGGCTTCGGCAAACTCGCCCGTGAAGTTTTTGCCATCGGTGGTGATGGGAGCACCGAGGCCTGGCTTGGTGGCACCAATCCCGTTGGCTTCAAAGTGGCTCATCATGCGGTCGACTGCGTCGGCAACGGCCGGAGTGTTCTTGAGAGACGCCTTGATTTGGTCTGCAGGCAAATTCTTGCCGAGTTGCAGGGCATGAGCACCGATATGGGCGAGGGCGGCCGAATGATGACCGTTCTCGGCATTGTGGAGAGGGTCTTGTTTTCCGCCGAGGCAGGCCTCAAAGAAATTGTGGATGTGGTCTTTTCCACCTTTGAATTGCTTCACGGTTTTTCCGTCCTTGTCGACAATCTTACAGCTGGAATTGTGTCCGCCTAGAAGGGCACCGCCTTCGTATTCAATGACGTTGCCGATGGTGACGCCACGGTAATCCGGCATGCCGTGTTTCCAGTTGAGCTCCTTTTTGGGAAGCCCGCGGACTTCGAAAAGGATGGGGGCTGGTTTGGCGTCGACATAAAGAATCTGGGTGTTGGCGGTGTCACCGTCGTCGTCATATCCGTAGCGCCCCCCGATGCTGATGACGGAAGAAGGAAGGCTCATTGGATCGCCAAGAGCCCAACGGCAGACGTCAAGCTGATGGGGCCCTTGGTTGCCAAGGTCACCGTTTCCGTAAGGAGACTGCCAGTGCCAGTCGTAATGGAACTGATGTCGCATGACGGGAAGAATCTTGCGCGGCCCGGACCAGAGATCGTAGTCCACGGTTTTTGGGGGTTGGACGGGAGCACTGACCTTGCCGATGGACTTGCGGGGCTTGTAGCAGAAGCCCCGGGCGAGAGTCAGTTTTCCGAGGTTTCCTGCCTTGAGCCACTCGAAGGCTTCGGCCCAGGAAGTTTCGGAACGACGCTGGAATCCGTGCGCAATGACCGTGCCGTACTTGGCCTGGCCCTCGGCCAACTTCTGACCCTCCCAAACGTTGTGGGAAACCGGTTTTTCGGTGTAGGCGTGCTTCCCGTTGGCAGCCGCAGTGAGGGCCATCACGGTGTGGGTGTGGTTGGTGGTGGCGATGCAAATGGCATCGACATCGGGGTCTTCGCAGACTTTGCGGTAGTCGCTGTATTTCTTGAGATTCTTGGCCTTGCCCCGCTTTTCGAGTTCATTGACACGGCGATCGAGCTGGTCGGAATCGATGTCGCACAGACCAACGAGGCGGGCCTTCTTGTGAGAAAGGGTCGCGTTGATGTGACTGGACCCACGTCCTTTGACCCCGATGACGACCACGCGGAGTTCGCCATTGACTCCAGCGGCCGAGGCAAATGGAGAGAGAAGGGAATAGGTTCCGGCGAAGGCGGACGAGCGAAGCAAGTGACGACGATTCATAGTTTCAATGATACGGGTTGAAGGTGGAAAGCTTACGAAGTGGAATCGATTACTTGGCAGTCTTGTTCCAGTAGATGATCACATTTTTGGTGGATCGGCCGGATGCCACAAGATCTAGGTCACCGTCGCCATCGAGATCGGCGGCTTTGAGGTCTTCGCAAGCCATCTTGTTGTCATCGATGACCGCGTGGAGTTTCCACATGGTGCCTTCCTTGGAGTTGGGGATGTAGAGGCGGAGTCCCACTTTTTTCTCTCCCTTGGAAGGGCTTCGCCATCCGGCGACGACTTGGTCGTATCCGAGTCCGAGAAAGTCGCCGGTGACCAGGGCATGCCCTTGGTTGAGAGTGTCATCAACGACGGTCCGGTTCTGCGACCAGAGGCCAGACTCGGGTTCGGGATTGATGACAACTTCGTTTCCGTGCATGGGTTCGATCGAAACAATGAAGCGCTTGCCGTTGGGAAGCTTGCCGAGTCTGACTTCGCCCGCCCCTTTTTCGGTCATGGGAGTGGCGGTCCATTCCTTACCAGAAGGTTGAAGGAGATGGACTCCCTCGAAGCAGGCCACGAGGATGCTTTCGTTTTTGGTGGGTCCCCACGAGACCGGGTCAAAGTTATGGGCAAGGTGGAAGCCTTTGTGAATGAGGAAGGTCTGCCAATCTTTTCCGGGTTCGGTTTCGGGTCGATAGCCGAGGAAGTTGATGCCTTCGCCCTTGCCTGCTTTGTTGCCGGGTCCGTGGAGGGGCAGAACGGCGAGGAAATGTTTTCGTCCCTCGTCCTCCATGACCCAGTGCATGCGATGGACGGTGGGTTCGCGATGGAGCGCGTGTGCTTTCCGAGGGGCAAAGCAATCGGCCTGGGTCTCGAGGTGGAAGACAGCTCCGCTGTTTTTGGTGTCGCCGGGGTTCCATTCCGCGCCCACGGCAAGATCGGCCTTGCCGTCGCCATCGATGTCTTTGGCGCAGAGGCAAACGTGGTCCCGCTCGGTCAGTTTTCCGGTGACAATGTGTTTTCTCCAATCGGGAGCCTGGTAGCAGACGGTGCGGTCGGAATCGGCCAGAAAGATGTCATTCTTACCGTCGCCGTCGAGGTCGGCAATGGCGAGCCCGTATCCCACCGTGATCCGCGAATCGATGGTCAGAGGCTCGAAGACCGCCTTGGGTGCAGGCTCGAGGGCTTTGGCGGCTAAGCTTGCAAGAATGGAAAATGTGACGACTTGGCGCATTCCGAACTGTTAGCAAATTTCTCTGGGTTGAACGAGAGGTATTGTCATTGTGATTTGTGACTCTTCAGCTTGATGCCTTGAATTGGATTGGTGAGGATGCGGGATGCTTTCGTCGACTCTCCGTGCCGTGGTTCTTCCCGCTTTGATGGCTTCCCTTGCGTGGAGTCAGGAGCCTGATCAGAAGTTGGAATACAAGAAGGTCGGGGATACCAGTCTCTCGCTCCACGTGTTCAATCCCGACGGGCACAAGGCGTCCGATCAGCGTCCGGCAGTGGTCTTCTTTTTTGGAGGAGGTTGGAATGGAGGGTCGCCCGGCCAGTTTTATCCGCATTGCGAGTATCTTGCTTCACGGGGAATGGTGGCGATCTCGGCGGAATACCGGGTCAAGTCACGAAATCAAACAACACCGCGGGAATGTGTCATGGATGGCAAATCGGCGGTGCGATGGATTCGGGCAAATGCGGGGAAGCTGGGAATTGATCCTGAGAAACTGGCGGCCGGAGGAGGGTCGGCAGGTGGTCATGTGGCGGCAGCGACTGGAACGACAAAAGGCTTCGAAGAGGAAGGTGAGGACTCATCCGTGAGCAACCGCCCGGATGCGTTGGTCTTGTTCAACCCGGTTTATGACAACGGTCCCGATGGATACGGCCATGACCGGGTGAAGGGCTATTGGAAGGAGATCTCACCGATGCACAACATCAGCGAGAATACCCCCCCGACCATCGTCTTTTTGGGAACCAAGGATAAACTCATTCCGGTGGCGACCGCTGAGAAATACAAGAAGCTCATGGAAGCCAAGAACAGGCGTTGTGATCTCCATCTTTACAAAGACCAACCTCACGGATTCTTTAACCTCGGTAAAAACAAAGAGCACTACGTCAAGACTGTGACCGAGATGGACAAGTTCCTCGCGTCGCTGGGATTCCTGAAGGGAAAACCAACACTATGATGTTTCTTCACCTTCGGTGGTAGGCGGATTTGCAGGTAGGGGCGCAAGATTGATCTGGTCAATGGTGATCAATGATATATTTTTTGAATCGCAGCTCGGATGTTGATCTTCGATGCATCCTCAGCTTTTCAAGCTTCTTGTTCGCCAAAAGATGTTGAAGAAATACTGGAATGTAGAACTCTCCCCTTCAAAAAAACGCGAGGGAAAAGGTCAGTGGCAGGTTACAGGCAACTTGCGTGTGGTCAGTGCCTTGGCCGCCGAAGAGGGGCGGAATGAGCTGGCGCATTCCTTGTTCCTCTCTGGAAGGGCGACCACATTGGTATGAGCAAGAGTAATATTGTTGATCGCGCGATTTAGAAGACGTTCAGAGAAGTTGGAGAATTTCTTTGCAAGCGCCGTCGGTCGTCTGTTGCGAAGTATCTCTACGATTGTGTTTCCAATCTCCGGTCCCGGATGGACAATGTGGATTTTGAGTTCTCGAGTAACGGAGAGGAACGAGTGATGGATTGCGTAGCGTCCATCGGCCCTGAATGTGTTTTTGATGTCGGAGCCAACAAGGGAGACTGGACGACTGAAGTCCAAAGACGGGCGGAGGATTTTCAGATTCATGCTTTTGAGATCGTTCCCCAGGTCTACGAGGATCTGAAAACTGTGGTCGGAGACCGACATCAGAACGTCTGGCTCAATCAAGTCGGCCTCTCTGATCACCTTGGGGAGATTGAGGTCTATTTCAATCCAGAGAGAAGTTGCCTTTCTTCCGCTTTCCCGGTGGGAGATCTGGCGAAGCACTCCCAGCCGGTTTCTTGTCGGGTTGTCAGAGGTGATCAATATATGGGGGAAAAAGGGATCGAGAAAATTGACTTCCTCAAGGTCGATGTGGAGGGAATGGAACTGATGGTGCTCAAGGGATTTGGCGAGCAATTGAGAAAAGTCCGTTGCATTCAGTTTGAGTACGGAATTTTCAATATTGCCTCACGTATTCTGCTCCTTGATTTCTTTGACTACTTGAAACGATTTGATCTTGTGATCGGGAAAATCTATCCGGATCACGTCGAGTTTTTAGACTACCACTTTACCCGGGAGAATTTTATGGGGAACAATTACCTCGCCATCCACAAAGATGATGTCGAGTTGAGACGTTTGCTTGAGAATGAGTGAAGGTTGCGCGAGGTCGCAGCTGACTCATTCGTAGAGTGTCTTTTTTACAAACCCCGGTGACATCGGAAGATTCAATGTCCGGAATGGTTTTATCGATGATTGGCAGACGGGTCGGGTCTGCTTAGATGAGCGCATGTGGCGCTGTTTCGTTCTCTGTCTATTTCTGGCATCCTGTAGCAGCCGTTCGGGTTATCGGCAGGAGCCCGAGAAGGTCGTCGAGAAGCACGGAGCCAAAGTCTCGCTGGCGCATGTCGAGCTGGATGACCAGGGGGAGTTGATGAGTCGCGATCAGTTGCAGAGAGTCACCGACCATATTCGGGAAGAGTCTCATGAGCCCATTTTGTTGGTGGTGTTCATTCACGGCTGGAATCGGAACTCGTCCGAAAACAAGGCAACCGGTGGCAAGGATCTCATTCGCTTTCGGACCTGGTTGAAAGAAGTCGGAGACGGGAATCCAGAGGTCAAGACGGTGGGGGTCATGGTGAGTTGGCGGGGGCGAACAGTGAGACCATTTCCGGTGGGGGTGGATTTCTTTCATCGTTATGCCGCCGCCCGAAGAATGGGAGGGGTGATCGGTGCCGAGGTATTGCATGAGATCGGGGCCACGGCGAGAGTGGCCAACCGGAAGAGCCGGATCATCATGATCGGGCACTCGATGGGAGGCGCGATTCTCGAAAGCTCTTTCTCCGAGGCCACGGCCTCGAAAGTGGCCGTCGCTCATGCGCAGAGGAGGAAATTGAAGCGGACGGATTTCCCGGCCGATATGGTGGTCACGATCAACTCCGCCGAGTCTGCCATTCATGCCCGCCAGTTGATTTCAACCTTCAAGAGCCGGGGGATCAAGGAGATCGAGGGAGGGCCGTTGTTGGTTTCGGTGACCAGTCAGGATGATCTCGCGACCGGCATCGGTTATCCCATCGGGAATGCCCTGGGTCGCTATGTGCCTCCTTTCAATTGGTTTAATACCAGTGTGTCGGGGCGGTATCGCGAGAAGGAAAAGTCTGATGAACTACAGGGGACCCAGGCCGAGGCGCATCGCACAACGGTGGGTCACTTTTCTCCGCTGTTTAGTCATCAGTATCGGGAGGGGGAGAAGCAGAAGCGATCGTTGAAGGAAATCCTCGCCGACAATCGGAATGCCCGAAGAGGGAACGGCTTTGTGGTGCACAGCGAGACCCAGACTTTCTTCTTCGAACGTCCCGACGGTTCGTATTTCAACGACTCGCCCTATTGGATTGTGCCCGTGCCCGGGGCGATCATGAAGGATCATCGGGATATCTGGAACGGCAGCTTTGTGGGGATGATGACGGCGCTGATGTCCTTTGTGGAGCAGCGTTAACGAATGCCGAGGACCTTCTCGAGATTCAGCCGGAGAAGGGCATCGTTGTCTTGGTTTTCCTTGGCCGATTCGCGGAGGTTCTTGTTACGCAGGACGGAGGCGAAGTCGCCTTCTTCGATGGAAGACGTCAGCGATTCATCGACGGGAAGAGCGTCGAGAATTTCCTCGGAAGGTCGTCCCCGGGTGGCGACCCCAAGCTGGTCCTTGCTCTCATTGACCACGGCCAGTTTGGCAAGGTTTTCGCGGGCGGGGTCGTTGACGAAGTCGACGTGTTGATGCCAGCGACCGACATCGCTGTCGTCGATCCAGTTCTTGAGCTTCACGAAGGCTGGTTCCTTTTCCACGTTCTCGATCGAACCGGCGAAGTAGTCGCGCAGGAATTTCAGTTCGGCCATTGTGCCGGCATAGCGGACCCCGGTGAGGAAAAAGTAGGCGAGGGCCACCCCGAAGAGTAATCCGAAGGCCGCGCCTTTCAGGCCGAAGCCTCCGTTGCGGACCTGGCTGTCTTCCTTGCTCTTGCCGGATAGGAAGGAAAGAACCAGGCGGACAGCACAAACGCCGACGATGAAGGCCAGCACGCCGACGGCGCCCGGCATCCAGGGAGCGGGTTGTTCCACTACCTTCTTGGCGATGAGAAAGCCGTTGTTGTATCCCCAGAGTCCGGCGACCGCCCCGATACCGAGGGCGATAAGATTGAAAAACAAGCGCACGAAGGTCTTGAGGAATCCCAGCACCACGAAGAGCACCAGAATGGCGGCAATGATGGTGTTGGGGGCAAGAAAATCCACGGTGGCCATACGGTGCCACGGGAAGGGAAGGAACGAAAGTCCGGATCGCGGTTTGCAAGGGAGATTCTTCTGAAGCCTTGCGGCTTGAATGGGAAGGAGAGTCTTACACAATCGGCTCATGAGGCAGATTGCCATTGGGGATATTCACGGTTGCTTGCGTTCGCTGGAAACGATGATGGCGGTTCTGCAGCCGCAGGAGGAAGATTTGATCGTGACCTTGGGGGATTATGTGGACCGGGGGCCGGATTCGAAGGGCGTGATCGATTTTTTGTTAGATTTTCGTAGATCGCATTCAAACTACGTGGCTCTCATGGGAAACCACGAGATTCAGATGATCCGGGCGCTCGAAACGAAGCTGGACTGTGATCGTTTTTTGAGCGGATTGTGTGGTGGTCGCGATACCCTTGATTCCTATGGGGGCTCTTTCGATGATGTGCCGGAGGAACACTGGGACTTCATGAGGAATTCAGCGCTATATCACGAACTGGAGGAGCACATTCTGGTGCACGCCGGACTTGAGGCGAAGGTTCCTTTGGCGGATCAGGTCCGTGAGACCTATTATTACCACCGTTTTTACGGTCAGGAGGCCCACATGTCCGGGAAGACGGTGGTCTGTGGGCACACGATCCAGGGAGATATTCCGACCAATCTCGGCTATGCGGTGTGTCTCGACACCTGTGCGTATGGCGGAGGTTGGCTCAGTGCCCTCGACGTGGACTCGGGGCGAATCTGGCAGACCAACGAGCGGGGGGAGTCCCGGGAGATGAATCTCGCAGACCTGGCTTAGTCTTCGGCATCGCCACAGAAGGCGCGATGGCGAAGGAGGTGGTCACAGAGAATGAGGTTGGTCATGGCTTCGACAATGGGCACGGCGCGGGGAAGGACGCAGGCATCGTGACGCCCTCGTCCTTTCAATTCGGTGTCTTCCTTTTCTTTTGAGACCGTGGGCTGGGACGACATGATGGTGGCGGTCGGCTTGAAGGCCACGCGGAAGGTGATGGCTTCGCCATTGGAAATTCCCCCTTGAACCCCGCCCGAGCGATTGGTCTTGGTGCGAACGCGATCGCCTTCCATGAAGAAGTGGTCGTTGTGTTCCGAACCTTTGAGAGTGGTGCCGGCAAAGCCTGATCCGATTTCGAATCCCTTGGTGGCCGGGATGGAAAGCATGCCTTTGGCGAGATCGGCTTCGAGTCGGTCAAAGACCGGTTCCCCGAGGCCTGGAGGACAACCACGGACGACACATTCGATGGTGCCGCCCACGGAGTTTCCTTCTGAACGGATTTCCTTGATGCGCTGGATCATCGTTTCAGCTGCATCGGGGTCGCCGGTGCGGACGATGTTGGATTCGATGGTGGCCGAAGTGACAGAAAGGGGATCGACGTTGGCTTCGATGTCCTGAATGGTTTTGACCCAGGCTAGGGTTTCGAGATTGGGGCAGAAGTGGGCGAGGACCTTTTTGGCGATGGCGGCGGCGGCAACCCGTCCGATCGTTTCACGAGCCGAGGAACGTCCTCCGCCCTGCCAATTGCGAGTGCCGTATTTGGCATCATAGGTGAAATCGGCGTGCGAAGGACGGTACTTCTCGGCCATTTCGGAGTAGGCTTCGGGACGGTGATCCTTGTTGCGAACCAGAATGGCAATAGGAGAGCCGAGGGTTTTTCCTTCGAAGGTTCCGGAAAGGATTTCGCACTGGTCCGCTTCATTCCGGGGAGTGGTGACTTCAGACTGCCCGGGGCGACGCCGGTCGAGCTCGATCTGGAGGTCGTCTTCGTTGAGCGGGATCAGGGGAGGGCAGCCGTCGATGACGACGCCAACGCCGCCTCCGTGGGATTCGCCGAAGGTGGAAATGCGGAACAACTGGCCGAGCTGGCTGGACATGCGCGGGACTTTAGCAGGGGATCCGCCGGGGGCAAGAGCTAGGAGAATCGACGGAGACTGGCGCGAAGACGGGACTCTGCGGACTTTCCGTGACGGATGAGGCGATCTTTGATGCCGTAAGAGAGGACCACTTCGAAGAGATCTTTATCAAGGGCCTGTTTGATGAGGTCCTCGGCCGAGAGAGCGAGGCGTCCCCCGGTTTTGCTAAGTTCGAATTGGCAGGGTCCCACTCCATGGTAAGCCCGATAGACTACTTCCGTGCAGACGAGGCGGTCGGCTTTGCGGAAGTCAAAAATGAAGTCATAAAGTTTTCCTTCGTGGGTCATGGCCCGGGTGAGGGCTTCGCGGAGATGCCCGGAATTGATCTTGGGGCGAAGAACAACGAAGGCATCGACGGCGAGGGTTTCTTCGAGCGGTCGATATTTGACTCCGTCTTTTTTTGCTTCGAGGAATTGAATGGAAGACTCAAGTGTGGGAAGATCGAGGAACTGTCTTTGTTCGTTGGTTCCAAGGTAGAGAGCGGCGTGGGGCCAGTATCCGGGAAGGAAGAGATTGCTCATGGCATCATCGTGTCGCGTGATGAAGACATCGCCCGGATTGAGGAGTCCGCAGACAGATTGTTGAATGGAAGAGGTGACGCGCTTGCCGGATCCCGGAGGTTTGACGAGAGGTTGTTTCATCTCGGCAATGGCGCTGCCACTGAGCCGGAAGAGGTGGAACATCACTTTGGTGTAACCGGAAGAGGATCTTCGGGTGAGCGAATGAAGACGGTAAGTCATCAGGCGCGACCACAGAGTGCGCTTGCGTGTTTCAAAATGAGGTTCCTCCTTGAGCAGCCAGGGGATGACGGGATCGAGGCCATTATCGACAAGAGCTTGATGGATGTCGTCGCGTCTTTGTTCGTAGAACTTGCGGGCCAGTCGATATCGAAGCATCCATTGCGGAGAAGCGAGATTGGAGTAGATGCGGGTAAAGCTTTTGCGTGGAAGGCCGAAGCGGGGTTCCGCTTCGTCGAGTTTCTTCCAGACCACGGGGTTGTCCTTGGCCAGGCTGATAAGAAAGGAGCCGCTGCGAATCAGACTGGTGGCCGCACAGAAGACGAGACCAAAGACCTGCAGGTCTTCTCCTTTCAAGTGAGTGCGGAGCTCACGGATCATCGTCCAGAGGCTGGCTCGCGCTCCGAGATAACGAACATAGACATCGCGTAGGCGTTCGTCCTCGTCCGGGAGGTAGTATCCGCGTTGCTGGGCAGCGAGAGCATCGGCGATCTCCTGTCCCAAGTCGTCGCGATGGGGGAGAGCCGGGTACGAGGCTTGCAGGGTACGCCATGCGGAGTGGACCACCTCGTTCTCGCTCATGTTAGAAAATGGTCGTCCAGTCGGTGAGGGAGGTCAATTCTCCGGCTTCTAGCAGAAGGCGGTAGCTCCAGGGCTGGAAAAGTGGTGAATTGGGGTTCATCATAAAATCGCAGGGTCCGTCAACCCCTATAAATACGGGGTTTCAGAGAGAAATTAACTTTACAAAACTATTCTTGGGGGGAGAATCCAAGTCGCCATGAATAAAGGAGAACTCATTGAAGCAGTCCAGAAAGCCCTCGGTAAAGAAGCCACCAAGCGTGCCGCTGAAGATGCCGTGACCGCTGTTCTTGACTCCATCGCCAAGGGCGTGAAGAAGGACAAGAAGGTGCAAATCATCGGATTTGGAACTTTCGAGGTGAAGAAGCGTGCTGCCCGTATGGGTCGCAACCCAAAGACCGGAGAGGCCATGAAGATCGCGGCTTCCAAGTCTGTCGGCTTCAAGCCTTCCTCCACCCTCAAGAAGTCCCTCTAATTCTCCCTGAGAATCAGAGCGTCTTCCCAAGACCTATCTATCAGCCCGATGGACCTTGTGCCATCGGGCTTTTTTGGGCCGAAGTCCGAGCTTGTCGACCTTTCCCCTCGCCATCGGGCCTTTCAACCGTAGAGTCCCTCCAACGTCATGCCTTCCAGCACGGTCGAAAACTATCTCAAGGCGATATGGACCCTGCAGTCCCGGTCGGAGGGGGACGGGCTTGTTCCCATCGGCCAGGTGGCAGAGAAGCTTTCGGTGGCTCCGGGAACAGCCACCACCATGATGAACCAGCTGATGAAGATGGAGTTGGTGAGCTATGTCCCCCGGGGAGGAGTTTCCTTGAATGAAGAGGGCCGGAAGGCCGCCCTGCGGGTGATTCGCCGGCATCGCTTGGTGGAAACCTTTCTGGTCGAGATCATGAAACTTGACTGGGCTGAAGTTCACGATGACGCCGAAGTGCTGGAGCACGTCATTTCCGACCGGCTGCTTGAACGGATGGATGAAATGCTGGAACACCCCACTCATGATCCGCACGGTGCCCCTATTCCCACAAGCGAGGGCGAGGTACCGGCTGATGGAAATGCCATTCTGGCCGATTGCGGCCCCGGGGATTACACCTTGAAGCGTGTTCGCGAGAACCAGCCCTCGTTTCTCCAGTGGCTCTCGTGTCTGGGGCTCAAGCCGGGATCCGACTTGACCCTGGTCGAAAAGAATCCGGAAGCCGATACCCTGACTCTTTCTCTTCCTAACCGGGCCGACCCGGTGCAGATTTCTCTCCCGGCGGCTCAATCCCTGCTGGTGGCGGCTCTCTAGATCGATGCAATGAAACTTCCCTATCTCCTTACTCTGTTGACCTTGTTTGTGGTCGGATGTCGGTCGGATGAATCCGCAGCGGCACCGGTGAAGCCCAGATCGGTATTAACGGCCGAGGAGCAGGCAAAAGTGGACGAGAAGCTGACCGGCCAGAAGATCGGAGCGCTTTTGAAGGGCAAAATCAGTTGGCTGCGCGAGGGAACCTATCAAAGAGGGGGATTGGACCGGGTTCCTGATCTCTACCTGTTTTACTTCACCGCGAGCTGGTGAGGGCCTTGCCAGGCTTCGGCTCCCCAGTTGGTGGAGTCCTACAATACCCACATTTTCTCGGACTCCTCGGTCGAGCTGATCCAGCTCAGCTTTGATCACGATTTGGAGAAAGCCGAGGAGTGGGCCCGGGAGGCTGGCTTGGCTTGGCCGACCATCCTGATGGAGGACATTCCTGATGAGATCCGGGCCTTTTCGCCCCGGAATGCGGTTCCTGACTATGTTCTGGTGAGCGCTGAGGGCGAAGTGGTGGCATCTGGCAAGGAAGCTGCTTTTGACGCGATCAAGAGGCGTTTGTCCGAGTAGACAAAACCTTTTTTGCTTCCCTCGGGGAGAGGGAATCGCTTCGCTTGTCCATTCACCTACGATTATGAAAACGATCCTGCCTCTCATTTTATTTTTCCTGGGAACGGCCGCGGGCTGGAGCCAGGTCTCTGTTTCGCTGCAATTGGAGCGACGGCAATACCTTTCTCAGGAGAAGGTTACCGGCACGGTGACCATCGTGAATCGAAGCGGCCGTGACATTACCTACCTGAGCCGGGATGGCCGCGGCGTCAGCCGGAGTTGGCTGGATTTCAGTATGCGGGATACCGCTGGCCGGCAAAAGCCCAAGATGATTAATCTGGGATTCCGCAAAGCCATCCTGCCGGCTGGTCGCAGTATTTCGCGCGAAGTGGATCTTGGTCAGATTTTCTCCATCACCGGGGTAGGGAACTACGCCGTGACTGCTCATGTCACCGAGCTTGGCGTTGACGATGTCACGTACACTTCTAATTCGGCTCACTTTACGGTGGGTGGAGGGAATACGATTTTCCGCCAGCCTTTTGGAGCGCCCAATACGCCGGCTCCCAAGCGTGAGTTCAGCGTGATTACCTTCAATGACGGCAAGAAGAACTCGATCTACGCTCAGGTGATGAACACGGTCACCGGTCGCTCGCTCTCGACCTTCCGCATCAGCAACTGCCTTACTTTTCATCCACCCCAGATGGTTCTCGATGCCAAGAACCAGCTGAACATCCTCTACTTGGCGGCTGCCGAGACCTTTGTACATGCTACGGTGAGCAAGGACGGGATGCTCACCGGGGTCAAATACTACAAAAGAGCGCAGGGCCGGGCCCCTCGATTTGTGAATTACCAAAATCAGGTTACGATCCTCGGGGCGGCGCCCTATGACCCGACCAAACCTGTCGCGAATGGTCCCAGGCCGAGGTCAGCTACCGAAAGACCGGAATAAATTAAGGTTTATTAAAAATCAAGTTGCATTTTATTCAAAGTTTTTTAAAAAAATCGAAAGTATTCATAAACTGACGACCCATGAAGACCCTTCTCGCACCCATTCTTCTCCTCGCCGCTACTCTGATTCCTTCCTATGGCGCTTTCAAAACGGTGATTATTGACGCAGGTCATGGGGGACGCGACAACGGAGGCAGCTATGGCAAGGTTTACGAGAAGTGGTTGGCTTTGGATACTGCCATGCGGGTGGACCGGAAGCTGCGCAGCAAGGGTGTTCGGACCTGCATGACCCGGACCAGCGATCAGTTTATTACCCTCCCCGGACGGGTGAAGATCGGGAATCGTTTCAGCAACGCAATCTTTGTCAGCATCCACTACAATTTCACCTGGAAGCGTCACGTCTCCGGCCTTGAAACCTTTTATTGCTCGCCCCAGTCAAAGCCCCTCGCTGAGGCAGTCCAGCGCGGAATGCTGAGTGAAGTGCGTTCGGTGAATCGCGGCGTCAAGTATGCCCGTTACTACGTGATTCGTCATTCCAAGCATCCGGCCATTTTGGTGGAGGGTGGATTTGTTTCGAACTCCAAGGAGCGTGGCCGGACGAAGGAGGGATGGTATCGCGAGGCCATTGCCAATGGAATCGTCGATGGCATCATGTCTTATAAGAAGTCGGCTCGCCGCTGGTAATTCTTTCTCTGAGATCGGTGTCCCTCGACTGGAGCGCCAGATATCTCACCGGCGAGACGCCTTGGGATAAAGGGGAGCCCCATCCGGAGCTCCCTTTTCTATTGTCCGAGCATCGGAAAATTTTTGCCGAGGCCGGAAGCATTTTTGTGCCGGGTTGTGGATTGGGCCATGATGCTGCCCTGATCCGCGAGGTGGCTCTCGGAACGATCGTGGCTCTGGATATTGCGCCGGAAGCCATCAAAAAAGCCAAAGCGCTTTACCCCGACTTATCCATCGACTGGAGAGTCGATGATCTTTTTGTTCAGCAAGGGTGCTTTGACGTTGTCTTTGAGCATACTTGTTTTTGTGCCATTCCAATCGAGCGCCGGGGAGAGTATGCCGACTTGATGGGGCGTTTGATTCCCCAAGGGAGTTGTTTGGTGGGGATCTTTTTTCCTGATCCGGATCATGAAGGTGAAGATGGGCCGCCCTTTGGAATTGAGCTGGATGAACTTCATCGCTTCTTCGAGGACCGCTTTGAACTCGAGTGGTCGCAGCAGCCTCAAAAAACTTATGAAAGTCGGGCGGGCGATGGCCGGGAATTGTGTATGGTGTGGCGCAGAAAATAAGAGATGAGCTTCTTTGAAAAAGACCGCCAGGGGCGTCGTCCCTTTCGGGATCACGATGTCACCGACCTGCCCATGGTCACCATTCTGAGCATCGTGGCCTGCCTGAGTTATTTCTGGGCCTTTGGGATGAATGATGGCTCCTCCATTCCCAATGAACTGGCCAAAGTCTGGACCCAGGATTCGGTGGAGATTTGGAAGGGGAGCTACTGGACCTTGGTCACCTCGGTCTTCGTGCACGAGAGGCTCTTCCATATTCTCTTCAACCTCTATTGGCTCTGGATATTTGGTGCGGCCTTCGAACGGGCCGTCGGGAGCGCGAAGTTTTTCGGGTTTGTTGTGGTTTCGGGGTTCGTTAGCTCTTCGTATCAGCTGGCCTTTTCAGACAATGCCGGGATTGGTTTTTCCGGAGTGAATTACGCCTTCTTCGGCTTCATGTGGGTGACCCGATATTACTTCTCCAGTTTTCGGGGCGTTCTCAGTGACGGGGTGATCAACCTGATGTTCATCTGGTTGTTTGCCTGTATTGCCATTTCGTATCTCGGGATCCTTCCGATCGGAAATGCCGCACACTTTTCGGGATTCCTCTTCGGGTGGGCCGTTGGCGCGATCTACATCATCCACAAAAAGAAAGACCTCATCATCCCGGGCTTTGTGGTGTTCATGGCCCTGTCGGTAGTCACGCTCTTCTGGTGTCCGTGGTCATTGCGCTGGTCGGCGATGAAGGCCTATGATGCCCATGAAGCGGGTCGTTACGAAGAAGCCCTGCATCATTACGATCGCATCATCCGGTGGCACGATGATGGGTGGGCCAAGAGCAACCGCCAGATTCTCCTGCTTGAAATGGATGTCCAAAAGAAGCTGGAGGGAGAGTGACCAACCCGGCCATAAAAAACGCCCCGGACATCCGGAGCGTTTTGAAAGGTTGATATTCCGCGAAGGGGCTTAAACCGAGCAGATGTCGACGGCTTCCTTGAGCGAGGTGAGAGGATCTCTTTTTGGAACAAATTCCTGACCGAGGAATCCCTTGTAGCCGATTTTTTTGAGAGCCTTGCAGATGCCCTTGTAGTTGAGCTCCTGGTTGTCATCGATCTCGTTACGTCCCGGAACTCCGGCGGTGTGGTAATGGGAAATATGATCCTTGTACTTGGAGAAGGTGGCGATACAGTCGCCCTCCATGATCTGCATGTGGTAGATGTCGTAGAGAAGCTTGAAGTATTCCGAGCCCACCGCGTCGACGAGGCGGGCTCCCCATTCGGTGCGATCACACATGTAATCCTTGTGGTTCACCTTGGAGTTCAGGAGCTCCATGGAAATGATGATTTTGTGCTTCTCGGCGATGGGCATGATGCGCTTGAGGCCTTCGGCGCAATTCTTCAAACCTTCCTCGTCATCCATGCCCTTGCGGTTTCCGGAGAAGGCAATGACCTGGGGGACGTTGCCGGCCTTGGCGGCGAGGGGGATTCCTTCCTCGTAGGCTTTGAAGAGTGCGTCGTGGTTCTCCTTGCGGTTGAAGGAGTTCCCGATGCTGCCGATGCCGCCGGGAGTTTTGAGACGCCCCATGGCGCATTGGAGGCCGTGCTTGGCAGTGACTTCCCACTGATCCGGAAAGAGGATTTCGACGGACTCGATGCCCATCTTCTTCACTTCCTGACAAAACTGGTCGAGGGGGATCTTACCGAAGCACCAGTGGCAGACGGAGTGTTTGAAGCCGGCATCGGATCCGGCGGCTTCATCGGCGGCACGAACTTGTTCACCGAGAGCGGCGAAAATAGCGGCAGCTGCGGTTCCGCCCGTCAGAGTAGAGAGTGATTCACGTCGATTCATCAGTCACACTACAGCGCAGCTCGAGGAGCTTTGTCGAGAATTAGTGGAAAAATGTGAATCGATTCTTATGTGGAATCCCGGGACAAACACACACCCCGGTTTCCCGAGGTGTTCCTTGAGGTTTGATGACAATCGGCCGGATCAGCTATTCGCACCTTTCATGCGCAGGGTCGCGATCACGGTCATGATGGTGAAAATCAGAACCAGAGCGACTCCATACATGGGAGCGCCGAGACCGCCTGAAGGCACAGTGGCCAGAGGGACGTCGGGAGCGGAGCCTTCTTCGGTCGTTGCGGCTCCATAAGGATCGAGAAGGTCCTTGGTTTGAAGGGGGGGAATGGGAACCTGCGCCAGGATATCGGCATGCTTTTCCTTGTAGTCTGCGACCATTTGAGCGGTCACGGGAGAGGCCTCGTTTCCGAAGGAATTCCGGATGTAGGTAATGACGGCCGCAATGTTTTCGTCGGGCTGACCGGCTCCCATGGCGGCCATGGGGGCGGGGAAATTATAGTCTTTCCCTGCAACGGTAATGGGACCGGAGAGGCCACGGAGCTGGATCCCGATCAGGTTTTCAACGGGGCCGGTGACCCATTCCGAGTTTGCCAAAGGAGGGCCGATGTTCGGCATGCCGGCGCCAGTGGGACCATGACAGGCCGAGCACAGGACATATTGCTGTTTGCCGAGTTCCATCACGGCGGGGTCGAGTTTGATTTCTTCGCTCACGTTCGTTGTGGGTTGGGTCGCTTTTTGATTGCCCGTTCCTTCGGGCTTATTGGGGTCGTCCATCTTCGCATTAGCGGCGATGGTGAGAGTTTTGGGCTCGTATGACGGGGCCTTTTCAACGTTTTCTTTGGTCAGAGTCAAGAGCCACGCAATGAGATCGCGTGTTTCTTTGGGTGAAAGGATCGCGCTCATGGATGGCATGGCCGAGATCGGGTGGGGGATTTCCTTGAGATCAGTTTTCTTGATCCTCCAGACATCCGATTCGCCTTCGCGGAGATCGAGGGTTGTTTCGGTCTCCGCAACGATGATTCCTCCCTTGGATGAACCGTCTTTCAGTTCGACAGTAGCATTGCCGTAGCCGCTGGCAATTTTCTTGTTGGGTTCCATCAACGATTCGAGGAGGCCCCGGGCATCGTATCTGAGAGCCACGCCGAGAAGACTGGGGCCGGCCTGTCCTCCTTCGGTGTGTCCGGATTCGTGTTGGTGGCAGCGCATGCACTGGGCAGCGCCATGGGACTGGAAGATTTTGAAGCCATTTTCAGCGTCGCCCCCGGCCAAGGTGGTGTTCCACTTGGCGAGCGGATCGTCTGCAGGAAGGCTGTTCTCGTAGGCTTGGAGGGCGGCCTTGATGGCGGGCTCCTCCCGTTTTTGAGCGGCCGTGAGAAGGTCGAAATCCGAAGCGGGATCACTCTTGCCGGCGGTCAGATTAACGAGGCCGTCGCGGAGGAGGGGAACAGCATGTTCGGCCGGGAGATCACCCACGATGCCCCAAGCGACCTGTCGACGCTTTGAGCTCGATGACTTGAGGGCGCCCTGGAGGGCGGCCACGTTGGCAGCGGGATCGCGCTTGGCGGCGAGAGCGAGGGCGGCGGTGGCCAGGGTGTCGTTGTTTGATTGGGCAGCTTCAGTGAGAATCTCCTCGAGATTTTCCGGCGAACTTTGCAGGAACAGCTTGAGGGCTCCAGCCCGCGTGGCCCCCTTGCTTTGTTCATCGCGAATGATGCGGGTAAGCATCCCGGTGTCGAGGGATGCGTCCTGAATTTCGTATTGCAGGGCCAGTGCCATTGTCTCGGAGAGAATGGCCGGGTCGGCATTGGACAGGAGCCCGATGTTGGCGGTCAGGTTGTCCCTGACCATCTCAGGGTCGCGGGCGGGGAGAGGGGAATGTTTGCCGGTTGATTGATCGACTTCGTGAGGCTGGGTCCAGAGTGAGAGCAGGCGCAGGGCTTCTTTGCGTTCGTTGAGGTCCAGTCTCGGGTTGGCGGCGACGTTGATGACGCGGACGAGGTTGGATTCGTTGCCGAGGCGGAAGGCGCTGTGGACGAGCCGTCGGAGCATCATGCGAGTGATGGGACGATCGCGCGTTCCGAGAGTGGGATCGTCGAGAAGGGCAGCCACCGCGATCCGCGAAGTTTCCATTTCGGTGTCGTGAATAGCGCGGATGGTATCGTCCACGATGCTGAGATCGGAGTCGCCGATGAAGCTGACGATTTGGTCTGACTTAAGGCGGCGCAGGGCGAGAACGGCGGCGCGTCGGACCGCGGAGGATTCATGGGAGACCAACCCGCCGAGATATTCCGGGGTGGTGGTGCCAAGAAGGCCCATGACGCCGGCATGTCGAAGAGTCGGGCTCTCGTCGTTGTTCAGGGCCAGCATGTCGATCAAGGCCGCGACGGCGGTGGAATCTTTTTTCCGTCCAATGGCGATGGCTGCAAGGGCCTGGACCCGCGGTGAGGGATCGGCCAGCAGAGGAATGAGTGGCTCGGCTTTGTCGAGCGGGGACTCGCCAAGCGCCTGGACAGCCTGGCCACGGACCAGCGGGTCGGGGTTTTGGAGCTGGTCGATGAGAAAGAGGGTGGCGGGATTGCTTTGCTGGAGGCGGGCCAACATCCCCAGTCCCCAGATGCCGTGGAGTCGCTCCAGGGGTCTGAGTTGTTGGTTTGCGGAGGCGATGAAGATGGCTAGCGCTTCGGGGCGTTTGACAATTTCCAGTTGGGCGCGCAGGCGAATGCGTTGGTCCTGGTGGCCAAGGAAGCCGGCCAGCTCTTGAATGTTTCGCTCGGCGAATCCTTTGGCAATGATCTCGGCGACTTCGGTCTGTTCGTTTTGGCGGGCGAGGGTGAAAACCCGTCCGGCGTTGTGCGACTGCCAACCATTGACGAAGTCGGCCACGTAGACCTTGCCATCGTATCCCCACTCCACATCGGTGGTGGCCACTCCCCAGGCGAAGCGGGAGGATTCCGCGAGCGCGAATCCCGCGCCTTTGGGTTTGATGCCGAAGGACCAGATGCCTGATGCGGCCGCCGAGCCGCGATAGTCGCAAATGAGGAAGCGGTCGCGGGCATTGAGGTCGAATCCGGTGCCGGGGTAGTAAGCGAGACCCGAGGGACCCGAGGTGAGGTTGGCCATGGGCGGCACGATGTGGCCGGGCTGCGAGTCATTTTGAGGTGCCCACATTCTTTCCTGCATCCACTGATTGATCGGACGGTTGGGCATGCCGGCGGTCTTGTGGAAGGAGTTGAGGACCTGATGGCCCATGCGCCATCCCGAGTCCGCGCCTTCCAGCATGAAGACCACGCGGGCCTGGTCCCCTTGGTCTGAGTTGTTGTCCACCGTGATGGCGGTGCCGTATTGGTCGAAGGCAATTTCCTTGGGATTGCGCAGTCCGGTGTGGACCACTTCGAATTGAGAGCCGTCCGGTTCGAAGCGCAGGATCGCTCCCTGTCCGGGGAACTTGTATTCGCGCCCTTCCTTGGTGGTGAAGGCAAAGCCGCGGTCGCCGATGGTTGTGTAGATTCGTCCGTCGGGTCCGATGGCGAACCCGTTGAGATCATGACCGGAAAACGAAACACGCACTCCGAAACCATCCTGAAGCACTTTCCGGTCATCGGCCTTTAAATCTCCGTTGGTGTCCTGAAGCATCCAGATGTTGGGAATGCAGGCGAAGTAGATCTTTCCTTCAAAGGCCATGATGCCGGCGGCGGTTCCATCGAGAAGATCCTTGAAGTTATCGGCAAAGATTTCGGTCTTGTCAGCCTTGCCATCGCCATCGGTGTCGATAAGGACGCGGACTTTTTCGGAGACCGCAGTCAACTTCTCGAGGGGAAGCTTTTCCTTCCACTTCTCGTGCATGGCCACCCGGTCGTCAGTGGTCTGGGCCGAGATGTCATCCATCAACCAGTAGAGGTGATTGCGGTTGTCTTCGACTCCGAACCGGAAGCGGTGAGTTTCGGCGAGGTAGACGTGGCCCTTTTCATCGATCGACAGAGCCGTGGGTGAGTAGATTCCGTGGTCCTCATTGGTGCCGAACATCGTGACAACCGATCCTTCGGGAACGGTCAGGCCGGGAAGAAGTGAGGAAGCAACCAAGCCGTCCTTGTTCGCCGTCTTCTTGATCGCAGAAGCCGGGAACTTGGGTTTGTCGGTATCGGTGAAGAGGATGTGGTCGACATTGATAATGCCCCAGCTGCCTTCGTTCGCATCGAGCACCCGCAGTTGGGCTGCCTTGCCGATGCGGTTTTTGACCTCCCAGACGATGGGGCGCATGACGAGGTCATTCTGGCCACTGGCCGTCATGACGACTTCGTCATCAACGAGGAGCTGGACGGCTGTGTTCTGGTGGTTGCCGCCTGAGATCAGAAACGCGATGTATGGCAGCTGGATCTTGAACTTTTGGGAGGTTAGCGATCCCGTGGGCTGGTCACCACCATGGGCCGAGGATACGTAATAGGCTTGGCCGTACCCTTCGACCTTGCCATTCATGCCGTCCGGGCTGGCGGCGGTGGGGGACTTTCCGAAAGCCTCTCCCTCGACGGTCCACTCGCCAAAGCCATCGGATTCAAAGGCATCGTAGAGAATTTCGGTGGCCGAAAGGGGGAGAATCAGGGAGGCCAGAAAAGTCGGTATGCGCATGACTACGAGGGAGTTGGGAGGCGGAGCATGATCCCGCACCGGAATTACGCAAGAACCAGTCGCCTCGTATCGCCAATTTACAAACGCGGCAAATCCGTGGAATTGTCTGTGGACAATACCCCCGGTGATGATCAGCGCTTCCGGCCTCCGCGAACCCGGGCGAAGCCAAAATAGCCGATGAGGTAGAAAAACAGGACGCCCAGAATGCTTGAGGTGACGCTGAATGGCGGTGAGCTTTCGGTCTTGGTCAGAAGCCCGGTGATGCGCTCGCTGTTGGCCAAAACCACCAACAGGCCGTAGCAGCAAAAGTGTTTCAAAAACCGTCGGCCGGATCGACCCGGCGGGAGTCTGTCAGGCTTCGACTTCGGGCTTTCGTAGGGATTGTTCATTCGAAGAAAATTTCTTCTGAGGTTTGGATTCACTCAGTTCCCAATCAGTTCGTAGCGGACCGATCGCGGCGTTGAAAAGACAGGTTCCGGGCTATCCGTTTTTGGGTCACCAAGTGGAAGGCCATTCATGCTGCTGACTCTTCCGGGGACGAGAATCGCTCCAAGGTTGCCGCTTGTGCTGAAATGCAAAGACATTCCACCCCCGGGGCCGTATCCAACGAACTTCTCATCAAAGTCTACGATCAAGTGATGTTCCCGGATGAAGAAAACGTCGGGGTTTGATCGGTGGATGTAGACGGCCCTTTCGATTGGCTGTCCTCCGCTGGTCAGTTGAAGGTTGGTTCGAAGAAACTCCACGCAGGTGATCTTGTCCCGCTGGTAACCGAGGTTCTTGATCAAGCTGCTTGTCCAGCGGTTGAAGGAGTCGGAATAAGGGACGACTTCAAAATCGTCCGTGACAACCAGGCTGAACTGCTTCAGCTCCGGTTTACTTTCGATTTCTGCTGGCTGCTTGTCATCGCAACCGGTGGCAAGAAGAGCAAGGAGGAGGATCGTCAGGGAGCGCATACCGAGAGAGGGGGGTGGAGGACTATTGATTTTCCTTTCTCCGGATGGCGGAGCGGGAAGCCATTTTGAAGAGGTTGAAGAAACTGAGGACGACCAACGAGATTCCCAGGAGGAACGGGATGATCGCGCCGGTGAAGAGGATCTTTCGGGTGATCAGGTCGCGTTGATCTTCGGGCGAAAGCGCGGGATCGACAATGCTCGCAACACCATAAATATAGAATGCGAGATAGAGCCCGATCATTAGGCAGGCCACATTCGCAAGAACGTCTGCAACCATCCGAATCACCAATTTGTTTTGCGGAGACAGCACCGTTAGGTCTCTGATGAATCTTCAGCGTCAGTAGGAGTCGTGGAAACGTGGCTGTTACCCTCGAGTTCCAGATCACGAACGGCATCGTGTCCCCAGGTGGTTCCGGTGTAGAACCGAGTGAACAGGTATCCAAAGAAGGCGATGCAAGTTGGGATCAGAATGGCTGCGACCGCGGCGATCATGAGGGCGCTAATTGGGCCACCCGGAGAGAGTTTAAAAGCCATGTTCAGCAAGCCAAAGGGAACAGCGGCAATGAGATAGGCAGCAAGTCCTCCCACCAAGATTTTGATGCCATGGAGGAACCACTTCCATCCTGTCTTAAACGTTGTTCTCATTCTTGCTGGTTTCGTTGCTAGTCATCGGAAGGGCGCTGTTGCTTATCAACGTCGATCCACTCAGGTTTCTGTATCCCGGGAGTGATACGGAAGAATTGGTAACTTCCCTTTCCCCGATCCATCTTGATGGTGGCATGTCGGAATCCCGGATCGCTAGGATTGTAAGGGTCTGTGAATGTGAAAGAAATTCTCAACATGGTATTCTGAACGCCGTAGGCATTCTCGAAGTAAGAGTTTTTGAACATTCCTTCGTGTTCAAGTTCGGCATCCTTGTAGTGGTGATTGATGTGTTCTGCGATGACCTCGAGCCCGGCGCCCTCAGGGATTTCTTTCAAGATGATGGCCGCAATTTCCCTGGCAGCCGGGTGCTCGGCAATGTCTTCGGAATCCCAATCGCGCCAGAGGTCCCTGACGTTGGGATGAAGAGGTGACGACTTCTTGACCCAACTGCGTTCCCATCCCCAAAAATCGCACCAAGTATCGCGGAGCGTGACCGAAAAAAGAAAGGGAGATGAAAGCAGAAGAACGGTCCCGAAGATGCGTCTTCGAATCTTCGTCTTCGATAATCGTATAGAATTTGCTTCTGGTTTCCCGGTCATTTGGGTTTCTGGATTGATTCCTGAGGTCACAGAAGTCCCATTGCCATTCCTGCCAGCATCGTTAGTAAGACGGTTTTCCAGGCGGCACTGCGGAGGCCTTTTCGGGTTCCCTCGGAACCGCGAAACCCGAAAGTGCCGACCAAAGTCAGGATGACTCCAATCATCCATGGTCCTGCGGTGATCAGTTGTCGCTCAAACCAAGTCAGGCTGGCTGGGAAATAATGACGGTCGGACAAGAGGTCTTCCCCCTGCTCCCGGATTCTTGCGGCCTCGAGGTCGAGAGATTTCTCAAGAGGTTGCTCGATGACGATCCAAAAGATCAACCCCAGAATGATGCCCCCGAGGCATGCCACCATCCCAAGCACATGCAGGCGATCTGGCCATCGAAGTGTCTTCTTAATCGGCTCACTCCTAGTCAACTCCATCGATCATGGATGACGTCAATGTTGTCGTCGATCACAATCGCTCCATGGCCCGTTGTGATGGCGGCGAGCATCACTGTGATCTTCTCGAGTAATGTCGGTTTTCATCGGGGACTTTGGTAGAGTGTGAGGTTTGCAATGCGTCGAAGCCGTCCTGCATTCAAGAGTCAGCGACCTTTCAGTTCAGAGTCAATGATCGAACTTTTGGGAAATCGAGAGGATTGAGTCATCGATTGGAATGATGGTAGGAATTGTGGAATCAATTGTGCGGGTAGGGGGTGGTATGTTTTCATGGCGTCATGATCCGTCCCATTCTTTTGATTCTGTTGCTTCCGTTGATGGCCAAGGGGGGATTTTTCAAGGTGTCGGTGGCATACGGTCATCCTGCTCGCCCCAAGTATGACGGCAAGCCCGTGGAGATGTTGAAGCGGTTCAAGGAAATGTCGGCAGCGGCTTCATTTGAAGATGGCGGAATGCGGATGCAGTTGGCGATGAATTCCGAAACCAACTACGAACGAGCTCCGCTGAAGGGAGCAGCTCGCCCGGCTGATGACCAGGTGATCGTGCTGAAGGACCTCATGCCCTCGCAAGCCGGTCTCGAGTTGATCAGCGAAGTGGAGGAAGGTGGATTTGATGGAGAAGTCGAAAAACTCGCGGGAAGCCTGAAGGTGACCTCGGTCACGGAGAAAGACGGCCTGGTCGTGGTGAAGGAAGAGTATGAGGAGAAGGGAGGCGAGGAAGACTTTGGAATCTACAAACGCACCTATGAGATCGGGCCCAAGGGCATGCGCATGCTCGAAGCGGAGCAAGGGGATTCCAGCATGGAGGCCGATCCGGCGGGTTACGAATATCCGGCTGAACTTTGGGTCGGTCAGAAGTTTCGTGCCCGGAGTCGTGAGGTCTGGATTGAAGATGGAAGACGTGCCGAGTTTGTTGTGGAGTCCGAGGTTACGGTCGACGGCTGGGAAGCGATTGACGGACCCGATGGGAAGAAAGTGGATGCCCTGAAAGTGACCCGGATGGAATCGATGGTGGCGGATGGTGAATTTTTCCGCACCCGCGCGATCGAATGGCTGGCCCGGGGATTGGGCCAGATTCGACGCGAGGAGATTCAATCGAACGACTGGGGATCGAGCAAATTCCAGGTGATCAAGGTCAAGAAGCAGGAGTAGGATCAGACCGGCTTGCGGATGTGCATCCACGCGTGGACGTGGGGCTTGCCGCGGAAATAGACGATGACGTTGGGGCCTTCGAGTTGCCAGTTGTCCCAGACTTCGTCGTTGCCGATGTTTTCCTTCTGGTAAAATGCCATGTGGAGGTTGTCGAGACCACCAGCTTCGACATATTGAAGTGCCTCTTTGGCATCGTGTTCGCGGAAGGGAGCTAACAGATCGCCAAGAACCTTTTTGACCTGACCTTGTTGGTCCCCGCTGAGCTCTCCGACGCGGATCCCTTCCAACCCGTTTTTCTTGCGGGATAACTGGGTGGTTTTGGTTCCCCGCTCACCGCGACTTCTTTCAAGAAGGGCCTGTTTGCGTTGTTTGCCGTCGAGCATGGCATAGACCTTGTTGGCCTGCACCGCCTGATACCAGTAGGCATTGCCTTCATGGTCGGCTTTCTCGGTGCCTTTGGTCGCGTGGCCATAGAAGATGGGGCCGCCGAAGGCCACTCCTTCGTCGGAGTCCCCATCGCAGCGCCGGGTGCAGTGACGGCCGGTGAGGACGAATTCAAATTTTCCGGTTCCCGGAGTCCCGAAGATCGCGACCGAGGAACCTCCTTCGAATCCGCTGATTCCGCCATCCCACTCGACTTGATCATAGACGATCCGGGCATACTCCTCGCTATGAAGCTTCATGAAGATTTCCTTGATCATGGCTTGCTGATCCTTGCTGAAATCTTCGACCAGCAATTTGGTGACATGCCAGTTGGCATCGACCTTGAGGCGGAGCGGGTGGTCGTAATTGAAGCAGATTTTCTTGCGCTGCTCTTCAGTCAGGCTGTCGTAGAAGGTCTTGACGAGGGTTTCCGACGTAGCCTTCTTTTTCTTTTCGGCACCGATGATGGGAATGGTGCTGGCGCCAACCAATCCGGCGGCGAGAGCGCCTGATTGGCGGAGGAAATGGCGGCGGTCGAGGGAGGAATCGTTGAGAGGAAACTGCTCGTTCATAGTGGTTTGGTTTAACAAGAGAACGGATGGGGAGCGAACATTTTTGCAGGAGGCGGTTTTGGCCCCCGGAGGTGACCGTTGATGAACTTCTTGAAAGACCAGACCGGCTGGTTAGCGTTGTCGTTGCTATAATGAAATTGCTGCGATTTCTTGTCTCTGTTCCCTTGCTGTCGGCCTTGGCCTTGGCGGAGTCCATTTGGGTGGAAGGTGAGTCGGCCTCGAAGACGTCGATTCAAAACAACGGGTGGTATTCCAGCGTGAAGCAAGACGAGCTGTCCGGCGGAGGTTTGTTGGCTCATTGGGGGAAGCAGGTCGGGAGCGCGGACTATCAGGTGAGCGTGCCCAAGTCGGGCGAGTATGCCTTTTGGCTCCGGGCCAATCCGGTGGCAACCAAGATTCAATATCAGATCGGCGAAGGTGGGTGGAAGGACCTGACGATCAAGGGGCGGAGTCATGAGCAGATCAACCTTGCCTCCGACAACAAACCCGACCTGCGTTTTGTGGCGTGGGTGAATGCCGGGGTGGTGGATTTGAAAGCCGGTGAGACCGAAATCGGAATCCGATTCACCTCGAGCAGCAATCATCATGGAATGCTCGATTGTTTCTGCTTCACCACTGACAAGGACTGGAAACCGCGGAGAGGGCTGAAGCCCGGGGAATCGGTTCCGCATTGGGAAGCTCCCAAGATGACCAAGGCCAACCTCGATGAATGGATTGCCTTCGCGCGGCCTTCGGCGGAGGAGTTGGGTTGGCGGGCCGTTCGTTGGCATAGCAGCTTGTCGGAAGCGGCCGAAGAGGCCGAAGCCTTGCAGCGGCCTATCCTGCTCTGGGCCATGAATGGACATCCCTGCGGTGAGACATGAAACAACGGCGTCATTGGTCGACGCGAGATCTGGTCAGATCCCGAAATTCAAAAAATCGCTTCCGAGTTCGTCTGTGTCATCGAGGAAACCTTTTTCCTATTTCCTCCCGATTGGCTCAAGAATCCGCCAAATCCGGCGGCCACCAACCTCTACAAGAAGTATGTTTCCAATGCCCCACCGGGAACATTCCCGGCCAAAACGTCCACTCACCAAGGCCTCTACTGCCTGACGGCCCAGGGAGATTATTTGTCGGGGAAGTTTGCCCGGCAGAGCAAGGAGATGGCCCAGGGAGCCCTGGCGGATGGATGGAAGTCCTGGGAGAAACTGGCTCGTGATCGCGGGTATCGTTCGAAACCCGTGCCTACCAACAAGCTGGCTTTGTATGGAGGTGAGAAGCTGACGAAGGGTGGACTGAAGCTGGAAGTGGCCTATCGAGACCTCCCGCGCGGAAAGGTCCGGAGACCAGGGAATGCCCAGTTTCCAAATCCTTACAATCTCGGTTGGTTCGATCTCAGTCCTTCCGAAGCCAAGCTGCTGGTGACTGGGAGCAAGGAGAAGACGGCGATTCCTTCGAAGATTTTCAACAAGCTGGCGCGGACGCGTCTGAAAGATGCGGTTCGCGGTCAGATGGGTGATTGGAAGGAAGGAGAGGTCAAGAGCGGCGAGCTCTTCACCCAGCTCGTCGATACCCAAGGTTCGCTTCAGACCTATGCCTTGAGTGGGAAAGCTTTGATGCAGGCCGGGGAGCGAAGCTTTGCGCCGGAGTTTTTCGGTGTGATGACCTTCGATACCAAGACGGGCGAATTCACTGATTTTCGTCTCATGGCTTCGGGTCAGCGTTCGGGCAAGGGGCCGGCCAACGGGCGGGCGACCGATCCGGGACCGGCACCGATGGCGATTGCCTTCACTCTTTACCGTCCTTAGCGGAGAGCGGACTCAATCGTGGAATGGACCTTCGCAGGAGTGCAGCGATGCAACTGTACGTCGTGGCATTGATTGAACTTGAGGAAGGCCCGGAGCTCCCGCTGCAGGGAGGACACAAAAGCGTCGAGTTTTCGTAACCCGGGTTCCAGAGCGAGATGGTGGATGTGGAGAACTGAAGTCTTGCGATCGGCTTTGCAGTCCATTCGGGCGACGAGTTTTCCATCCCAGAGGATGGGAAGGGCGAAGTATCCGTATTGGCGTTTGGTGGCGGGAAGGTAGCACTCGATGAGGTAATCGAAGTCGAAGAGTTCGCGCATGCGCTTTCGCTGGATGACCAGATTGTCGAAGGGCGAAAGTATCTTCAGCTTGCGACGCGCAAGAGGGCGACTGAGGAGCTCGAGAGACCCGGGGAGAGTGTAGAGAGTTTGGCCGTTGACTGCCACGGGCATCACTTCATTCACGAGCACCATTTCTTCGAGAGCATGAGTCACCGGTCCTTTGATGTTCTTGAGAAGGTAGGTAAATTCGGCCGGTTGGGTAATGCCATGGGCCTGGAGGAATCGGGTGATGAGGAATCGTGCGTGTTCTTCCGGCGTGGGAATGCGCGTGTCGAGGCCCGGGGGGAGGACCCGTTCGGTGAGATCGTAGACTTTGTGGAAGTTGTCGCGGTGGGGGATCATGAGGTCTCCCTGCATGAAGAGGTTTTCGAGCGCTTTTTTGGCAGGTTTGCTCTGCCATTCTCCGGGTTTGTTGCCGCTATGTTCGAAGTCCCGGGCCATCAATGGTCCTTCGGCAGTGATGCGATCGATGACTGCTTGCATGAGTTTCTCATCACGTTCGAACCAATGTTCCTGCTGGCCGCAGGCGAGGGCTTGTTTCCGTGGAAGGCTGAAGCGCAAATCCCTCATGGGAAGATAGGCTGCGGCGTGCGACCAGTATTCGAAAACGTTCTTCTCCTCCAGAAGTTGGTCGAGATGACCGGGCTTGTAGCGCGGATTGCGATTCCAAAGAGTGTGATGGTGGGCGCGTTCGATGACCAAGATGGTATCGATCTGGATATAGCCCAGGTGGTCGAGGGCGGCCTGGATGGCATCGACGGCAGGTCCCGAATGGCTCGATGGAGAAATTCTCTGGGAGAGAAGAACGAGCTTTCGTGCCTCGGGGAGGGAGAGGGAGGCCGCCATGACGACGTGGGGCGGAGAATCAGTCGATGACCTTCTTGGCTTCCGCGCGGAGAATGGCGGGGCTGTAGGCTCCATCGAACTGGTGGGGGACAAAGAGCTGTTTGCCATCGCGCTTGTCCTGGAAGAAGGTACCGTTGGTTTCCGAACGGGGAGCGGTCACGGGGTAATCGGACGGGATGTAGACGAGTGGGGAGTCACTGGCTTTCTTCCAAATCCTGAGAGCATTCCACTGGGACTCGGGAGGAGCCTTGCGGTCAATGATGCCGCCGAGGTCTGACACTTCGTCGGCGATCTTCTTGGTGGTGGAGCACTGGGTCAGGAGAGGAGTGGTCAGGGCCAGCGCGGCGAGACTAAGGGAAAAGATGGGCTTCATGGACTCGGATGGAACGACGATCTCGAAAACTGAGGATAGGCTGATTCAGCGAATGAGGTTGAGATTGAAGTGCGGAGACCGTGATAACGGACTCCCAAATCGAGAGGGGCGGTCAGGGACGAGGAGTGGTTCAGTCCTTCGGAAATTCGATCCGCATCTGGCCTTCCTCGAAGAGGATTTGCCCACCTCCCCGGGTGGTGATTTCCTCTTCCATCCACTTCAGCTCCTGCTCGAAGAGATTGCTGAGGGCCTGGAAGGAGGATTGAGTGAAGAAGAGAAAGCCCTGAGGAACGCGGATTTTTCCAAACTTGCCTCCAAATGCGAGAAGGCCCCAGAGACGGCCGCCGTCCTTGTGAATGTAGGTGGTGTAGGAGCCATCCTCTTTCTTCTTTCGCTCGACTCGCACAAACATCGAGATGGTGTGCGGGCGCCCCTTGATTTCGCGTTCGATGATGATTTCGGCGCGACCACTTTCTTCGTTGTCGAAGCGGACCCAAACGCCCTTGAGTTCGACATGGTCGGCCAGCATGCCCTCCTGGCGAACCTTAAGGGTTTTGGCGATCCAGCTGTTCAGCTCCTTTTCCGAGATGGTGATGGCCTGCCGGTTTTTGGCCGCCATTTCGATCATGATGGGAACCGACGAAGGATTGAGTTCACGGTCGTTCTCGGCGCGACCTTCGATGTCGGAAAGATCCTGTCCTTCGAAGCTCAGGAAGACGCCGTAGCCCAGAAGGCCAACGAAGAGCAAGGCAAAGAACAGGAAGATTTTCTTCATCGGGTTAAGGTTGTCAATTCTCCCCGACCTGACAAGCCACCATTACTCTGATGACTCCTTCTTCTCTTTTTTCGGGGAGCTGGCTTCCTTGGCTTTCTTTTCGCCTGCCTTGTAGGAATCGGACCGATAGTCGGTTTCGTAGAAGCCCGACCCTTTGAAGATGAGGGCTGCTCCGGTGCCGAGAAGGCGTTTGACCGAGCCATCACAATCGTCCAGCGGGCAATCGGTGAGTTTGGCGTCGTTCATGCTCTGGAACACCTCGAAGACGTGTCCGCACTTCTCGCACTTGTAGTCGTAGTTGGGCATCGCGGTGGATTACGCGTCTTCTTCGGGGAAGTTTTCGAGTTCCCATCCGGAAATACCAACTTCATCGGCCAGTTCCTTGAATTCAGCGAGTTCGGCCTGCGAGAAGAGAAGACCGCCGGAGGCATCGGTGCGCTGACGGAAACCGGCTTCGATCTGGCCGGGAAGAAGGCACTTTTCGTTGCCGTGTCCGAGGATGTCGTCGAGGACGGCCTTCATGTTGGCGGATTGTGATCCGTGAACGTAGGAACCGCTGTTCCAGGCGTCGGGATGGATGACCTGAAAATAGAAGCAGGATGTGGTCTTGGCGCCTTCGCGACCACGTTCGGTGGGAAGGTTGCCGCCGATGAAGCCACCGACGAGTTCGTTGATGAGAGCCATCCCGTATCCCTTGTGGGCTCCGAAGGGAAGAAGGGCGGCCACTTCATTGGGATCGAGCGTTTCGTTGCCATACTTGTCGACAGCGGCCCCCGGAGGGAGAGGTTTGCCTTCGCGCTTGAGTTGCTGGACGCGACCCATCGCGACGGTGGAGGTGGCCCAGTCAATCACGATGGGGAAGCCGTTGGCGTGCTGGGTGGGGAATCCCCAGGAGTGCGGGTTGGTTCCCAGTGTGGGATGTTTGCCAAAGAAGGGAACGACTTCGGCGAGAGTGGAAGTGCAGTTGGTGTAAGCGATGTAGCCTTTTTCCGCGGCCTTCATGACATAGCCACCGCCCCAGAGGTAGTGGAAGGCGTTGTCGATCGAAACCTGTCCGACGCCGTATTCGTCGGCCATTTCGATGCAGCGATCAATGGCGGCGACCGCGACGGCTTGGCCGAGCTTCTTATTGGCGTTCCAAACTTCACTGGCCTTGAAGCGATCGTTGACCACGTCGATCTGGGCACCCGGGACACAGCCTCCGGTGGCGGAGCCGAAGAGGTGGTCGAGGTGAAGGGCCTTGAGGGCGTTGTGGGTGCGGATTCCGTGGCGGGTGGCGTCCTGGCAGACCTGGGCGGCGATGGCCGACTCGGAGGCGTCATATCCGCGGGCCTGGTAAGCTGCGGTGACCAATTCATCGTGTTTTTCTGCCGGGACAATGTGGAATTCGCTCATGGTTGTATGACTAATTTTTGCGAGGCAGAGATTGGCCGCTTTCGGGCCAATGGCAAGTCTCAAGAACGTCGGGGTCTCCGATCAGATCCGTGCGATGATTTCGTCGACCAATTTCCCGGGGGACTTCCGGATATCGAGGACGAGGGCATCGGCAGGGGCTTCGAGAGTCTCGAGCTGCGAGCGGAGGAGCCCGGGAGGCATGTAGTGGTTCTGGCGGGCGGCCAGGCGCTCGGCGAGCAGTTCCTCGGAGCCGTTGAGGAAGATGAATTCAGCGCCGGAAAGGATGTCGCGATAACTTTCCTTCAAGGCGGAGCAGGCGATGACGGTTGGCTCTTTGGCCTCCCTGATTTCACGAGCAAGGGCTTCGAGCCATCCTTTTCGGTCGTCGTCATCGAGAGGCGTTCCCGCCCGCATTTTGGCCACGTTTTCGGGTGGGTGAAAGTCGTCGCCGTCGAGAAAGACGCCGTTGATTCGTTCGGCGAGAAGAGTCCCGACGGTGGATTTTCCAGAGCCGCAAACACCCATCACGACGATGGCTTTCGTCTGGAGGGTTTTCATCAGACGAACATCCAGACGACGCCAGCGAGGGCGATTCCGATGAAGCCCACGGCCGTTGAGACCAAGCTCCAGGTCTTGAAGGTTTCTTTCTCGGTCATACGGAGGTAGCGCGAGACCATCCAGAAGCCGCTGTCGTTGACGTGGGAGAAGCCGGCTGCTCCGCTGGCGATGGCCACAACGATGAGCGAGAGTTGGGGATTGGAGAGATCCATCTTCGAGGCGATGGGCTCGATGAGGGCGGCGGCCATCACCATGGCCATGGTCGCCGAGCCTTGGGCGATACGGGAAATGGCTGAGAAGAGGAAGGCGAGAAGAAGGACGTGAATGCCGCCATCCAAGGCATTGGCAAGGGCATCGCCAACGCCTGAGACGCCGAGCATTTGCTTGAAGACCCCGCCGGCGCCGGTGATGAGAATGATGACTCCGGCCGGGCCGAGAGCTCTGGTTGAGACCTCCATCAACTCGTCGCGGCCCGCACCCCGACGGGTGCCGAGATACCAGAGACTGAGGAGGGTGGAAAAGAGGAGGGCGATGACGGGGTGGCCGATGAAGGCCAGAAATTGCTGCCAGATCGGAGCAGCCGCCATGAGCTCCTTGATTTTTCCCTCGCGGACTCCTTTTTCGAGACCCTCACCGATTTGGGCGCCGACGGATTGCTCTACAAAGGAAGCGGTCACGATGAGGACGATGGGCAGAAGCAGGATGAGAGTGATCATCCCGAAGGAAGGAGGATTGGATTCTTCGGCATCGACCAGTTCGGGCGGGTCGATATGGACCGAAGTGGCCACCTTTCCTCCAAAGAGGATTCCGGCCAGGATGGCAGTGGGAAGACCGACGAGGGCACTGTAAAGAATGACCGTTCCGAGCGGAATGCCGAGATGGTAAGCCACCCAAGTGGGCCCGGGGGTGGGGGGAACGAAAGAATGGGTCACCACCATCCCGGCGAGCAGGGGCATGGCGAAGACGGTGACGGACTTTCCGGTTTTGCGGGCGAGGGCGTAGAGAATGGGGGCGAGGATGACGAGGGCGACATCGAGAAAGACCGGAATGGAAATGAGGAAGCCGGTAAGAAGCATGGCCCAGGTGGCTCGTTTCTCGCCAAAGATGCGGAGCATGCCATTGGCGAGGGATTGGGCTCCGCCGCTGTGCTCGATCATCGCTCCAAAGATGGCACCAATCCCGATGATGGTGGCGATGAAGCCGAGGCTCGACCCCATTCCGGCGACAATGGTTCCTCCCATTTCAGTGAGTCCCATCGTGCCGGAAGCGATGCCGACGAAGATGCTCCCGATGAGCAGCGAAAGGAACGCCTGAAGACGCAGCTTCAGGATCAGGAAGAGAATGAGGGCAATCGCGGCGATGAGCGTGCCGATCAATCGGCCGGATCCCGCTTCGGTGGAGGCAAGAGTGAAAAGTGAAGTCATCCTGTTAGGATGATCATCTTGATACGGATCCTGCGAGGTGGGAAGCCCGCAATCAGATTCCGGAGATCAGGCGGCCTGCGATCAGGCGGCCTGTGATCAGGGAACGACTGAGACCGGGGTGCCGACCTTGACTTTGGAGAAGACGATGGGAACGGCCGAGTAGTGACTCCGGATACAACCGTGGGAGGCGTAACGTCGATTCACATTGCCTTTGTGCATGCCGATGCCGGTGGGCGTCAGACGCATCCAGTATTGCATGCTGGCTCCTACGAACTTGCCGCCTTCAGGAACTTCGTCGGTGCGGACATCGGCATCCGAATTGATCACCTTTTCTTCGGCATCATAGATTTTGCCGTAAAGGTTGGAACGCTTGTCCTTGGTCTTTTCGAGGATCCGATAGTCGCCGGTGGGAGTCTTGTGGGACGAGCGCCCGCTGGAAATGCGGTAGTCCATCGCAACCTGATTACCGACCATCAGGAAGCCGCGCTGTTTACCGAGGTCCAAACGGATGTTGGTATTGGAGGGATTGGCTTTGGCGAGGAGGACGTTGTTCTTCCAGGTCCGGGTGGTGTAGGGGTAGTTGTCGAACTTGAAATGTTCGTAAGTTCCCGAGGCATAGGGGTTTACCTTCTGGGCCGCCTTGATGACGGTTTGATCGGGGTTGGGCGGGGGCGGTCCTCCACAACTGGAAAGGAGCAGTGCCCCTGCAAAGAGCAGGAGACTCAGGGGAGAAATGAAAGTTTTCATTGGGTATTGGTTGTCTATTGTACTATCCACGCAAGGCGGTCAAGTGAACAAGGGTATCGTCTTTCCGCGAAACTTCATGTTAAAAAAACAGCATTTAATGTTGACGGAAACTCTAATTGCAGTTTTTTTAGCAGTGAAATGAAGATCACGATGACGAATTTCTGGAAGGGAAGCAAGAAGGCATTGGCTTGGTCGGGGATGGCGGTGACCGGGTTCATTCTGGCAAGTTGTGCGACTGCGCCCAACGTGGGAGCGCCAGAGAGCCATTCGATGGAGCCGCTGGCCACTCCGGCGGTTCCGGCGATGGGGGGAGCGGAGAATGTGGCTTCGGCGCCGGTGGAGGCGCGAAAGCGGACGGGAATTGCCACCGGATGGGGGCGTGAGGTCGGAAGTCCGATGACCTACACCAATTTTACGAGAGCTTCGAGTAAGCCGGTCCATGTGAGCACGATTCGCTACAATGATCGCGAGGGAGCCAAGGACATGGGGGTCGATTTGGGGACCAAGTCGAGCACCATGCAGAAGACGGCCGGCGGAAATCTCGAGTGGGGGATGGAAAGTCGTTGGGGTGGCACCGACAACTATTGGTGGCGGGGCGGACGTTTCGTGGTGGGGAAAAAGGGCCGCGAGTATCAAATCAAAATCCGAAATCTGAGCAATGCCCGGGTGGAGGCGGTTCTCAGCGTCGATGGCCTGGATGTCATTGATGGCCGTCCGGCCTCGACCACAAAACGGGGCTACATCGTGAATCCCAAACAGACGCTCGTCGTGAAAGGTTTCCGCACCAGTCACGAATCGGTGGCGTCGTTCAAGTTTTCCTCGGTGGGCAGTTCTTACGCCAATCTGCGGCATAGCGATACCCGCAATGTCGGCGTGGTCGGTCTGGCGGTTTATTACGAGAAGGGAGCGCTTCCCGGGGCGGAAGCGGCCCGACGGGGCGGAGCGAGGGCGTTTGCCAAAGAGCCGCTCATCCGCGCCCGCGACTAGAGTTCGAACCGCGATCGCGCCATGAAAAGAAAGTGGATGTCCATCCTCTTTGGGGTGCTGCTTTGTCTCCTTCTGCCGAGTTGTTTGTCGACAGCGATCTCGCAGATGGGCAAGGACGATGTGGCAGCGGCCAATCGTGAGGAAGCGATGAAGCATTACGGGCGACCGATCGTGGAAGGCAAACTTTCAAAAAACGACCCCCTTCAGAAAGTCAGCCGGACTTTTCACCCGGAGGCCTATTGGCTCAGCGGGCGGGATGAAAGGAAGGGGGCGTTGACCTACTACGAAATCTATCGCTATCGGGGGATGCTCAAGGATCAGTCGATGAGTGCCATGGGGTACGTCATGATCGGAGTGATGACCCTGGGATTGTCCGAGCTTGTCTTTGTGCCCCATGCCATTGCGGGCCGCATCTCGGCAAGCGGGAAAACGCACTACTACTTCGCGGGGTATGAGGGGGAAGACGACCTGACCTTCTTTGCCAGGGTGGCTGAGAAAGAGATAGCTGACCGGGTTGGCGGAACGATGGCCGTGGCGAGGGACTAATCACCGTTCAAAAGATCTTATGACAAAAAAACTGATACAAACCATCGCTCTTGGAGCGATCATTACCGGATTGGCCAGCTGCTGTTCCTCCCCGGATGCGAAGCCGATGCCGATTCCTCCCCAAGAGGTGTTCCCTGACAAGTAAGCCAGGGGAAACGTGAACCTATCCGCCCGGTCTGGAAACAGGCCGGGCGTTTTTGTTTTTTTGATCCGATATCGGGCATTGCGTCGGCCGGTGAGAGGGGGTAGGTAGGACTCATGAGCGGTTGCGGAAGCGGCAAAAACTTCGGTCCCCGGATGAAAATGGATGCCTCCCTCCATCTGGACAAGAAGCCTCCTTGGATCAAGGTCAGGCTGCCGAACAATCCTGTCTTCTGGGATACCAAGTCCTTGGTGTCCGATCTCAATCTGGTCACTGTGTGCGAGGAGGCCCAGTGCCCCAATCGCTGGGAATGCTGGGGCCAGGGAACGGCAACCTTCATGATCGCAGGTGAGAAGTGCACGCGGGCCTGTGGATTTTGTGCGGTCAAGACGGCCAAGCCGGATGCGCTCGAAGAGGACGAACCGTCACGCGTGGCGGAAGCGACCAAGCGGATGAATTTGAATCACGTCGTCATCACCGCGGTGGCGCGCGATGATCTGGAGGACGGAGGAGCCGAGCATTTTCAACAGACCATCGACGAAGTTCGCCGGGTCAACCCGGGGATCATCATCGAGGTGCTGGTGCCCGACTTCAACGACAAGGATTGGGCGCTTGATCTGGTGATGAAGGCGCGGCCCCATATCTTCAATCACAACCTGGAAACCGTTGAGCGCTTGACGCCCTTGGTGCGGAGCCGGGCCAAGTATGAACGGTCGCTTTCGGTGTTGAAGAAAGCCAAGGCGATGGCCGGGGGTAAGGTCGCCACCAAAAGTGGTATCATGCTGGGCCTCGGCGAGCGTCCGGAGGAAATCGAGCAAGCCTTTGATGATCTTCGGGCAGCCGACGTCACGGTATTGACCTTGGGACAATATCTACGACCGACTCCGATGCATCTGCCGGTGGTTGAATATGTCACGCCGGAGAAGTTTGACGAGTGGAAGGAGGCCGCTCTCGCAAAAGGATTCCGCCATGTCGCCAGCGGTCCCTTGGTTCGCAGCTCATATCATGCCGCCGACTTCAAGCCGGAGGAAGACGTTTTGGAGGCCATTGAGGCCGATCTTGCCACCCAGGTATAAGGGTGGGAATCAGGGAGCGGGAATGACTCGGTAGAACCGTTTCGTCGCTCCTCCGAATCCGGCCACCACTGCGGTGGGCTCGCTGTATTTCTCGATGAGGCTGGTGCCGGCGATCATGAATTCTTCGGGAACTTGTTCCCAGCTGAATCCATCCGTCGACCATTGGATGATCACGCTTTCCCAGATCCGGTCAGGTCCGAGGCTGAGGGAGAATCCAGACGTGTTCCGGTTGAGAAGCTGACTGGGGGCGGAATCACGATCGAAGCCAAGGGAGTAGAAGAGGTAGTTGGAGACCTCGGAACTCAGGTTGGTGTCCGCCGGAGTATCGTCCGGGAGGCCTTGGGCGGTGGCCCAGGCAGTGTAGTCGAGCAGCTCAATGAAGGTGGTGCCGACGGCCTTGATGGTGCCAACCAAGTCGACCGTTGCACCAAAGCCGGTGTCCTGGATGTTTTCAAGGGTCTGGCTCAGCGCCACCGGGATGACAGCGACGACATCATAGTTTTGACGCGTGTCCGTTCGGGTGGTCGGAGTGACGGTGATCGTCCCCGTTCCGGTGCCGACGCCCTCGATGGGGAAGACTGAAAAATCGAAGGGAGGGTCGATGGCGATTGTTCCGGTGGCAAGGGTGTAAGCGCTGCCCGACAGGGTGCCCTGATTGGCGATGAGACGATACTGCGAGGCCTCGAACACGCCGGTGTCCGGATCGACCTGTCCCGGAGGATTCAGGGTGTTGGCGGCGATCTTGAGGCCTTCGGCTTCGAACCGGTAATTGGTGAGAAAGCCGGGGCGTTCGAGAGTAAAATCGGAAGCGGAGACGTCGGAGGAATCGAGAGTCAGTTCATCAGTCCGGTGCGTTCCGGGATTGATGTCCAGGGTGACATTGATGGTTCCGGTGAGGTCCGAGGTGGCGTCGGAAGCACCCAGAATGTCAATGTTGAGATCGATATCCATTTCATTGAAACCATCTTCTTTGACCAAGGTGAGGACGGTGGTGTTTTCGGCCTGACCAAAAATGGGAAGGGCGGGGAGAAGGAGGAGGGCGGGAAGAATCGCGCGCATAGGGATCTATTTAGCAGTAATTTCAGTCCTTGCGAATGAAAAGACAGGTGACAAAGCTGGAAACTGGCAGGTTACTTGAGTGGACCGTCCTTGGTAGGATGATCAGTTGTCAAAAAGATGTCTGTTGGCCGGGGCGATGATGGTCTCTCCGATCGGAGCGGCAACGATGGTAACGATCCCGGCCTCGGTGAATGGTTATGTTCAATCGTCCGGAGTGCTGGGTCTCTCGACTTCGGCCACCAACACCGAAACGTTCATCGGGACGTCGATGTCGGGCGGCAACAATGTTCGCCACGGAATTTACGAGTTTGATCTCGGGGCGGTGCCGGACGGGTCGACGATCACAGCTGCCACCTTGCAGCTCACCAATTCCCGCTTTGTTTCGAATACCGGCGGGAACCCGGCACCGATCTCCATTTATGGCTATACGGGCGATGGGCTGATCGCAACCAGTGACTACGATGCCGCGGCTCCGACAATTGCCTCGCAAACCCTTCCTCTCAGTACGCCGACGGGCTCAACGATCGACTTTGCGTTTACTGATTTTTCCTTTGTCAATGCCGCCAACAATTCGGGAGGTGAAGTCTTTGGGGCGGGAAGCAAGACGATTAGTTTTGTGTCGTTCCAAGTGGCAAGTCTTGAGAATGGGGGATTGGCGCCTCCGACTTTGGTGGTGACTTACGTTCCCGAGCCCGGATCTTGTTCCCTGATACTTTTTGGGTTGGCGGGATTGCTGGGACGACGGGCCCGGCGATGACTTATTCACATTCGTTTCGCATTTTGATTTGAGGATTCAACGTTCCGCGTTGGGAGTTCAGGCTTGGGAGCCATGTCCGAGTCCTTTGTTCATCTGCATCTGCATACAGAATATTCCACTCTTGATGGAGCCTGCCGGACCAAGGAGGTCGCGGCGCGGGCCGCGGAATTGGGCATGCCGGCAGTGGCCATGACAGACCACGGGAACCTGTTCGGGGCGATCAGTTTTTACAAGGCCTGCGAGGGGGCGGGCGTGAAGCCCATCATGGGATGCGAGATCTATCTTGCGCCCGGTTCGATGGAGGAGAAGAAGGAGGTGGTTGGGCGGAAGCGGGCCTGCCACATGACTCTTTTGGCGGAAAACAATACCGGGTGGAACAATCTCCAGAAGTTGGTCTCGAAAGGACATCTCGAAGGGATGTATTACGGGAAACCCCGGGTCGATCGGGAGGTTTTGCGCGAGCACGCTGAGGGAATCATCTGCCTGAGCGGCTGCATTTCCGGTCCAGTCAATGAGTTTATTCTCCAGGATCAGGAGGATCTGGCCCGCGAGACGGCGCTGGAGCTGATTGAAATCTACGGGAAGGAGAATTTCTACTTCGAGATTCATAACCACGGGATGGAGCAACAGGCGAAGATTCGTGAGGTGTTGTCGCGTTTCTCCGAGGAAATGGACATCAAGTTAGTCGCCGCCAACGACGTTCACTTTTTGAAGAAGTCTGATCACGAGGCTCATGATGTCATGATCTGCGTGGGGACGAGCCGGCTATTGATTGACGAGAACCGCATGCGCTATTCGCCGGAGGTTTATTTCAAGACGCCCGAAGAGATGAGAGCTCTTTTTTCTGAGTATCCGGGGGCGTGCGACACCACTCTGGAAATCGCAGAGCGATGCAATGTGGAATTCGTTCTCGATCCAACTTCCTCGGAGAAGTATCCCGAATTTCAACCCGAGGATGGTTCCCATCCCAATGATCACTTCCGAAACCTTTGCTTCCAGGGTTTGGAAAAACGGTATGGCAAGGAAAAGGCCGAGAGCGACCAGGTGCTCATTGACCGGCTGGAATATGAGATCAAGACCATTGTTGATCTTAAGTTTGCCTCGTATTTCCTCATCACCGCCGACTTCATCAACTGGGCCAAGGACCACAATATTCCGGTGGGTCCGGGTCGGGGTTCGGCGGCGGGATCTTTGGTGGCTTACACCATGGGGATCACCGACATTTGTCCGATGCGTTTCGGACTGTTGTTCGAACGATTCCTGAACCCGGAGCGGGTGTCGCCTCCCGACGTCGATATCGACTTCTGTCAGACCAGACGTCCGGAGGTCATCGAGTATGTCCGCCGCAAGTATGGAGAGCGGAACGTTTCCCACATCATTACATATGGCACGATGGGAGCGAAGTCGGTGATTCGGGATGTCGCCCGGGTGATGGGGATCAGTTACGGGGAAGCGGACCAGATTTCCAAGATGATCGAATCCAAGCCGGGGGTGAAGCTGGCCAAGGAATTCGAGGAGAAGGAAGAGCTGCGCGAACGGATCCAAAGCAGTGCGACCTACCAGGAGCTTTGGGATTATGCCTTGAAGCTCGAAGGGCTGACCCGGAACCAGGGAGTGCATGCCGCGGGAGTGGTGATCGGGGATCGGCCTCTCGACGAGCACGTTCCTTTGACCCGGGGAAATGAAGGCGAGATCGTGACCCAGTATGACATGGGAGCGATCACGGATGTCGGGCTCCTCAAGATGGACTTCCTTGGTTTGAAGAACATGACCGTGATCCAGGAAGCGGTGGACCACATTCACAAGCACACTCCGGACTTTGACATCTATGAGATCTCTCTGGAGGACGAGCCGACCTTCAAGATGCTCAATGCCGGCGAGACGATGGGCGTGTTTCAGTTGGAAAGTGGGGGCATGGTCGAGACCTGCCGGAAGTATGGCATCAACCGGATCGAGGACATCATCGACCTCCTCGCTCTCTATCGTCCGGGAGCGATGCAGTATATCGACCAGATGATCGAGGTGAAGGAAGGGCGAACCCAGCCCAAGTATGAGCATCCGCTCTTGGAGGAAATCTGCGGCGATACCTATGGGGTGATGATCTACCAGGAGCAGGTGCAGAATTCGGCGAAGATGTTGGCAGGATACACGCTGGGTGGGGCGGACATTCTTCGGAGGGCCATGGGAAAGAAAAAGCCCGAGGAGATGGAGAAGCAGCGGAGGATTTTCGTGGCCGGAGCGAAAGAGACGAATGATATCGACGAGCGGAATGCCAACCTGATCTTCGACAAGATTGCTGGCTTTGCAGGATACGGTTTCAACAAGTCGCACTCGGCTTGCTATGGCTTCATCTCTTATTGGACCGGCTTTTTGAAGGCCAACTACCCCATCGAATTTCTCTCGGCTCTTCTTTCGAACGAGATCAACAATACCGACAAGATCGGGGTGTTTGTGAACGAGTGTTTCCGGATGGGGTTCGAGATCCTTCCACCCGACTTGAACAAGTCGATGCTGCGCTTTGCTCCCGAGGATGTGCTCGGTGATAAGCAGGCCATTCGATACGGCCTGGCGGCCATCAAGAACGTGGGAGCAGCGGCCATGAAAATGGCCATTCAGGACCGGGAGAAGAATGGCGAATTTGAATCGCTCGATGACTTCTGTAATCGACTTGATTCCAAAGTGATCAACAAGCGAATCCTGGAGAACCTGATCAAGGCGGGGGCGCTCGACTGGACCGGGGAGACGAGGGCTGGAATGACGGATCGCTTGGAGAAGGTGGTTGCCAGTGCGAGTAGCGCCCAAAAGGATCGGGCTTCGGGACAGGGAGGCTTGTTTGATGCGATGGAATTTGCGGCTCCGCCGACCAGCTCGGGTGGGGCTCCCTTGATCGAGGAGTGGCCCAAGGACGAACGGCTGGAGCACGAAAAAGAGTTGCTCGGTTTCTATGTCACCGGGCATCCGCTCGACAAATTCCGGGGAGTAGTCGATTCCGACCGATTCAAAAAGCTGGGCCTTTTGGATGATCTCGACCTTCGTGACAAGCGGGCTCGTTTTCCCTTTGCCGGGATGGTGCGAAGTGTGGAGCACAAAGTCACCAAGGCGGGCAAGCCTTTTGGTGTGGTGATCATCCAGGACTTCACCGGAGATCGGGAAATGGTTTGTTGGAGCGAGAGTTATCTGCCGGCCCGGGATGCCGGGTTGATGGAAGCGGGCAAGGTCATTCAGTTCAAAGCTCAGGTCACGGTTGATGATCGGACCGAGCAGCGTCGACTATCGGGTTCACAGATCAAAGAGCTCAAGGTGCGGAAGGCCCGGAAGAAAGGGACGCTGGAGTTGACTCTTTGGTCGGGCCGTCATGGCGGCGATGATTTGCAGAAGATCAAAAGCATCCTTGCCGAGTATCCCGGGAAGGCTCCGGTTTTGCTGCATGTCCAAAATGGTGCCGGCAAACGGGCCACGATCGAGGTAGGAGAGGAATTCAATGTGAATCCGAACTCGGCCCTCAACCGGGAGCTGGCCGGGTATCTGAGTTAGATCGGAACACAAAAAAACACCGGCGTTTGACGGCCGGTGTTTGAGAAAGAGGAGCGGCTTGTCAGGCGCGTTTGACGTCGACCCACTGACCGGTCTTGGCCGATTCGAGAACGGCATCGCAGACATATTGGGTGCCGAGCGCGTTGCGGAAATCGGGGAAGGCCTTCTCGGCATCAGGGTTGTCGAGGTGTTTCATGAATTCGACGGCCCCGTGTACAAATGAGTGCTCGTAACCAAGGCAAAGGCCGGGCACCCACCAGTTGCCGGTATAGGGATGATCGCCGTCCGAGACGTGGACGCTGGACCAACCTCGGGTTTCGCCGGGAACGTCGTGATCGAAGTAGGCGAGACGGTTCATGTCGTGAAGATCCCAGGAGAGGGACTTGTCGTGGCCATTGATCTCGAAGGTCTTGAGCGATTTGTGACCTCGGGCGTAACGGGTCGACTCAAAGATGGCGGTGGACCCATTCTCGAAGCGAGCCAGGAAAGCGCAGGCATCATCGATGGTGACGGGATGTTTTTCTCCGGTTTCCTGGTGGACCCGTTCCTTGATGAAGGTTTCGGTCATGGCGGAAACCGAGATGATGTCGCCATTGATCCAGCGGGCACAGTCGATGTTGTGGGCGAGAAGGTCTCCGGTGACACCGGAACCCGCCGAGGCGGCATCGAGTCGCCAGAGAGCGGCTCCGCCTTGGGGAAGTTCTTCCGACATCGTCCAGTCCTGCAGGAAGTTGGCGCGGTAGTGATAGATTCGTCCCAGATCGCCGCGTGTGACAATCTGCTTGGCCAGGGTGACGGCGGGAAGGAAGCGGTAGTTGTACCAGACGAGGTTGGGGAGTCCGGCGGCTTCAATGGCTTCGACCATTTTGAGTCCTTGCTCGCCATTGAGGGCGAGGGGTTTCTCGCAAAGGATCATCTTGCCATTCTCAATGGCGGCCATCGCGATGTCGTAATGGGAATCGTTCGGGGTGCAGATGTCGATGGCGTCGACGTCGTCGCGCTTCACCAGTTCACGCCAATCGGTCTCGGTATCGGCGTAGCCCCACTTCTCGGCGAAGGCTTTCACCTTGTCCTCGGAGCGACCGCAGATGACCTGACGGACGGGGACGTGTTCGGTGTCAAAAAAGTGATCAAGTTGGGAATAGGCATTCGAATGGGTGCGGCCCATGAAGCCGTATCCAACGACGCCAATACGGACAGGTTTTTTGCTCATCTGTGTGACAGGTTAGAAAAGAAGGTTGAGAGGGCAAGGACGAACCCAGCTATTCTGGGCCCTCCCGGAACAGCGGGAAGGTCTGTCCGCTGGCGGCGATTCGCTCCGAAGTAAAGGGGAGTTCGGATTGTGTTCCTGAGGGATCGCGGAGCATGAGTTTCAGATGTTCTTCTCCCGACCAACGTGTGACGTTGTAGGTTGCCGTGGTCATGCCCTCGCGGAGCCCCAAGTCGGCGAGGTTCCCGGTTTCCAAATACAGGTTTCTCTCCTCGGTGTTCGGTAATTCGTCCGGAAACGAGATCATCTTGATTTCTCTTCCGAAACCTTTTTCGGTGGTTGAAATCAGAAACTGAATGGCGGGTGTTCCCGATTCTTCGTTTTGGGGAAATTGGACGGTTGCGAGGTTTCCTGGGGAAAGAACGAGGTCGATCGGCTGCTCCTCGGGGCGAGGAATGTGGATACGCGATAAAATGGATGTTTGGTTGGTGGAATTCTCGACCAAGCCATCAAGGCGCACCATGTCCTTCATACGGGCGTCGAGGGTAACAATGCCCTGCCCTGGCAGATAGGAAACTGAAGCGTCTTCCTCGAGCGCTCCAAGCTTGGAAAGAAGGACTCCAATTCCGGGGAGCGGAGGCCCTGGTGCGAAAGGATCGGTATTTCTCAAGATTGGATTGCCCTGGTCATCAAGATTTGGAAGGGACTGGGCGAAGGTCGGTGGAACGGCCCAACGTCTTCGGTGGCGTTTCCCATTTTCAACTTCTGTAAAAGTTAGGTCTTCGCCTTGGATTTCAAGGGTGGTGGCCGCCATTGACGCAATGAATAGGCAACTTGAGAGGAAGTCTCCGGTCAGCCTGATGTAGGAGATGGGCTCGGCCTCTCCCCTGACCTTGAACTCGAAATGAACCGGGGACTCGCCAACAGCTCGGCAGGTTTGGTGATAGTGGGAGATGAGTGTTTCCATGGCTTCCTCAAGAGTGACATCTTTCATCTCGAAGGAGGGAATGAGGAAGTCTTTCAGGTCGTCGGTCTGGTGGCTGGGCGGGGCGACCGGAGTGGAAGTGCGACGACTTCGGGTGCCCGGATCACGGTCCGACGTCATCGGCATGGAAGATCCACCGGTGGATCGGCCGGCTGTTGTTTGGGCAAGAGATGTCGTTCTTGCCTGCTGGATCGCAAACGGAATGGCGATCAACAAAGCCAGGGCGACGACAATCAGCCAAGTCCGCTTGAGGCTGGGGTTGGACTGGGGCATAAAAAGGGATAGGTGTGACCCTATCCCTAGCAATACCCCATGATGAGGGGAAGGTTGAACTGAAACTGCCCTTACTGAGCCTCCCGGACTTGGACCATTGTATCGAGGATGGTGTTCCAGGTTTGGGGGTTTTCGAGGAGGTCATTGTCGAACATGCAGCCGTCCCAGCAGATGTGTTCGATCTTGCGATCAGCATGGTCTTTGAGCCACTCGGAGGAACAGGCCACGATGTCGAGTTTGCCGTTTGGATCGTCGGCCGGGCAGTGGCGGCCGGTCTTGTCGTGGGCTCCCGTTCCGTGAACGGTGCCGTCGTTCTGAGCGACGTGGAAATCGATGGTCCATGGGCGGAGTTTGTCGACCATGGAACGATAGGCGGGCCAGAATTCCTCATCGGTATGGCCTTCCTTGACGAGAGCATGCTCGGGAGCGTTGTAGCCGAGGAGGTAGAGATAAGTGTGGGCGAGGTCAGACTGGAAGCCGACGGTGTCGGGAAGCCCGATGGCTTCTAACAGGTCGAGAGTGTCCTTCCAGGAATGGATGCCGCCCCAGCAGATTTCTCCTTCCATGGCGAGTCGTTCGCCATTGTCGGCGGCGACCGCTGCGGCGCGCTTGATGGTGTCGGCGGCCAGCGCAGTGTTGGCGGCAGGATCCTTGGCCCAGTCTTCGACGCCGCCAGCGGTGTCGATCCGAATGGCCCCGTATTTGCGAACGCCATGCTCCTTGAAGATATTGGCGGCCCGACAGGCCTTCTCGACCGCGAGGACGAAGTTGTCGCGGTCATCCTGCGATCCGAAAGCCGGTCCGCCGACGGTTCCCTCCCAGACGGGAGCGACGATGGTGCCGATGTTGAGATTGTGGGCGGCAATGGTGTCGGCGATTTTCTTGAACTCATCCTCCGAGGCATCGGGATCGACGTGAGGGTGAAAGAGGAAGAAGTCGATGCCGTCGTATTTCTGTCCGTTGACGTCGGCGTCGACGGTCAGTTCGAGCATGCGCTCGAGGGAAATGGGTGGGTGATCGGTACCTTCTTCTTTCCCGACAAGGCCGGGCCACATCGCGTTGTGAACTTTCAGAGAACTCATGGTGTTGGACAAATTAGGAGGTTGGGGGATGGGCGCAAGGATTTTGGCGGTGCGAACGTTTTTGCGGGCCGTTCATCAACGGTTCATCTCGCGTGTGTTTTGATCCTCCCATGAAAACGGTCGTTCCCATCTACGTTCTGGCTGTCGCTTCCTCACAAGGGCAGGAGGCGGTTCTTGATCTCACCGATTTGTATTCCTATTCGGATCAGGAGGTTCCGGCATACATTCAGAAAGACAACACTCCCCCCGATAATGCCATCACGGATATCGGAGCGACGCTCGGGAGAGTGTTGTTTTATGACAAGCGTCTTTCGCGCGATGGAACGGTGTCGTGTGCTTCTTGTCACCAGCAGGAGCATGGTTTCGGAGATCCCGAGGTGGCAAGTTCGGGAGTGGCTGGAACAACGGGGCGGCATTCCATGCGTTTGGTCAATGCCCGCTTCGGAAACGAACGCCAGTTCTTCTGGGATGAACGAGCTCCCACTCTTGAGGCTCAGACGACCCAGCCGATCCAGGACCATGTTGAAATGGGATTCAGCGGCACCAACGGAGATCCGGCGCTCGCCGATTTGGTCGATCGGCTCGAAGCGATCGAGTTGTATCGCGTGCTTTTCACTGGGGTCTATGGTGATCCTGACATCAACGAGGATCGCATTCAGAGAGCGATGGCGCAGTTCGTCCGCAGCATCCAGTCTTTCGACAGCAGATACGATGAAGGAAGAAGTCAGGCTCCCAATGATGGGGCGCCCTTTGTCAATTTCACGGCCCAGGAAAATCAGGGCAAACAACTGTTTCTCGCCCCCCCGGGACCGGGAGGAGGAGCTGGTTGCGCCGCGTGTCATCAACCTCCGGAGTTCGATATCACTCCGAATTCAGGACACAACGGCGTGATCACTTCTCTGACCGGCGGGCAGGATCTCACCGTCACCCGTGCTCCCAGTCTCCGTGACATGGTGAATGATGAAGGTGATCCTCATGGGGGCTTCATGCATGATGCGTCCAAAGCCACCCTTCTGGATGTCGTGAATCATTACAACGCCATCCCGGCGATCACTCCGGGGCTCGATCGTCGATTAACCACTCCTCCCGGGCCTCCGGGAAGCCCGCCTCCGGGGCCCCAGCGATTGAATCTTTCCGATGCCGAGAAGAATGCCCTGGTGGCCTTCCTGGAAACCTTGACCGGACAATCGGTCTATAGCGACCCGAAGTGGTCCTCGCCATTCGATGAGGCTGGGAATCTGACGACGATCGTGTTGCCGGTCGATAAAACGGTCAGACCCGGAGAGGGGAGCAATGAGGTTGTGGTGAGCGCTACCGGAGTTCCCAACCTCACTTACATGCTCAAGTCATCAAACGACCTCGAGGTGTGGAGTGAAGGAGTTCCGGTGGTGGCTGATGCCCAGGGGCGACTGGTTTATACCGAAGAGATGGGCGCCGTCTCCCGCTTTTACATCCTGAGCTACATTTTGCCGGTAGAAGAGTAGCATATCTCAAAAAAAACGTCCCAATTCATCCTGCCTTCAGGTTTACCATGTAAGAATCTTCAGCATCAACCAAGACCCTTTGGCACCTCCCGAGGCAGGGGCACGGCAGCTAAGGCCGAGCGGGGGTGATCAACATAAAGAAGCGCGCAAGGAATAACAGGGCCTTGCGCGCTTTCTTTTGTTTGAGTTGTCAGAGTTCCTTACTCGGCCTCTTTGGTTTCTTCAGAATCGTTTTTCTTCTGAGCTTCCATCTGGGCCTTGATCTTTGGAAGTCGCTGTTCACGGAAGGCAATCACCGACTTGCTGATCTGGCTCTCGGGAGAAATGGCGATGATTTCTTCCATCACCTTGTCGAGAGCGTCGAAGTCCCCCATGGGGATCAGGGCGTTGATCTTGTTGGTCAGCATCTGCTGTTTTTCTTCGCCTTCCGGCTTCTGGGTGGCGATATGATTGTCGATGACCTCAAGGGCTTTTTTCATGTCGCCTGACCTGAAAGCACTGCTGAGAGAGCTTTCGAATTCCTTCTGGATCTTGCGGGCCTTTTCGGCAGCAGCGAGACCGGTCTCATCCTTCGGGTCGAGCTTCACAATCTCCTCGACCGTTTCTGGATAGAGGGAAAGGAAATCTTCCGGGATGGCCTGGAGGCCGGCGTAAAGTGACTTGGCCTTGGCGACGCCTTCTTCCTTGTCGGCTTTTTCAAAGGCGGAATCACGCGCCGTTTTGGACTCCTGAAGTTTGGCAAGGTGGGTGAGATAGGCATCGGGTCCTCCCTGCTGGTAACCGGTCTTGGCATAGGGCCGACCCTTGGCATCGGTCAGGAGAATCGTCGGATAGCCTTGGACAGGATACTTCTCCTTGAGCTCGGCATTCTGCTTGATGGTCTTTTCGTCGAGCTTGGACTTGTCGCGAGGGTAGTCGAGTTCCACAAGAACATACTTGTCTGCGACTCCCTTCTTGAAGGGATCGTGATCGAAAACCTCTTCCTTGAGCTTGATGCACCAGTGGCACCAATCGGAGCCGGTGAAGTCGATGAGGAGGTCCTTGTTCTCTTTGGCGGCTTTGGCCTTGGCGGCCTCGAAGTCATTCATCCAGGCCTCGCCTGCGGCGTGGGAAAGTGAGGTGGCGATGAGGGCGGCGGAGGCAAATAGTGTTAATTTCTTCATTTGTGTTGTCAGTAAGAGGAACGTGGCCCAGTGCTTATTCCGTGCAAAGAAATTGATTTTCTTTTGCTGCTTCCTAGAGTTCATTTGAACAGTTTTGCAATGTCGCCCATCGAACATGCCCGTGGAGTCCTCAAGGAGGTTTTTGGATTCGAGGATTTCCTGGACGGACAGGAGCCGGTGATTGCCGATATTCTTTCCGGTAAGGACGGCTCGGTGGTGATGCCGACCGGCGGGGGAAAGTCGCTCTGCTATCAGCTTCCGGCATTGTGCCGCGAAGGAGTGACGCTGGTGGTCAGTCCCCTGATTGCCCTGATGAAAGATCAGGTCGATGCTCTCGAAGAGCGTGAAGTCGCGGTGACCTTGATCAATTCCACCCTGACCTGGCCGGAGCAAAAGGAGCGGTTGGAAGGCATGAAGAGAGGGGACTACCGGTTGGTTTACATCGCGCCCGAGCGATTCCGGGCGGATTCCTTCATGGAGGCTTTGAAGGATGTTCCGATTGAGATGGTGGCGGTGGACGAGGCTCATTGCTTGAGTCAATGGGGTCACGATTTCCGGCCGGACTACATGAGGTTGGGCCAGGCTCTCGAGCGGCTGGGGCGTCCGCAATGTGTTGCTCTCACTGCGACCGCCACTCCCATTGTCCGCGAGGATATCCGTGCGGTGCTCAAGCTGAGGGATCCTTTTGAAAGGATCAGCGGATTTGAGAGGCCGAATCTGAGTTTCACCATCACCCCGGTCGAGAAGGTGGCTCAGAAGTATGCCCGTTTGAAGCAGGTCCTTGGCGAGCACAAGACCGGGATTGTTTATTGCGCCACCCGCAAGAAGGTGGAGGAAGTCGCCGAGACCATCCATTCATGGGGGATGAAGTGCATTGCGTATCACGGGGGGATGACCGACCAGGAGAGGGAGCGGACCCAGAATACCTTTATCTCCCGGGAGGCCGATATCGCGGTGGCGACCAATGCTTTCGGGATGGGCATCGACCGATCGGACGTGCGCTTCGTGGTGCACTTCGAGATTCCGGGCAGTGTAGAAGCCTACTATCAGGAGGCAGGCCGCGCCGGGCGGGATGGCGAAGCCTCGGTGTGTGAATTGTTTTTCAACTACGCCGACACCCGGACGCAGGAGTTCTTCATTGATGGCGTCAACCCGGGAGCCGGGATGATCCGGGATGTCTATCAGTTCTTTCTCAATGATGCCGACGAGAACTACGAGAGTCATCGTACTTTGGACGAGATCAAGGATGCGATCGGAGCCAAGAACGGAATGGCGATCGGAGCGGCGATTGGAGCTTTGTTGCGGGGGCGATGGATCGAGCGATTCGAGGTCGCGGGTTCGCGGACGCGGGGAACCCGCTTGCTCCGGCCCGAAGTGCTGACCCGGGATCTTGTTCTCGATGAAGCGGCTCTCGAAGAGAAGGAGCGGCGCGATCGCGAGAAGCTCGAGAAGATGGTGCAACTTTGCTATGCCAACACCTGTCGACAACAGTGGGTGCTGGAGTATTTCGGCGAGGTGAATGCACCGCTGTGTGGAAGTTGTGACATTTGCCGGGGTGAGGAGAACAGCGAGCGTCGGGCGCCCACGGAAGAGGAGGATCTGGTGGTTCGGAAGTTTCTGAGTGGAGTGGCGCGGATGTCCCGTCGGACCGCGACAGGATGGGAGGGAATTTTTGGAAGAGGCCGCATCATTCAGATGTTGCTGGGGAGCAAGTCGCAGGAGGTCCTGCGCGTGCGTCTGCACGAATTGAAAACCTATGGCCTGTTGAAACACAAAGGGACGGCCTACCTTAATGCCCTTGCGCGAAGCTTGAACGAAGGGGGCTTGATCGTCACCCAGATGGGAGAGTTTCCTCTTGTGACCCTGACTCTGCGGGGAGAGCAGGTGATGAAAGGAAAGACCAGTTACGCTCTTGAGTGGCCGTCGGCGAGCGGCGCCAAAAGCTCGCCCGATGGAGTTGAGCTTGAAGATCTGGGATTTGATGCCCGGCTCTATGATCAGCTGAAGGACGTCCGGTCGCGACTGGCGAAAGCCGAACAGGTTCCGGCCTATGTCATTTTTTCCAATCAGACGCTGGAGCATCTGGCGCGTTTGAGGCCGACGACGATGGATGCCGGACTTCTGGTCAAAGGGATTGGTGAAGTGAAGGCAGAGAAATATCTCGAACCCTTTCTCAAAGTGATCAGGAAGGCGGATCGGACGGAGGAGGTGTAGAACGCTTGGCATCTCGCCGGTGGGCAAGCCATCCGAAGAAAAGAATCCCAACCACGCTGGCCGAAAAGTCGGTAAAGGAAAGGGTGCGTGAGGGAGCGTAGGCCTGAAGGAGTTCTTCCGCTCCCGAAAGCAGGATCAGCGTGCCAAGCACCTTGAAGGTCAGCGAAGGACCGGAGTCGGGGCGGAAACACTTGGCGGCCGAAACGGCACAGAACGATAGCCCTCCCATCATGAAGAAATGGCCGATCTTATCATAGTGGGGGATCTTCGAAATCTTACCGAGGATTTCAAAGTCGGCCTTGTTGTCGCGAAGAACGATCATCACCCAGAACAGGACGAGAATGCCGAGGAAGCATCCGATCCAGAAAAGGGGCTTTTGGCGCATCACGGGAAAGTGTTGTGAGCGGGAGATTGCTTGGCAACGTCAAAGCTTTGTCGTGAGACGATCAGCGGGCAAAAACCGCCTGACGTTCTTCCTTGGACAATTCCCTCCACGCGCCCACCGCAAGATCTCCGAGGGGGAAGGCTCCGATGCCTTCGCGCCAGAGCCGGAGGCAGGGATGGCCGGCGGCAGCGGTCATGCGCCGGACCTGACGGTTTTTTCCTTCGCGAAGCTCGAGGCGCAGCCAGGTGTCTTGAATGGATTTGCGAAGGCGGACCGGTGGATCACGATCCGGAAGACCGGGGGCTTCCTTGAGAGCCTTGGCCCGGCAGGGGAGACATCGATGTCCTTTGATCACCAGGGTTCCGCTTCGGAGAAGTTCGAGCGCTTGGGGCGCTGGTTCACCTTCGACCAAGGCGAGATAGCGTCGCCGGTGTTTGTGCTTCGGGTTGAGGAGGCGGTCTTCGAGAGCCTTTTCGTCGGTGAACAGAAGAAGGCCTTCCGAGTCCATGTCGAGACGACCCAAGGGAAGGACCCCGGGAGGGAAGTCAAATTCCTGCAGGGTGCGTTGACCTTCTTCTCCCGGGTTGGCGTTGAACTGGCTGAGAACGCCGTAGGGTTTGTTGAAGGCAATGAGCATCCCGCGAGATCGGGGCCGGATCTAAACCAGCATGAGGGCCGGATTTTCGAGGAGGCGCTTGATCTCGGCGATGAACTTGGCACCAACAGCACCGTCGACGACGCGGTGATCGCAGCTCACTCCGAGGTTCATGCGGAGACCGGGAACGATTTCTCCGTCTTTCACGACCGCCTTTTCCTGAATGCCACCCACGCTGAGGATGGCAGCCTGCGGAGGGTTCACAATGGCGTCGAAGGAATCGATGCCCCAGGCTCCGAGGTTGGAAATGGTGACGGTGCCACCGTCGAATTCGTTGGGCAGAAGTTTTTTGTCACGGGCCCGGCCGGCGAGATCCTTGATCTCCTTGGAGATGGCGAGCAGGGATTTTTGTTCGGCGTTTTTGACGACCGGAGTGACCAGTCCGTCATCGACCGCCACCGCGACGGAAACGCCGACGTGGGCGAACTGGACGATGGAGTCGCCATTGAAGGAGGCGTTCACTTCGGGCACGGCCACGCAGGCATTGATGAGGGCTTTGACCACAAAGTCGTTCACGGAATACTTGTTGCCGTGGGTCGCTTCGGCTTGGGCGTTGATCTGTTTCCGAAGAGCCATGAGCGGAGCGGCATCGACCTCGAGGTGGAGATAGAAGTGCGGGATGGTGGTCTTGGAAGTGAGAAGACGCTCGGCGATGATCTTGCGCATTCCGGTGAGAGGAATGGTCTGATCTTCTCCGCTGGCAACCGGAGAGATGGCAACTGGAGCCGGGGCGGGGGCAGCTGCTGGAGCGGGAGCAGGGGCGGCGGCTGGACCGGCAGGAGCACCGCCAGCGAGATCAGCCTTCACAATGCGGCCTCCTGGCCCTGAACCGGTGATGGCGGAAAGATCGATACCTTCAGCTTCGGCAATCTTTTTGGCGAGCGGAGAAGCCTTGATTCGTTCACTGATGGCAGAGGCGCCGGACTTCAGGGTGGCGGCTGCGGTCGCCAGGGCGTTGGAGACGGCCGGTGGAATGGAAAGGGAATCCTTGCTCTCTGGAGCAGGCGCGGGAGCCGGAGTGGCGGCTGGTTCGGCGGCAGCCGCGGCAGGAGCACCGCCAGCCTCTTCACCATCTTCAAGAAGAACAGCGATGACCGCTCCCACGGGAGCCTTGCCTCCTTCGGCAACTGAAATCTGGGAGAGAATGCCTTCATCGAAAGCTTCCATTTCCATGGTGGCCTTGTCGGTTTCGATTTCAGCCAGGATGTCGCCGATTTCGATTTCGTCGCCTTCCTGCTTGAGCCAGCGTACCACGGTTCCTTCGGTCATGGTGTCGGAGAGCTTGGGCATTTCGATGTTGATCGGCATAATCTTGAGAAAGTGGTTCGGATTTGGCCCCTTGGGGCGGAGGAGGGAATAGCAGAGGCGCGCCGGAAGTTAAAAGCTAATTCGGAAAGGGAAAGGGAGCATTCCGTCTGACCTTCAAAGGAAGGGAAGTTCCGGGGCTCAGCGGTAGGGGCGAAGAAGGAAGTTCTTCTAAAATTAGCCGACGGCCGAGAAATTCTTCCTCTTCAGGCGTCCGATGAGATCGCGGACTTCGTTGAGGCCTGATTCGGTGAGGCGGAAGGTCTTGTGGGCATGGAGATCTTCGCCCGTGACGAATTTCATGAGACCTTTCTTTTCGAGATTCTCGATGGTGCTCGTCGTGTTGGAAGGCTTTCGCCCATAACTATCGAGAGTGACGTTGAGGGCGCGGGTGTCGAGGAGCTCGATATTCTCGCGGTATTTGAAGAAGGCACCGAGAAGCACGCACTCGGGACCGGTCAATTCGAGATCGGGGTTATCGAGAAATTGCCGAATAATGCGGAGATCGTCCGAAGTCTCGCGGTCCTGGCGCTGTCCGATCTTCTCGGAAACGCCCTCCATCGCTTGCTTGGCCTCGATGATCTTGGCGAGGACTTCTTGAAGGCTTTCCAGCTCCTCCAGCCCCAGTGACCAGAATTCATCGCCAAGAGAGGCTAATTTGGATGGAGAATTCATGAGGCGGTTTTTAGTGAAAAATTTTAAAAATGCAAGCTATTTCGGAATGCTTAACTAAAAGTTCCCTGTAATTTAGCTAAAAACTCCAATTGTCTGGTCAAAAAATCAATTTTAGATAACTTTTTTGCAGGTCGCCCGCGACCCCTCCTGAGTTCCAAAGCTAAGACGATGAAACCAAAAAAGCTGAAATCCCAAGGTAAATCAGAAGAAGAAGCCGCAGCAGCCTCGATCGCCCGTTCATTTTTGCTGGGAGTCGAGAAGCAGGGAGAAACCCCAAAGTCTGGAGTGGAAATTAGCAAGGAGATTCTCAGCCGCTTTTCCAACGATTATGATCTTAAGCCCCGTCTTTCCGAAGAGATGGCGAGAGACCTGGTGGAATTTGTGGTCGATGAAGTGGCCATGATCATTGGAGGAAGTCGAGTGACAGCAGCTCATTGGGAGGCGGTTGCTAAGTTTTTGCGAGAGGAACTCGCGGATTTTCGCGAAATGAAGGAAGATTTCGTGAAGGCTGAGAGAAAGTTAGTCTTGGTGAGTCAACGCCTCAATGAAGCCACGCATCCGGCGGACGGGAACGTGTCCAAAACCAAGATCATGGCTTGCGCCATGGTTTTCGGGGAGACCGAGATGCGCCGCGATAACCTTCATGCCCGGATCAGCATGATCATCAACGAGCTGACTCGTCGTATCATGGGATGCATTGAGAGCGATCTGGATCGAGACGAGCTGGAAATCCGATTGCGGGGAGTGCTCGGGAGCTTCTAGGGAAGCGACTCTGATTCATGAAAAGGATGCTCTTATTGCATCCTGCCATCGGTCGCATTGGCATTTGAATTGCTGCCGGTGAGGCGCGGACAGGAAGCTCCGCCAGAACCATGCCACAGAAGAAAAAGACCGCGAAAAAGGCGGCGACAAAAAAAGTAGCCGTTAAGAAGACCGCAAAAAAGGCTGCCAAGAAGGCGGCTGTGAAAAAGTCGGCCACCAAGAAGGTGACCAAGAAGGCGACCAAGAAGGTTGCCAAAAAGAAGACTGTGAAGAAGTCGGCGGCCAAGATTGATGAGGCGTTGATTCGGCAGGAGGCCTACTTTCATTACGTCAAGCGCATGGAACAGTCTCTTCCCGGCGACGAGATGACCGATTGGTTGGCGGCTTATGAAAAGCTTGCGTCCTGACCATTGAGCGAGGCCCGCGCGTCAAGCCATCGCATGACTTTTGATGGCTTGATGGATCCTCTCGCCGATGGTCATGCGGGTGATCGAAGGGTCGCCAATTTCGTAGACGTATTTTTTTCCAAAGAGGCTGCCGCCTTCTCTTTTGAGGTGGAAGTCCTCCCAGGGAATCAAAAGAGGAGGATGCCCCGGCCGAAAAATCAGGGGCAGTGATAGATGTAGTCTTTTGGAGGTCGCCCGGAAGGTGAGGCAATTGTTGTAGCCGATCATTCGGCCGAGAATCATGCTTTGCCATCCGGTTCCCGATTTCACGGGCTGGCGACGCGCCGGGTATGACCGGGCAAGTTTGCTCCACCCGAACCGGGCGATGATCTTGAGGACCAGCGCCCAGAACAGGGGAAAGACGAGAAGGAAGAAACCGACGATGACCAGAGGGTGGTCCATGGTCGTTTGGGTGATTGATCAGTTGAAGCTAATCAACTCGACATCGAAGATGAGATCTCCAGCCGGACGACCGCCGCCGGGATTGTCTCCGTAAGCCAGATTCGAGGGGATCCAGAAGCGACGCTTCTCGCCCACGGTCATGAGTTGCAGGCCTTCGGTCCAACCGGGGATGACATTGCTGAGGGGAAACTGCGAAGGCTGTCCACGCGGGATGGAGCTATCGAACTCTTTTCCATCGGTGGTCCACCCGGTGTAGTGGGCGGTCACTGTGCTGAAGCGGTGAGGTTTGAGTCCGCCCTGGCCATGCTTCAGGACAACCGAGCGAAGTCCGGTATGACTCAAGGTGGCGTTGGGTGGAATGGGCGCGAACTGTGAAGAAGTGGGGGCAGGCTTGCTGGTGGTATCAGGAGAGCCACCACATGAGGTCAGCAAGAGGATGGCAACGGACAGGCCGGTAAGAATAAAGTGGTTGAATTTCATCATGCCGAGGTTCGCCGAGTTCCCTCGAGGAGTCGAGGATTCAGTTTGTTCAGTGGGGGAAACCGGCTCGTCAGATTGAGATCTTGAAGATGAAGTGCAACTTGAGAAATTGCGGTGTGATCGATGTCCCGGTGAATTGTGAAGCGAAGTATGAGGAGAGCTTTCTTTCCAAGGAGGAGGCGGATGCTTTGTTCAGAGAGATCCTTGAGGGTTATCCGGTAACGTGCCGCGAGATCAAATTGGCCGATGGGACGATCCACGAAGGCGCGCTCGGCTCTTATGTTTTTTCCGATGAAGAGCTCACCTCATACGACAAGATTCCGGAAGCCTTCGGTGCCCGGTCATCTAGGTCTGAATCACTGGGAGAAGTGCGAGAAAGGATCGCGCAATTGACAGGGACGAGATTTCAGGTGGCCCGGGCGATCTACTACGAGAACGGTGCCACGGGGATGGATTTTCATCAGGATTATCCGGCGTATGGCGAGACCGATCAGATTGCTTCTCTCAGCTTGGGGGCCGAGAGGGAATTTGTATTGCGACCTTTGGATCCCGCTGATCCTGAGTATCGGCAGATCCTCAAACACGGGAGTCTTTTTCTCATGGGGAAACATTGTCAGGATCGCTATCAGCATGGAGTCCCCGAGAGTTCTGAAGACGTCGGTCCCAGGATCAATCTGACTTTTCGAAAGTTTGGGTTTTCAAAGCCGTGAGATCGATCAATGCCGCTCTGCCAGCAAAGGACTTGAGTCTGTTCAATGCGAAGGCGGCAGTGTTAAAATTGGGGCGATGAAGATTGAAAAACACGGCCTTTCGGTTGGGATCAGCAGAGTGGGGAGTGAGTTCTTTCTCACGATCAAAGCAGTGGGAAACCTGACCCATGAGGATTATCAGGTCATCACCCCGATGATCGATTCGGCGCTGGAGGGTGTCTCGGACGCCCGCATCAAGGCTCTCTTTGATGCGACGGAGATGGAAGGGTGGGAATTGAGAGCGGCTTGGGATGACTTCAAACTGGGAGTGAAACACGGGAAGGAGTTCGAAAGGATTGCGATCTTCGGCAACAAGAAATGGCAGGAGATGACCGCCAAGGTCGCGAACTGGTTTCTCTCGGGTGAGGTGAAGTTTTTTGAAGACGAGGAGTCGGCGCTTGCTTGGCTTGGTGAGTAGCCTCTGGCCGGGGGGATGGAAGGAATTGCCGGAGGGTTTTCCGATGTTGAACTGTCAAGAGCAGCTTGAAGAGATGGCCCGGAGGCCCGCGATGTATGTGGGGAGATGTTCCTTGTGGGACCTTGGAAATTACTTATCGGGATACACCGCAGGATATGCGCAGAGGCATGACGGTGAGGACCATCCTTTTGCCGGGTTTTCTTTCTGGGTGGAAATGAAATTCGTGATCTGCCACCCGGCCTGGCATTGGACAAGAATCCTGCTCCACGAATACGGTGACGATGCCTCGGCGATTGCTGCCCTGCCCGTTCTTTATCATGAGTTTCGATTGGATGTTGAGCGCTTGGGCTTTGAAGAACCGAGATTGAAGAAAGAGAAGCTCTTCAGTCGCTACCGCTGTGGTTCGGTGGCTCCGGACCTGACTGACACGACGGATCCGCGGTAGGATCTTGATTCCCGACTGGACAGAAGGCGGGAGCGGTGATGAATGAGCGAGATGACTTTGGAAGTGCACCTGACAGTCGACGATTATCGACATTTTCAGAGCCTGTTGATTGCTGGGGCTCTCGATGGGGAAAGGAAACAAAGTCACTACCCCGATTTTGAGCCGGTGATGATGTTTGTGTTGATTAGCTTGTTGGTGATCGCCGGTTTTCTGATTCCGCAGGAGGTGTTGAATCTGGACCTGTTTGCGGTGGTTCTTGGTGTGATGCTAGGTTGGTTTGCGATGATTGGGATCAGGAAGTTCCGGTTATGGCAGGGGTATCAGAAGGCGCTGCCTGATCCGGGTGACCCGGCTTTCCTGAACACCAAATATGTCTTTGACGATACCGGTGTGTCCTGGAGTTCTAACGGGGGCTCGGGAAAGTATCACCGTTCGGCCTTCGGCCACCTTTTCGAAGACGATGTTCTGATTCTCCTGCCGTTGGGAAAGAGCCGGGCTTTGGTTTTTCCGAAGGCCCGAGTAGGAGCAGAAGACCAGGAAGCGATTAGGGCGTGGAGCAAGGGGAGCTTGCTTTCCAAATGAGAGATCTTGGTAAGAGAAGATTCAGGAAGATTGTTAGTGGGGCGCCTGCCGGGTTGTCTTTTTGCGCATCGATTGGTTACAGTCGAACAATGAGACGACAACTGACTCTTGCTCTTGTCCCATTTCTTTTTGGTTCTTTCGAGTTGAGAGGCGACGAAGGGGTGGAGCCACCGTTGAACTACAACTTGAAGATCGGCAATCAAACCTACTCGATTGCCGAGGGTGAGGAGTTCGAGGTTGAGCGGACTGAGGGAAAGTCAAAGGCTGTTCTCGTTGCAGACAAGTTTCGAGTATTTCCGTATCAAGGGATCCGCTTCAAGTATCCAAGTAGTTATTCATTTGAGGCCGATATCAGCCGACCAAGTGACAAGAATTGGACTCTCTCCGGGAACGATTGCAAGATCATGGTCCTGAAGTTTGCGGGCGAGATGACACCGAAGCAGTTTGCTGAAAGTCTCAAGGAGAGCTTTGGAGAAAAGAATACCAAGATTCGTAAGTCCGGACTCAAGCTTGGTGGGAAGGAATATCAAGGGGCGACCGTTGACGCCACGATTGCCGGGACCACCATTCGGATGGAAATTGCGCCGATGAAAGCAGGTGATGGATGGAGCAAGCTATTCGTGGTGCAAGATAGTCTCAATGAAGAGAGGGAACACTCAAGAGACTATCTCGACTGCATGAAGGTGCTGCGAAAATCCTTCGTCGAGAAGGACTGACCAAGACCTACTTGACCTTCTTCAAGGCCTTGAAATCGAGTTTGCGGGCGAGGGCGACGAGGTCGGCGGTTTTGCAATCCTTGTCGCCGGTGATTTCGAGGAGGATTTCGCCGTCGATCGCAACGAGAACTTTGCTTGGGCCCTCAACGAGGGCGGTTTCACCATCAATGGTGTAGGTCTTCTTGCCAGTGAGGTTGAGAAGATCCTTGTTGGCGAGCATTTCGATGGCCTTGTCGATCAGCGGGGAGTCTTTCACCAGCTTGACGCCGATGCTTTTGTCTTCCTGGTTGTAGGTTCGCTTGACCGAAACACCGCCGCCGACAGCGGCCAGATCTTCGCGTTTGAGGTCGGTGCCATACCAGTCGTCGATCTTATCGGGAAGGATTTCGCCGATCTTTCCGGCGTTCTTTTCTTCGACGAGCTTGATGACTTCACGAAGTTTTTCGACGACCGAACTATAGTTTTCCTTTTGGTAATCGTTGTAAGCGAGAAGGAGGCTCTTCTCGACTTCGTCTTTCTTTTTGTCATCGGCAAAGGCGCCGAGAGTCATCGAGGCGAAGGCAGTGAGGGTGGGGAGAATCAGGGTCTTCATTTGCAAGGGGTACGCCAACGAGGTGACAGAGGTTACACCTTTTTGATGATCCTGCCTTTTGAGAAGATGATGAGGTCCTTGTGTTTCTCGATCGAGCCGCCTTGGTCGATCTCTTTGATGCGGTATTCCACGACCTTGCGATCCTTCAGGAGAGTGGCGAGGTCGAGTTGTTTTAGACTCGCGGATTCTTCAAGAGTCAGGGCAGGTGTGATGGTGAACTTGAAGAAGGTGATCTTCGATTGGTTCTTCAGCCAGAAGGACAACATGCTTTCATCTCCTCCGCGTGGGTGGACGAGATGTCTGCCACTGGTGAAGGTGTAGCGGTAAAG
>JBMHCW010000040.1:0-20817 GCA_049889715.1 Akkermansiaceae bacterium | reverse complement strand
CGTCGCATTCGCAACTCACCTTTCTGCCCATGATTGTATTGATTACTCAGTGTTGATCGGGGTTTCCGAGGAGGAATCGTCCTCGGTAATTTCGGAGGTTCCGGCCTGACCGATGTGACCGGGCGAAGGCGGCACCGTGAGTGGCGCAGCAGACAAGAAGAAGTTGGTTCTTACCGGGCGTTGGATTCCCGAAAAGTCGGATTCCGGGAAATTGTTCTTCAGTGCCAAGTATTGGTTTCTGGACGATTTAGGGGTCGGATTTGATTTCCGGCCTTTGACCGATGATGTGAGTGCCACCGCGACCTATCGCGTGATTTCTGAAGATCCGTGCAATTGGAAACCGGCGGTGATCGTGGGGACCAGTGTGGATGATTTTACGGATGGAGATGATTCGGTGGAATCGCGCGCCTATTTTCTGACGGTCAGCAAGGCCTTCCCGAAGGCAGAGTTCTGGGGGATTACTCCGGCTCCGTATGTCGGTGCGGTGTGGATTGATGAACTGGACGATCTTCGTCCTTTGGCGGGGATCAACCTGCGCCATAAGGAGGCATCGTTGATGATTCAATACAGCGGAACAGACACGCATCTGACTCTTTCGCGGGCACTGACCGATGAAATCTCGGTGAGCGCCATCTATTGGGGAATGAAGTATCCGGGCTTGGGCTTGCGGTTGAGGTTCTGACCCTTTGACGATGAGGGGGGGTGGAATCCAACAGTCTTCCGAGCCCGGCCATTCATAGCAATTGAGCAGGTTCCTGATTGACCAGACGCTCCTTTCGCTTTTTCGTTTGTGCCGACAAGCTATGAAAAAGATAACGATTTGAGCTCTCTTGGCAGGTTCGCTGGTGGTGCAGGCCCATGAAGGTCACGAGCATCCCCCGGCGGGCAAAGTAGTCACCAGCGTTCAAGTGACCGGGAACGGTCAGTTTACTTTTGAAACGGTGCCCGGGTTCGGCGCGATGCCGGAAGGCGTCAATGTGGGGCCCACCCACGGAGGCGTGGCTGTCGACTCGGCGGGCGACGTCTACGTCAGCACCGAGGCCGACCACGGAGTGGTCAAGTTTGGTCCCGACGGGAAATTCAAAAAGAGCTTTGGTCCTTCGACCAAGGCCTTGCATTCGCTGGCTCTCACCAAAGACGGGGACAAGGAGGTTCTCGTCGGAGCAGCAGTTTCGGCCAAGAAGGTTCTCAAGCTCGATCTCGAAGGAAAAACCCTTCTGACCATTTCCAATGAAAACACCGGAGAGATCAAAGGTGGTTTGGGTGGAGTGACCGGAGTGGCGGTGGGTCCTCAGGGGCACTTTTACGTCGTCTGCGGATATGGGTCCAACCTCATCCACAAGTTCGATGCCACCGGAAAACTCGTCAAGTCGGCTGGTGGTCGCGGTAAGGGTGATGGACAGTTCCAGACCTGCCACGGGATTGCTCTCGATACCCGGAGCGGCAGCCCGTTGCTGTTGATCTGTGACCGCGAGAACCGTCGTCTGGTTCACTTCGGTCTCGATCTTAATTTCAAGGGGGTTCACACCACTCACCTGCGTCGTCCCTGTGCGGCATCGGTGCGGGGTGATTATGTCGTGGTGGCCGAGCTGGAAGGACGCGTGACCATCGTGGGCAAGAACGGTGAAGTTATGGCCTTTCTCGGGGACCAGCCTGATCGTGGTCTCTGGGCCAAGAAGCCTGTGCCCGAAGACAAGCTCTTCGACGGTCTCTTCACTTCTCCCCACGGAGTCAGCTAGAACAACGATGGAAATGTCATTGTTCAAGACTGGAACGTCACCGGGCGGGTTACCAAGTTGAAGCACCGGAAGTAGGACGATCTCTTTCATTCAAACCGCGTTCCCGCATTGGGAACGCGGTTTTTTTTGTCCGCAAAGGAGACGAATTCATGGCTTCTTCATTTGAGCGACATCAAATCTTCACGAAGACGTTCATGATGGTGTCATGACTGCTCTTCCCGATACCCACCGTTTTTCAAGTAAGGATCTGGAGCTGCCGGTGACCTGGCAGACCATGAACGAAGTCCATATTCCCTTATTGTTTGCCCTTCGCAAATTGGGGAAGCATGTCCTGATTCAGGTGGGAGTTTTCATCCCTGCAATCTTTGGATTTTTCGTTGCGATTGAGGTGACCTTCCTCCCGGTCATGCATGCTCTGAAACCTTATGAACCAGCGCCGGACGTGCGGGCTTCCATCTACATCGCCGGAGTGGTACTTGTGATCTGGATGCTTTCGAGGTTGGGATTCAAGCAGCGGGTGCACCGTATGTTGTTTCTGATGCATCTCACTCTGGCCTTGTTGTGGTCATTGGAATCGAGGTTCGCTTTCGGATGATAGAGGTCAGGACCATTCGTGTAATGGTCGACAGAATTGGCTCGCTGAAAAGGTGGGCCGTGGTATCTAGGATTCATGAAACCTCGGACGCTTCTCGCACTCGGATTGGCATTGATTGGATCAGCTTCGGGCAACGATCAATTCCGTGCCCGGGGTGAGGTGATTCTGAAGGAGATTGTTGCCATGGAGTGGGCTGAGGGTTGGAAGGACGCGACGCTTGAGAATGTCCGCTTGGTGGCCCAGAAGCCTGACCTCGCGGAGCCTACCGGCCTTCCCCCGGTCTGGTATGCCCGGATTGAAGGGCCGGGAAAAAAGAACGGGTATTTGGTGTGGGATAGTGGCGGAGAGGGGAAGCTCGTTGAGTTTGCTTTTGACGAGAAACTGGAGTTTCAAGGGAAGGGCGCCAAGGCCATTTCGGGCGTGCCTGGTCTTCAGGAATTTCCCATCAAGGGAGAGGATGGAAAGTTGGTGGCCTCGGGGTGTGTCCCCACGGCCGGAGCCAGTGCGGTGGCGTTTTGGATCGAGAACGGGTTTCCCCAGTGGCGGGGGAAGAAAGAGAATACACCGAAGGAACTGGCTTTGAGACTGAGGTCAAGAATGGACATGGCCTTGTTTCCCGATACCGACGGGTTTTCCGAAAACAGAATGGCTCTGGCCGGAGCCTATCCGAGTGAATTGGTGAATGCCCTTCGTGACGATGCCAGGGCACACGGTGTGGAAGTTGCCGTTGAATTGAAAAGGTTTTCGATGGAGGCCGTGAAAACCGAAGTATCGGCCGGACGCCCCAGCATGGTGTCATGCACGGTCCGGGTCGCTCACAAGCCGGAGCTGTCCTGGCCGCATGAAGTGGTGGCGGTGGGATTCACCAAGCTCGACGGAGTCGAGCTGGTGGGAGTCGTTGATAACTTCTTCCCGACCAAGCATCCCGAAACGATTCGGTGGATTCGTAAGGATGCTTTCCGATCCATCATTACCCTCCGCCCGAGGAAGGGCGCAGGGGCGAGAGTTCCTTTGAGGAAAGGGGAGTGATCGCGTTTCATGGTGGTGAAGGAAGAGATAATATTTGCGTTAGACCAGATAAGAGCTGGCAAGTCGACTCAAGGATTAATCGAATTGTCGATCGGATGAATCGAAGGCAGTTTGTGGGAATGAATGGTCGGACCGCCCTCTTGTTTTCGATGCTCCTGATGATGAATTGCATGGGATTGCAGATTCCTGAAAACTTGCAGCGTGAGAATCTGGTGGCTTGGTGTATCGTTCCATTTGATGCCTCCAAGCGGACACCTGAAGAGCGGGCGAAGATGCTCAAGGAGCTTGGCCTTACGAAGTGTGCCTATGATTGGCGGAAGGAGCACGTCGCCGAATTCGAGGAAGAGATCATCCAGTATCAACAACATGGGATCGAGTTCTTCGCCTTCTGGGGGGAGCACCCGAAGGCCTTTGCTTTGTTTCGGAAGCATGACCTTCATCCACAGATCTGGAAAATGTTCGGTGATCCAAAGGGCGAGACTCAGGAGGAGAAAGTGATCAACGCCGTGAAGTCACTCCTTGATTTGGCCAAAAGAACGGCAGAATTGAAGTGTCTGTTGTCTCTCTACAATCACGGTGGCTGGAGTGGAGAACCGAAGAATCTGGTGGCCGTTTGTCGCCGACTTCATGCCATGGGGTACAAGCATGTGGGCATCGTATACAACTGGCATCACGGGCATGGCGGAATTGGGAACTGGGAGGAATCCTTCGCATTGATGAAGCCCTATCTTCATTGCTTGAACCTCAATGGAATGAAGACGGGAGCGGACCCCAAGATCCTCCCGTTGGGTCTTGGCGATCACGAGGCGGCCATGCTTCGAGTGGTCATCGAAAGCGGATACGACGGTCCGGTGGGCATCCTTGATCATCGGAATGATGTCGATGCCAAGATCGCTCTCGAAGCGAACCTGAATGGGTTAAAGAAACTTCTGGAGAAATCAGGAAAAGAAACAGAATAAGGCAAATATTTCGGGCTGCGGCGTTTCCTTAGATGGAACGACCATGCCAATGCCGATGGAAAAAACCACTCTTAAGTTCTCTGTTAGTCCTGCCCTTGGGGTTCTCAAATCTCGTTGCCGAGCCTTATCGACCGGCTCCGGTGGAGGTTCAAAAGCAGGAGGTCAAAAAGATGAAGGAGATCCGCGTTCGATCCGAAGGAATTCCGTCTGGCTTTCAGATTGGGGTATCCTTTGAGAAGAATTCCTCTTTGGTGGTCCATGGAACGATGAAGAAATCACCGGCTTCGGAAGCGGGGATCAAGCAAGGTGATCGGATTCTCGCGGTCAATGGCATCAAGGTTTCCAAGGTTCAGTCCTTGCAGGCCATCGTCTCTGCGGCGGGAGCCCAGGAATTGAAGTTTTCTTTAAAGCGAGATGGAAAAGACATGCGGATCAAGGTGACTCCGCGCGAAGTCCAACAAGCTCCGAACCTATCTTCGCTGACCAGCCCGATCGGGCCACCCGAAGAAGCCGGTTGGATGAGACTGAAACCGCTGGGTAAGGATGAGGTGCATCTCGAGCTGCGCGCTGCCGAACCGAAGAAGGCTCCAGCCTCCTCCAAGACAGACCAGTTGCTCACTGAAATCCTCGGTGAGTTGAAGAAGATGAATCACCGCCAAGAGCGGCTTGTGCCCCGGAATCCGCCGCTTCCCAAAGCCCGCCCCGTTCCCGGTGTTAGAGTTGTTCCGCTGCAGCGGAGTCAAAGTGCGACCGAAGCGGCACCCACCAAGTCGTCGTCAGCCCGGACCCGTTCGAGAAAGGTGATTCTTCCTCCTTCCTCCAAGCCCAAAACCGTTCCTCAGAACTCCGCGCCGAGACCAGCGCCGACTGCGGCTTCAGAATAGGTGAAGCAGCTTCTGTTGAAACAATTGAAAAAAGCCCACGAGGCCAAGAAACCCAAAGCAGACCCAGCAACTGATGAGCCTGCGGACGATCCCGCAGAGTCGAGTCAGGAGGAATAAGAGCCGGTCTTAGTCGACTCGTTGGTTTCTTTTCCGTTGATCCTGGGTAGGAAGAGTGAGCTTGAGCTGATCCAGCTCGAAGCCTTCGAATCCCGGATTAATGATGATGGAGAGTTTTGCCGGCTGGTTTTCATTCTGGCCAATGATGAAGCCATTGCCGGTGGGGGAGGTTTTGGAGAAGACGAGCTCGACTTCAAAACCCACCTTGTTGAGAAGCGGAAGAATGGGAGCGACATCGTGGCCGGGGGAATTGAATCGCAAGTTTCGGGCCGGGTTCGGAGCGGTGACATGAATCACCCCGCCGTCGAATTGCAACTTGGACATTTCCGCTTCGAGGACCCGGATGTCGGCTTGTTTCCCTCGGGCAGGATAAATGAATGAAAGCTTGTCGAGGAGAATGGCCTAAGCCGAGGCAATGGGCTGGGTGGCGACAAGAACAGCAAAGGCAAGAAGAAGAATTTTCATCAGACCTTACGACACCCGGATTCAAGGGTTCTTGGAAAAAAGTTGGGAACTCTGGAAATCCGGTCAGGCCAGGATGTGCTTGATGATGCCGCCGTGGACATCAGTGAGGCGGAAGCGTCGGCCCTGGAACTTGTAGCTGAGCTTGGTGTGGTCGATTCCAAGTTGGTGGAGAATGGTGGCCTGCAGGTCGTGCACATGGATGGCATCCTTGTGGTAGTGATGCTTGTTGGCGTGGACCGGATTGCCGTCGGCGTTGACGATTTTGGAGCCGTATTTGTCAGTGTGGCCGACGGTGATTCCTCCCTTGATACCGCCTCCGGCCATCCACATTGAGAAGCAGGCCTGATGGTGGTCGCGACCATAATTGGTCTGACTGAGTGCGCCTTGTGAGTAGGGCGTGCGACCGAATTCGCCGCCCCAGATCACGAGGGTATCATCGAGCAAACCGCGCTGTTTCAGGTCCATGACGAGGGCGGCCGAACCGCGGTCGGTCTTCTTGCAGCGATCCTTCATGGAGCCGGGGAGTCCGCCGTGGGCGTCCCATCCCTGGTGGTAGAGCTGGATGAACTGCACGCCGCGTTCAGCAAGTCGACGGGCCTTGAGGCAGTTGGCGGCGTAAGTGCCGGGCTCCTTGGCTTCTTCGCCGTAGAGATCCCAAGTTGACTGAGGCTCGTCCGAGACATCGGCCACTTCGGGCACGCTGGACTGCATTTGATACGCCATTTCGTATTGGGCGATGCGGGATTCGATTTCGGGATCGAGCTCGCGGCGGAACTGCTCGTAGTTCAACTCGCTGAGCTTGTTGAGCATTGAGCGGCGGGCTTTGGAGCTAACACCATCGGGATTGGAGAGGTAGAGAATGGGATCCTTGCCGGAGAGGAACTTGACTCCAGCATGGCGGGAATCGAGGAAGCCCGATCCCCAGAGGCGCGAGTAGAGAGGTTGTCCGCCGCCGTTCTTGCTGATCATCACGATGAAGTTAGGCAGGTCCTTGTTGTCGGTACCGAGACCGTAGGAGAGCCAGGATCCGAGACAAGGGCGGCCGGCGATCTGGGCGCCGGTCTGGATGAAGGTGATGGCGGGGTCGTGGTTGATGGCATCGGTATAGACATTGCGCATGATGCAGATGTCGTCGGCGATCTTGTGATGCCACGGGATGAAGTCGGTCATCTCCTGACCGCTTTCGCCATACTTGCCGAACTTTGTGCAAACGGATCCGGCCATGGGGATCGACGACTGGTTCGAAGACATTCCGGTTTCCCTTCCGCGGGCATGCTTGGGAAGTTCCACGCCGTGGTTTTCGCGGAGGTAGGGTTTGTCGTCGAAGAGCTCGAACTGGGAAGGTCCGCCAGACTGGAAGAGGTAGATGACCCGCTTGGCCTTCGGAGCAATCTCGGGTCCGCCGAGAACTCCGTTGTTGTCCGAGTCATTGGCCAGAAGGGATGCCAGGGCCATTCCGCCAATGCCGGTGGCAGACTTCTTGAAGAAGTGACGACGATTGGTGGCGAAGGGGTCTGTAGAGAGCGGGTTCATGGCAAATGAGTCTACTTGGTGTGCTTCACGATGAAGTCCACGATGGGTTTGGGGTCTTTGAGGCTGTGGGGGTGATGGCCGACTCCTTCCTTGCGGATGACTTTGATGGTGCCGCCGAGTTCCTTGTAGCGTTTTTCAACGAGGTCGGTGTTTTCAGTGACGGGGACAACTTTATCGATTTGGCCGACGACGTGGAGGAGGGGAATGCCGGCCTTGGCGAGAGGCTTAAGGTTGTCAACCGGGTTGTAAGCGTAGGCTTCGGCTTGTTCTTTGGTGATCTTGTAAGCCTTGAGAATCTCAGGCTTGATGCCGGGCCAGCTTTTGAAATCACAAACGGGGGCGTCGGCGTAAATGCAGGAAACCTTGTCGGGATTCTTGGCGGCCCAGTTGAAGATGATGAGACCGCCGCGAGACATTCCCTCGAGGGCGGGCTTCTTTGAGAAACCATGTTTCTCGACGAGGAACTTGTGGAAGCGATTCCAGCGATCCACGGCAGCGGGGGCGCCGTAGAGTCCTCCGACGTCGCAATAGGCGACATGATATCCAAGCTCGAGAAGGGCTATGTCGGTTTGTGGTTCGTGCCCGAAAAACCGAGCCCGCCAGATCCAGGGTTTCCCTACGGTCACTTTTCTCGGAGTGACAATGCGGCAGTTGAGGTCGTCGACTTGAAAGTCATACTGTCGGAAGCCGTGGAACTTTCTTTTCTTGCCAGGCCAAGGGGACTCGGCTCCCTCCAAGAAGGGGAGAAGAGCTAGTGAGAGAATCAAAAACAGTTTCATGGCTTAGCGTTTCCAGATGGCGGCGTCCGAGTTGTAGACGGCCTGACAGAGGATGGTGAAAGCCGCTGTTTCGACCGGATCAAGTTCCTTGGGGTGAGGAGTGATGCCGACCTTGAGAAGTTTATTGGCATCTGCCGGGGTGGCTTGGAAGTTCTTGCGGGCGTCTTCGAGAATTTCGGTGAGAATGCGAAGCTCGTCTTTGGTGGGTTCGAGGCTGGTGACTTGAAGCCAGGCCTTTTTGATCCGCGCTTCATCGGATTCCTCTTTCATGATGTCGATGGCGAGCTTGCGGGCGCAATCGACGAAGTGGCGATCGTTGAGGAGCACGAGCGCGGCCGACGGGCTGTTAGTACGGGCTCGTTTTACGCTGCAGACTTCGAGGGAAGGCTTGTCGAAGATGATCATGTTGGCCTGCGGCTTGGTGCGTTTCCAGTAGCTGTAGACCGAGCGGCGGTGGACGTGATTGGCGCTTTCGTTTTTGGCCTTGGTTGGTCCGTATGGATGCACCGGAGGACCGCCTTTGAAGTCGATGAGAAGGCCGGATGAAGAAAGAGCGGTGTCGCGGATGGCTTCGGCGCTGAGGCGATGGGATGGGCCGCGGGCGAGAAGCCGGTTGGCGATATCCTTCTCGCGAAGCTCGGAGGTCAGGGCCGACTTTTGGCGGAAGGTCGATGAGAGCACGATTTCGCGCACGAGTTTCTTGGTGCTCCATCCTTGGTTGATGAGCTCTCGCGAGAGCCAGTCGAGTAGTCCCGGATGAGTGGGGAGTTCTCCCTGAAGTCCGAAGTTTTCAGAGGTGCGGACGAGACCGTCACCAAAGAGCTGGGTCCAGATGCGATTGACATAAACGCGGGAGGTCAGCGGGTGTTCGGGAAGGGTGAGCCATTGGGCGAGGCCAAGTCGGTCGCGGGGAGCACCGTCAGGGAAGGGAAGAAGGAATCCGGGTGTGTCGCGAGTGACTTCATTGTCTTTGCCGCGGGGAGCATCGAAATCTCCACGGGCGAGAATGTAGGCTGGTCGAGGCTTGGCCATTTCCTCCATTACGGGAACTTCGGTGAAGGAGTCTTCGTGTTGCACGATGGCCTTCTGGGCGGACGAGAGGTCGGCAATGGTCTTGCGGTAGCCCTCGTGATGATTGGCGAGGTAGTAGGGATAGAGCTCCTCGTCGGCCAGCGAGGCGAGCTTGATGTCTTCCCCGGCGATAAAGCGAACTTCCATCGGAGTGAGAGGGCGGTCGAAGGTGCGGAGTTCATCGACATGTCCTCCTTTGAATCCGGGTCCACGGAAAATGGCTCCCAGGGTGAAATGACCGGAGGAATAAGTCTTGGTGTTAACGCTTTTGAAGAGCTTGTCGTTGAGCACGGTGGTCTCGAAGAGTTTGCCGTCGACGTAGAGCTTCAAGCCCGAGGCTTTCGAGAGCCCGTCGTAAGTGTAGGTGAGGTGATGCCACTCGTTTTTGGGCAATTGGGCCACTGCCCGGATTCCGATTCCGTTGTCCGGCCAGGCGCGGAAAACCCGGGCCGAGAGATAACCATTCTTGATGCGGAGATCGATGCCGTTGTATCCGATCTCGGTGCCGTGGCAGCGCTGGGCGATAACGACCGAGCGTTCTTCGCGCAGAGTGTCTTTGACCCAAAGCGAAATGGTGAAGGGGTCATATCGATCCTTGAGGAAGTGCCCGGCCATCGAGGCACCGTCGTCGCCATTGAGGGCGATGGCAGATTCAGGTCCACCGGGACCTTCGACGTATTGGGCATTTTTGAGAGAGATGGCGAGGTCCTTGGACTTTTCATCCTTCTTGGGTGGTTGAATCGCGGACTTGAGATCCTTGTTCATCGGGAAGTATCCGGTTTGGTCGACCAGCGCCGGGAGATCATCCGGGGCGAGAGTCGTCTTCCAGGCATCGAAGTCCGGGCGGGCGGATTCTTTGATTCCGGCAAGCTGGGCCTCCAGATCAGCGGCGCGTTTTTGGCGTTTCTTCAGCTCTTCTTCTTGGGATGGATTTGGAAGGAGGAGGCTGGGAGGTGGAGAGATGTTGCCGTGAATGTAGAGGCCGTCTTCGTTGATGGAGTTGAAGAAGGCGAAGAGCTGGAAGTAGTCCTTGGCGAGGATGGGATCGTATTTGTGATCGTGGCACTTGGCGCATTCAATGGTCAGTCCAAGGACGGCGGTGCCGAAGGTGTTGACCCGGTCGGAGACGCCGTCGACGAAGAATTCGAGTTGGCTTGATCCTCCTTCGTTCGTCATGCGGTTGAAGCGATTGGAAGCAGTGGCGAGTCGTTGTTCCTTCGTGGCGTTTGGAAGGAGGTCGCCAGCGAGGTTTTCAGTCAGGAATTGGTCAAAGGGTTTGTCCTGATGGTAGGACTCGATGACGTAGTCGCGGTAGGGCCAGGCCGTGAAGTTGGAATCGGAATGGTATCCCCAGGTATCGGCGTAGCGCATGCCATCGAGCCAGGGAGTGGCGACGTGTTCGGCGTAGGCGTGGGAAGCGAGCAGGGAGTCGACGGCTTTTTCGTAAGCGGTGTCGGGCTCGGCCTTGAGATCGTTCTTGAAGGTCTCAAGTTGTTCCAGAGTGGGCGAAAGTCCGGTGATGGCGAGAGTGGCTCGACGGAAGAGGCGAACGGGATCGGCTTCCGGAGACGGCTTGAGTCCTTCCTCGTCGAGTTTGGCGCCGACGAATTGGTCGATGGGATTCCGGACCCAGGAAGGATCCTTGACCTGGGGTGGATCGACCTTGTCGGGGAGGTTGACGAAGGCCCAGTGAGGTTCGTATTCGGCGCCCTGTTTGATCCACTGTTCGATGATTTTCTTTTCGGAATCGGTGAGGACGAGGTTTGACTTCGGAGTGGGCATCACCTCGTCGGGGTCCGTGGAGGTGATGCGGAGCCAGGCTTCGGATTTTTCGAGCGAGCCCGGAACGATGGCGTGTTTGCCGGGCGACTCGGCGAGAGCAGCAAAGGCGCCCTCGGGTGTGTCGAGGCGGAGGTCGGCCTTGTTGTTGGCCTCATCGGGACCGTGGCAGAGGAAGCACTTGTCGGAGAGAATGGGGCGGACGTCGGTATTGTAACCCACTTTTTCGGCTGCTTGAGCCAGAGTGAGCGAAACCAGGAAAATGGAAGTGTGCTTGAGCATGAATCGTCCGAGGGGAATATTTGTATGACGGATTTAGGGTCTCTATTTTTACGGTGCCGACCAGCAAATCCTGCCGAAAAAGTGGCACAATTTACGTGGAATGCAGGCGGGAGTGCTTTTTTTGTCCAAGGCTTTCTATATTCGATCGAGGTTCGTAGGGTTCGCGAGATGTTGATGCGGATTCCATCGGTGGTGAAGGCGTGGGGGTATTATGAGTGCGCTTCGCTTTCGGCGGGGGTGGCTTTTTACGCGGCGGTTTCGCTTTTTCCCCTCATGATGGTCTTGGTGGCGGGAGTGGGTTACTTCTTTCGATTCATGCCGGACGGCCCGAGTGCCAAGGAGGAAATCCTCGAGATGTTGTCCAATCAGATGTCGCCGGAGTTCGCGGAGTCGATGACCCGCTTGTTGCTGCAGCTGGAGGACCGGGCACTGGTGAACGGACCGCTGGCGGGACTGGCCTTTCTCTGTACGGCGACGCTGGTGTTTGCCCAAGTTGATCGTGGGTTTTACCGGATCTGGGACGTGCGTCGCAAGGCGGCCGGGAGGGGTTTCAAGGGAGCGCTTCGTTCTGCGTTGATCAGCCGGCTCAGGTCTCTGGTCATGATCATGGCAGTTTGCATGATTGTGGTGTGCCTCTTTTTGATCGGGATGGTCATGAGGGCGCTGGCAACTTTTGGAAGTCAGGAGCTGATCATGCTTCCGGACGTCTCGAAGTTGCTGTCCGTGGTGGTGGGAGCGGGAATGAACGTGGTGGTGCTGACCATGATGTACAAATTCCTTTCCAAGGAGAAGGTGAGCTGGCGGATTGCGGTGACCGGAGGATTGATCGCGGCGGGGTTCTGGGAGCTTGGGAGCCGGGCTCTGACCTTGCTGTCATTCGGATCCAACCTGAGCGTCTACGGCTTGATTGGTTCCTTTCTCGTGGTGCTCTTGTGGATTTACTACACGGCGATGGTCCTCTTCGCCGGAGCCTTGATCGTGAAAGTGGAGAAGAAGCAGGGAGCGAAACGACGGTCCTGATCTTAGAAGAAATTGCCTTCGCCTTCTTCCCATTGGCGGCGCTTGCGTTTAGTGAGGCGTCCCTGGTCACCTTGTTTCCGGAACTGGCGATTTTCCTTTTCAGCGAGGCGGCGCTTTTCGGCTTCGGCGAGGATTTCGGCCGGGGTGTGATCGTGGTAGGCGGCCTGGGCAATGGGAGCAGCCACCCGTTTTTCGAGAAGCTCGACCACTTCGATGATCCGTTTGAACCGGTTGTCGTGCGAGGGGACTTCGAGGGTGTCGCCGGGTTTGAGGGCTGCGCTGGGTTTCAGGGTGTTGCCGGAACGTTTGACCTTGCCGGCCGAGCAATCGTGCGAGGCCTTGCTGCGGGTTTTGTAGAGCCGGGCGGCCCAAAGCCATTTATCGACGCGCATCGGGGCTGGGGGGAATGAGAAGGACAATCTCTCCTTTGACTTTGCGTTCGGAGAAGAACTGCCGGAGTTCGGTGCAGGTTCCGTGATGGAGGGTTTCGAAGGCTTTGGTGAGTTCCCGGGCCACACAGACTTGTGAGTCGGGAGCCAGTTCCGAGAGGATTTCAAGTGTCGACGGAAGTCGATGGGGGGATTCAAAGAACAGCGTGGCCTCCGCAGAATCGAGTGCGGCCTGAAGTTGCTTTCCTCGTTTTCCTTTTTTGACGTGGAGGAAGCCGTGAAAGGAAAAGGGGTGGGGCGGATAGCCCGAGGCGACCAGAGCGGTGGTGATGGCCGAGGCTCCGGGGAGAACGTTGAAAGGAATCTCTTCGTCGCGGCAGGCCTTCAAAAAGCGGTGGCCGGGGTCGGAAAGGCAGGGCGTGCCGGCATCCGAGATGATCGCGATGTTTGAACCTTCCCGGGCTTTGTTGAGAAGCTCGGGGATGCGCTGTTGTTCGTTGTGATCGTGGAGAGAAATGAGAGGACGGGAGATCTCGAGATGAGTGAGGAGACGTTTGGAATGGCGGGTGTCTTCGCAGGCGATGAGATCAGCCTCGCGGAGTGTTTCGATGGCGCGCAGGGTGATGTCCCCGAGGTTGCCGATGGGGGTCGGAACAAAAGTCACCATGGCGGTTAAAGTCCGTCGGATAGTTGTGAGACGAGATCGATCGAGGCGCGCCGAATGGCATCGTGAAGGGCGTTGGCACGAGCGGTTTGTTGATTACCTCCGACGAAGAACCTTGTTTCGCCCCTGACTCTTCCTGCTTCCAGCGGAGTGCCGGGATTCATCGAATCAATGAGCTTGAAGCTGATCGAAATCTCAAGCTCTAGTTCTTCGGAGCGAAGAACATCATCACGGGAGGATCTGGTCTGCCGGTATTCGATGGAATCGACCGTCAGATACAAGGCAGCATCGGTCTTGTTGGGAGTCCCAATGGTGTAGGTTCCATCGTTGACGAGGGCATCAACAACTGAGCTGGTGGTGAGAGGTTCGACTCTCGGAAAGATGACCCGGGTTTTGGCGAGTGGGACGTGGATGGTTTCGACGTTGCCAAGGTGGGTCGGCTTGTTGCCTCCCCATTGGTATCCCGCGCAGGAAGAGAGAAAGGCAAGACAGAGGGTGGCGAGGAGAGCGCGCATGAAATCTGAAATCAGGAGCTAAGCTTGTTGATCCACGCCTGGGCCTGGTTTCTCAATTTGCCATCTTTCGACTTGCGGACGGTTTCGCGGTAGTAGAAGAGCGCGGAATTGGTCTGGCCCTTCTTGCGATAGAATTCGGCGATCTCGTACGAACGGCGGATGTCGTCGGATTGGATCTGAGCGATGGAGCGACGGGCATCGGCGGCCCTCGGGTGATTGGGGTAACGGAGGAGAAGGTCGTCGAAGGCCTTGCGGGCCCGGTCGATGTTGGCGGCGTCTTCATTTCCACCCGTGGATTGTTTGAGGAGGATATCTCCGATGCGGAACTGGGCTTCGGGCGCGTAGTTGGAGTCCGGGTAGTCGCGGACGAGACGACGGAAGGCCATGATGGCTTCGCCCTCCTTGCTGCTCTGGTTTTGGTAGACTTCCCCGATGGCAAATTGGGCTTTGGGGGCTGAAGCGGCCCGCGGGGCGTTGTCGCGGACTTTGGAAAGCATTTCGGTGGTCTGCTTGGGACCGACCTTGGTGTTGAAGCCGATGAAGGAATCCTTGATGACGCCTTGGGCCACTTGGTGGGCGAGGCTTTCCTGTCGCTTCATCGCTTCACTGTAGTGCGACGAAGCGGGGTATTTGGTGAGTACGTCATCGTAGGCCTGGAAGGCGTCGAGGGGTTCGCCACTGCGTTCGAGGAGCTTGGCGTAGCGATACGTGGCTTCGGCGGCCACTGATGATTGGGGATACTTGGCATTGATCGCTCCGTAGGACTTGAGGGCCTTTTTGGTCTGGCCTGCTGACTCTGCGGAGAATCCGGCATTGTAAAGGGCTTGGGCGGGGGATTCTCCGGCGCGGGCCTCTCCGGCAAGGGGGACGCGGGATGGATCGCTGCCGCAGGAAACAAAGAAAAGTGAGCCAGCCAGAAGAATTGTCGCTTTCCTGAACGAAGTCATGACGTCAATCTAATTACTGGCGGCAAAAAGGGAAGGGGGATTTGAAAATTGGGGGAAAGAGAAAGGCGGGGCCGGCTTCCCGGACCCCGCCTGATGATTGTAGGATGATTAATCGTTCAGGAGGACCTTGACCCGGAAGTAGCGGGCGGGTGCACCGCCTGGCAGGGTTGCAGGGTAGGGAACGCGGACCACTTCGTAGTCCGGGTCGTCGGTCGAGTCCGCAACGAAGATCGGGTCGGTTTCGCTGTCGACCCAGTTTTCAAGGTCGGAGCTGAACTGAGGAGTGTAGATCATGCTGCCGGGGGAGCCATGATCGTCTCTTCTCATGAAGACTCCGGAGAAGGCCGGAGCTGCGCCACTGGTATCGACATTCACGAAAGGAACTCCGTTGAAGGATCCGTCGAGGGCAAGCGGTCGGTTATCCGGCAGAGTGGGATCGGTTCCGAAGGCGAATTCAAGCAAGTTGAACAAGCCGTCGTTGTCGGCGGTATCCGCGAAGTCGGCAGCGTCTCCGGTATTTTCGGTGGTACCGAAGTACTCGAAGCGCCAATCGCCGATGATGTCGGGAGCCGCGGTGGTGAGAGCGATGTCATTGCCATCGCCGCCATTGTAATCCGCCACTCCGGAAAGTCCGGAGGAGAAGTAGTTGCTCGAGAAGGGATCTCCCGAAAGGAAGGGTCCCGAGGCCGGGTCTTCCAGATCATTGGCAACGACCACGATGTCGGCAGGATCGGCCTCCACGGTATCCGATTCGTTGACGGACAGGGAACCATTGGCCACGGTGACAATGCCGGTGACTACCAGCTGGTCCCAATCGGTTCCGGCTGCTCCCGAGGTGTTGTCGACGTCAAGAGCGAGGGTTCCATTCAAGGTCAGCGTGCCGATGTTGAGAATGCCGATATCTCCATCGCCGGGAGCGATGGTGGCGCCGGCATCAACCGAGACGTCGGACGCGGTGGAGCCGCTTCCCGAGAAGGTCGAGGTTCCATTGACGTTGTAGATTCCGCCTCCGGTGTGGGAGCCGTTGAGAACGAGGATGCCGGTGTCGATATTGGTCGCGCCTTGATAGGTGTTGTTCCCTGAGAGGGTGACGACACCGTTGTCGAAGCCGGCTTGAACCACAACAGCGAGAGGGCCGCTGATGTCTCCGGTGACGGTCCACGTGCCGTTGTCGCGATTGTTGCTTCCTTCGAAGTTGATTTGTCCTCCGGTGTTGTCGACGTTGCCGCTGATGACGAGGTCACATCCTTCCAGCCCGTAGTTTCCGAATCCGCGGGTTTGGTTGTCGATGGTCCGGATGTCGCCGCTGAATTCGAATCCAATGGTACCACCGCAGCGGAACCCGCCACCGGTAATGTCGACGTTGTTGGGAATGACAACACCCGGAGTGCCGGCCTGAAGTTGGGCCCCCCGGGAAAGAACAAGTCCGGCACCCAGGTGGTCGTTGTGGTTGACGACGACAAATCCCTGAACGGATCCCTGATCCACGCCATCGAAAGAGGAGGTGGATCCGTCTCCCAGTTGGAATGTTCCGGTGAAGGTGTTGCCGGAAGGGCCATCGAAGACGAGGAATCCGTCATCGAGTTTCCGGACTTCGCCGTCTCCGCTGATCACTCCGGTTTGGGTCTGGGTAAAGTCGGTGCCCGCGTTGAATTCCAGAATGCCGGGAGCGTTGACGACGATGGGACCATCGCCGTCCCAGTTGCCAGCAATCATCTTGGTGCTTTCGTAACCAAGGCGAAGGAATCCGTCGTTTACCGTTGTCGTGCCCGAGTAGGACATGTTGTTACGGAGAATAAACCGGCCGATACCGTTTTTAATGATGTTTCCGGTTCCGGAGACATTTCCGTCGAAGGTTGAGCCACCATTGGTGTCGCCCACCACGAGGGTTTCTGCACCCAGATCGAGCGTGGTATCGGTGGGTACGGAGGCGACAGTGCCGATGATGATCGTGCTGGAGCCTGTTCCAGTGAGCGCGAGGGTCAAGCCATCGCCGAGGCTGACATTCTCAGAGGTGTAGTCCCCATCGTTGACGACCACCGAGCCACCGGCAATGACAGCAGTGAGGGCGTCATTGATAGTGGCAAAGGCATTGATTCCAAAGGTTGCGGGAGCCACTGCGGTTCCGGTATCGGCATCGGCGATCTCATCACCCACGGCAAGTCCGGCGAAGTCGTCATCGACATAAATCGGATCAAGAGGAGCAGAAACCACGAAGAGGAAATCATTGGTGGGGCCGTTTCCGTCCTCGTCGCCATCTTCCAGAGTGACTGAGATTCTGGTGGGGTCCGCGGTGGCGAAGTTCGTGATGAACTCCACGTCGGAGAGGGCGGCGTTGACGGCATTTTGATCGCCGACGATTGACCAGACACCATCGCTGAAGATTTCCCCGTTTCCGCTGTTGGCGGTCAGTTCGCCGGCGCCAAGGACCCAGTCTTCGATTGTCAGGGTGACGGTCAGGACTTCGGGCGACCCCGAAGGAGTCACTTGCAGGCTTCCGGTCGAGTCGTTCCAGAACTTCGCGCACATGATGGGTGTCGATCCGTTCGAGGGGTTCAGGAGATCGAGGTCGGTGAAGGGAGTGGCAGGGACGTTGGTGTTGCCTCCAACACCGGTTCCTGCTCCGCCACCAAGATTCACGGTGTGGTCACCGGCCCAGTTGTTGCTGTCATTGTTCAGCAGGTTGGCGGTTGCGGCGGGGGCACCGTTGACCGAATAGGTGACCGAATCACTGGCATCGCTGAGGATGAATGCTAGACGGCTCGGAAGCCCCGGCGTCAGTGGCGTGTTGGACAACGGAACGACGATGGTGTCGTCTCCGGTCCAGTCGAGATCCTGGAAGACGTTGTCGAGGTTGTTGTCATCGATCGGAGCATCGGTGGGTGCTCCTCCTGATTTCACAAGAAGGTGGGGAATGCCATCGACGAGGAGAACGGAACTTCCGTTGCTGCTGCCCCCGATTTCCCAGATGACGACGCTTCCGGTGAGGTCACTTGCGTTGACCGAGAACTCGAGTTCAAGGGAATATCCGGCTCCATAGTTGAGAGCGGGCCCGCCTGCGTCGAGGTCGAAGGTTGCGTCATCTTCGGGTCGTCCATCCGAGAAGATGGTATTGTTTTTGGGTCCGCTGAAGGTGAAGACCGGGTCTGCTGTGGTGGAGACGGTCGACTGATATCCGGTGTCTGGATCGAGGGCGGACAAGCCGGTCAGAGGAACTGTGCCGGTTCCGACAACAACTCGGGAATCCGTGGCCATGACGGGACTGTTGTTTCCCCCATCGTCAACAACCAGACCGGCAGATGATGGCGTCCCGGGAGAGGCGGTGAGGTCTCCGCCGGAAAGGGAGCCGATGGAGGCAGTGATTGTCTCGCAGCCTTCATAAAGTCCGTCGACGAGGGCTTCGAACTCGAGGGTCGCCGAATTGCTGCCGGCGGGGATTTCCACGGTGGCCACTCCGCTGAAGTCGGTGCCATCGACGGCAGTTCCCGAGTAGCTGATACCCACCGAAAGGTTGGTTCCGGAAGGCGCGAGAGTGGAGCTCACGGTCCAGGAGGCATTCTCACCTTCGGTGATGTTGCCGTTGCTCGCGATGGTAACTTCGGCGTCGGGATACTTGACGACAATGACGAAGCTCCCGTCCTCCGAAGCAGAGCCATCGGAAACCGTGAAGTCAAAACCGCCGGTCGCAGGAGTTTCCTGGGAGTCGAACTGAATTCGTCCGTTGTTGAGGTCGTCCTGGGTAAAGGTGTCTCCATTTGAGAGAAGACCGTTCACGGTGTGGGAGAGTGACCCCCCGGTCGGGGCACTGTTGAGAGTGTAGGTCAGTCCTGTGTCGGGAGTGTTGCCATCCACTGTCAAAAGGAGGGAGTTGTCGATGGGAGCTGAATCGTCGGGCACGATCTCAAGAGGAACGTTGATGGCGATCGAAGGATCGTCGGAGGGAACGAGGCTGGAGACGCTGAAGCCCTGAAGGGCCACCGAGCTGGTAATTCCCAGCCGATCGGTGCCAAGTTGACGGGAGACCAGTTCGACGGTTTGCCCCGAGGTGAGCGAAATGATGGCTCCTCCCCAGTCGCCGCCAGTGCGGCCGCCTCCGCTATCGCGGTTGTAGCCTGCGCTGCGACCCCGGAGAATCGGACCGCCGGTGCCGTCGATCTGCCAACCCTGGAGAGGCAGGGTGCGCAGGTGGTCTTCCGAGGCACCCGAACTCGAAGTGAAGATGCTGCCAAGGAACAGATAGTCGTCATCCTGATTGACGGTGATCGGACTTGTTCCGAGGGTGTGCGAAAAGGTGGTATTTGCCGGGCTGATCGCGGTGTCAAAAATCAGTGGAGTGAGCGTTGGTGTGTTCACTTCCTGACTGACCGAGTGATTCAAGGAAATGGTCTTGGTGGTGCCGGGAAGTTTGACGATGGTGACGGCCGTTTCGTTGCCTTGGACGGTGGCGGCGCTTCCCCCGGATTCCATGGCGAGTTCGACATTGAGAACTTGTCCGCCGGTGGACTGGACGATCGTGCCGATGGCAGTGACTCCGCTGTTGGCGGCTTCGCCGTTGGCGTCGCCACGAAGATAGGTCGTGGTCTTGGACCCAGTAATCTCGGTGCCGTCGAGCGTCAGGCGCTGTTGGTAGCTGGTTCGGGTTCCGTTGTTGGGTTTTTCAAGTCGTGAGTTGGCGAATACCAGGTAGAGCCCGGGTTCGTTGAGGGTGATGTCCGCGGTATTGTCCGTGAAGGTGAAGGCGGTGCCCATCGTTCCGGGCGAATTGTTGGTGTCATAGGTGACATCGGTGAAGGTCGTGAGGATCGTGCCTGCCTGGTTGGTGCTTCGCTGAAGGCTGAGGTAGTCCCACGAATCGTCGAGTTTCAGAAACTGGATCGCGGTGCCATTCGCAACGCGGGTGGGCAGAATGGTGGTCGTGGCGTTGTCGTCGGAACGGCGGGTTTCAAGAGTGACGATATCATCGTCGTTGGCCACGGTAATGATGCCGCCGCCGGAGAGGACATCCTCGTTGGCTCCTCCCGTTCGACGGACGTATCCGTGGGACCGCCCGATGGCCAGGGCCGTGCCATTCAAAGTGAGGTTGCCCATGAATTCGGTCCTGGTCGTGCCGGAGGTCACATCGAATCGTGAGTCATACATCACGAGATGACGGCCGGCGCTCAAAGCGATCTCAGTGGCATTGGCTCCGGAGGGATTGAATTCGTAGGTGCCGTCGACTCGCACCGGAGTGTCGAAATCGTGGACAAGGACGGGGCCAAAGCCCGCGATGGTGGTAGCGCGCTGCAGCTGTTCTCCGCCGGTGGCTTCGATGATGATGGCGTGGTCGCCGAGATTTCCGCCCGGAGTCACCACTCCTTGGGAGGAGACGGTGGCAAGAGCCGAAATCAGGGTGCAGCCCAGCGTGAAACGCTTCAGAGTGTCGTCTGGAGTCATGGTTCTGTTGGTGGTGTGCGTGGATAAAAAGACTGATGGCCTTACGATATTTATCGAGCCCAAGAGGCTGACTCAAATCGATGATGTGGCAAGTTCATTTCATCCAACTTGTCAGGCAGATTTTCCCGGGATTTTGCAGGGGTGCCATTCGGGGCCGGGTTGTTCGGATTTCTTGAATAACGGGTCCGTGAATTTGACGAAGGACTCGTTATTTGCAGATTTCGAGATAGCTTGGAGGCCGTGCGGGGTCGGATCTCCAAATTCAAGATCATCGAGTGGGTTCTGGCCCTCGGCTTGGGAGGGTTCTTCCTCTGGAGCGGGGCGGTGAAGTTGATGGATTTGGATCAATTCACCAAGGACGTCGGGAATTTTCAGCTGAGTTGGGAAATCGAGACCTCCGAGGGCACAAAGAATGTTTTCGATGCTCCGACCGACGCCTATATCGCCTACAGTCTGCCGTGGTTTGAAGTGATGACGGGCTTGGCTCTCGTGAGCGGTTTTTGGCGGGCGGGCGGAGCGCTTATGATTTCGGGAATGTTGGTGGCGTTCAACCTCGCGTTATACAACGCCTGGAGCCGGGGATTGAACATCAATTGCGGCTGTTTCGGGCAGTCCGA
>JBMHCW010000039.1:0-105489 GCA_049889715.1 Akkermansiaceae bacterium | reverse complement strand
TGGCGCTCCGACCAGGAATCGAACCTGGATCTAAGGTTTAGGAAACCCTTGTTCTATCCGTTGAACTATCGGAGCGACGGGGGAGCTTTAGAACGAAGAGAAAGGAAGTGCAAGAACTCTGGGCTGGAAGGAGGGGCTATTTGCGGACGGGCATTTTTGCGGAGTCGGGAAGGTTCTTGCTGCGATAGAGCTCTCCGATTCTTCCGGTCAGCCAGAGATATTGATCGTTGGGAACTCCCGGTTCGCTGGAGAAGTTGCTGGCTCCCTTGGGGGGATCCTGCCGGGTCTTGAAGATGGCGGTGCCTTCGTCGATCTCATCAAACATGGCGACGTAAAGCATCTTGGCTCCGGCTTGGCGGGCGTTCCAGGCCTGGGACCAGAGGAACTCGCCGCCAAGTCTCGGGATGGCGTTGAGCCCGGCTTCCTTGCCCCGGGTCTTTTGGAGGTTCTGCCAGCTGAACCCGGGGAACGCGACGGGGAAAAGGTCAATCTTGCGCTCCGTGCACCAGGCGAGATCTCTGGAGAGGGTTTCATTCACGTATCGTTCGTTTGTCTTCGGTGAGTTGTAACGACCCACGGTCCAGGGGCTGATGACGTCGACCTGGGTGAGGAGTTGGTGAAAGGCGGGATCCTTGATGGCATCGCGTCGCATGGTGCGCCAGAAAGTGGGCACGCCCACCATGATGGAGCAATTGCCGTATTTGGGATCGTTCTTGAAAAATTCGATGAGGGTTTTCCACTCGTCCAACTTGGGCTCGCGGTCACTGAAGCCAAGTCCCCAGAGTGAGATCAACGGCTTCTTGTTGTGGGAGAGATATTGGTCCCGGGAGAGAAGGCGGTTGTCGACGAGGTGCTTCCAATCATCCATCACGGTATGGACTTGTCCTGGCTTGAGACCGCTGAGGTCGTACATGAGAACCCATTGTCGGTCGTGGGTCTTGGCGGCTTGCTGGCAGTTGGCGAGGACTTGGTCGAGGGTCTTGCGGAGCTTTTTGTTTCGGGTCGAAACGGCGAAGCGTTGGAGGAAAATTCCGTCGATGCCATATTCCTTCATCCACTTGAAGTGGAGGTTGGCTGTCGAGGCCGGCACGGAGCTGAAGACTTCGGCGGTGGATCCGTCGGGATGTTTGAAAGGGGTGGGGACGCGGTCTTTCTTCGGGAGTTCCCGGACATCGGGCCAGAGATCAAACACGCAGCGACCGGGTGCGAATTCCTTTCCGGCCGTGTAGTGGCGCCAGCCGTTGCCGGTTCCGTCGGAAGGGGTGCGGAACCATCCTTGATAGCCGCACATCACTTTGCCGTAAAGTCCTTCGGCGGCGAGGGAAGGGGAAAACAGGGACAGAAATAGACCGGGGAGGGCGGGAAGAAGTCGGCGAGTCATGTTTTGAATGGGGGATATCATTTCGGACCGGAGAGGGATTTGGGAGGATAAACGCACCACGTCCCCTCAAATGAGGACACGAGGCGATCTCTCTCGGGGGACGGGAATGAGGCTCATTCGGTCTATTTGGCATCTTTGTTGTGCGACACCTTTGCCTTTGCCATGTGGGATTTTTTGCATAAGTTCGCCGTCCTCCGGGGCTTCGGGCGGGTATTGGCGCGTAACGAAGGCTCTTCAGACATTACCACATACCATGAGCGAGCAAGAGAGAGTCCGCATTTATGACACCACCCTGCGGGATGGGACCCAGGGAGAAGGTTTTTCCTTATCTGGTCTGGACAAGATTCGGATTGCCAAGGAGTTGGATTCGTTCGGGGTGGATTACATTGAAGGCGGCTGGCCGGGCTCGAACCCCAAAGACATCGAATTCTTCAAGGCGGCCGCCAAGGAATCGTGGAGCCATGCCAAGATCGCGGCCTTTGGCTCGACCCGTCGGGCGGATACGGCGGTGGAAGAGGATCCGCAGGTCCAGTTGTTGATCGATGCCGAGACCCCGGTAATCACCATTTTCGGAAAGAGCTGGGAGCTGCAGGTGACCGAGGTCCTGCGGACGACTGCCGAGGAGAACCAAGCGATGATCCGGGACACCTGTCGCTACCTTAAGGAAGCCGGGCGCGAAGTGGTTTATGATGCCGAGCACTTCTTCGATGGCTATAAGGATGGCGCCGACCATGCCATGGCGACTCTCCGGGCGGCGGTTGAGGGAGGTGCGGACTGGTTGGTCCTTTGTGACACCAACGGAGGGTGTCTTCCTGCTGAGATTGCGGCGATCAGCCGGGTGGTTCGGGAGACGTTCCCTGAAGTTCCCCTCGGAATTCATACCCACAATGACTGCGAGCTCGGAGTGGCCAATGCCATTGCTTCGGTAGACGCTGGGGCGACCCAGGTTCAGGGAACAATCAATGGTTATGGTGAGCGCACCGGAAACTGCAACCTGACTTCGGTGATTCCCATTTTGGAGCTCAAGATGGGCCGACGCGCGGTGGCCGATGTTTCCAAGATGCGGGATCTGTCCTTTTTCGTGGATGATGTCTCTAACAATCCCCATTTCGCCCGAGCGCCGTTTGTGGGTCGGACGGCCTTCGCCCACAAGGGAGGGATGCATGTCAATGCGGTGCAGAAGCTGGCACGGACTTATGAGCACATCCGTCCGGAGCAGGTTGGCAATGAACAGCAGATTCTTGTCAGCGAATTGTCGGGTCAGTCCAATATTCTCATCAAGGCCGAGCAAATGGGGCTTCCGCTTGAAAAGGGGAGCGAAGAAGCCAAGCAGATTCTCGGAACGATCAAGGATCTCGAACAGACCGGCTATTCGTTTGAAGCTGCCGGAGGTTCGCTTGAGTTGTTGATTCGGCGTCAGCTGGGACAGTGTGAGCGTCCCTGGAACTTGAGCGAGTATCATTGTTCCTTCCGCCAGTATCGCGATGGGCATGATCCGGTTTGCGAAGCCACCGTGAAGCTGGATGTCCAGGGAGAGGCGACTCATACCGTTTCGCAGGGACACGGAGTGGTGAACGCCCTTGATTCGGCCCTTCGTAAGGCTCTGTTGCCCTTTTTCAAAGAGATCGAGAAGGTTCAGCTCATCGATTACAAGGTCCGCATCATTGATGGGGGCGAGGCCACGGCGGCCAAGACGAGGGTCTTGATCGTTCACACCGACGGTGAGCGAACCTGGGGAACAGTGGGGGTCTCCGATAGCATCATCGAGGCCAGTTGGATCGCGCTGACCGACGGTATCGATCTCTTTCTGCAACGTCGTAAATAGGGTTGCGGATTTTTTCTGCTTGTTTTTGCGACTGAATTTCGCCAACCTAACGACCGGTTCATATAAATACACCTACGAACCGAATCGTTCCGCAAGGGATACCTAGGTCGCTTCGGCGGCCCGGTCAGACTCGATAGAGTCTGGCTAAATTTAAGCACGGTTTGTGTTCTACAGACTTCGATCAAGGATCGGGCGGTGGAATTTCAGAAAAAGGCAGGGTCGGCAAGGTCCCTGCCTTTTTTTGTGAAAGAGATCCGGAGCGGGGGACGTGAAGACATCGGGAGAAGTTAGATTCATGTTTTTTCCGCCATGGGAAATGACTGAATCCTAGGCTTGTCTTGTTGGACAAACTCGACAGAATGTCCGCTTCCCAAATTGGGAATCTAAATCAGAACGACACAATCGATATATGAGTGACAACAATCAGGTAAACAGGAGTCGGCTGCTATGGGCTGGCTTCGTTGCAATTCTAGCAGCGGGGGTTGGCTTTGGAATCCGAGGAGGAATCCTGGCCAATTGGTCATCGGACTTCGGGTTCTCAGGAGCTCAATTGGGAGCCATTGGTGGAGCAGGGTTCACCGGGTTCTGTTTCGGAATCATGATCGGCGGTGTCATTGTCGACAAGATCGGTTACGGAAAACTGGTCTTCACCGCCTTCCTCTGTCACGTCCTTTCCGCGTTTGTGACCTTTGGTGCAACCAGTGGTCAGAGTGCTGATACTGCTTATCAGTTTTTGTGGTGGGGAATGTTCATCTTCGCCTTTGCGAACGGAACGCTCGAGGCGGTCTCAAACCCTCTCGTTTCCACCCTTTATCCGGAAAACCGGACCCATTACCTGAACATCCTGCACGCCTCGTGGCCTCTCGGAATGATCCTTGGGGGAATGGTCGGTTGGTTCCTTGGAACCGGTGACGCCGCCCTCAGCTGGAAGGCTCAGCTGGCCTTCTACCTTGTTCCGACTCTCGTTTACGGTGCCATGTTCATGGGCCAGAAATTCCCGAAATCGGAGGCTTCCGAGAAGGGCCTCAAGATGGGCGACATGATGAAGGACGTCGGTCTCCTCGGGGGTGCGGTCGTTGCCTTCATGCTTTACCTCTTCTTCCAAGGGTTCTTTGCCCCCTTCTTCGACGAGGGGTCCAGTGTCCCCCGGGTCCTGGCCCTTGTGATTGGTCTGGCGACCTTGGGTTGGATCGGAAAAATCACTTCCTTTGCAACGGGACATTGGCTCATCTTCGTCCTCTTCATTACGCATGGACTTGTCGGTGCGGTGGAGTTGGGAACGGATGGCTGGATGCAGAATATCACCGGCGCCATTTTGTCTGAAAAAGAGGGCAAGATCCTCTTTGTGATCACCTCGTTCGCGATGTTTGTTCTCCGTTTCTGCGCTCATTGGATCGAAGAGCGGATTGGACTCAATCCTATCAGTCTCTTGTTTGTGAGCGCCGTGTTCGCCTGCGTGGGACTGAATGCCGTGGCGGCTATCCAGTCGTTCGGGCCTGCGATCGGAGCCGTGCTGGTCTATTCGATTGGTAAGACCTTCTTCTGGCCGACCATGCTCGCCGTGGTTGGTGATCGCTTCCCGGCTACCGGTGCGATCGCCATGAGTTTGATGGGGGGAATTGGAATGATGTCCGCCGGCCTGATCGGTTCGGCCGGTCTCGGATACTTCAAGGACCGCTACTCCGCCGAGGAGCTCGAAACTGCCGACAAGAACCTCTACGCCGAGTGGAAGAGTGACGGGGACAAGAGTAAGTTCCTGGGATTTGAGCCAGTTCAGGCGATTGACGGCAAGCGTCTCGAGGACACCAAGAAGATCAAGAAGGACGAGCGGACTGAAGCTGAACAGACTGTTGTTGATGCGGATATCCGCGGAAACCGGAGAACGCTGGTCACCGACTCTCTGATTCCGGCTGCGATGGCGGTCATCTACCTCTTCCTCATCTTCTACTTCCGGGCCACCGGGGGATATAAGGCTGTTTCCATCAGTGAGGATCATACCCTGACCAAGGGGGATGCGGCAGGAACTGCTGAGTCTTGATTCGCGAACAGCAACCTAGAATTATTCAAAACGGCGGCCTGCGGGTCGCCGTTTTTTTTGAGATTTCCTGAAAATCAGGAAGGGCAGAATAAGATTGAATCTTCCTGAAAAATCGCTAGACATCGCGGTCAACGCGGGTCAAACAGCTGCCGCGCACCGGGATGGCTTCTCCTGTTTTACCCTATGAAAAAACTTCCCTTGATCATCACCTCCGTTGTTTCTGTGATCCTTGCAAGCTGCGGAGGCCTTGATTCCACGGCCCTCAAGTCCAGCGGAATCCACGATCGCAAGACGCCCAAGATCGTTTCGAAGTCCATCGCCAAGAACGGAAAGAGCTACCGCACCAGCTCGGCTTTCTTCAAGTCCTCCAGTTCCAGCAATGGCTTCCACCCCGCCGAAGTCTCTGCTTCTGCGGTGAAAAAAGCGGCCAAGCTTCCCAAGGACAAGCACGGCATGCCCACTTATCCGGCTTCGACCCGCACCCGTCTGGTCCGTACCACGGCTTATTCCCACATGGAAATGGAGCCCGGAGCCCCCTGGAAGAAAAACGCTCTCGGGACTTATCTGAAGTATGGTTCGGTTCGAAGTGCGGCTGCCGATTGGTCGGTTCTTCCCGTCGGCACCAAATTCAAGATCAAGGGACTTCCCCACACCTACATGGTGGACGATTACGGTTCGGCCCTCGCCGGGACCAACACCGTCGACATTTACCACCCCAGCTTGTCGCTCATGCGGAAGTGGGGGACTCGTCATGCCGAAATCACGGTCATCCAGTGGGGATCGTGGGAGCGGACTCTCGCCATCCTCAAGGGGCGCGTGCACTATCCGCATACCCGTCGCATGTATTACGCCGCCAAGCGGAAGGTGGACTCGGGCAAAGTGGCCCGCCGTTAGGAATCCTTCCGACAGTTTTATCAAAAGCAGCTTCGTGACAAGCGAAGCTGCTTTTTTGTTTTCGGGGCCGACGTCTTCCGGCAGCAATAGGCATGCTCAAAAAGGAACGTGCGCTTTATGTTCAGACCCGGCTGGAAGAGCTCTATCCGGAAACTCCGGTGCCGCTCGATCATACCAATCCCTTCACCCTCTTGGTGGCGGTTCTGCTTTCGGCCCAATGCACGGATGCCCGTGTGAACAAGATCACGCCGGCTTTGTTTGAGCTTGCCGATTCGGCCGCGAAAATGAGGCTTTTGAGTGTGGATGAGATCAATGCCATTGTCAGGCCGTGCGGGCTGGCACCGCGGAAGGCCAACGCGATTCAGGGGCTCTCCGAAATTCTTGTCGACCAGCATGGCGGGGAGGTGCCGGCTGATCTTGAGGCGCTCGAGGCTCTTCCGGGGGTGGGGCACAAGACCGCTTCGGTCGTCATGTCCCAGGCCTTTGGGGTTCCGGCCTTTCCGGTGGACACGCACATCCATCGCCTGGCCCAACGGTGGAAATTGACCGATGGAAAAAGCGTGGTGAAGACGGAAGCGGATCTCAAAAAGCTCTTCCCCAAAAATTTGTGGAACAAATTACACCTCCAGATTATTTTCTATGGAAGGGAGTTTTGTACGGCCCGGGGATGCGATGGAACGGTCTGCGAAATCTGCCGAACCCTTTTCCCCACAAGGAAAACTCCGGTGAAAACAAAAAAGTGAAGATGAGATCTAAGTAGCCCATTCCTAACCGAGTTCCTTTGTCAAGCTGACGGTCTTTCAAGAAGTTTTTAAAAACCGTAAAACTTCCTTTACTCACGGACTTCACTTTCGAGAATGCCCGCCAGTTCACACCAAACGTACCTCAAGAAATCATGACCCTTACTTCTAAGTTCCAGTCCGCCAAAGGATGGATTGTCGGTTCCGCATTTTCTCTTCTCGCCGCCGCTCCGGCCCTCGCCCAAGATGGCGCCAAAAAAGACCCGAATGCTCTCGACAAGTTCCTCCTCGACGGTGGTCCTTTGACCATTTTCATCGTCGCCGTCGGACTTCTCTCCCTGATCAGCCTGACCGTGTTCAACTTCATGAACCTGACCAAGGCCAAGTTTGGTCCCGACGACCTCAAGGGAGCCCTTCTTGAGCACATGACCAGCTGCCGCGTGCGTTCCGCCATCGAGCTTTCCGCTTCGCATCCCAGCTACCTTGGTCGCATGATGGCTTACTCTCTTCCCAACATTGACGCCACCCATCCTGAAGACCTCGGTCGTGATCACGTCGAAGACGCCATCGCCGACTTCTCGATCAACGAGACCCGGAAGCAGATGACCTTCATCAACCTTCTCTCTCTCGTGGCCCAGGCCGCTCCGATGCTTGGTCTCTTCGGAACCGTGTTCGGTATGATTGGTGCGTTCGCCACCTTGGGTGAAAACGCCGGTGCCGACCCGCAGGACCTCGCGAAAGATATCTCGGTCGCCCTTCTCACCACCATGTGGGGACTGATCGTCGCCATTCTCTCGCTCTTCGCCTACTTCTTCTTCAAGAACCGCTTCAACTCTCTTGTGGCCGACTGTCACGGAACTGCCGAGAATCTTCTCAACGCTTCCATCCAGACCGTCAACGCCGACGCACATCTTGCTAAGATTCCTGAGGGGATTGCCGTTTAGCCCATCGGAGGGGAGGGCATCCCGCTCTCCCCGTCCATGTTGAACCAACCATCCACCTCACCATCCCATGGCATCCGACAAGCTACGCGCCGTTAACAAGGAACAGGGCGAAGATGCAGCGATGGACATGTCGCCAATGATCGACATGGTCTTCCTGCTCCTCCTCTTCTTCCTCGTTGTTTCCAATCCCAAGACGATCAAGATCGACCCTCGACTCGAGCCTCCCGTGGCTCTCAACGCCCAGGCCACCAAGTCGATTCACGGAAAGATCGTGGTCAACATTCACAACAACGGTGATTTCTTCGCCGAGGACATGACCACCCGTTTTGATACCAAGGAGGACATGACCGAATACATCACGAAGGAGAAGGACAAGATCAAGGCCATTGGTAACACTCCTGTGATCCATATTCGAGCCGACAAGGGCGTGGACTTCACCTATTGTCGTCAGGTCATCCGTTCCGCAGCGGATGCCGGAGTCGATGTGGTGGCCTACGGGGCCTACAACAAGTAAGAATCAAACCAGAAGTATCCCATGGCACGCCGCAAAAAAAGCCGCCCTTTCGAGGATGATGAGCCAGGTTTGGACATTTCGTCTCTGATTGACGTTTGTTTCCTTCTTCTCATTTACTTCCTGGTCACGACCCAGATCGTGAAGAAGGAACAGGAGCTGAATACGTCGCTTCCCGCGAATACTCCTTCCACGACGCCTCCCGAGCTTTCGCCCATGCTCATCTTGCTCGATCAAGAGGGCAAGGTCTTCGTGAAGACCGAGAGCGGGGTGGACGAATTGCTCGAGTCCGATGTCGATGCACGGATTCTGCCGGTTCTCGACAAACGCCTGGAACTGTATCGCAGTCTTGCCGAAAACTCCGGACAGGACCCCTTGGTCCAGCTCCGGGTCGATGGCAAAACCGTCCAGCAGCGGGTGATCGATGTCTTGAACTCCTTGGCGGGTGCAGGTATCACTAAGATCACCTTTACCGATCTCCTCGATCAAACCGATAAGTAGGCCGACGACCTTCGTCGAAACATCTAAGGAAAGTCGACCCAACATCGTTCCAAATCTCGCCGGAAGGCTGATGAGCCGATCAGGCTCTCAGCCTTTCCTTTTCTCAAAAAACTACACTGACACAAATCACACTATGAATCCCATCCATACCATCCGACGTCGCTTCGGCGTGTTGTTGCTGGCATTGGGCGCTCTATGCGCACCGGTCCAGGGGCAGGCCATCGCCGATATGCACGCCAAATCCCTGACGGAAATGAAGGCCGGCAACTGGCCTGCGGCATATGCCATCCTGGTCCGCGCCACCGACAACTACGACGGCCGGGCCCTTCAACTCTTTGGTCCCCGCTTTGGCTGGTTCTGGTACCACCGGGGATACGCCGAGGTCAAACTGGGTAAGTTTGGCGACGCCATGAAGTCCTTCGAGAAATGCTACACCAAGTATAAGAATACCAATCCGAAGGAAGGACAGGCCCCGAGTCTGAACATTTACAACAAGCGTGCGCTTCTTCTCTGGGGCCACGCTGCCAAGGGTGCCGAGGAGTGGGAGACGTCCATCCGGATGTATAAGAAGTTCCTCAAGGAGCGGGATCCCGATCGAGATCCTTACGAAAAGGGGGTCTTCTACATCAACATGGCGATCAACCACTTCAAGTTGCGCAAGATCAAGGAAGGCAACGAGTATCTTGAGACCGCCATCAAGGGGAAGACCATCTTCCCGACTCCGAACAAAGGCATCATGTCCGCCTTCAGTGAAATGGTTGCTGCCGTCATTGAGAAAAAAGACGAAGCCGCTCTTCTTGGTTTCATTGCCGAGAACCGGGCCCACATCAAGCTCGAGCCCTTTGAAGCACACGAATTTTCCCAGCTCTTCATGAAGCTGGCCCAGGACGCCAAGGGAGCCGACATGGTTCGCTCGACTTTCGAGCTTTACGCGCTCGTTCCCAGCACGGTGGCTGCCATCGATGACATCAATGCCCGACTGGACATGGTGGGGAACTACCCCCGCACCATCAAGGATAGTTCCATGATCGTGAACCGGTCGGAACTTGTGGCCAGCCTGGAGGATCTCGAAAGCGCCGATCAGCAAGGCAAGGTCAACGAGGTCTATGCCTTCCTGAATACCGCGGTCATGCATGAAGCGGACGGAAACGCCCGCGGAGCCTTTGCGGTTTACGAGCAACTCGAGCTCTACCTGCCCAAGGCCAAGATCTTCAAGGAGAAGAAGTTGGTCGCGATGCGTGAAAGCAACCTCTACAATCTCGTCCGAACTTCGGCGGTGATTGGTGAAGTGCTCACCACCGAGCACTACGGCACGATCTTCCTGAAGGATTTCCCGAAGAGCAAGCACGTGGACGAAGTCCGTCGGATGATGCTGACCAGTCTCTTCTTCGAAGGAGAGTATGAGAAGTGCATCGAAGTTGCCGAGCGGATGATTGGCAAACTCGAGAAGCCCAGCAAGCCGCACGACATCTGTCTTTTCGTCCTGGGTGGAAGTAAGCACTACACCGCCAAATTCGTGGAAGCCCAACCCCTCCTCAACGAGTATGTTGATACTTACGGCGGGGAAGGAGCCGACAAGACCAGAATCCAAGCCGCCCTGTATTTCCAGGCCGCGAACTACTCGCGACTCCAGGAGTGGACTCGTTCCGCCACCTTGTTGGATGCTTTCCTCAAGAAGTATCCTGACGCCCGCTCAAACATTTACATGCCTTTCGCCCTCTACGATCGGGCGAACTGCCACTATGCCGAGGAAGAGAACCAGGAGGCTCTCGACATGGTGAACCGCGTGGAGGCTGAATTCCCAGGGGTGTCCATCATGGAGAGTAACTTTGCTCTCAAAGGAAATATCCTTGAGAGTCTCACAAAGCCTGCCGAGGCCGAGGAGTATTACCTCAAGGCGCTTGAATTGGCCGAGACCAAGAAGAACGACCTCGTGGCCGGCGAGTGCCTCTTCTACCTCACCGCTCTGATCGGAAAGGAAAAGATCGGCAAGGAAGAGAATCCCCGCGTGGCTGAAGCCGTTCCTTTCTACAACAAGTTCTGGGACCAGTATGGCTCCGATTCTCCATTCAAGGCCAAGGTGGCGGTGGCCGGGATTCCCGGAATGGCCAAGATCGGAAAACTGGACGAAGCTCTTGAGCGTCTTCAGGGTGTGATTGCCGACATTGCCAAAAGCCCCGGCACTCCCGGACTTGAGGAAGCGATTGGTTCCTACACCGATGCTTACCTGAAGGCCCACTCGCCGACCGAGCTCAAGGAACACTACTATGCCTTCCCCCGGATCGACTCGCGGGACAAGGCCACCCGTGCTCTTCTTCGGATTGCCATCATCGATGTGTTCGAAGGAGAACTCGAGAAGGCTGACAAGGAGAAGGACGAGGATATGGCCACTGATGCCAAGGCCATGATTCAGGTTCTCTTCACCGAGCTTCGCACTGACTTCGATCCCAAGGATCTATCCAACTTCATTCTCGTGAAGGTCGGGGATTTCATCCGTAAGAAGACCACCAACCCGATTGCAGCAAAGCCGTATTACGATGAAGCCCTGAGTCGGGACGACCAGTCCCACAAGTATCGTGCCATCTTCGGATTGGCTGACGTTTTGGGACGGGGTGGAAAAGCCGAGCAGGGCGAAGCGATTGCCCTTCTCCGCCGGGTCATTGCTGATTCGGAAGATGAAGTCGACAAGGAGGACGCCCTCTACCTGGTGGCCTCACTTCAGGCCGCCCGTGGTGATTATGATGCAGCCGCCCAGACTGCCGGAGAATACATCAACAACAAGTCCTACCGCCGTAAGAAACTGGAGGCCCGGATGTTGATGGCTTCGGCATACGACAAGGCCGGCAAGAAGGAAGACGCGATGGGAGTGTATGCCCAGATCTGGGGCGCCAACATGGGAGCCATCGGTTACTCTGCTCCGGCTCTCGATCGTTGGATGGACTTGGTTTGGACCCGCAACGGCACCAACAAGAACGGCAAGAGTGATCGTCAGTATGCCTACGAAAAGGGCGACGAGTACCTCAAGTTGACCGTCAATGCGATCAAGAAGGCCACTCCCGAAGAATTGGAAATGTATGCCAAGGTCAAGGACCGGGTGGCCGACTATGAGGCTCACTCCGACACCACCAAAGTCGAGGAAGATGAGTAAAGAGAGGCACTGAAACAGGAACCATAAACGAACGAATACGATGAAAACTATTTTGACTGCCGCTCTCGCGTTATCCGCCACGATGGGTTCGATCACCGCCCAGGAGGAGAACATCCTTCAGGCTCTGTTGATGAACGACAAGGATACCTTCAAAGGGTATATCGTGGCTGCCGATAAAAAGAACATTCTCTGGAAGGAGACCGAACAATCGACCACCCGCCGGAGAGCCAGCTTGCTGACTCACAAGGTGTATTTCCTTCAGCCCAAGGAGTTCACCGAAGCGATGGAACTCTACAAGAGCCGGAACTACAAGGATGCCCAGGAGAAATTCAGCTCCTGCTATGAGAAATACAAGAGCGTCCGCACTGTCCCCGGAAACTATTCGACGCTCGCCGGATTCTACGAGATGGATTGTGCCCGCCGGTTGGAGGATCTTGATACCCTCGCTGCCTTGCACGCCAAATTTGATCCTGAGAATCTCCTTCACGACTTCCACAAGAAGCAGTTCGAGATTTATGGAATCTTCTGGGATGCCGTCCGGACCAAGAGTTGGGCGCGTCTGGATGGTCTGGTAATGGACGATGAGTGGCGGAAGGCGCGTCTTCCGGGCAACCTCCGCGCACAGATCTACTACTGTCACGGACTGGCTCTCGAGGGAATGAACAAGCCGGTCAAGGCACTCAACGCCTACAACGGGGCATTTGTGGCGGACTTCAGTGCAACCGAGGAGTTGGCCAAGAAGTCGGCTCTCAATTGCTTGCGCATTCTCTCCGAACATCCGGACGTCAAGCTGGCCATGGACCTCTATCCCACCGAGGACTACAGCGATGACTCCAACGGAGCGTTTCTCATCAAGGAGGGCACCGCTCTTCTCAGCCTCTGGGACAAGACTCTCGGAGGAGGGGAGAAGGTCCCTGAGAAGTACAAGATCTTCCTCAAGTACCCTCCCAAGAAGGGATAAGTTTTACACGGAACATAGTTTCAAGGGCGGGAGGCGAAGGTCTTCCGCCCTTTTTTGTCATCGCAATTCGTCAGTCCAAATGTCCTTTCCTCGGTCCTGGGATCGGCCTAGCCTGTGTCTGTGAATCACACGACCTCCACTTTGATCGATCTCGCTCTTGATGAAGACATCGGAGCGGGCGACGTGACTTCCACTTACTTTGTTCCGGAAGGTCGCGAGTCCCGGGCCTTGGTGGTGGCCAAGGACGACGGGGTGATTGCGGGAGTCGAAGTGGCGGTGGAGGTTTTTCGAAGGGTGGACCCGGAGATCAAAGTGAATGTTCTTTTGAAAGACGGGAGTCAGGTCGCTCCCCGGGCTGGAGTCATGGAAGTGACCGGCCGTTCCCGTTCCATTCTGACAGCTGAAAGGGTGGTCTTGAATTTTCTGCAACGCTTGTCCGGCGTCGCGACCAAGACGAAACAGTTTGTGGATTTGGTGGCCGATGCGCCGGCTCGGATTCTCGATACCCGTAAAACCACGCCGGGCTGGAGGGTGCTCGAAAAGGCCGCAGTGGTGGCGGGCGGTGGTTACAACCATCGCATGGGGCTCTACGACCGGGCCATGGTAAAGGATAATCACTTGATGGCCGAAGGCGATTTGGGAGCCTTGCAGGAGGCCATCAATTTCTTACGAAGAGACAAACCGGAAGTGGAAGTTGAGCTGGAGGCGGATCGACTTCATCAAGTGGAGTCCTTTTTGACTCTTGAAGGGGTCGACCACATCCTGCTCGACAACATGGATTGTGAGACGATGTCGAAAGCAGTTGAGCTGCGGGGTGAGGATGGTCCTCTTCTGGAGGCCAGCGGAGGAGTGAATCTTTCCACAGTCGCCGGAATCGCCGCGACGGGCGTCGACTTCATTTCAGTCGGGGCGGTGACTCATTCGGCGGTCGCTCTCGATCTTTCCTTGGAGTTTCTTCCCGATGAAGACTGAGCGGGGATGGGACGGAGGCATTCTGGCTGGTCTTTCGCCGGAGTGGGCCGAACGGATCATACATTTTCCCGAGTGTGGGTCGACCAATGATGAAGCCCGCAAGTTGGCATTGAAAGGGGTGGCAAATCATGCGGTGGTTTTGGCGGAATCACAAACGGCGGGGCGGGGGCGTCGAGGGCAGCCTTGGACCTGTCCGCCCGGAGAAGGCTTGGCTTGTTCTCTCGTCGTGCGGCCTGAGGCGGTTCCGGCCCTGTGGTCACGACATGCTTTGGCGGCCGGTCTGGCGATTGCGGAAGCGCTTGATTCCTTCGGTCTTACGGCCGGCTTGAAATGGCCCAATGATGTCTGGGTGGATCAAAAGAAGATTTGCGGAATCCTTGTGGAAGCCGGTGAAGGATTCGTCGTTATCGGAATCGGGCTCAACATCAACGTGAGGAGCTTTCCGGAAGGTCTGGCACATCCAGCGACTTCTTTGGCGCTGGAGACGGGCGGGGATCACTCGCGCGAAGAGGTTCTGATTTCAATACTCAAGCGGTTGAGGGTTCGTCTCGATCAGATTGATCGTGGCTTCGATGACATGCTGTCGTCATGGCGGACGCGTTGTGTGTTGACCGGGAAAAAGGTCACTCTGGAGGTCAACGATGAGCGTTGGGTGGGAAGGGTCGAGGGCCTTTCTTCCAATGGCGAGCTGTTGGTGCAGACGGCGGCCGGTCTTCAAAAAGTGCTGCAGGCCAATTCCATTCGAATCCAATCCTCCCATGCGACTTGATCGACTGGTGGGGAAGTGGTTGGGAGCGGGAAAGAAGCGGACACGCGAAGCGTTTGAGGCCGGGGAGGTGCAATTGAACGGCAAGGTCATTTTCAAAGGTGATCTTCAGGTGGGTCATTTTGATCGCGTGGAGTATCGCGGCCGGCCCGTGCAAGACCGGATTCGTCGGGTGGTCATGATGAACAAGCCCTCGGGGGTGGTGAGTGCGACCAAGGATGAAGAACACCGGACGGTTCTTGATATGATCGCGGAACCTTGGGCGAAGGAATTGCATCTCGCGGGCCGGCTTGATCGCTTCACGACCGGCCTGATGATTCTCACGAACGACAGTCGTGTTTCAGAATCGCTCACCGAACCCGGACGGAAAGTAGGGAAACGTTATCGGGTCGAAGTGGATGGAGAGATCGGTGACAGGGTGGTCGAGGAGTTTGAGCGGGGGATGTGGTTTGCGAAGGAGGGAGTGATGACGGCGCCCGCGGTGGTGGAGATGCTGGACTTGAGGAGCTGCCGCCTGACCATCTATGAAGGCAAGCATCATCAGGTGAAGCGGATGTTCGCGCGCTTTGAGTTGAAGGTGACATCCCTTCACCGGGAGGCCATTGGAGAGATCGAGCTGCCGGGAGATCTTGGGCCGGGCGAGTGGCGGGAGCTGCGGGCTGTGGGAGCGTGAGCGATGTCGGGGCGTCGCAAATCCCTTTGATCCCGGGGCGAATTCTGTTACCAGTGCCAAACACCTTATGTCCCAGACCGCGAAACCAGCGGGCCATGTTCCGGTTCCACTCATGATTTTCGGCTTTGTTTCCCTCCTTCTCGGAGTGGCGATTGAGATGCTGGGGGTCATGAAGATGGCTACCGAGGAGCTCCGTGGGATGTGCGAAGAAGGCGGATTGATTTTGACGAAGGAGATGGGCTTGCCCGGTCTTGAAGGAGTCTTGGTGACGGGGGCGGCATGTTTCGGGCTGATCGCGGCCATTCTGGGAACGCCCGGTGGTGGACGTCGGATGGTGCTTGGTGCTTCCGCCATGTTTTTGACGCTCTCCTTGATTCCGGCCTTTGCGGTCTGGGGGATTTTCTGGAAGCCGTTCGGCATGATTGTGGCGGTGGCTTGGGCGTGGTTGTCGGCGGGAATCTATGCCCGATCCCACCGCATGCCCTGTGAAGGGAGCCTCGAGCCGGTTGCTCCGAATGTCATTGATCTCGGCGAAGGTCGAGGAGGGGAAAATTTCAAGCGTCATTCCGATGGCCAGCGTTGATTATCCCGATGAAGTCAAAGCCCTGATCACGGGGTTGAAGCGACTGCCCGGAGTGGGGCCTCGCAGTGCGGAGCGGATTGCAGTGCATTTGCTGCAGAGCCCACAGTCGGCTCCCGGGGAATTGGCACGCGTTCTCGACGGATGTGCGGAATCGGTCCGGCCATGCCCGACCTGCGGGTTTTTCATGGGAAAGACCGAATGTGCAGTGTGTCGGGAACAAGGGCGGGAGCGCGAGGTTCTCTGTGTTGTCGAACAACCGACCGATGTTCTTCCCATCGAGCGTGCGGGGGTTTTCCGCGGGCTCTACCATTGTCTGGGAGGGCGCCTGTCGCCTTTGGATGATGTTCGTCCGGAAGATCTGCGGATCGGGGAATTGGTTCGCAGGGTTCGGGACACTCCGGGAGTCGAGGTCATTCTGGCAACGAGCTCCGATGTAGAAGGAGAAGCGACAGCCAACTATTTGGCCGAGGTGCTTGAGGGGCTTGAGTGTCAGGTGACCAGGTTGGCGCAAGGGCTTCCGGCGGGAGGAGGATTGGAGTATGCCGATGAGTTGACTCTCTCGCGGGCGTTCCAGGGAAGGCGCTGAGGCGGGCAATGAACTGTCTATCCTTCAGGATGGCGGGTTCTGATCTCCTCAATGGCCCAGCGGGCATGTTCGGCGACGAGCTCTGATTCCACTTCTTCGGCTTGGACGAGTGCCGGGAGATCTTCCGGTGTTCCCGTGTTTCCGAGGGCGACACAAACATTGCGGAGGAAGCGATCCCGCTTGATCCGTTTGATGGGGGACTTGGCGAAAACCGAGCGGAACTCTTCAACCGAAAGACCGAGGAAGTCGCGGAGGCGATGTTCGAAGATGGCGGTCCGGGCTTGGAATGATGCTTCACGCGAGACACGGGCGAAGCGATTCCAAGGGCAGACGTCGAGGCAATCGTCGCAGCCGTAGATCCGGTCGCCGATGGCACGGCGGAATTCTTCCGGGATGGAGCCCTTGTGTTCGATGGTGAGATAGGAAATGCATCGTTTGGCCGCGAGCTTTCTCGGGGCCACGATGGCGTTCGTGGGGCAGGCCTCGATGCAGGCGGTGCATTTGCCGCAGTGGTCGTTGGAGGGTGAGTCTGGAGGCAGGTCGAGCGTGGTCAGGAGTTCGCAGAGAAAAAACCAGGTGCCAAGGCGACGATGGATCTGGACCGTGGATTTGCCATTCCAGCCAAGTCCGCTGGCGCTGGCGAAATCGCGTTCGAGGACCGGGCCGGTGTCGACGTAGTATCGTTGTGTACCGCCGAGGTCCTGCATGGCGAGATCGAGATCCTTGAGTTTGTCTTCGATGACATCGTGGTAGTCGTCATTCCAAGAGTAGCGGGCGATCCGGTATCCGGTGTCGGGATGATCCTTGGCGGGAAGGTAGTTGAGGGCGAGTGAAACCACGGAGCGACAGCCGGGAAGGACTTCGCGGGGATCGCATCGTCGTTCAAGGTTGCGTTCCAGCCAGCCCATGTCGCCGGCGTTTCCTTCATCGACCCATTCAAGATATTGGTTGGCATGAGGGGCCCGGGTGGCGGTGGCGATCCGGCACTCTTCGAAACCCAACTGCCGGGCCACATACTGGATGTTGGCCTTTGCCGTTTCCGGGGTCATTGAGGGGAGGCGAAAAAGTAGCGGGCCGATTCGATGATCCCAGTGGTGACTTCATCGAAGTTGAGTTGATCGGTTTCGATGCAGAGGTGGGCTGTTTCCTGATAGAGGGGGATGCGGAGGTCGAGGAGGCGTCGGATCGTTCCTTCGGGGTCGTCGTTGTTGAGGAGCGGGCGGTTGGTATTGCGGGAGGTCCGCTCGAGGATTTCGGCGGGGCTGGCCTGGAGCCAGACGACGTATCCCAGTTCACGAAGCAGGATCCGGTTCGCGGGGGTGCCGATGATCCCGCCTCCGGTGGAAATGATGTGGCCGTTGTATTTGGAAAGAGAACGCAGAAGCTCGGTCTCGATGGTTCGGAACCCTTCTTCGCCTTCCTCCTCGAAAATTTCGGGGATGGATCGGCCCTGTTGTTCGACGATCATTTGGTCGGTGTCGATGAGCGGATACCCGAAGGTTTGGGAGAGGTTTCGTCCGATGGTGGACTTCCCCGTTCCCATGAATCCGATGAGGATGATGTTCTGCTGCATGCCGACGTTGAAAAGAGTAGCTTCTGAATTCGATCTATGAAGCCGTATTTGCTAAAGATCCGCCGTGGATACGAAACAAGTAGTGGCAGACTTTGAAGATTGGCGGGAAGCGGTCGACGAAGCGGTGGCTCTTTTGCAGCAGGGTGAAGTGGTGGCCTTGCCGACGGAAACAGTCTACGGATTGGCCGCTGATGCCTTCAATGCCGAAGCGGCTGCCAAGGTTTTTGAAGTCAAGGAACGTCCCAGTTTTGATCCCCTGATTGTTCATATCGGGCACAAACGTGATCTGGATCTGGTGGCGGAGGTGCCGGAGGAATTGGACGAAGTGGTCGACGGGCTCATCGATGCCTTCTGGCCGGGATCCCTGACCATTGTTCTTCCGAAGAAGCCTGAGATTCCTGATCTGGTGACGAGTGGTCTTCCCTCGGTGGCGGTGAGGATGAGTTCACATGAAGTGATGAGGGGAGTAGCGAGGCAGCTTCCGATTGCCGCGCCAAGCGCGAATCGCTTCGGGCGGATCAGCCCGACATCGGCCGATGCGGTGATTGAGGAATTAGGGGGGAAGATTCCCTTGATTGTCGATGGCGGGGCCTGTCGGGATGGTCTCGAAAGTACGATTGTCGCTCCCGAGATGACGGAGAAGGGGCCCATCCTGCGTTTGTTGAGGCCCGGCCCGATCGCCAAGGAGGACCTTAGGAAGATTGCCAAAGTGGTGAAGCCCAAGCGGAAGAAGGAGGACCACATCGAGGCGCCCGGCCAGGTCGAGAGCCATTACGCTCCGGGAACCCCGTTGCTGCTGATGGAGAAGGGGGTGGAGTTTGAGCCGGAAGAGGGGAAAAAATACGGATTACTTAGTTATCGGGGGGAAGGAAGAAATTCGTTGGTTGATCTGATAGATTGGGCGGAGATCGAGGTGCTCAGCCCCGGCAAGGGCAAACTGGCGGAGGGCGCAGTCCGCTTGTTTTATTGCCTGCGAAAGCTTGATGCTGCTGGTTTGGACCTTATCGTTGCCGAACCGGTCAGCGAGACCGGAGTCGGGGTCGCCATGATGGACCGGCTCCGCCGCGCTGCAGCCACGTTTTCATCCTGAGATTCATGCAGCGTTGTCTCTGTTTTCTTGTGTCCATCTTGATGACCGGCTGGTGTTCCGCCCGGACCATGAGGTTGTCTCTGGCTGATGGATTTGACTTCCCGGTGGGGAAGCCCAATGCGGAAGGTTACTACAAGGCCAGAGGATTACGTCTTCGGTCGCCGGTTCATTACGGGGAAGACTGGAACGGGAAAGGGGGCGGAGATGCCGATCTCCATGATCCCATCTATTCCATAGGCGATGGAGTGGTGACCTTTGCTGCAGATGTCCGTGTCGGATGGGGGCGCGTGGTGTTGATTCGTCATGCCTACCGGGATCCGAGAACCGGGCAGGTCAAGTATGTGGATTCCCAGTATGGCCATCTTCGCTCGATGCTCGTCAAAAAGGGAGACAAGGTGAAGCGGGGCCAGAAGATCGGAACGATGGGGAACAACCGCGGAATGTATGCCGCGCATTTGCACTTTGAAATCCGACACAATATCAACATCGGAATGTTTCGTGATAGTGTGGCTCGATCGATGACGAATTGGGCTGACCCCACCAAGTTCATCAACGCCCACCGCAGATTGAAGAGGGAGTGGCGTCCGGTCAGCGTGCCGATTGGAACTTACAAGGTGTATCGCGGATTCGAGGGACTATAGCGGAAAGGGGAGACGGCAGTCATGTCTTCGAAAATCAAATCGTCGCTCTTCGGCTTGCTCGTGCTGGTTCTTCTGGGCCTGAAGCTTTTTCAGGAGTTCACGCCCGGACTTTGGGAGTCGGACGGGAGTGAGGAACGGGTCGGCGACTATGTCGTGTTGTCAGAGTGCCGCCTGGTTGACGACAAATATAACGATGGCGACAGCTTCAAGATCAAGACAGGGGACGGCCGGACGCTGGTGGTCAGGATTTATTTTGTCGATGCTCCCGAGAGCCGGGACAAGCCATACGCCGATCATCGCAAAAGAGTGAAGGAACAGGGCCGGTATTTCGGTGGGCTCGATTACGAAGAGTCACTGGTTCTTGGAAAGAAAGCGAAGGATGAAGTGGTCTCCCGGTTGAAAGGGAAGACCTTCAAGGTCTACACGACCTGGGAAGAGGTTTATGACAGTGGACGGTATTATGCCTTTGTGGAATTGGCTGACGAAGGATGGTGGCACGAGTATCTGGTGAGGAATGGCCTGGGACGGATCCACACCAAGGGAGAGGGATTGCCAACAGGTGGAAGTTGGAATGATCAGCGGAGAAAGTTGCGGGATCTTGAGAAAGAGGCCAAAGCCCGGAAGGCAGGAGGATGGGGGATGTAGGAATTCCAAAAGTTTGTTGGCTGACCTTTTCCCTGAATCAAATACTGCGGCATGGCTGAAGAGAATCATGATGATGAGTGGCTTGAACTTTGTCGTTCCAGCGATATCGAGGAGTTGGGAGAGCAGCGGAAGATCTTGATCAACGGGGGAATTGAAGTTTCAGGTGGGTCGATTGTTTCCGGAAATCCAGATCTTGGGGAAGTCTATGGAGCTCAGAATTCGGGGCCGATTATCCGACTTACAATGAGAAGACGAGAGAGATGGGGAAGAAGATGTTGTCTTCTGGTATTGTAATGATGATTGTCTGGTATCACTGGGAGTTCTTTTTCAAGGTATTTGGTTTGGATTAGTGAGTTGGTGAAGATTTGGCGGCCGTCGATCAAGCCATCGTCCTTGCCTTAGTGAACAGGGGCGGTTACAGGTCGAGCATGCTTGCCAAGCGGATTATTCCTTGTCTCGATGTCACCAACGGACGGGTGGTGAAGGGGACCAATTTTGTGGACCTTCGGGATGCCGGTGACCCGGTGGAATGTGCGGTGGCATACAACGAGCAGCAGGCCGACGAAATCGTCTTCCTCGACATTACGGCGTCATCCGACGGTCGGGAGACCATGGTTGATGTCGTTCGTGAGACTGCTTCAAAGTGTTTTGTTCCTCTGACGGTTGGCGGTGGGATCCGCACAGTGGAAGACATGAGGCGAATGTTGTTGGCCGGTGCCGACAAGGTGGGGGTCAATACGGCAGCCATCACTCGTCCCGAAGTGGTGGACGAAGGAGCCAAGGCTTTCGGCAACCAATGCATAGTCGTGGCGATCGACGCCAAGAGGCAGGGAGAAGGAAAGTGGGGCGTGTATACTCACGGTGGACGGAAACCCGTGGAGGGACTGGACGCCATCGAGTGGGCGAAGGAAGTTTACAACCGGGGAGCTGGAGAGATTCTGCTAACCAGTATGGATGCCGATGGAACGAAAGATGGGTATGACATTGAGTTGACGCGGACCGTCAGTGAGGCAGTGGGGATTCCGGTCATCGCGAGTGGGGGAGCGGGCAATCTCGAACACATGGTGGATGTGTTGGAGCACGGCAAGGCCGATGCGGTTTTGGCGGCCAGTATTTTTCACTTCGGTCAACACACGGTGCCGGAGGCCAAGGAGTTTTTTAGCGGGCGAGGTGTTCCGGTCCGACCGATGGTACACTAGAACGCGGCACCGATTGCGAAGTGGAAGGCCCCCGAAGGTTCGCGGCCATCCTGGGTGAGGTTGTGACCATACTCGAAGCGAACCGGTCCGATGGGGAGATCGAGTCTCACCCCGAGTCCGAGAGCAACCTCCACTTCACCGTCAAGGGCGCCCGCATCGACAAAGGCCACCCCTTTGACCGGTCCGGCAATGGTTCGGATGTATTCAACATTGGCCACCCACCATTTCGTTCCGCCGAGAGGGTCTCCTTCGAATTCCGGCCCCATTTCACGCTCGGGAAATGATCGGACGGTATGGGATCCGCCGAGGAACTTGCGCAAGTCGATGGGAAGGTCGGTGTCGTCTCCGGTGGGAACAATAATTCCGCCCCTCAGCCCCAGTGAACAGGCGTTGGTATCGTTGAATGTCTTATAGTAGCTGAGTTGTCCGGCTGCTTCGAAGAAGCCCACACTGTCCTCGCCGAAGGCCAGTCCCAACGAGGTGTGCAATCGGGCCAGCCAGCCGTCGGAGGGAGCGGCGGGATCGTTCCGGCGGTCGTAAGTCTGGGTGAAGTTAAATCGCTGCAGGGTGTAGTCGGTCGGGCCAAGAAGTTCATCGGGAATGGAGCTGGAGACGGTGGTATAGGAAAGTTGGGCTCCGAAGGTGGCCGAGTAGTGGTCGCCGATCTTCCAGGAGAGGTCGGAGGAGAATCCCCCCTCAGCCTTGTCATAGTTGTCGTAGTCACGGGTGATCAGGAAGGCCCGGTTGTGGAAGGAGAGATCACGATCGAGGAAGAAAGGATTGGTCAGGCTGACCTCGCCAAGGATTCCGAGTCCATTGAGTTCGGTCCCGGCACTGAGATTCCAGAGGCGTCCCCGGAAGTTTCGGTCGTAGTATCGGGCACCGATGATGAAGCCTTCGTAGGAGCCTCCGCCAGCGGAAAAGGTGTAGCCGCGTGCATCGGCTTCGGTGACATGAAGAGTAACGTCGAGTTGGGTGTCGTTGGCCGGGGCGGTCTCTATCCGGATCCGCTCGAAGGCTCCGGTCGAGAGCAGCTTGCGGATGTTCTTTTTGACTTCGTCTTCGTTGAAGTCCTTGCCGATGATGGAAGGGAGCTGCCGCTGGAGAAATTCGGGATTCGTTTTGATCGGCCCTTCTGTTTCCACCTTGAGCGAACGGACCTTGAATCGTTTTCCGGGTTTGATGTTGAAGGTGAGTTGAAGTTTCGAGCCTGAAAGCTCGCGGGACATCTCAAGAGTGAGCTTCGGGTAACCCCGGCTCCGGAAGTCGCTGTCGACGGCTTTTCGAATCGCAAGGATGTTCGACGAGGTGGCGGTTTTCCCGACATTCTTCTGAAATTCTTGTTGGAGAGCAGTAGTGGGAGGGACGGGAGAGATCACCTTGGGTTGGGACAGGGTGAAGAGAGGGCCCGGCTTCACCGTGACGGTGAAGGGGATTTCGCCCGCGGCGTTTCGAGTGCCCTGCTGGCTGGTGGCTTCGGCATTCCAGTATCCCTTCGATTCGAGGAGGTCTCTGACGCGTTCCAGCCCCTCGGGGATCGCGCTGGCGAGGAAGGCACGCTTTTCACCGGACTGGGGAAAAGGCGCCTGAAATTGTTGGGCAATTTCATCCTGATTCTCGACTCCTTTGACGGTGATTTGACCGAGGTATTGGGTCAGACCCTCGTTGACCGTCAGAAGAATCTGTCCATTGCCCGGGAGGCTCCAGGTGACGGTGGCGTCGGGAAGACCATGGGAACGCAGGTAGTTCTCGACGAGGAAGGCGGCATCATCCGCCCGATAATCGGTGGCAGGGCGTTTTCGGATATACTCCAGTCTTCCCGAGATCGCGGAGGTCAGCCCTTTCTCGGTGTAACTCTTTAACCCGGCAAACTTCAGCCTCGCCGCCTGAAGGCAGGAGGCGAAAGCCAGAGTAAGAAGAAGGAGACGAAGAATCATCTAACGAAAACGAATGGAGAAAACGAGGAGTGCGCGGGTATTCCCTTCGTCATCGATTTGGGCGGTGAAGTCCCATTGGTCGGTGAGGTCGAGGGAGGCCGAGGAATATTTGCGGCCGGAGAATTGATCGGTGTCGCCGAGAAACAGCTGGATCTGATCGGAGTTCTTAATGAGGCGCTGAAGCACCGTTTTTTCCTTGCCCGCGTTTCGACGCCTGATGCCTTCGAGGAGAAACTGCATCGCTTTCTGGGACGCGACGTCCTGATTCTCAAGCTGGTCGGAAGCCGAACCGGTCGCCAGAAGGAGCATGATTTCGGAATCGGGAAGAGGTGGGCTGGAGGTCAGGATGAGCTCGGGACTATGAACGGGGCCGGAGAGAAAGACCTGCACCTCGTATTCGCCGACTTTGGAAGAACCCTTGAGATTGATGAAGGGGTTGGTCAGGGCTTCGGGTCGTAAAGTGACCACGGCGCTCTCAACGGCGAGATCGGAGAAGGGGAGATCGGCCACTAATTTTTCCGCGGACAGGCGTCCTGAGGTTTTGGGGTCGCCGATGGTTCCGAAGATCTTGATGTTCCCGGTGATTTCGCCGTTGGCCAGATTGCCGCGGATTAGGATGGGATCGGGGGTGGTGACGGTGAGGTCGAGCTTCCAGTTGTCGATGCCTCCGCTGGGTTCTGTGTTTGGAGAGGCATCTGGTTTGGGTTGGGGTTTGGCAGTGAAGGTGGGAAGGTTGGGTTTGGGAATCTCGGTGGTGCGGGGTTGCCCGAAGGGTAGGATTTCCACGTCCTTGTAGATCAGGCTTTCCACCAGGGCGACAGACCCGGAAATGGTGGCCATGGAAAGTGAGCCCCGAAGTTTGAGGTCGGGATTTCCGCGAACGGTGTAATCGGCCGTGCGGTTCAAGAGAAGGTAGGAGCCCTTGACGAAGAGATCGAATTCGGGCTCGGAGCCGCCGAGCTCGACGGTCCCTCCGAGGGTGGCCTTGCCGCCGGACGCTTCGACGGTGGAGGGAGAAAACGTGAGGGTGGTTCCGGCGGCGGAAAGGCCGATGTTGATGTCCCGCAGGTCTGAGAGCGGGCCCTCCTTGAGCCTCATGGATTTGACGCGGACACTGGCGTTACCGGAGTATTCCGGTTTGGCCAGGGTTCCGGAAACCTCGGCATTGATTTTGGCAATGCCATCGATCGAGGTGATGACGGGGACAAAGGGAAGGGCGCGTTTGAGATCGATGTCCGGAGTGATCGCAGAAAGTTTGATTTCGCTTTCGATGGGATCTTGCTTCCGGTCGATCCAGGCCCGGGGGAGGAAGGGAAGTTCTCCCTTGAGATCGAGGAGTTCTCCTCCCGGTTCACGAACCTTGGCGGAGAGGGAAAGTCTCTGGTCCTCGGTGGCGAATTCGAGTCGAAGAGAGGTGGGAGGGACATCGGACCGACCAGCGATTTGGAAATCATCGAGGGTGGTGAAGCCATCGAGGGTGGGATTGGCGATAGATCCCGAGAGCTCGAGATCAGTCTGGAGGACTCCACGAAGATTTTCGGGGATGGGCAGATAGGTGGCGAGGGTTTTGAAGGTCAGCGGCTTTGACTTGATAGTGAGCTCAACCGGATCCTCGGAATCGAGCAATTCGTCGACCTCGGGGATCTCGAGCGGGGCGGGAAGTTTACCGCTGGCAGAGAGCAACTCGACGTCTGATTCGGTGAGCGAAATATTTTGGATCACGAGCGTTTCTTCGGACCACTTCAATGCTGCTTGAAGTTGCCCTTCTTCCGACTCGGCAAGAAGGTTTTTGACGGTAACCGACTCCGGCCAATTCCAATCGATCTCTCCCCGGGCGGTGGCTGAGGGGAGCCCTTCCTTCTTCGCCGAGAGAGTGGTGAGCTGGAGCGAGCCGGAGTGGATCTCATCCGGAATGCTGCCTTTGCCAGACAGGGAGAACTGGAGTGGGCCGGTCAGCGTGGGTTCGAGAACTGAGGCATCCTTGATGTCAGCTTCCACGCTGGCTTCGTAAGTTGATGAGTTGACGAAGTAGGTTCCTTTCACGGTGAGCTTGTCGAGAGTGGTGGCTTCCACGCCGGCTTGTCTCTGTCGATAGTCGATCTTTCCCTGGATCGAAGGAATGCGAGGATCACTGAGGCTGAAAGTGAAGCTGGCTTCGGAGTCGAGAATTTCTTCCTGCAACGTGACCACCCCGTCGGCTTGCAACTTGTCTTCAAGGTCAACGTCAAATTCGATGGGTTGCCCGAAGGGTTGGGTGAGTTTTGGCGACTTGGTTTCGATCGTGGCGATGGAGAGCTTCTGATCTTCCCACTGAAGGTCGGTCCCCTTGAAGCGAATGAGGCCGGAGGTGGTTTCGACCTCGAGGGATTCAAGGACGCCGCCAATGGGGAGATCGTAGCCCGCGGTTGTTGTGGCTTGTTTGAGATCGAGCGGAGGCGTGCGGAGGACAAGAGTATGATCGAAAGCAAAATCGGATCGCACATCGATGATGGCTTCGTTGAGTTGAAGCGTCGCTTGGATTTTTTCACCAATGGAGAAAGAGACGTCCCGCAGAGCGACTCCATCGAGAGGGGCCAGCTGGTCGAGGTGGAAACCATTCTCGTTCCAGGTCAGGGTGGAAGACGGGTTGTTGAGATCGCGGCCGAGATGATCTTGTCCTGCAAGATTTTCGAAAACGAAGGCATCGCCTTCGGAGGGATGGGAAAGGGAGCCAAGGGAGACTGTGGTGACCTCCTTGAGTTCGACCCGGACATCCATGATGCTGATTTCCGTGGGCTTGATGATTCCCCGGACCAATTCGAGGGTTTCTTCAAGGTCCGCTGGCTCGGACTCCTCTTCGTCGGTGCTTTCTTCTTCGTCCGACGAGGGAGGCGGGGCGTCCAGGTCGAGGACGAGGTGGAGGCGGTCAATGGTCAGGCTTTCGACATGCTTGTCGATGAGGGAAGAGAGCGACCAATCGATTTTGACCAGCCGGGATTCGGCTTTCTGAATGAGGGATGTCCCTTTGAGATCAATGTCATGCAGGGAGAGGCCGGAGTTGAGATTCCCCTGGAGTTCGAAGGTGCCGGAGAGCTCCTGCTTTTCGAGCTGGTCGTGGATCAGCTTGGTCAGGAGCCAGCGGGCGCCGGGACCGTTCGCCCAAATGAGGAAGGCGACCAGAAAAAGGCAGAACCACCCGAGCCGCCGACGCCAGCGTCGCTTGGGCTTTGGTGGAGGATCCTGGGGGTTTTCGGACATCGGTCGAACATTCTTCGAATCAACGAAGAATCTGCAACCATCATCGCGACAAATCTTCGATGAATGAAGACTAGTCGAAAGACCGGCTCGGTCTATTTTTTTGCAGCGAACTCCTGGTAGTTCTTTTTGACAGACTCTTCGCTGAATTCTCCCGACTGAATGAGAACGCGGTAGCGTTGGGTCAGCGTGGTGCCCTTTTTGAGTTCGAGGTCTCCATTGCCCTTTTTGGTGAAATCTTTCACGCCGAAGGGATTGGCGGCGAGGAGCCCATAAGTGCGGGCGTGCCAGTAAGTCGGGTGGCGGAGATTGTCGGGGTGATCCATCATGCTGATGACGGTGGCTTGGCCTTTGGGATCGGGGCCGAAGCAGGAAATCCACTTGGCGCGCTTGCCCCAGACATCGCCATCCTTCTGGCCTTCGGAATTGGCGAGGTGTCCTTTCGCGACTTTGCCTTTGTGTCGTAGAGTGGGGGCGACACGGAGGGCAAAAGAGCCTTCCTTGGTGTCCCCGAAGGTGACATCGGTTTGGGCGGTGAATTTCGAAGTGACATCGATCGACATCGTTTTGTCGTCGAGCCATTGCAGGTGGTAGCTCCGTTTTTCCTTAAGGAGGACGGTTTGATCGTGGGTCCATTCGAGATTAGCGGTAAAGGCGCCTTCATTGAGGCCCTCGAAGGATTTGTGGACGATTTTGGATTTGTGGTCCGGAGAGTGCCAGAAGTCATGACCGTTGACATTGCCGTGGGTAAACCAAAATGACCGGTGATGCGGATGGTCAGGCTGCTCATCCCCGTGGGACTTATCCATGGGGAAATTGCGGGTGAGATTATTGCCGGCGGGGCCAACCAGAGGGTAGAGGTAGGGAAGGTGGTGATCGGTGCGGTATTCCGTAATGAGGGTCTCGCCTTGGTAGATCTTGAGGCTGTCCCGCTTGACCTCCTGACGGAGCTGGGCGAAGGCATTGCCGGAGACAAGGAGGAGGGGTAAAAGCAGGGAAATTTTCATAAAACTAAAAAGGGTTTCTGGCTTACGTGAAAAAAAGAAGAGTTCTTGCGGGAATAAGAGGGCGACAGATCCCTCTCAATGAGTGAAGATAGGACGAGAGATGGACGAATTCGAAGAATTAGTGGACCAATATTACCAGGCGCTTTATCGCTTCGGGATATCGTTGTCCAAGAATCCGGACCGGGCTTCGGATTTAGTGCAGCAGACTTTTGTGATCTGGGCCCAGAAGGGGCATCAGTTGAAAGATCGCTCGAAGGCCAAGACCTGGCTGTTTACGACCCTTTACCGCGAGCATTTGAATCAGGCAAGGCGGTCGCAGCGGCACCCCGAGACGGAATTGGACGATGCCGAGCATGAAATTGGAGGTGAGGAGGATCACTCGGATCGACGGATTGACGCCCAGCGGGCGTTGGCCCTTCTTGGAAAACTAGACGAGACCTTTCGTGCGCCGCTGACGCTGTTTTACCTCCAACAGCATTCCTACAAGGAAATTGCAGAGATTCTGGACGTCCCCATCGGAACGGTGATGTCACGGATTTCTCGGGGAAAAGAACAACTTAGGAAAAACATGATGAGTTCATCCGGGGAAGGGTCCCGGGTGGTGGAGTTTCGGAACAACCAACTGAACAAGAACAATGGATAGGGAACGTGCAAAATTTATTCTTCAGAGTTTTCGTCCCGATGGGGCGGATGCCTTTGACCCGGCCTTTCAGGAAGCGCTGGAGTTAGCGACGGAAGATCGTGAGTTGGGAGAATGGCTGGCAAATGAGCGGGCGCAGGATGCTGCCTTTGCCTCGATGTTGTCCGAGGTCGAGATTCCGGAGGACCTGCGGGATGCGATCTTCGATGTTCTCGAGGGACGCGGAGAACTGGTGGATGAGATTGATTCGGATTTCGTAGGGGCGTTGGCGTCGCTGCGGGCACCCGATGAGCTCCGCGAAGAAATCCTCGCCGCGATGGAAGTGGAATCCAAGGTGGTGGAAATGCCTCGTCGCAACCCATTTTTGCGGACCGTTAAGTGGGCTTCGTCCGCAGTGGCCGTTCTGGCGGTGATGGCGGTCGTCTTTGTGTTCTTTTTCGGGGCCGGAGGCAGTGCGATCGCCGGAGCGACCCCGCAGGAAGTTCAGTATGCCGCCATCGATATGCTGGAATCTCCGTTTTTCACGCTGGATCTTGAGAATGATCGTCCGACCGCCCTCTATGATTGGTTGAAGTCCAAGGACATGCCCGTCCCCCAGGGGCTTCCTGAGGGACTGGCCGGTTTGAAAGGGGTCGGTTGCCGGATTCTGGAAGTTGGGGACGACAAGAGCCCCGGATCGTTGGTCTGTTATCGAAAAGGAGACAAGATTCTCCACCTCGTGACGGTGAAGAGCGATGCTCTCGACTGCGACGGCCTCGACGGAATGGATTGCGCGGCCAAGCACTGCCACGACTGTAGCAAAAACGTGGGGTGGGCCATGACGACCTGGACCCACGAGGGATACACTTTCTTCCTCCTCAGCAAGATGCAGAGTGAGGAATTGGTGAAGGTCTTCTAGAAGGGCTTTCAACCTTTGTCGCCGAACATCAACGGACCGTTCTTCACTGCCACCGCTTCTGGCGCGTGGCAGTTTTTTCGTCCACGTTTCAAGACTTGGGGATCTCCCAGGCTGTCACCCATTCCTGTCCGGTTTTCTGGAATCCTTGTTCCAGCAGGCTTTTTTCCATATCGGGGAAGTGGGCGGCTCCGTAGAAAATGCCGAGATTCTTGTCTCCCTTGGCGATTTGAGAGGCGAGGACCTTGAGGCATTTGGCATTGCGGTCGGTGATGATGACCGATTGGCCGGTCAGGCCGGCCATGGCTTCGTCGCCTTGCGCCAGGGCATCGACGAGGAGGAGTTTGGCCTTGTCGGGGTCCCCTGAAAGAAGGGCCTTCATCAAGGCTTCAGTAGACGATTGTTTGGCATTTTCTGTGTTCCCGGCGGCCTCCATGGCGAAGCTCAAGATCGATTCTCCCCGTTCCTTCTGAAGTTTGGCGAATTCGGCGTGGGTGAGGTCGGCGTGGACGAAATTCTTGGCGGTGTAGTTGATCACGTTCTTTTGGTGGGACAGCTTGAGAATGGTGCCGACCAGGTTGTAGATGCGGTTGAGAGGGTGTTCCTCGCCACCGGCTTCCTGTTTGATGACCGCGGGATCTTCGCCTCCGATCATTTCGAAAAGAACCCGGTCGTACTTTTTGAATCGTTCGTTGAGATCGTCGTAGTAGGCCTTGTCGCCCAAATGGATGGCTCCGATGAGGGAAACGGTCACCTTGCCTTTTTGGTAGCTCGCAATGGCGGGTTGGAGCCGCGCAGTCTTTTCGTCCTGATCAACCCGGATGAAATCGGATGGTTTGAGGGCGTCATCGGCCTGCGCCCATGGCCCGAATAGGGACAATGCCAGAATGAGCGGGGAAACAATCTTCATGGTGCCCAGCATTCCCGAAAACAGGGTGAGCGGCAATCAGGGAATGCGGGCGTTGCGGGGCGGGGCATTTTGGCGTAGGAGTGGGGCCTGCCGTCATGTCAGCCGAACTTCGTTATTGTCAGGATCTCTTCGAATACTCCCGTCGTCACTCGCGTGTGGTCACGGTGGGCAAGGTCAAGATGGGGGGAGGCCACCCGGTGGTGGTGCAGTCGATGATCACCTCGGATACCCGTGATACCGAAGCCTGTGTCGCGGAGGTGCTCCAGCTGGCCGAGGCGGGATGCGAGATTGTGCGGATTACCGCCCAAACCAAGAAGTATGCCCAGAATCTCGAGAATATCCGAGACGGGGTGAGGGCAGCGGGTTGTGATGTGCCGCTGGTGGCGGATATTCATTTCAAACCGGATGCAGCTTTCGAGGCGGCCAAGTGGGTCGAGAAAGTGCGAGTCAACCCCGGGAACTACGCGGACAAGAAGAAGTTCGAGGTTCGTGAGTATACCGACGAACAGTATCAGGAGGAACTGGAACGGATTCGCGAGGAATTTGCTCCTTTGGTGACGCTCTGCAAGGACTTGGGCCGGGCGATTCGGATCGGGACCAATCACGGGTCTCTATCGGACCGGATTATGAACCGGTATGGCGATACTCCGCTGGGGATGGTCGAAAGCGCCCTCGAGTTTGCCCGGATTGCCCGGGAGCAGGACTTTCACAATTTCGTTTTCTCGATGAAGGCCTCCAATCCCAAGGTCATGATCGAGGCCTACCGTCTTCTGGTGGCCCGTTTGGCGGAAGAAGGAGAGGACTGGAATTACCCTCTGCACCTTGGAGTGACCGAGGCCGGCGATGGCGAGGATGGCCGGATCAAGAGTGCGATTGGAATCGGGAGTCTCTTGGCCGACGGGATCGGAGACACCATCCGGGTGAGCCTGACCGAGGATGCGGTCCATGAGGTGCCGGTGGCGAGGGCTCTTGTGGAAAGTATCAAGACGGGAGGTCATCCTGCGAATGTCCTTCCGACGTGGAATCCCTTTGAATTCGAACGGCGGAAGAGCGAAGTGCTCGAGACTGGAGGGCACAAGCTGGGAGGGACGGAGTTGATCAGAGTGCTGACGTCCCGCAAAAAATGGGATGCGGTAGCTCACAAGATCGATCAAATGGGAGACTTCAAACCCGAGATCGTGCTCGAGGATTCGGGAGTGATTGCGGTCGATCCCCGTGACGGGGAGGCGGTGGCCGCGGTGAATTCCGAGGGGAGCCCGCGATTGGTGACGGTAGCAGATGGTCTGGATCTCCCTGTCATTCCGGCATTCCGGATTCTGGCGGCCAAGCTGGATGCCAGACATGCCATCGTTCTCAAGGATACCCTGGTTCCTTCGGAGGATGCTGGCGCTGATTTTCTGCCCACTCTGCTGGAGGCTTCCAAGACCATCGGCTCCTTGATTTGCGATGGAATCGGGGACGCCATCATTGTGCAGGGCGAAGAAGCCCCCGGTCAGTCGTTGCGGCTTTCCTACAATATCCTCCAAGCCGCGGGAGCCCGGATTTTCAAGACCGACTACGTGGCTTGTCCCAGCTGTGGTCGAACCCTGTTCAATCTTCAGGAAACGACCCAGAAGATCCGCGAGGCGACAGGGCACCTGAAAGGGGTTCGGATTGCGGTGATGGGTTGTATTGTCAACGGGCCCGGCGAAATGGCTGATGCCGACTTCGGATACGTCGGCGGAGCCCCGGGCAAGATCAACCTCTACGTTGGAAAACAGGCGGTGAAGTTCAACATCCCCGAAGCGGAGGCTGTGGAACGATTACAGGACTTGATTCGTGAGCATGGCCGATGGGTGGATGCCCCGGAAAGGACGGTGGAAGTCTAGATGATGAAGGCGGTTGATGCTCCGGTCCACGACCCTGAAACTTCGACCCGGCAGAAGACCGATCGCCCTTGGCAGGTGGTCGTGCTGGATGATCCGGTGAACTTGATGGAATACGTGAGTCGCGTCTTGATCCGGATTTTCGGGTTTTCACGGGAAAAGGCCGACGAGTTGATGATGGCGGTCCACCAGCAGGGGAAGGCCGTGGTTTGGAGCGGAAACCGCGAAAAAGGCGAGATGTATGTCAATCAACTCCACAGTGCCCAGTTGCACGCCCGGTTGGAGAAATCGGAATGACCTTGGGGCCGACATTAGGGGGAGGCTTGAAGCTGATTCCCGAGGAGGTGCAGGACTGGTTGGTGCTGCTAGAGATTGCCTCGGACGCCAATGAGAAGCTGGCTTCCAGGTTCGGTGACCTCATGGACGAGGATGCGATGTGGGATGAGATTGTAGTCCCTGAACTGGAGACCGAATTTTCGGAGCAACGAAAGCATGTCCTCAAGGTGGTTCGTGAGGCCCGTGAATCGGAGGAGAAGGAAATCATTATCAATTCCGAGGATTCCGATATGTGGTATGGAGCACTCAACCAGGCTCGTTTGTCGCTCGAGGCGGAATATCAGTTTGGGCCGCGGGAATTTGCCAAGGCAGAGGAAATTGAAGACCAGGAGATGCGATCGGCCTACCTGAGGGACGAATTCTATCTCACCCTGCAGTCGCTGATCCTCAGGTATGTGGTTACTGACTAGGCGCTAGAAGAGCTTGCGGAGTTCATCGAGGACCTCCTTGACTGAAATGCCCACGAGACAGCGGTGATCGAGGGGGCACTTGGCGAGGAGGCAGGAACTGCAGGCTTCGCGATGATGGAGGATGTGGTGGATCTTGCCGAGGGGGCGTTTCCACTCGGGCTCGTTGGGTCCGAAGAGAACGAGAGACGGGGTACCGACCAGCGACGCGAGGTGGGGAATCGATCCATCATTGGCAATCATGCCCTGACAAGTGGACAAGAAGCGGATCAATTCGTCGCCTGAGAGATTTCTGACCAACGCGGGATTTCCCAGCGCTTTGGCCAGCGCGACGGCAGGTTGAGGACGTTCCGGGGAGGGGAGAATCGTCAGTTCACACTGTGAAGCGATGGCGTTGGCGACTTCTACGAAAGACTCCAGCGGCCATTCAGCGGCTTGTCCAAAGTCAGAGCCTGGAACGATCGCGACGCGAAGGACATCGTCGGAATCGGGGCGCTCGAGAGGAGCAAAGTTCTCGGGCTTAAAGGGATCAATTCCCAAGGCGTGAACGAAGAGCAGATAATGATTCACTTGGTGCTCAACGGGACCGACATTGCGAATGACGGTCACGGGGTCGGTGAGGAGCTTTTCCGCCTTCTTGGTGGGGTATCCCAGACGTTGAGAGATCCCGGCCTTCGCAAAGGCCAGAGCGGCCACCGAGTCGTCCCACGAAATCGCAGAATCGAAGGGGAGACCGCATTCATCAAGGGCTTTGGCCACCTTGCGGGGTGAGTTGGATTGATAGGTCAGGACTTGGTCGACCCCTGGAACACCTGTCCAAATCGGCCCGATGTCTTCAGGAGCGATTATGACAAGGGTGTCGTCAGGCCTTGATGCCTGAATCGCCCGGACAGCGGGGACGCTGAAGCAGGCTTCCGAGACCGAAGAGGGTGAGGCGATCACGAGGTATTTTCCTCGGATCTTCAGAGATGAGTCTTTTGTGACGGACTCTTCCGCTTGGGTCTCGGACATGGCGAAAGTCTAGAGACTGAAATTGGGAAAGTCACGCGAGAGAGATGAATTCCATCCGGGGAAAGAGATCGGGTTGATGAAAATTGGGTTCTCCTTCCGACGGAGGGGCTGCCGTGAGAAAGATCTGATCCGGTGAGTTGAGAATGAAGGTCGCATTGATTCTCGAATTGCTTCCGAAGTGGTAGTGTTCTTCAAGCCACGCCAGCGGAAAGCTGGCATGGGCTCTCCATGAGTGCTCGAATTCCTCGCCAAAGGTTTCGACTCCCGGCACGGAAGAAGGTTCTTGATTGGCGGCTTCCAGCACGCCGGAAAAGCCGCAGGTCCACCAAGCGCCATTGGGCGAAAGATTGAATTCGAGGTAGTGTCCGGTGATGGGATCGGAGAGGAAAAATTCGGCGACATCGAACTTCCAAAGCTCGGCTTGATATTGAGATGGGATGCTCTCCGGATGACTCAAACCAGGGCCTAAATTGGACTCCACCAGGAAGTGAAAGCGGCCTTCGTGGACAGCGAACAAGAAGCGGACGGATTGGTCCAGATTTTGCCCGAACCAGTCGGATAAAATTTGATGACCATGGGTGCTTAAATCCTTAAAATTCGGGCGTTTCAGGGGTGAATAGATGTGAATAAAAGGCATAGTTTTTAAACAATGTAAAAAAGGTTTCAAATGTCGTTCAAACGACAGGATTTTCCTCGATTCGCGTAGCTATGAGTGTATCCATTCTGCAGCGAGATCACGAATGAAGCCCATTGAATACGTCGGAGCAGCACCCGTAAAACTCAAACGGAGAAGTTCATTCGGCGGCTGGCTGTTAGTGGCTTTTGCGTTGGTTTTGGGAGGGGTTTTTCTGCGGCCGTTGATTCCGTTTTTGAAGGCTCAACAAGATCTAACATCTGATGCCAATGTCAACGAGGCGATCTCGACGTTGAGGTCGGATGGAGGGTTTGGAAACTCACTGGCGGCTGCCGCTCTTGAGAGGACTTTGCAGCAGGTCGTCTACGATGGTGCCTACTTCAAAATTGGATTTCCGGGTGGAGATATTCCGGCTGACCGTGGCAAGGCGGAAGATCTGATCGTGAGGACATATCGGGCCATGGACATCGATTTGCAAATCGAGGTTCACGAGGACATCAAGCCAAACTTCTATGCCTATCCCCAGGTCTTTGATTCCAAGGAAGCTGATCCCAATATCGACCATCGTCGGGTTCAAAATCTTCAACGCTTCTTCACGAGGAAGGGGCAGACTCTCGCGGTGACCACGGATCCTACAGATTATTCAGTGGGCGATATCGTGGTTTGGCAGCTGCTCAACGGTGACAAGCACATCGGGATCGTGGTCCCGGGACCTGGTGCGAAAAAGACCGAAAAATGGGTCGTTCACAACATTGGGAACGGACCCGAGTGGTCCAACGCTCTGTTCGACTACCGGATCAACGGTCATTACCGCTTTTCCAAGTAGAGCCGGCTTATATAAGGGCCTAGGCCCCTCGAGAGAGGATTCAAGGCCGTAAAAAACACCGGGATCGTGTCGATCTCCGGTGTTGATTTTGGAAGGAAAGGGCGAGAGATCGGGACTGATTACTTCAAACCCGCCGCTTTTCGGGCTCTGGCGACACTTTCCTTGTCCAGCTGGTTGGCCTCGGCACGAATCGTTTTTCCGGCTTCGGTTTCGAAAATGTAAGTGGTGTCGTCCTCGATGCCAACGAGCTTGGCCTTGATCTCGGAGCCTTTTGCGCTTTTCCAGGACTCGACCTTGGCATTGGGCACTTTGACAAGGACCGGCTCCTTGTTGGTCAGGGCAAAGGTGCCGGCCTGTTGGGCCTTGCGAATGTTGTCGCGGGCATCCTTGAAGATCGTTCCATATTTCTGGCTCTTCATCGCAGGATGGTTGTAAGAGCCATAGATGTTCTTGATGCCCGGATCGGCGAAGATGACGATGGGAATGGCGGCGCCGCCGCGTCGATAAGCGTCTTTGACAAGATCAGGGAGTCCGGCTGTTTCGCCGGTATCCACCACCACACTCTTGGAGAAGGAGAGAACTGCTTTGCTGGCCGACACACTGACGGCACCCGGGCAATCCACTCATGTCGCGGTCATCGTCTTCTTCGCAATGACGAAGGCGATGGGCTGCTTGGCCTTGGCGGCCAACTTGCTGGCGTTGTCCAGTTGGCCGAGGTTGAAGGAACCTTTCGGGATGTCGAAGGCACCGGCAAGAGAGGTCAGGGCAAGGCCCAGCGAGAGGATCAGTTTCATGATTTCTGGGAAGATACGGGAGCGATTTGCGATTTCAAGCCCTCGATCGGGATTCACGGGGCGAGGGAAAACATCCTCATGCTGAAGAGGGTGTCGTAGTTGTTGGCGGCCGAGCTGTGGACACTGACGGCGACCTGAACGGGCTTCCCGGCCGGAAGGTCGAGGTCATTGAGCACAGCATATTGGACCACCTTGTGAGTGCGTTTTTCTTCTCTGATGGTTGGGCCGTCAGCGAGGGTGTTCCAGCGATCGGCCCGCTTGTCGGGCGATAAATTGAAGCGCTGGACTTCCTTGCCATTGACGTAGATCACTGCGCCGTCGTCGAAAATTCCCTCGATGCCTAGTCCGGTGATGTTGCTTTCCGGGGTGAAGGTTGTGCGGAGGTAGGCAGTAAAACTCCGGTCCGCTTTAGGCTTGTAGCCCGGTTTCCCCCCGAAATTGGTTCGGACGATGTGGCGGTGAAGGTCTCCGTATCCAATGGGCATGAAGCCGTCCTTGTTGAAAGGAGGGCCGTCATATCCTTCTTTTTGAGTCCACGTCTTGCTAAAATCACCATCGAGAAGCTCGGGGTCGATGGGGCGACCCGAAGCTCCCGCCAGGAAAAGGTAATCCCAGCGCGTGGCGGCCGTGATGAGCTCGGCATCGGCGTGAAATGGAGCTCCGCCTTCTTCAATCTTGAGGGAGTAGCGTTCGTGGAATTTGGTTTCGGTATCCACCGCAATGAAATAGGTCGCCCCCTTCTGGGCATCGAACTCCGTGCGCGCTCCGAATCCGATGGCATTTTGGCGGGCCCGACTGATCGCCGGAGTGGGAAGGTCTTTTGATCGCTGGGCGGGAACCAGCTCCTCCAGTTTGGAGCCGGTGTAAACAGCGATGATGTTTTTCATCTCACTCTTTCGGTTCGAAGGGATGGTCCTGATCACGACCCGCTTGTTCTCCTTGGGGGTCCACTTGTACCAAACCGACCCATAGCCTGGCCGGCCGGCATGGTAGGGTTCTCCGGGCTCCCGGGTGGCGAAGGGGTCACCTTGGTATTCAAAGGACAATTCCAGTGAGGCCGGAATAGATTCGATCTCCTTGGCTTGGGAAAAGGCGTCGTTTTCGTTCACGCCGGAAGCGGGCAGGACAAGCAATGCGGCGAGGGCCAGGGTGCGACAAGTCATGGTTCAAGAGTCAATTGGCCTGGGACTATCATGAGAAAATCAAGAGGACCAAACTATTGTGACGCAATTTTCTGGAGGTCTTTTGGCGATTCCCTGCTCCGCGGGCTTGAGTCCTGCACGTCAAAATCTAGGCTCAAGCCATGGCAGAAATCGGGACTCCATTCACATCGACGGCTAAGAAAGTAATGCTTTGTGGCTCCGGCGAGCTGGGCAAGGAAGTGGTGATCGAACTCCAGCGTTACGGCGTGGAAGTCATTGCCTGTGATGCCTATGAGAACGCGCCGGCGATGCAGGTGGCCGATCGTGCTCACGTCTTCTCAATGCTGGACGGTGAGGCCCTGCGTCGGGTGATCGCAGAGGAGAAGCCGGATTTGGTCGTGCCCGAGGTGGAAGCGATCGCCACCGATACCTTGGCGGAAATAGAATCCGAGGGTTTGGCGACCATTATTCCGACGGCTCGAGCCACCCAGTTGACGATGAATCGCGAGGGCATTCGTCGCATGGCGGCGGAGGAACTGGGATGCTTGACCTCGCCTTATCGGTTTGCTGCGACCTTGGAAGAGTATCAGGCCTCCATTGCGGAAATTGGCCTGCCCTGTGTCGTGAAGCCCATCATGTCATCGTCGGGAAAAGGTCAATCGACCTTGAAGACTGAAGAGGACATCCTTCCAGCCTGGGAGTATGCCCAGGAAGGCGGGCGGGCCGGAGCGGGGAAGGTGATCGTGGAGGGCTTTGTGGAATTTGATTATGAAATCACCCTGTTGACGGTGCGCCATGCGGGCGGAACGTCGTTCTGTGATCCCATCGGCCACATTCAGGTTGATGGTGACTACCGGGAGTCATGGCAGCCCCAGCCGATGTCGGAAGCAGCTCTGGCCAGTGCTCAAAAGATGGCTGGAAAGGTCACCGAGAATCTCGGCGGCTATGGCGTTTTTGGGGTCGAGTTGTTTGTCAAAGGTGATGAAGTCATCTTCTCCGAGGTCTCACCGCGACCTCACGACACCGGAATGGTGACCATGATTTCCCAGGATTTGAGCCAGTTCGCCCTCCACGCCCGGGCCATTCTGGGCTTGGCCATCCCCAATATTCACCATCACGGACCGTCGGCCTCTTGCGCTCATGTCGTTGAAGGGCATTCAGAGCAGGTTAGCTTCGGAAATATCGAAGGAGCCTTGGCGGAGCCCAATACCCAGCTCCGTCTCTTCGGAAAGCCCAAGGTCGCCGGTAAACGCCGCATGGCGGTAGGGCTAGGGAGAGCCGATGATATCGACAAAGCCCGCGAGAAGGCCAGAGGCGTGATCGCAGCTTTGGAAACGAAGCTCTGATTGAAGAGTACGCCACCGGGAGTGAGTTACGAGTTTGGATCAATTACCGGCTCCGATGAAATCTATGTCCTCACCTTGGTGAATGTCAGCGGGGATGGAAGTGTTTCCGTGGCAGCAGATGCTCAAGACGGTGGACAGAGTATCAATGACGGACTCGGCAACTCTCTTGCCTCCAGCGTGACCAGCGCGCCAGTCGTCATCGGTGATTATGCGGTGTGGGCTGATCAGATGGGTCTCACCGCCGGTGTTAACGATGGCCCCCTCGATGACCCGGATGCAGATGGTTGCGCCAACCTCGTCGAATTTGCCACGATGGAGATCCCTTGAGCGGAGCCAAGAGTGGGAAAAAACGAATGCGTATGGCAGATGATGATGGAGGAAGTTACCTCACTCTCACTCTTCCTTTCCGCGTCGGAGCCAACTTTACCGGTGCGCAACCCACTGCAACCATCGACGGGATCAGCTATACCATCCAGGCCGACGACGATCTGTCCGGAACTGATTTGCTCATGACCGAGCGAACTATAGGCGTTGATGATGGTGGGCTTCCCGCCCTCAATCCCGGATATGAATACCGTAGCTTTCGCCTGACCACCAATCCCGATTCAGCTGCCTTCTGTTGGGTGAAAATTGATAAAGCCAACTAGACCGGGATGAAGGCTGACTGGTTGCGCCGATGGAAGAGGAGTCATTTGTCGAAGAGGAATCTAGAGCAATTGTTGTCGTTGCCGAGTTTGTAGGCGATGAGCGTTGGGGCGGAGAGGAGAAAGGCGAAAAAAGTGAGTGAGCGGAACACGCCATTGAAATGGATTGGGAGGTGTTCAAATAACGGGAAAGCTCGAATAAGAAATCAGGGTTCGGTGACGACGATTGTTTGATTCAGCTTCGGGTTTTCGGTGATTTGGGTTTGGTCGGTGTGGGGCCAGAAGAGGGAGATCTTTTCGATGGTGTGCGCTTGCTCGAGTCCAAAGAATTGTCGGCGAGGGTGAGGACACCTTCTTTATCCAAATTGCCGGTGTGAATCTGGATGCCTCGGAAGCCGACTTGTTTAACAAGCTCCACGCTATTGACGACTCCATGATTTCCAAAGGCGGTCTCCATCACCGCGAGTTTTTGCGCGAGGCAGGGAAGGGTCAAGCAGAGTGATAAGAAGTAGGCCCGGATCATGAAGGGAATACGATCGAGGAGGGCGTCTGTTTCAATGATCACGTTCGTTCACGAACAGATCGAGTGGCTTTTGTCTGTTGTTCGGTCCCTTCGGGCGATAGGTTCCGCCAATGAAAAGAGTGGTAGTTTTTGGAGCGGGTGCGGTGCTTTTTTCGGCCTTGGCATCAGCGCAGGTGATTCAAAGCGAGCCAAATGATAGAATTGGCACAGCCACGGATTCGACCTTGGTGGCCGGCTCTGCGGGAGGGATCTATTCGATCGGAAACAATGGTGACGGCCCCTTCGGTCCAACCAGTGGAAATGGAACAGGCGATTTCGACTTCTTCGAGGTGGAGGCCGTGGCCGGCCAGGTCATTGTCTTCGATGTGAATGCCAGTATCGACGGGTCGGACGTTGATACCGTCATCGGAATTTACGACAACTCGGGAACGCTCTTGGCGGTGAATGATGATGATGACATTTCCTTCGATTCCTATATTCGCTATACCACCGTCTCTGCTGGAACCTACTACCTTGTCGTTGGTAACTGGATTCCGGGAACTCTGTCCGATGCTGATAACCTTCCCAGCGACCCGACGGTTGCCGGGACGGGTAAGGGAGCTCCGGGAGGAGGAGTTGGTGATTATGAAGTGGTAATCACCCTGGATGGGGAGGTTTACCTGAGTTACATCCCCCCGGTTTTTCCGATCGGCAATTCAGATGAAGTTATCGAAGGAGCCTTTGCCTTGTTCAACGAAGGGCTTACCGATGCCGTGATCACCGAGATCAAGTTGGCCGGGCCGGATGCCGCGAAATTCTCGATCGGCCAAGCCTTGCCTTTAACCATTCCGGCAGGGGAAGCCGAAGTGATCGATGTCGATTTTCTTCCCGGAGGATCTGATGATTTGGCGGAGGCGACTATCGAAGTCGTCAGCAATGATGTCGTTCGACCCAGCCGGTTTTTTCCAGTTGAGGTCCAACCGATTGACGGCCTCTTGTTCCGTTTGCCATTCGATGATCCTGCCGGTTCGCCGATTGGATTCCTGGGAACGCCGGCTGAAACTTCAGGCAATAATTTTCCAGCCGCGACAGTCGGGAACGGGGTCGCACCTGATCCTGTTTTTGAACGTCCTTCCCTGATTGGGGGCGACGGTTTTGCGATGATGTTGAACGATGATGGTGCCAGTGGGAACTACATCCTTACCGACAATGGTTTCCCTCATCCAGCAACGTTTTCCTACTCGCTCTGGGTCAAGCCAACGGCTGGAGTCGGCGAGGATACCTTGTTCAACAGGGATCCCGGGTTTGGACTGGGGGATTCCATTTATGGGTGCACGATCGGAACAGCAGGCGAGATCTTCTTCCGGATTGCTGGAACTGATGTTGTTTCGTCCGAAGCGGGCGCGGTGCCGGACGATACAATTCGTCATATTGTGGTCACTCACTACGATTCCACGGGCTTCGGGGATTTCGTGGCAGATCGGACTCGTTTGTATATTGATGGGGTCTTGGTCGATGAAAGTCTTTCAACCAGTGAAGTTCCCGAATACTCGGGAGAATCAAATTCCAGATTGTGGATTGGAACACGATCGGCGGCCGGGACAGGTTTCAATGGAGATCTTGATGACTTCCAAATGTACAATATTGAGTTGAGTCCCGAGCAGGTGGCCGGAATGTTTGCTTCGCCAGGCACTACTGCAGACCAGATTGTTTTGGCTCCTCTTGAGATTACCCGATTTGAACGAACTTCTCTCGGGAATGCGGTCTATCTCGAATTCAACTCCCGCCCTGGGAAGACCTATCTTCTGGAGGTTTCTCTCGATCTTGAAGATTGGGAAACTCTGGCCAGCGGAATCGAATCAGAGGGCAACGTGACATCCGGGCGATACGGCAATCTGGAGATTTTCGATGCCGAGACCCGCCAGGTGTTTGTGAGGGTGATCGAGGAGTAGAGACAAAAAACCCCGGGTGTCTGAACCCGGGGTTGAAGAGATTTGTTTTCAGCGGTGTTGGACCGCTTCGCGATTACTTGTCGAAGCTCAGGCCACGGAATTCATTGGCTGCGGCGGTGACGGCGCGTTCGATGGGCAGACGCTCGGTGGATGAGCCGGTCCAGAAGCCGTGACCGCTAGTGTTGTTGAGCATGTATTGCGCTTCGTCGGGAGTTTCCATGGCGGCTCCGTGAGCCACGAGAATGGTGTCGGGGCTGAGCTCTCGACACTTCTGGTAAACCTTCTCGGTTTGCTCGGCGGTTTCTTCGATGGTCATGCCGTTGTCGTATCCCTTGATGCCTCCCTTGGTGGTACCGGCGTGATAACAGAAAATGTGAGGTTTGGCTTGTTCGCAGATGGCGTAGGAATCTTCTTCGGTGAAGGCGAGCCCAACGGAAACCATGTCCATTTCCTCTTTTGCGAGAATGAGCATGTCGATTTCGTTTTGAATGGTGATGCCGGCAGAGGTCATGACCTTGAAGATCTCCGAGTCGTGATCGACGTAGGAAATGGACGGGCCGATGTTGGAAACCGACTGGACGCCCATGTCCTTGCATTGTTGAAGCACCATGCGCATGTCCTTGAGAGGGTCGTTGGCATTGAGGCAGGCACAGACGAAGGCCTTTCCTTCGAGGGCGGGCATGATGTCCTCGCGGGTGTAGTCGAGGGTCTGCTTGTTGGAGTCTAGGATGGGCCACATCATGGACATCGTGCCCATGCCATTGGCGCGGAGGCGGGCTCCGGAAAAGGTATTGATGCAATCAGTGCCGGCGGCCTCCTGGAGTTTGGCCACGAGACCACTTCCGGCGGAAGAGATCATGATAGGGATGCGGGCGTCGACCTTGGCCTTGAGGTTGGCGAGGATCTGTTCGGTGGTGAGACGTTTGGTGATCATGTCAGGAATTTGGATACGTGTTGGTTGAGAGCTTGTTGGTAGGCCTCCGGCTCGTGGTAGCGGGCGGGGAGGTCAATCAGTTGTGAATTTGAAAGAGCGCCGGCAATCTTCGACGCCACCTCCTCGGGATGAAGGTCATCGCGAGGGCTCGACATCACGAGCGCGGGCGCATCGATGGTCGAGAGGTCGTCGAGTGAGGGAAAGGGTTGGCTGTTCCACATCCGTGAGAGCACGGCATTGTCCGAGCGTTGGTAAACAGCCGTGATGGAATTGGCGACCGGGAGATTGGAAGCGAGGAGAGCCTGAAACTCGGGGAGGGCTTCGAATTCGCCTTGAGGCATTTCGCCGGCGTCGGCGACCAACTTGAGATGGTCGGGGCGGGGGGAGTCGAGCCAGGAAGGTCGGAGCAGAATGAGCTTCTTGAAGCGGTCGGGGTAGCGCAGGGCGATATTCAAGGTGATGCCGGATCCCATCGAGAGGCCGCCGAGGTGGCATTGGCCGATTCCCAGATGATCCATGAGAGCGACGACATGGTCGGCGAAGGAATCGAAGGAAAAGGTTTCGGGATCAAAATCCGTCGAGTCCCCGTGACCAGGAAGGTCGGGGGCGATGACGCGGATCCCGGTAAGGTTGTCGAGTCCCGACGTGGTCTGGATTTTCCCGGCTCCGAGCCCGTGCAGGAAGACGAGAGCGTCATCGCTATCAGATCCAAGAGTGTCGAAAGAAAGGAGCATGGTGTCGAAGGACTTGGGAGCCCTGAGGGATCCCGGCGCGGGAAACTCTTGCGGACGGCGATGGGCGCGACAAGGTCAATGATACGTTTCTTGTCAGACAGGCCGGCTTTTTTGAAGTGAGAGTTGCCGATTGTTAATCGGGCCGGGGAATTTCGAACTGGTCATTGGTCCGGGCGTACCAGTCTGGCGAGGCCATGCGGGCAATCGGATGGTAAGCGCCTTGTTCAAGATATCCCTCCTGCGACATGAGCCCGTCGCGGACATGGGCGAAGTGCACGATGCCGATAATCAGCCGATTGGTGCCGATCTCGATGGTGGAATGTTCGAGGCATTCGAGAGCGACCGGGGCCTCGGCGATCCGGGGGACGGAAATTTTTTCGCAGGGCACCAGGTTCAGGTCGTGCCACTCCAGTTCATCGGTGCCGTGGGGCAAGGTGGCCGAGGTGGCGACCATGATATCGCTCAGGGGTTCATCGACCATGTGGACGACGAATTCCCGATTGGAGCGGATATTGCGGGCGGTGTCTTTTGGCGTGTGGCGATCCTTGTTGCCGGGGGCGAGGGCGACAATTGGCGGGTTTGATCCGAAGACGTTAAAGAAGGAAAAGGGGGCGGTGTTGTAGTGGCCCTTCCCGTCGGAAGTGGTGACCCAGGCGATGGGGCGGGGGGTGACCAGGGAGGCGAGGATGCGATAGCGGTCGCCGGGAGGCAGTGAGAAAAGGTCGAAGGTCATTTGCCTGCAACCATCGTTGATTTTTGAAGGACTACGAGGGGGAAGTCCGGGAAAATTTCGGGACCTCTACTCGGCTGCTTCGGCCTGAAGAACGAGGTATTCCTCGATGGCACGCGAGGGATCGTCGTGCCGCATCAGGGTTTCTCCGATGAGGATGGCGTTGGCTCCGGCGTTGAGGGCACGTTGGGCGTCACCTGGATTCTTGAGGCCTGATTCCGATACCAGAAGGACTTCGTCGGGGACTTCCTCGGCCAGTTGTTCGGTGGTGGCGAGGTCGGTGGTCATCGTCTTGAGGTTGCGGTTATTGATCCCAATGAGATCCGCGCCGAGGTCGAGCGCGCGTTCCATTTCGGGGAGGTCATGGACTTCGACCAGGACGTCGAGTTGGACATCGCGGGCGGCTTCGTAGAGGCGATGAAGGTCGTCGTCGTTCAAGGCAGCCACAATGAGGAGAATGGCATCGGCTCCTGACACACTTGCCTCATAGATCTGGCACTCGTGAACGGTGAAGTCTTTGCGAAGAAGAGGGATGGGTGAGATTTTGGAAATTTCGATGAGGTAGGAAAGGTGTCCCTGAAAATACTTTTCGTCGGTGAGAATCGACATGCAGGACGCTCCTCCATCGATGTATCGTTTGGCCTGACGAATGGCGTCGAAGTCGGGGTCGATGATGCCGGCGGATGGCGAAGCCTTTTTGACTTCGGAGATCACGCCGAGCTGATCGGGGCCACGATCGAGGGCCGAGCGAAAGCCGCCGAACTCGTTGCGCATGAGAGCGGAGGCGCGCAGCTTTTTCGTCAGAGGGACGAGTGGTTCGATCTCTTGTTTCTTGTAGGCGATGATTTCATCCAGCTTGTTCATGGGCGACGAGGAAGGAGATAAGCCAAGTAGCGAAAAATGAAAGCGTGATTCGCTGGGAGGCAAATCCGGTCTTGTCCTCGTCCAGCCTACCGCCAAGGATCCTTGGACCAGTGAAAGCCGTTCTGTCCATTCTTCTACTCTTCCCGCTTGTGGCGTGGGGGCAGGCGGAGATGTCCAGCACCCAGGAGGATCGGGTGGTGGTGGTGGGTGCGGATTCCCGGCTGCGTGGGGCCATCGTGCAGGACTCTGAACAGTTGATCCGGCAACTCGATGATTTGGCATCGCCTCCCAAGGGAGTGCCCTATTCGGTCAGACTGATTTTGGTCCCGGCGGAGAAGGGGAAGCCGTCGGCCATTGCCCGACAGTTTCTTAAGACCGACGACCAGAAGAACCGCTATTTGTTGGAGGTCAAGATGCGGCTGGGGCAGGGGAATTCCTTCGATAAACAGGCGCTCGACCGGGTCCTGGTGGAGATGTTGCTGATTGAGCGAACTTTGCGGGCTTTGCCGCCCGAAGAAGCGGCGGAACGTGTCGAAGTTCGACCATGGTTGATCGATGGCATGAGCGAGGCTCTCGAGTGGAAAAATGGCAAGGGTGATCGGCGGATCTATTCCTCGCTTGTTGAGAGTGGTGGCTGGATGGCGGTGGAGAAATTGGTGGAACAGGAAGGGGTTTCCGAAATGAACACCCTGAGCCGCGAGCTATTTCGAGCTTCTTCGGGAGCCTTGGTGATGGCCTTGTTGGCCCAGCCGCAGGGAAAGTTGGCCATGGAGAACTACCTCGCCAAAGTGGCGACTTTTGAAGGCGAACATCTCACTTTGTTGCGAACCCACTTTCCCCAGGTCAACCTGGGACGCGAAGGCTTGGAGCGGTGGTGGATGTTGCAAGTCGCCGCGATGTCGGAAGCTCCGCTGAGCGAGGCGATGACCGTCCCTGAAACCGAAGAGCAATTGAACAAGGCGCTGAAGCTTTATTTCAAGAACGCCACCGGAAAGACGGTTCAGAAAGACCTCAGTTTTTGGACGGAGATTCAGGAACTCGAGACAGAAGAGGAGCGAATTGCGGTGGTCCGGCCGGCGGCGGATCTCCTCACCAATCTCAGCTATCGCTGTTTCCCTACTTACCGCTCGGTTCTTGTGGGATATCTCCAGATTCTCGAAGCCATTGCCCTCGAAGAAATCAAAGACGCCGATGAAGTAGAGAAGGTTTTCGAGAACCTCCGGGTTTATCGCGAGGCAGAAAAGAGGCGATATCAGATGATGGTCGACTTGATGGACTACTACCACATTTCCACGGTTCAGGTGGAGTCGGGGGAATTTGAGGACTTCCTCGAGTTTAAAGAGAACGTCGAGATCCAGCGTGAGAAAAAGGATGACCCACTCAATCGCTATTTGGACAAAGTCCAGCTCCTTTACGAAATCCGCGAGAAATAAGGCCGTTTGAGTTGTCGGGCCGAGAAAATTTCAAAAATGGGCAAAAACTTCTTGCTCATGAGACTCAGTCTCAATAAGAAGCGCGCGACATGAAAGCTCAACAAGCACTCTTCGCTGCCATTGCAGCGTTGGCATCGGCTCCGGCAAACGGAGTGACCCTGGAAGAACTCGCGGCTCGTCTTGAGAAGCTCGAAGACAAGGTCAACAAATATGAGGCCAAGTATGGTCCGCTTGAGGAGTCTGGTCCTGCAGCTCCTGCGCCGGCCCCTTCCAATCAGATTTCCATGCCGACCCCGGTGGGCGGTTCTTCATCGAACACTGCGACTGCCGATGACATTGACGCGGCGTTCCTTCGTGAGAACAGTGCCGGGGGACCGGGAGCTCTTTCGAATTTTGATCTCGGTGGTTACGGTGAGTTGCACCTCAATCAGGGAGATAAGGAGCAGATTGATTTCCATCGCTTCGTTCTTTTCCTGAACTATCGCTACAACGACCGTATCAAGTTCTTCTCGGAAGTGGAACTGGAGCACTCGCTCTCGGGTGATGGCAAGCCGGGAGAAGTGGAGCTCGAGCAGGCTTACGTTGAATTCGCCCTCGATCAGGGTTGGTATGTCCGGGCCGGTCAGTATCTACTCCCGATCGGAATTCTGAATGAAGTTCACGAGCCCGACACTTTCTATGGAGTGGAGCGGAACGGGATCGAAGCGAACATCATTCCCACGACCTGGTGGGAAGGGGGAGCGATGATTTCGAGAAACTGCGACAATGGTCTTGGGTTCGACCTTGGGGTGCACTCCGGTTTGTCCGTTTCCACTGACCTTGACGATAGCAACGCCTTCCGCATTCGCAGTGGTCGTCAAAAAGTGGCCGAAGCCAATGCTTCGGATTATGCAGCTTCGGCCCGGGTCCGCTACAACGGGATCGAAGGTTTGTCTTTGACCGCATTTGCCAACTATCAGAACGACATTGCACCCACCGACATGGAAGACAACTCGGCACTCCTGCTGGGGGGATCGGCGGTTTATCAACGTGGGGGATTCGGCCTGCGCGCTTTGATTGCCAACTGGGATATTCAGGGAGATTCCTTCGAAGCCAATGATGCTGATCATCAGTGGGGTTACTACATTCAGCCTTCCTACCGATGGAGCTTCGGTGATCAGTCGGTTGGGATTTTCGGTCGCTATGGATTTTATGACTACGCCCGTGGGGCCGGGAATGCCCGGGGAGGGGAAACCGACGAATACACCGTCGGTATCAACTACTGGCCGATTGACAATGTGGTGTTGAAGGCCGACTACACCCAAATTGAGCGAGATGGTGCAGACAATAACGAAACCTTCAACTTCGGCCTTGGCTATAGCTTCTAAATTTCAGCGGCTCTTTTTCATGACGGCACTCCTCCTCTTCGGGGGGAGTGCCTTTGCCGCGCCCAAGGTTTATCAAAAGCCGTCGGATTTTGTCCGGAGTAGTCTGGGACAGATCCCTGCGACCAAGGCCATTACCCCGACGGGTGCCCAGCAGGCTCGTATCCGGGCGATTCTGGGACGGAATTATTACACCAAGGCCATTCGTTATTGGTCGGTCGGCGGACGGACCGTCTACATTCTGGAAGAGGTTGGAAAGACCGAGTTCATCACGACGGGGTATGTGGTTCGTGGTAATAAGATCGAATCGGTCAAGGTCCTCGTCTACCGGGAAACCCACGGTTATGAGGTGGCCCGGACTTCCTTCACCCGCCAGTTCAGCGGAGTTTCCCTGAAGTCGGATTCACGGCTGACAAGAAATCCCAGCAACATCGCCGGGGCGACCCTTTCGGTACGAGCCTTGACCAAGTTGGCGCGTCTGGCTTTGTATCTCGAAACATTGAAATGAAGCATGAAGGTCCCCGACGTCGCAGGCACGTTGCCCGTCAGTGGCATCGGTGGCTCGGGTTGATCGCTTCTCTGCCCTTGCTGTGGTTGGCCATTTCGGGGGTTCTGCTGAATCATGCCGAGTCTCTTGGGTTGAATGACCGCATGGTCTCGACCGGTTGGATCTTGAGACACTACAACCAGCTTCCCGAAGGGGAGCCTTTGGCTTTGAATGTTGGAGACCGGAAGGTTGTGGAATGGGACGGCTATTTGTTTCTCGATTCCAAGCCGCTGACCCTGCAAGGGCGTTTGGTGGGAGCTGAAGCTTTGAAGGGGCAATTGGTCATCGCGCTGGACGAGGTGATAGGTATCTACGATGGCTCGAATGAGCTGGTTCTCAAGCTCGATGAGTTGAGTCTTCCTGAGGTTCCGGTTGAGGCAATTGATTTCATTGAAAACCGCCTGTTAGTCAAAGTCGGGTCCGGTTGGTATCAATTGAGCGAGGACTTTTTCACCTCCGAAGAATCCACGGAAGAGGGGATTCCCGATCGACCGGAAAAGCTGGCTGGCGAGGACCTCGAGACGCTTAGCGAGGCTATTCGGACCCGACGGTCCATGCCTCTTTCGAGGGTCATTCTCGATGCCCATTCAGGGAGTCTCTTTGGTTGGCCCGGCTGGTTGATCACCGATCTGTCCGCGGTTAGTCTGATTGTCCTGACCCTACTGGGTCTTCGACTCTTTCCCAAGCGCCGGTCATGAAGCGGCGGCAGTTTCTTGGGATGACTTCGGGAGCGCTTGCGCTGGGGAGCTGTTCGGGAGGTGAGAAGAAGCAGAGATGGGAGGGCATTCATCTGGGGATTGAGGTTTCGATCTCTTATCGAGGTGATCTCGATCTGGAACCCGCTCTTGATCTGGCACGTGAGGTGGAATCGGCGTTGACGATGTGGGAGGCCAGCTCGCCTTTGACCTGGTTGAATGAGATGGGCTCCCTGAAGAATCCTTCGAAGCATGTCCTTCGCTGCCTGGAGAAATCCCGGGAACTCTTTGAAGCAAGCGAGGGACTGTTTGATCCCACGATTCGTTCCTATCTGCGGTGGTTGAAGACAGAGATCGAGGAAGGGAGGGAACCGACGCAGTCAGCTGCTGAGGAGAGACGGCGTTTGGTTGATTTCAATCAAGTTTCATTTTCTGAGAAGGAGGTTTCCATCCCGAAAGGAATGTCTCTGGATCTGAATGCCATTGCCCAGGGATATCTCACTGATGTGGTGGCAGAGGCCATTGAGGCGGAGTCGGCCTTGGTGAACTTCGGGGAATTCCGGGTGGTGGGCGAAAAGCCCTGGCCGGTGCAAGTCGGGAAGAAGAGTGTGCAACTTTCGAGAGCTCTAGCCGTTTCGAGTGGAAGTGGCCAGAGATTGTCGGCTACTTCACCGACCAATCATCTGATCAATCCACGGTCGGGTGAGAGTCCGGTTCCCGATGAACTCTTTGCCGTTGAAGCGGATGAAGCGTGGTTGGCCGATGGTCTTGCAACCATCCTGGCGGTGGGAGGGGAAATCCCTGAACGATTTCGCGATCAGGCCAGGCGGTTTGAAGGATGATTACCGCTTTGGCGGAAGAGGTTGGGCACTGCCCAGATAGGCGAAGAAATCGAGAAGCTCCTGATCGCTCAATCCATTGAGAAGTCCCGCAGGCATGAGGGAAGCCCCCACCCGTTCCTTTGACTTGATCTCTTGGCTTGGGATTTTGATAGCCAGGCCTCCGATGGGTTGGATGACGACCAGCTGACGGTCGTTGCGCTTGAGGAAGCCGCTCATCCTTCGTCCGTCCTTGGTTTCGATCAAATAGTTTTCAAAGCCTTCCCGGATTTCGAGATCGGGAGTTACGATGGCCTGAAGAAGGGTGTCGTGGTTTTCTCGTTGGTATTCGGTAAGTCCTGGCCCGATGTCCCCACCGGTTCCGTGAAGCTGATGACAAGAGGCGCAGCGTGCGGTGAAGAGATCTTTGCCCCGATGCAAATCCCCGGCTTGGCCTGCGGTGAGGAGTTTTTTGATTCGAGTAATCTCATTCTGATGGTTGGTCGTAGTCGCAGTGCCATGGTCGGGCCAGATCTCTTGCGCAAGACGAAGAATCTCCGGGTCTTTGCTGGCTTGCAGTGATGTCGACGCTGTTTCCGGCAGGGCTTTCCTGAGCTGGGGAGACGACTTGAGAGCCTGGAGCCATTGGTGGGTCCAGTTCTTCCGGGAAAGCAGTAGAACGCTGGCCGCCTCGCGAAGTTCGAGATCAAGGTTCGAAAAACGTTTCAGAACCGCCAATCCGACTTGGTCCGAAGGGTAGGCCTGAAGCGAGGAAAGGGTGTGGCGAAGGATTTCCGAGTGCTTCGAATCCAGCTGTCCCAACAAGAGAGGAAGAGCTTCCGCCTTGGTGGTTTCTCCGAAGTATTCGATGAGACGGATGTTGTCAGGGCGATCAATCGATTCGAGTTGCTTGAGGGCCGTGGCCTGGGATCCCTTGATCGCCAGTCTGAGTTGGAGGTGCAGGGGGAGTTTGTCTGACTCGCCGAGTGCTTCTAACAATTCTTGAGGAAGGTTTTGCATGCTTCTTCCTTCATAGGCTGATTCAAAGGCTTCCAGAAACTGAGGATGGTGAGGGCGTGAGAGTTTGAAGAGGCGGGCGCAGCGGAGGAGGTGGTCTTGTGATTGTTCGCTGGCCAACCTTCGGATCATGAAGGAGGTCAGCGTCGGCCATGCCGGGTTCGTCCGGATCAGTTGCCGGCTGCCCATCATGGCGACCAAGGTATCCGGGATCTCAAGAAGGTGTCTTTCAATGGCCCACCAGGTCAGGAGGGTGAGGTGTCTGTCTCCGTAATGTTGGTTGTTGGAAAGCAGGAGCTGAAGAAGCGGAGCCGCTTGGGTTGAGGGAAGGCGGGCGGCGGTCGAGGCAATCTGGCCGAGGACTTCGAGATCGTCTTCAACCACGAGTCTGTCCTGAAGTTTCTGCCATTTTGTCGGCGAGAATTGATTCTGGTCGCCGGCAAGGCGAATGGCCCAACGACGAACGTGTGGGTTTCTGTTAGAGAGAGCGAGGGCGAAGGTTTCGTCGTTGAAGCCTTCGCAGAGGTGCAGAGCCCAGAGGGCTTCGAGGGCGAGTTGGTCGTGACGTTCCTGCAACCATGTCGTCAGTCGAGGAATGGCTTCTTTTCGATCGTCGCGATGACCCAAAACCAGTCGTGCGGTTTCTCGCCACCATCGATTGGGAACTTCGAGATAGGCGAGAAGGTTTCCGATGCTCTCCTTTTCGAGATCAAATGGCTTCAGGGGAGAAGTTTGTTTGTCTTTGATTCGGAAGATCCGTCCGTCGTCCGGGCTGATCTGTCCGATGGTGTTCTTCATGTGGTTGACCTGAGTGTCCTGCCAGTCGCATACGTAGATGGCTCCATCGGGTCCGAAGTCGAGATAGACCGGCCGGAAGTGATCTTCACGAGGGAGAATGTTGATCACCTCGAGTGGTTCGGCTTGGAATGACAGTCCTTGTTGGTCCAGTGAGTAAGCGCCAACGCCATCGGCCAGCGGGTTGGCAAACATCAGTGCTGAGTGGAAGCGGTCGGAAAGGGACTGTCCTTCATAAATCATGATGGAGGTCGTGACCCGCTTGTATTTCTTGTGGGGGATCCCATCGAAGTATCCGTAAGCATGGGGGTTGGAAAGGTCTCCGTGTTTTCCGAAGTTCTTTCCGTAGTAGCCGCCCTGATGATACCAGTATCCGACATACTTGTTGTTGCTGCCGGCAAAGAGGCGTCCCACCGAATCGAATTCGCAACTCCAGATGTTTCCGCCTCCTTCGGCGAAGATTTCAAAGGTTTTCTTCGCGGGGTGATAACGCCAGATCAACTGCCCTTGTCGTTTGATCCCCTGGATGTCGAGTGAGACGGTCGACCCTTGGCAGCCATAGAGCCAACCGTCGGGTCCCCAGGTCAGGGCCGTGGCGATGGCATGGGAATCTTCGATCCCGAAGCCATCCAGATGGACAATGGGTTTCTTGCTCATCGTGCCATCGCTATTTTCCGGATAGAAAAGAAGGTAGGGCGGTTGTAACAGCCAGACCCCTTTGTTTCCCCGCACAAAGCTGGTGGCGAAGTTCAGTCCGTCCAGAAAGACCTCGTTGTGTTCATAAGTGCCATCGCCGTCGCAATCTTCGTGAATGGTGATGAGGTCCTTGCCCCGCGGGTAGTCGGGATGTCCGGGAGGAGGAATCTTTCGATCGTAGGTGCTCCGCCAGAATTGATCGCGATTGACCAGCTCAACGCCGGCGGGGAAGGGGTATTGGCGGTATTGCATGACCCACATCCGGCCACGTTCGTCGAAGTTCAGGAAAGACGGTTGGGCCATGAGGGGTGCCTCCAGCAACACGTCGACCTGCAGGTCATCTTCGGCCATCGCAAGTCCTGCGGGATTGGCGAGGAGTGAGCAGGCGAGGAAGCGTGAGAAAGACATTGGCGCGAGCCTAGCAGCAATCTTTCCGGGAGGAAGCCCGCGATTTTTTCGTCTGGCGAGAGATCGGTGGTTATTTCCCAAAGTTTAAAATCCCTATCCTTCTTTGCGCAGGCTTTCAACGTAGCTAACGAGGTCCCAGATCTCGTCGGGTGTGAGGGGGTCGAAGAAGCCAACTATTGGGGTTCCATCGAGACCGGTCGCGATGGTTCGAAAGAGGTCGGAAGGTTTGTTGCCGCTTTTAAGGTGGGGCCGGGAGAGGTCGGCGGGTTTGATGGGTTGCTTCCAAACATCACCGAGACCTTTCGAGGCAGGCCCGTTTCCTTGACCCTCTGCTCCGTGGCAGCTGGCGCATGTCTTGGTAAAGAGGGTTTTTCCTTGAGCGACGTGGTCTGCGTTTTTTGCGGCGTCATCAAGCCAGGCAGGCTTTTCAGGAAGCGTGATGGGAACAGCATAGTTCTTTTCGTCCCGCCAGCGGCGCGAGAGACTTTGGACGTAGGTGACGATGCCCTCAAGTTCTCGCTCGTTCATTTTGGCAAAGGTCGGCATGGCGGTTCCGGCGATTTCTTCCCGGATCGTTCGCCGCAGGTCATCATCGGAAGGGAGTTTTCCGTAAGGCGTGGTGCGAAATTTAAAAATACCGCTGCGAAGATTGCGGGGTTTGTTGGTCATGGTTTCTGACCATGCTCCGTTGCCGAGACCGGTGCGACCGTGGCATTCCACACACATCCGCTCAAAAGTTCTCAGACCTCGAAAAAGAGGGCGGTATCTTTGAGTTTTTCCTGGGTTTCTGCGGCAATCTTCTTGGCCGCTGGAGAAGCTTCCTCTGCGACGAGGGTTCCAACAAGAACGATGAAAGTGCCGAGGTGAATGAGCCAACTCGTCGCGAGGATCCTATCAAAGTTGAAACCAATGAAAAGGTTGGGCAGTGGTTTGCCTGTTTCGCTCGTGTGCGTCTCTTGATCCGCTCATTATGTGGGATCCGTTAGGGTGTGTCATACAAGTCGGATTTGTTGCTGAATCGGGCTTGTTTTTCGTTGTCAGGGGGGGAACTCGTCATAAAGTCGCCGAACCTTCATTGAACGGGGCGCGGTCGTCGACGGCGTCCTTTTTCAGTTTTTTGAACAGCCGAAATAGCATCTATGTCAGTAAGCACGATTGTTACGCCTCTCGCCGGGCTTTTGGGACTCGGGATTGCCTACGCCTTTTTTGCCAGCATTGCCAAGCGGTCGGGTGGCGAAGGAGTGGTCGCGGAAATTGCCGAGAAGATCCACCGGGGAGCGATGATTTTCATGAAGCGTGAATTCATCCTGATCTCGGCCTTCGCGGTGGTGATCGGAGGAGCAATTTTCTTCTTCCAGCCGGAATATGGTCCCCAGCAGGCGGTGGCCTTTTTCTTGGGAGCGCTCGCTTCGTCCTTTGCAGGCTTCGTGGGAATGTTCACCGCGACCAAGGCCAATGTGCGCACCACTTTGGCGGCCAAGAATGAAGGTCAGGGACCGGCCTTGTCGGTCGCATTTTTCGGGGGCAGCGTGATGGGCCTGACGGTCGCTTCGATGGGCCTGATCGGGCTGGGCGGGCTCTTCTGGTTCTTTTCGGACTCCGAGCATGTTGCGGAGATCATGGAAGGTTTTGCGATGGGGGCCTCCCTGGTGGCGCTCTTTTATCGTGTCGGGGGAGGCATCTTCACCAAGGCGGCTGATGTCGGTGCCGATTTGGTCGGAAAGGTGGAAGCCGGGATTCCCGAGGATGATCCCCGCAACCCTGGCGTGATTGCTGACAACGTGGGTGACAACGTCGGTGACGTGGCTGGAATGGGATCGGACATTTTTGAATCCTACTGTGGGGCGCAGATTGCCACCATCGCGATTGCCGGAGCCATTGGCGCGAGACTGGGTGCTCCAGAGACAGCGGCAGCGGCTGGCGAGTTCATGAACAAAATCGGCACCAAGGATGTCGGTTTGCTGATGCAGCTTCCTTTGATCCTCACCACCGTCGGACTTCTTTGTTCGGTGTTGGGCATTCTACTGGTGAAGGCGATGTCGGCCAAGGAACCGGCGGGAGCCTTGCGGGTGGGCACGATTGGATCGGCGATTCTCTTCATCGTCGCTTCGTTCATTACTTGCAGCGTGCTGGGTCTGAGCTCGGCGGCGCCTTTGTGTGTCCTGAGTGGCGCGGTGGGAGGCATTATCATTGGTTTGATCACCGAGCACTACACCGCGGGTGGTCCGGTGCGCATGATCGCCAAGCAAGGCGAGATGGGCGTGGCCACGCTGACCATTTCGGGACTGGCGATTGGACTGCGTTCGGTGGCCGTTCCTTTGCTGACGATTGCCGCGACGGTTTTTATTTCCTACGAATTCGCTGAACTCTATGGGGTTGGCATGGCGGCGGTGGGCATGTTGGGAACGGTGGGGATCACGATGGCAATCGATGCCTATGGTCCGGTAGCCGACAACGCGGGCGGCATCGCCCAAATGGCCGAGATGGGCGAAGAAACCCGTGACATTACCGATGGTCTCGATGCGGTGGGCAACACCACGGCAGCGATCGGAAAAGGCTTCGCGATTGGAGCGGCTGGATTGGCAGCGCTCGCTCTTATTACGGCCTTCATTCAGAAGACCGGCGTGTCCTTGAACCTGTCCGATCCGGAAATTCTGCGGACCTTCTTCGTGGGAATCTTTATCGGTGGCGTGGTGCCTTTTCTGAATGGGGCCATTACCATGGAGGCCGTGGGCAAGGCGGCCTTTGACATGATTGCCGAGATTCGTCGTCAGTTCAAAGAGATCCCCGGGATTCTCGAAGGAAAGGGTGAGCCCGACACCGAACGTTGTGTCGACATTGCGACCAATGCCGCTACCAAGCGCATGATTCTTCCGGCGGTGCTGGCGGTGGGAACTCCGATTGTGGTGGGCTTTGGATTTGGATCACACGGAGCGGTTGCTCTGGCCGGCACCCTTTGCGGGGCGCTGGTGGTGTGCATTCTTCTCGCACTCATGATGTCCAATGCCGGAGGAGCTTGGGACAATGCCAAGAAATTCATCGAGGAAGGAAACCACGGGGGCAAGGGTTCCGATGCCCACGTGGCCAGTGTGGTTGGTGACACCGTGGGTGATCCATTGAAGGATACCTCGGGACCGTCGATGAACATCCTGATCAACGTGATGGCGATCGTCAGCCTGGTGATCGCGCCCTTGATTGCCTAGTCGCTTTTTCGCTCACCTTTGCTGCGCAGGTTCAAGGCGAGCAGAAGAAGAGCGGCGAGGGAGAGGATTTCCGGAAGGTAGAAGGCGAACTCGCCGAATTGCGGTTGGGTGAGGATGCTGTAGCTCACCGGAAGGGTGATGAAGCTGATGGCCATTCCGATGGCCATGAGGGCGAAGGACCGCAGGGAGGTAAAATGTCGGGAGAGCAGGGCGGCGAAGAAGGTGGTCCAGAGAGCGCCGGTGTAGAGGACGCTGTAGATCCTTTCGATGGTTGAACCGGAAGCAAACTCCAGCATGCGCACGGCCTGAAGGGGCGGATCTTGCCGCTGAGAAGGGAAATGAGACAGAGTGATGCGAAAAGGAGGATCGTCATCACCGATCCCCAGAAGAGTTGGGTGGTTCTTTGAGAAGCCGAAGAGGAAGTCATGAATGAAAAGAGATGTCCGGGACGGGCACTCTTTTCAGATCAAGCGATGATTTTGTCGATGACTTTTCCGGGGCGGTTCTGGGGGCCGAGTTTGGCTTTGATGCCGGTGGTTCTGGCCATCGTGTTGTAGACATCGAGGCCTTCGGCATTGACGTCGACGATTTGGCCGGTTTTGAGTCGGCCGCCTGCTCCGGTGCAGGCGTGGAAGACGCCGGAGAGCTCACGCTTGGTATCATTGTGTCGACCATCACCGGATTCGGTGGATACGGTGATCATGGCATTCTCGAGGAGAGTCTTTCCGTTGGCTTCGCGGGTATTGTCGTCGGCGAGCAAGGAAAGGAAGTGGGCTACTTCGCGCATTTTCATGTGGGCATGGGCGCGGAGCTGTTCGTTCTTTTTCTTCTCGTTGAACTTGTGCCACCACTCGTGGGAGCAGCCCTTGTCGCCGGAAGCGCGGAGCTGGGCGGAGTCGTCGAAGGTGAAGCGTTTTTCTCCGTTGTAAATGTAGTCGCCGGTGACGCGAAGGCGTTCACCTGCGGCGAGGAAGGTGAGGGATCCGAAGCGGGCGCGGTCGGTCTGGATGGCAAGAGCGTAGAGTTCAGCCATGAGACGCCATTCGCGGGTGAGGTCGTCGAGCTTCATATCCAGGCCCTGTCCACCCGGGTCGGCTTGTCCGCCGTGGGGGAGTTGGGAGGGCTGGGGTCGCGGTGGAGCGTTCTTGTCGACTTCGAACTGGAAGGCTCTTTGCTCGTACTCGCGGATGCGGTCGAGATGGTCCTTGAAGCGATCCTTGGAGGCGGAGCCTAATGGCGAGTTTTTGCCGGAGTAGTGGCGATAATCTTCGAGGACCGAATCGAGAACGCTGCGTTGAAGTCGTTCGTCCAGTCCATCGCTGCCTTGAATACGACCGAAGACGCGGGAGAAGAGATCGACCGGGCGTTCCTGCATGGCAGCCGCTACCGTGCCGTCGGGATTGTAGGAATGAACGTAGCGCGAGATTCGGCTCCGTCGGAAGAAGGTGCCGGCGACGAGGGTGGGGACGATGCCATCGGGTTGCCCGTTCGGGTAGTGGGCGCGGCGGAGAAGTTGGTCGAGGGAAGCACCCCCGGCGCGAGCTTCGCCATTCGGGGCGGTGGCGGTGAAGGCGGCAGAGGCGCCATCGAAGTGGGCATTGATTCCTGACTCATCGGCTCGGACATGATCGACCCCGCGCATGATGAGAAGTTTGTCGGCGAGGGGTTTGAGAGGTTCCATCACGCCGTCGAATCCTTCCGATTGAAGAGGTGCGGGGATGCCAAGTCCGAAAAAGACGTTGAAGGCCCGCATCGGAATCGCCTGATTGGCGGCCTTGGAGGCGGCGGACATTTCTTCGAGAAAGGGAAGACCGATGGTCGTGCCGGCGAGGCTGCGGAGAAGAGTGCGGCGGTTCATGGTGGATTACTGGGTGAGGAGGGGAGAAGTGGCGAGCTGGAGAATGACGTTCTGATAGGTTTGTTCGTCGCGGACGGACTGGTAGAGGGCTTCGAGGTGGGAACGGTCCTGATTGGCGATGGGTCGTCCGAGGGCGAATTGAGTGAGCTTCCAGATGATATTCTGGCGAACCCGGGGGCTCTTGGCAAGAAGGTCCATCAATTCCCGTGAGGTCTGGTATTTGACAGGTGCCGAAGTGCCCGGGATGAGAATCTCGCCGTCCTCACGAAGCTTGTTCTTGAAGTGATCGGTGAGCGAGAATCGGCCGAGGCCATCGAATTGTTCCAGGCCGAAGGCGAGAGGTTCGAACTTGGAATGGCATCCGCCGCAGGATTGGTCGAGGATTCGCTTTTCGGCAATGATGCGCTGGGGGAGTCCTGGAGCGGAAGGGGTGGGGCTGGTGTCAACGCCGGGAGGTGGATCTTTGACCGAGCCGCGAAGGAGGTCGTGAAGGACAAACAGTCCGCGGGTGACCATGGAGGCTTCATCGCCTCCGATGGAGAGAAGGCTGCCCTGGGTGAGGAGTCCACCGCGTGGAGTACGGGAGAGGTCGTACTTTTGGAATCCTTCGCCCTGTGGTTCAAGGCCGTAGTGTTTGGCGAGGCGGGGGGTGAGGAAAGTGACGCGGGCGTTGAGGAGATCGCCGAGGGGGCGTTGTTCCTCCCAGAGGAGGTGACGGGCGAAGGCGAGCGTTTCGCGTCGCATGTCGTCGGCGAGTTCGGGTTGCCAAGCGGGGAACTTCTTGGTGTCGGGTTGGAGGTTTTTGAGATGGCCGATGTTGAGCCACTCGGAGATGAAGGCGAGTGATTGTTCGACGGCGCGGGGGTCGCGGAGCATGCGCTCGACTTGCCTGCGAAGTTGATCGGGATTCTGCAGGGAATTGTTTTTGGCGGCGTCGAAGAGTTCCTTGTCGGGTGGTCCTCCCCAGATGAGATAGCTCAGGCGGGAGGCCAATTCGTAAGAGTTGGGAGAGCCCTCGCTTTCGATGCGATAGAGGAAGCGGGGTGACTGAAGCATGCCGCGGAGGATGTAGGCAAAGGCTTCGTCGAAATCGCCGCCGCCCGAGCCGACAGTGGTGGCGAGTCCTTGGTAGAGGTGAACTTCGCGATCGCTGAGAGGGCCGCGGAGAAGCCAGGTGCCCACAGAGCGGATGTGGGCCTGGATGGGTTTCTGAGTGGTGCTGCGGTTGCGTGAGAAGCGAGCGGCGAACTTCTTGATATCGAGGCGTGATACGATGAGGTTGGCTAGCTTGGCGTGGGCTTCCACGTGTTTCAGATCGACGCCGAGATTGTAGGCAGTGTTGCTGAATCCGTCGGTACGCAGATCCGGAGGAAGGAGTTCGCGGGCTTCGCTCGAAATGTCCACGCCGGTGGCGGCCTTGACGGTCGCGATGTATTCAGAAGTGGTGAGACGACGGGGGAATTTCTTGGGGTTGGTCAGAAGAAGATGGGCGGCGGGATCGATGTTGGTCGAGGTCCAGGCTGCTCCAGTGGAAATCCATTCGCGCAGGAGTTTCTTTTCTTCGGCCGAAAGAGGGGTGCGCTTTTCGGGCATCTCATCGGATTCGACTGATTCCCAGAGGAGGCTCTTCTTGAGATGGCCGGCGGAAACGATGTCGGGATCGAGGAAGGCGGTCTTCTTTTGCGAGAGATCGAGATCGCCTTCGGCGGTGGTTGAGTCGTGGCATTCGAGGCAGTGACGGGCGAGGATGGGTTCGATATGATTGACGAAGAGAAATTCGGATCGTTCGGCGGCAGTCTGCGGCTTGGGCGGGGTGTGGCCCTTCTTATAGAGGGCGGCGACTTCGTTTTCATTCAGCGCGGATCCGTAGAGCGCGACTTGATGGAAGGTGCCGAGCCAGGGGCGGTCTTTGGTGAATTCGTTGCCAATTGCGAGGCGATAGTTTTTGTCCCAGTTCTTGGGTGCCCCGGAGAAGTTGCGATTGCCGGCAGCCCGGCCATTGACAAAGAGGGTGCCTCGTCCGTCGCGTGAGCGGGTGAAGACCAGGTGAGTGGCCTGGGTTTTGACTGCTCCTGCCGAAAGGGAGGGCGTTCCATTGGAATCGGTTTTGTCGGTGCGGAAGCGGGCGTCGAATTTCGAGCCTTCTTGGCCAAGCGTGGTGTTGCGATTGGAGGAGTCTCTCGAAATGGAAACGATCCGTGCTGGTCCTTTCTGTGAGGTGTTGGCTGGAGTGATCCAAGCCGAAATGGTGAGCTCGCCTGATTTTTGGACGGCCTCGGTCAGTTTGGTGGGAGGGGCGGAGGAGGGAATCAGCGTGGGACGGGTGATCGTCAGCGAGCCGGCTTTGCGAACCAACGCATTTTTATCGGGGATGGATAAGTGAGCAGGAGGATTGATCCCGGAGGTGTCGAGGACCTGCGTGGAGGTGCCGTTGAACTCATAGAGTACGACCGGCCGGGGGGCGGCGAGGGCGCAGCCCAGCAGGCAGGGGAGAATGGCGAGGTTCCGGAGCATTATGATAGGAACGAATTTTCAGGAAACGACCTTACATCTCCAACGGCGAAAAATCGGAGATGGCAACTTGATGACGGGCTCGTTTTTCGAAGCGGGCCAGTTCGGTAAAGCCAGCTTCTTTGACGAGGGTGAGGGCTTTGTCGAAGTCGCGGGCGACTTCGGAGGGAGCATGGGCGTCGGAGGAGATGGTGATCGGGATGCCGGCTTGGGCAGCGAGCTGGAGAAACTCGGCGGACGGATATTGCTCGGCACAGGGTTTGTGGAAGCCGGCGGTATTAAGTTCGATGGCGGATCCTCCTTTAACAATGGCTTCAATGACGGGATCGTAGAACCGACGCAGATCGCCTTCGGGTTGGTAAGCAAATTTCTTAATGAGATCGGGGTGTCCGAGGAAGTCGAAGAGACCCGATCGGGCCATGCGGGCGTATTCCTCCCAGTAGGCGGTCCAGACTTGATCGACATCGGTTTCGGCCCAGCGGCCAAGCCACTTGGGATTATCGAAGTCCCACTTGTTGCCGAGGTAGTGGATCGAGCCGATCAGGTAGTCCCAGTCGTAGGCCTGGGTGAGGTGGTTGATCCAATCGTGACAGTCAGGGAGCCAGTCACATTCGAGCCCGGCTCGGACGGGGATTCTTCCGTCGGCCCAGATGCGGGCGCAATTGATCCACTGGAAGTATTGCGGAAGGTGTTCTTCCAGCATGCGCCAGTCGTCGAAGGGTTCCGGCGACTGGGGGGCGTGGTCGGAGATGCCGTATTCGGTCAGTCCGGCGGCGAGGGCGGCGTCGAGGTATTCCTCGGGTTCGCCTTCGGCATGGAGGCAAAGCGGAGTGTGGGTGTGATAATCTGCGAGCATGGATGCTTTGGCGTTTACGGGCGGGGTGAGTCATACTAGGTTTGCTCCCTCGGCGCAACGCCGCCAAAAACTCATGTCTGATCAAGCCAGCGTCTTTTCCGAATCGAATTCGTTTACGCAGCCCCTTTTCGAGCAGTTAAAGAGACATCCCAAGCGGATCGTTTTTCCCGAAGGCGAGGACGCCCGGATTCTGAGAGTGGCCGAACGGATGGTGGCACTGGAGATCGGGGTGCCCATTCTGTTAGGAGATCGCGGGAAGATTCTGGCGATGGCGGAGGAGCTCGGCGTTTCGATGAATTTTGTGCGGGTGATTGATCCGGTGAAGTCTTCGGACTTCGAGTTGTTTTGCAGCCGTTTGGATCGCATTGAACGATATCGCGGATTGAAAGGAGTGGACGTGGAAGAGGTGATCTCGAAGCCTCATTACTTCGCGGCCATGATGGTCCAATATGGTCAGGCCGATGCTTGTCTCGGAGGAAACATCACCGAGCCGGCAGGAGTTTTTCGCCCCTTGCTTCATTTGATCAAACCGGACTTCAATGTGCCCAAGGTGTTTGCAGTGACGGTTCTGACTTCGGATACTTTACCAAACTTCGGGGAGAGCGGGGTTTTGTTCTGTGCGGATACCGGATTGATTCCGGAGCCCAAGGTCGAGGATTTGGCGAGCATTGCCGCCGAGACCGGAATGCTGGCACATCATCATTTGGGACGGAGGGTGAGGGTCGGCTTGTTGAGCCACTCGAACCATGGTTCTTCGCCGACCGATGAAGCGAGGAAAATGCAGGGGGCGGCGGAACTGGCTCGCGACAAGGTGGCTTTCGATGAATGCATTATTGATGGAGAGATTCAGGCTGACGTGGCCATCGATCCAGCGGCGGCAGACATTAAGTTGCCTGATGCCGAAACCCGTCCTCGGGCGGACGTTTTGGTCTTTCCCTCGCTCGATGCCGCGCACATTTCCATCAAGCTTCTCAAGCACATTGCCGGGGCGGCCAGTTACGGCCGAATCATCCGCGGTTTGACCAGGCCGGCGGGGCAGGTTCCCCGGACGGCAACCGAGGAGACGATTTTGGGGACGGCGGCCGCCCTCGGGGTGGAAGCAATCCAGTATCGTCAGCTTCATCCGGAGGGCTAGGTGATGCTGGTGCCGGTTTCGTGGGTGGCTCTCTTGTTGGGAGTGGGCTTGTTCGCCTGGTTCTTTGCCATTCGTGGTCGGGGGTCGCTCAACTATTGGATCCGTCGATATGAAGCGCCCCGCCAGTAGGTGCTGGGGCAGACCTTTGAGATCGGAGACAAGCAGAGTCAGTTCTTCACCGATGCCAACGCGGTAGTCCGGTCTTTGGACCGCCGGACCAACAAAGTCATCCGCCAGTGGGACAAGGAGTCGGGGACCGTTTTTCTGGGACTGATCATGAATGCTCTTCCCGACGATCCCGTGCCGGAGGACTATGAGCTGAGGGAATTGCCCAAGAGGCAGGTCGTTCGTTTGTCCGGGGCCAACCGACTGGAGGAGTTGAATGAAGTGGCTGCGGTGAAAGCCTTCGCCGAAAAGGAGGGTTTGAAGCTGGATTTCACTCACCCGGCCCGGGTCTCGGGGCAATCCTTCGGGCTCTATCAGTGGGAGGTGGTCGAAGGAGAAGGATTCGAGAATTCGATGATCGGAAGCTGGGCTGAATCGACTTATCAGCTGCGCAACAATCTCGTGCTGCCCCTATTGGCCACTTTGCTGGCTTTGGCATTGATCGGGACGGTACAGCCCTTGTTGCTAGTGCTGGGGATCATTCTGATCTGCTTCCTTTCGGGAGCCTGCAAGTTTGTCTTCATCCATCAGATGACGGATGAGGCCGACGAGATCCACCTGCAGAACTATTAGTCGTTGCGGGTGCCGGGGCCGGTGTTCCAGAGGAGGTGCATCTCCTTGAGGTCGGGAGCCTTGAGTGGCCGGATGACGCGGAAGCCCAGCTTTGGAATGGCGGTGTGATACCAGATCGAGCGGGGACGCTGCGGGTCGTTGAACTTCCACATCTTTTCGGAGGGAAGGCGCGCGGCCGAGCGCAGGTCTTCGGGATCGGCATCCCAATCGCCACCGCGAGTCACTCTCTGGTAACGCTTGGGGGAGAGGGCGAGAGGATTGAGGGCCTTGTCGGGGTGCTTTTCGTAATTCGGAACGTAGGCATCCAGGGTCCATTCTCGGACGTTGCCGTGCATATCGAAGAGCCCCCAGGGATTGGGCTTCTTTTTGCCGACAGGGTGGTAAGTGAAGTCCGAGTTGTCGACATACCAGGCGTAGTCGCCAAGCTTGGAGGCATCATCGCCGAAAGAGTAGGCGGTGGTGGTGCCGGCACGGCAGGCGTATTCCCACTCCGCTTCGGTGGGAAGGCGGTAATAGTGCCCGGTTTGGGCGGTGAGCCATTCACAGAATTTGGAGGCGGCGTGCTGGGTCATCGAGATTGCCGGGTAAGCGGCATCGTAGCCGGCATCGTCGCCCAACCCGAAGTGCATCGGCATGTAGGGCGGGGTGGGTTGGGAAATGATGTCGATCAACTTGTCCGATCCGGCGAAGGGAGGTTCGGGCGTGAGAAGGTCACCGTCCTGATTGAGCGTGCCGTCCTTGTTGCGGCTGTCTCCGTTTTCCATGAAGGCTCGATAGAGTCCCCAGGTGGTTTCGGTGGTGGCCATCCAGAAGGGTTCAATTTTCACCGTGCGCTGCGGGCCTTCGTCGTCTCTTCTTCCTTCTTCGCCGTCCGGGGAGCCGAACTTGAATTCACCGCCGGGAATGGGAACGAGATCAAACTTGGCGTCTTCGGCCTCGGGCACCGATTCGGTGTAGGGCTTCATGTCCGGGTTCGCGACCTTCTTGAGACCAGCATGGATTTTCTTGGTGACCGGAAGGAATTTCTCGGCCGGATCGGGTCGTTCTCCCGGAAGAATAGTGACCGTGGTTTCTTCCGCCATGGCAGGAGAGGCAACAAGCGGGAAGAGGGTGGCAGCGAGGGTTGATCTGCGGAAGTTCATGTCCAGAAGGTGGAGCCTCCCCTACTCGATGAAAAGGCCGAATCTATCACATTCTTCTGAGTTGACGGGACGGATACAGAAGTCAGATTGAGCCCCTTTATGAAACAGTACGGATTTTGCTTAAGTGCCTTGTTGTTAGGATCTGCCGCAATGGCCCAGGACGCCCTGGAGCCGGTCGTGGTGACTGGAGACCGCGACAGGGAGGAAGTGACCGAGGGAATTGTGGATGTGGAGTCCATTGGGGCCGAGCGGGTGAATGAGTTGCTTGGCTTTGTGCCGGGCTTTGCTTCGGTGGCCAGCGATTCAGCTGGATACGGCGACATCATCGCCGTGCGTGGCACAAGCAATACCCTCTTTTTCGGAGGAGCCGGGGTAGGGATGACGGTGGATGACATTCCTTACGGGGATGTGTTTGGATACTCGACGGAATTCTTCGATTTGGAATCGATGACCCTGCACCGTGGACCCCAGGGAGCCTTCTTCGCCCGCAATGCTCCCGGAGGAATGATTGAAATGACCACGGTGGGACCGACCGAGGATTATGAGAATCAATTCAGCGCGGAATACGGCAGCTACGACACCTTGAATCTGCGCTTCCGGTCATCGGGGCCGATCAACAAGTGCTGGTCCTATGTCTTCCAGACCTACTACAAGGAGCGCAATGGCTATATTCACAACGTCAATCCGGCGGTGGGAGGATACAACGACGAGCGTCAGCAGTTCGGAGCACTGGGAAGTCTCTACTACAGCCCGAGTGCCGACCTGCAGGTCCGCTTCCGGGCGATGGTGGAGTCCACCCGTGACGGCAGCCAGCGTCTCAGTGCCTTGCCGGGAGTAGCCAGTTCCTATGGTCCGTTCATTGACAGTCTTCGCGCTCAGGATCCCTTTGAAGTCTCGAGCGATTTTGAAGGAGAGACTGAAATCGATCGCTACCAGCTCTCGATGCATATCGATCACGGATTCGGGTGGGGGAATTTCAAATCCGTCACCGCTTTCCAGCGCTGGGAGCTGGGGCCGAATACCGTTGATCTTGATCTTTCGCCTGTTCCGGCCGCCACTTCCTCGATTGACCAGGAACAGGAGGTCTGGAGCCAGGAATTCCGTTTTGAGTCCGATCAGGCCCAGGATGTTCGCTGGACCACCGGGCTGGCTTATTTGAACAAGCAGAATGAAGGTCTGGCGAACCGCTTCTTCGGGACCGGAGCCACGACCTTCGAGAATCAGTTCACTGATTTCGACATCGAGGAAGAGAGCATCGCCTGGTTCGGAAACATCTCCTGGGATGCGACTTCCGACCTGACCTTTTTGGTCGGCGGTCGTCTCGAGTACATCGACTCCTCGATCACGCGAAACAAGACCGGAGCAGGAAATCCGTTCCCGTCCTTGTTCCCGCTTCCGCCTGAATTCACCGGTGAGAGTGACGGATGGTATTTCTCTCCCACTCTCGGGGCGGACTACACCATTAATGACGCGGTTTCCGTTTTCGCCCGGACCTCTCTGGGTTTCAAGCCCGAGGGTTTCACGGCATACAGCGATGATCCGAGCACCACGGCTTTTGACGAAGAACAGTCTTGGGAGACCGAGATCGGGGTGCGCTACCAGTGTCCGGACAACAGCTTCGGCGGCGAGCTGCGCGCGTATTACAAGCAGATCGACGACTATCAGGTCAACCGGAGCACCGGATTTACTGATTTTGTCATTATCAATGCCGACCGCGTGGAGGCCCTCGGCCTGGAAGGGGAGCTTTACTGGCGTCCCGTTGACCAGCTCACGGTTCAGGCGACGGCTGGAATCAGTCAGATCGAATTCGATGACCACACCGGCCCCGGGGGCGAGGATCTCGATGGCAACAAGGTGCCTTACCTGCCCGAATTCACGGCAAGTCTGGGCCTGCGCTATGATTTCGCCAACGGATTCTACGCCCAGACGGCGATTCGGGTGGTAGGGACGACCTACTACAACGAAGTCAACGACTCCGATTTCAAGCAAGGGACGTATGAAGTCTGGGATGCCCAGTTGGGATATCAGGCGGAGAACTGGAATGCCGCGATCTTTGCGCGGAACTTGCTGGACGAAGAGTATTACACTTTTATTAACGATCAGATTGCCGCAGGGGCTCCCGGAGATCCCCAGCTCTTCGGAGTCCGGTTCGGATTGCAATTCTAAATCCCGTCAAAGCAAAGATTGGCCTTGCCAGCGACGCGGTTTTGTGGTTTTCCACTCCGCTCGCGGGCGAGCGTTTGCCTGTCATTCTTTTGGAGTTATGGAAGCTGATAATATTGTGCCCTTTGAAGCGCCTGCTCCTCTTCCCCGTCCCAGTGCGATTCCCATGAAAAACGATCTTGTTGAAAAGGCTTCCGAAATTGTCTCCGATCCTCTTGTGCTGATTAATCTCGTTTCCAAGCGGGTGGCTCAGCTCAACCAGGGTCGTTCACCCTTGATTCAAGCATTGCCCAGCATGGGATTTGCCGACATTGCTCTTACCGAGATCATCGAAGGTAAGATCAAGTTGCGCGATTCGGAGGGTTAGATTTTCCGGCGCCCCAGGCAGGGCGTTTGAGGGAAAGGAGTGGTCATGTCCGGAGAAGTTGCGACGAACAAGCGGGCTCGCCGGGATTATCATATTTCGGAGACCTTTGAGGCCGGCTTGGTCCTTCGGGGCACCGAGGTGAAGTCGATCCGGGAGGGCAAGGTCAACGTGGGCGATTGTTTCGCCCGCATTGAGGGCGAGGAAGCCTGGCTTTACGGGTGCGACATCCAGCCCTGGCAGACAGCCGGGAGTTATTTCCAGCACGAGGCGAAGAGGCCACGGAAGCTCCTCCTTCACAAGAATGAGATTCTCAAGCTGGCTCAGGCTACCCTGCAGAAGGGATTCACCTTGGTGTGTCTCAAGCTCTATTTCAAAGGGAGACGGGTCAAGGTTCAGCTCGGACTGGGGAAAGGAAAGGGGCACTCCGACCAGCGTCAGGATCTCAAGAAGAAAACCGAGATGCGGGAGGCGGCCCGGGAAGTGGCCCGCTTCAACAAGGGTCGATAGCTCTCTTTAGTTGACGGTGGGTTGCTCGAGCTTTTTGAAGACAGGCTGAAGAAGCTCGGCCTTGTCGTATTCCTCGGCCATCCGCTCGGTCATGCGGGTGAACTTGGCGGGATCGTGGTTTTTGAGAGGGGTGTAAAGGTTGCCGTAGTCGGCCAGGAACTTACGCGAAAAGGTGGACAGTGCTTCCCGTCCGCCGAGATGGTCGATGGCTTCCTCTTGTTTGTTGAGTTCGGCCTCGACTGATTCGAGAAAGGATTTGAAACCGCCGCGAATCGCGCAACGCTCGGTAAGAACATCGGTCAGGTAGAGGGCTTCGCCCGGCGAGGTTTCGGCCAGATCCTCGATCCAGGGAACGAAGCGTTTCTGGAAGGCGGCTGCTTCATGACTGCGCGAGGCGAGGTTGCCATAGAGGCTTTGGGTGAACATCCAGAGGATGCCGGTGGTGGCGGTGTCTGAGTCGACGCGGTCTCGCGAGCCCGCGTAGAGGAAGTGAGTGCCGTTGTCGCCGAACTTGGCGGCCGACCAGGCGGTAAGGTAGCGATTGTAGTCGGTCGCTTCGCCGGCCATGAAGTGATAGCCGGCGTTGCTGCCATTCATTTGCGGAGTGAAATATGCGGAGACGGTGAAGGTGCCTGCGCTTTTGTTCTTCATGGAATTGAAGAGGGCGGCTGCTCCGCCGGTATCGTCGCCGCCGTAGTAGACGGCGCTGCCATTGATCGAGAGTTTCATCCGCAGATCACGAAGCACATCAGTGGAATGGGACAGGTTGTTGGCGAGGGTGCTTTGCTCTTCGTCCCGGGCTTCCACCGGAGTGGCAATTACCATGCCGGTGAGATCGGCGGCTTCACGCAGAGGTTCGAGGGTGCTGCGGCGTCCTCCGTCCGACTGGGTCCAGATCATCACCGACGAGCGGATCTCCTTCCGGTAGCTGGAAGGAATGTAGACATAATAAGAGGTGTCATCGTCGGCCTTGATGGGACCCTTGACGGTGCCGGGTTTCGGTCCGGCATTCTTGTTGGCTTCTTCGGCTCCTTTGAAAAAACGAAGCAGGAATTCCTGATCTGGTTTGGAGAGTTGGCGGAACTTGAGCTTGATGTTCCGGCCATCGGACGTTTCCAGCGTGACGAGTCCCTGATCGGAGAGATCAACGGCGCGGGCAATAATTTTGGTTCCGGTGGATGACACCCACTGGCGCTCAGGGCTTGGTTCGACCGCCAAGGCCGAAGAAATCAGGGACAGGCCGAGCAGGCACGAGGTCAACCATCGGCTGTTCATAATCCAAAAGAAACCACGTAACCGGTTGGATGTCAAAGTCTCTCAGGCTTCCCGAATGGCAGTCACGGCGGCCGCCATGTCCGGTGCTCCGAAAGTGGATGAGCCGGCGACAAGGACATTCGCTCCGGCTGCGGTGGCGATTTTCGCTGTTTCCGCTCCGATACCACCATCCACTTCAATGTGATAGGAAAGCCCGTTGTCTTCCCGGAAGGCCACGGCTTCCTCGATCTTGGGCATGACCTCCGGCATGAAGGATTGGCCTCCGAAGCCCGGAACCACGGTCATGGCGAGGAGGAGGTCGATCTCGGCGAGGTGAGGTTTGACCGCATCGAAGGGCGTGGCCGGATTGAAGGCCAACCCGGCCAGACAGCCTGCGTCGCGAATGGCTGCAAGCGTGGCTGCCACATCGTGGTCGGCCTCCGGTTCGACATGGACGGTGATGAGGTCGGCTCCGGCGGACACGAAACGGGGAAGAAAATGATCCGGCCGGGTGATCATCAAATGGACATCGAGGAAGAAATCGTTCGTTTCGTGGATGGCCTGGATAAGGGCGGGGCCAAAGGAAATGTTGTCGACGAAGTGGCCGTCCATGACATCGAGATGAAGCCAGTCGGCGCCTGAACTGATCGTCCGGGTGGTTTCTTCGGCAACCCGGCCAAAGTCAGCAGCGAGGAGGGAGGGGGCGATGATCCGGTCCTGATGGGTCCACTTCTTCATGAGCGGAGTCATAGGGGGAAAGTCCCCCCATGACTGTAAAAAAATCCGGTTGGATTTGTGAGGCTATTTCACCGCCGGTCGGACGACGGTGGCGTGGGAATCGTAGCGGATGCTGGTATCGGTCATCTGGGTCAGGTACTGGAGAATGGCCGAGAGCGGGACTTTCTTCATCTTGAGGGTGACCATCTTGTCGCTGAGCTTCCCGGTGGGATCCTGGATCACGAAATTGGGAGCGAATTTCTTGTCAGTGGCCTCGGCCGTGAAGAGCTCAAGAGCTTCCAGTGTTTCGGCGAGGGTCGCTTTGTTGAAATTGATCTCCCTGATCACGGTGGTCTTGAACATCGACTCCCGCTGTTGCTGTTTCACTTGAGCCAGCTTGGCGGGGAGGATCTTCAGATGATGACGGGCGTGTCCGTGTCCGGGATGCAGTTTAAGGACCTCCTTGAAGGCCGCTTCGGCTTCCGCACCCTTGCCCTGATTCATCGCAATGAGGCCCTGTTTGTAGAGGGCATCCACTTTGCGGGCTTTTTCTTTCATGTCATCGGCCAGAGCGCTGGACGCTACGAGGCAGCCGATCACCATCATGGTTTTCAGTGTTTTCATTGTGTTTGGGATTTGGTTGGTGTTTTGGCCGGGAAGAAACTCTTCCGACCATTGAACAAGCTATGAGAATCGGTTGATGGCGTCAAGGAATCGAGACGCAGGGCGGTAGGGCCAGGTCGTTTGGATTCATTCGGGTCAATTGAATTATCTTCTCGACGGGAAGTGGTCTTGCGAATAGTGTTCAAAAAATCACTAATTTCCATGGCTGAGAAACTGACCAAAAGACAACAGGAGCTGCTCGATTTCTTGAAATTATCGCAGAGTGAGAACGGCTTGATGCCTTCGACACGTGAAATTCAGGCCCATTTTGGGTTCGCCAGCCAGACTGCGGCAATGAGTCATTTGAGGGCTTTGGAGCGAAAAGGGGTGATTGTGAGACTTCCGGGCAAGGCCCGGGCGGTGGTCTTCCCCGAGGATTTGGAGCGAGAGGAAGTCGTGGACATTCCCATCTACGGAAGCATCGCGGCAGGAATGGCTGAAACGGTGGAGGCCAACCGGGAAGGATGTGTCTCCATTGACATTGCCTCACTCGGAATCCCCCGAAACGCTCGCACCTTCGCTTTGAAAGTCCGGGGGGAATCAATGATCGATGCTCACATTTGCGATGGCGACACGGTCATCCTGGAATTTCGTGAGCCCCGGCATATGGACGTGGTGGCGGCGTTGATTGATGGTGAAACGACTTTGAAGCGTTTCATCATGGAGAACGGCCGGCCTTTCCTTCATGCCGAGAATGCCAACTTCCCGGATATCATCCCGGCTCGGGAATTGGTGGTGCAGGGCGTGATGGTGGGATTACTGAGAACCGGCAGGATGTAGATCTCGTCGCGCTCTTGACTTCGCGCCCTGGATAGAACCTACCTTCGGCCGGCCTGCTTGCGGAGGAGTTCGACAATTTCGTCGACTTCCAGCGTGGAAATCGCCAGCGATCGGTGGCGCATGGCCCGGGCGATATTGATACCAACCACTTTGCCCTCGAGATTGACCAAAGGAGAGCCGGCCTGCCGGGGTTTCAGAAATTGATCATGGTAAAGGGCATAGGGGAAGCCGGTCTTGCGATCGGAGAGTTTGCCTCCCCGGGCGCTCAGAGAAGAGAGCTGGGTATCCCGACGCGAGGCTTGGCGGTCGAACGAATCGGAAGAGCCGGCCGGACGTTCATCGAGAATGGGTTTGAAGGTGAGCTCCTCATCTCCCCGCTTCACTTTGATGGACACCTTGTCCCCAATGGACTTGTTGCTGACGGCTTTGATCATTTGGTCGATATCTTCAACTTTTTTGCCTTCAAAGGCTACGATCTTATCTCCTTCAAGGAGCCCGATCTTGTCGGCAGGACTTCCCAGATCAATCGTTTCAATGATGGGGGTGGTGGATTCCGCCGAGAAGGTCACCCCGATATAGGCTGATGGTTCATCGGCGCTGTAGTTCGGCTCAAATCCACGTTTGGGAGCGGCCCGGCCCGGTTGGGTGATGATTCCCGCGAGCAAGGATTTCCCAAGGGGACTGATCACCAGCTGGCCAGTCACTGGCTCGTCCACGGACCACTCGACTGGAACCAATCCGGTCACGCGGATGCGGACGAGGGCGAGATCGGTATCTTCATCGACGCCCATGACTTCGACCGGATGATCCTGCCCCTCGAAGACAGCGATCAGGTTTTCGATATCTTCGATTGCAGAAGCTTTGGTGAGGAGTTGTCCGCTTTCGTGAATAACGGTGGCGAGGGCAATGTCCCTGTTGTCACCGTCTTTCAACGGCAGCACTGAGTTGCTGAAGTGCTCGACGTATTCATCGAGAGACCTGAGGAATTTACGTTGGGAGAGCCGGGTGGTATCCGGCGAAGTGTCCGGAGTGTCGGTGACGATCATGTCGATGACTCCGGCGATCGGCTGCGGGAAGTGTTTTCGCTGCGGAACCTTGGCCGGTTCGATCGTGAGGCTGCTTCCGGTAGAGGTGACCAGCGTCAGGGTGCATCCCTTGCTGAGGGTTCGGGCAAGGGCGAAGGACGTGGAAACAGCTTCTCCGTTGGCAGAGGTGATGACGTCGCCTTTCTTCAATCCGGCTTTGGCCGCCGGGCTGTCTTTGATCACCCCGGCAATTGTTGCGGCGGGGGAAGAGAAGTTGAGTGAGAGACCGTATTGTGGTTTCGAAGTGGCTTCGGCATCAGGCTCCCATCGGTCGAGGAGTTCCTGCATCCGGTGGGGGCTGAGAAGACGGGGGCGGGCTTGGAGAGCCGCCGCTTCAGGATCACTCCCGGCGTATTTCGGGAGTGCTTCTTCGAAGCGGTCGCGCAGCGTCTGATAAGGTTCATCGAAGGGGTTGTCGTTTTCTTCGCGGAACTGTCCCGATTGGCCGAAGGACTCACTGGCGAGGAGGGCGTCCCATTTCTCGACGATGCACGGAAGAGGAACGTGTTTGTTCACCCGCCATGATGAACTGATGTTGCTGTTGATGCCGATGACTTCGCCCTTGAGGTTGTAGAGCGGTCCTCCGGAGTCGCCGGAGATCACGGTGGCCGTGGTGGTGATGGCGTCGGCAAAGCCGCTTTTGGTTCCCGCTTCGGTGATGCGGCCCAGACGGACCGGGGCGGAGCGTCCGACGATGGGGCCGCCGGGATGTCCCACGGCAATGGCCCAGTCGTCCACCTTGTAGGTTTTTGTTTTGACGTAGGGACGGTGGGGGAAAGGGCCGGGTCCATTGATTTGCAGGAGTGCGCCATCCGTTCCGTGGTCAACTCCCAGACTGGTGGCGGGCAGCTCGCGTCCATCGGAGAGAAGAACCTTCATTGGCTTGCCGGGCTCCATGGTCACGTGGGCAGCAGTGATGACAAGACCTTCGGGTGACACGATCACGCCGGAGCCGGAGCCTCCGCCAACCAGGATGGCGACGGTAGCGTCGACGAGGTCGGGGGAGAGCTTGCGGACGATGCGGTCGAGTTCCGCGGGGGTCTGGGCTGCCAGTTGGCTGACCAGTAGAAGCAGGGGTAAGAGAGACTTCATGAGCTTAGAACGGTCGTGAGTTGGAGAGCATGCGGGTCATGGCGGCCTTGATGTCCTTGGGCAGGAGAGCATAGGAGCGACCGGGAGAAACAGCGGCGATATTGATCCCAAGAGCCTGTCCCTTCCGCGTGAAGAGAGGGGATCCGCAGTCCCAGGAATTGAGCGGAGTGGTGTGGACCAGAACATCGGGGAAGGGGCCACGCCAGACACTGGGAATCATGGCCAGGCCCGTAACGTTGTTGATTCCGGTAGCCGGTGGCGTGAGGTGGGGCGCAGAGAGTTTGACTTTGAATTCCATGGGGGCATCACCCCGGTTGACCTTGACGGTGACCTCGTCGCCGACGCTTTTGGACTCCAGAACGACGTTGAGGTCAGCGCGGTTTTCAAGGGGAGTATTGTCGATGGAGATGAGGATGTCGCCGGGAGAAAGCCCTGATTCATAAGCCGGAGTGTCCTTGGCCAGAGCTGCGATGGTCAGGGTCGAGCTGGTTTGTTCGGTGTAGAGCCCGAGGGTAGTGACCTGGCTGGTCGCATGAAGAGTAGAGGTCTTGGCCTTGAGAAGATGGCTGAAGGTGCCGAAGTAAGTCCGCTCTTCGGCAATCATCTCTTCTGAGTTTTCCTTGAGGAGAATTGGGGCATAAGTAGTGGAACCGGATGGAGGAAGCTCCTCATGCCAACGGACCACGGGCATGTTGGAGGCGTTGATGCTAACGAGAGCCAGATCGGTTTCTTCATCGGTGGCCAAGAGGAGTCCGGGGTAGTTTTGTCCGGCGTAGCGAACCGAGAGGGAGGGGCCGAGTTCGCTGGCCTTGGTCAGGATGATTCCATCGGGCCGGACGATGGTGCCGATGGTTGAATTGGTCAGCGGCGTTCCTTCGTTGAAGATGAGGACACAGGGAAGAGGGGAGGGAAGAGAGTCCACTCCGGCGGCAAATCTTGCTTCCGTGATTTCTCCGAGAAAGAGTTCCTTTTTTTCTTCGCGGGTCAGGGAGGGGGCCGAAGGCAGCGATGGTTGATTGGCGGGCGTGGGATCCGGTAGGAGCTCGCCGAACTTGGGAAACTCGGTGGCGGCCTTGGTGACGGTCAGAGCCTTGGTGGAGTTTTGATCGGGCCCGACGACGAAGCCGATGAGGTTGCCGCTGATATCGAAGATGGAAGAACCGGGAAAGTGAACGGGAAGTTCAATATTGAAGACGCTCGAATCCTTGGCCGGGGAGAAGGGAAGATGATCGACGATCAGGCTGGCTTCCTCGCCCTTCGAGGCGATGGGAGCGCAGGAAGGGACCACCACGGTGTGTTGATCGAGTGCGGAGATCTGGAGAGGAGAGGCATCGGGAAAGCCATCCTCATATTTCAACAGGGCCAGAAAGCGCTTCGGTTTCTCTTCAATCGTTTTGAGTTCGCTTCTCGAGCCGTCGGGGCGGTAGAGGATGTAAGGCAGGGGTTCTCCGTCGGGGCTGGGTAGAAAGGGAGAAATGAGGTGGCCTTCCTTGTCGATGACGGTGGCCACGTAGGTTTCGGCCAGCCCGAGGCGTCCGATAATCACGGTTTGCTCGCGGAGTTTCGGAGTCAGGGCGAGGGTGGTTTGCTCGACAACCTCGGAGTGGGCTGGGGTCCAGGTGACTGAATCTCCGAAGGATAGTGACGTGATGGAGATGGCGATGAGAAGGGATTTCATTTACCAGACTTGTTGAAGTTCGTGGATGGGAAGCCAGAAGGGCTTGTCGGAAGACGAGACCAACGCATGGGTGGGCGTGACTTCACTGATCGTTACGATCTGGCCGGCACGCAGGGCGGGGTAATCCCAGTTTGGAGTGCCGGCCTCGAGTTCCCTGGGGAGTTCTTCGGGAAGAACCATGTATTGATTCTCGGTGTAATCGTGAAGTTGTTTCCAGATCCCGGTGCCTGCGAATACGAGGGCGATCACCATGACTGCCGGACCGGGCCAGCGCGGCAGGGGCCGGAGTTTACGAATTCCAACATAGAGGAAGGCGGCAATCCAGATGATGGCCGCAAGGGTGAGCCACTGATCGGGGCGGAGGGAAAGAAAGCGGCTTCCCGCAACCGTTTCGTCGCCCTGACGTTTACGGATTTCGCTCATCAAGTCATGGGACTCCTTGTTGAGGGGGTCTAACAGAATTGCGGTGTGGCAGGCTGCCCGGGCGCGGCCCGGGTCATCGGCGGAGAGACGGGCCTGAGCGAGATTGAAGTAGAGGGATGGAGTGCCGGGGTTGCCTTCGATCAATTCCTCGTAGAGTTCGGCGGCGGTGGTGAAGTGTGAGTCGTCGAAGGCAGCATTGGCCTCCTCAAGAGTGGCGGCGCGAAGTTGGGTGAAGCAGAGAAGGAAGAGAAATGAGAGCTTGGCCAGACGGGCGGAGACGGCCTTCAGATCAACGCGCTCTGCATTGGCTGCGAATGAAGATTGCGAATGTTGCTTGAGAAGGGCAGCCAGCTCTTCGTCAGTCAGGGCATCGGCGACTTCGCTGGCAGTTGCTCCACCTGGCAGCTCGAAATGTTCTCTGAGCAACGGGAGCAGCTCGTCGTCGATCGATGAAGGATCTGCTTCTCCGGATTGATAGCGGGTAATCAATTGCCGGAGTTTTTTGCGTCGGGCTTCCAGAATGGGATCGCGGGCGTCCATCCGCTTCTTTGCCAGTCCAAAGAAAAAAGGGAGGAGAGGGGCAAGCGCGAAGGCCGCAAAGGTTGCTCCGGGGAGGTTAAGAAGGACCGGTCGAGTGATGGCCTTTCCAATCGACTCACGAGGGGTCAAAGAGGCGGTGACATCGGTGAACCCCGGGAGTATCAGGGTCGGGGTGACTTCGACAAATTTCCACTCGTCGCTCTCAGTATCAAAATGAGCGATGGTTCGGGCCGGGAGGGTGCCGATCTTACCGGTGGGGATGAGAGTTTGTTCAAAGATGGCGTTCCATTCATCGTAGTTTGGATTCGAGCTGTAATGCCAATCGCTTTCGACCGAGGGAAAGCCCTCTCCTGAGAAATCGAGCTTGTTGCGAAGCTTGGGATTTCCTTTTCCGCGAACCGCAAAGCGGATTGAAAGTTGCCTGGAAGGCAGTGGCTGTGGTGGAGAAACAGAGGCCTGGATGTCCCATCGTCCGATCAGGCCACTGTCGATGGCCCGTGAGTTTGGAACGGGAGGGAGGGGAAGGACTTCGATCTTGAAGGGAATCAGGTGGGTCCGTTGACGGGCGGAAGTTGTACCGAGGGTGGCACTGAGGTGTCCGGTGGCCATGCCGATTTCGGTGAAATAGAGCCGGGATTTGTAGATGCGCATCTCGTACTCCACGCCTTCGATGACCCGTTCCGCAGGCTGGTAGTTTCGATTTCCTCCATCCCAGAACCCGCGGGCATAGCTGAAAAAGAAGTCCTGCGGGAGGGCCCGTCGTCCGGGGATTTCCACATACTGGTGCCATTGTCCCCCCTTGACCCGATTGGATGGCATGGTCAGGTAAGGGCGGCCAAATTGGGTTTCTTGTTTTGCCACCATTTCCACAAACCGAACTTCCACTGATTCGCCGAGGTGGACTTGTTCAGGAGGGGCGTCCAGTTCATTCCAGTAAACAGTCAGACCGGTGTCGGTTTCGGAGACGGGATTGCGGAGGACGCGAACGTCATCGAGGCGAATAAAGAACTCCTTGTTTTCGTAGGCGATGGGAATGGGCGGGAACTCGAGGAGGCCGGGAGCGGTGACGACAAAGTCGAGCGTGTTGAGATTGAGGTTGTCGCCGATTCGCCGGCTGGACTGCTCCAGCCAGACGATTTTCGGGTGAGATGGAAGCTTCCCGAAAACGAGCTCGGATCTGGTCTCGATTTCGATCCGCTCAAGCCTCTGCTCGACGATTTGAGGAGGCAACTTGTGAACATAATAGTCCTGAGCCCGGGCAAGGTGGGAGGTCAAAAGCAAGGCGATGGAGAGCAGGCGGACCATGCGGGACGAGTCTAGTGATTCTTGCTCCGTGGAACGTATTTCCCATTGCGTCCCAGCTTGCGGAGCATCCGTTGGCGAAGGTCGCCTTTCTCGGCATCGGCCCGGCGAAGGTCGGCATCAGCATCGCCTTTGTTGCCCTCCTGCTCGTTTTCCTCTTCACCGCCGCCTCCTTCCTCTTCGGGCTTGTCTCCCTGACGAAACCCTTCGTTTTCCTCTTCGGCCTCTTCTCCACCTGATTCTTCGCCTGGCTCCTGGGGTTCCCCTTCGCCCCCTTCGCCTGATTGTGGCTGGGGCTGCATTTGCTGGGGATCGATCAGGTGATCCAGAGCATCCTGAATATGCTGTTGAGCCGTGCTCAGATCACGCTCGCGGTGAGGTGAGGGAGCAAGGACGATGTCTTCGTCGGCGAGCCGGTAGTCCTTGAGGCCTTCCTCGGGAAGAATGGTCGGGGTGTCCTCGATGGCCTCCGCCAATTGGATGAGGCTCTGAATGGATGAGGCCGAGGATTCGATGGCCTTTTTGTTCACTTCCTTGCGGGTGGTGACTTCCCGTTCGAGAGCCCGGACCAGCTGCTTCTCTTGTTCCAAGGCGGTCATGGTTTTGGTAACGGCCTCCTGGTAACCATCCATGAAGGCGATATAGGCTTCGATGCGGGCGATGTTTTTGTAAACCACGGCGAGATTGATACTGAGTTCTTCGTCTCCGGGCTTGAGAGGGGCGGCTTCCTTGTAAAGTGAGAGGGCTTTTCGGTAGGAGCTGCGAGCTCGCTTGAGGAGTTTGTCAGGTGTGAGCTGATTCCGCATGGCAAGCATTCCGAGTTCTTCCTCTGACTTCGGGGTAAGAGATTTACCCATCCGGTGGTGAAGGAGTGCCAGTTTGTGCTTCGGAGGGAAGGCCAGGTCAGGGCGGTCGGCAGGAGCTTCTTCGACGGCTTTTTGGTAAAGCTCGGTCAGGAGTTTAAACCGGTCTTTTGACGAGACGATCATTTCGGGCTCGGCCTTTTCCAATTCGAGGGCCTTGTTGTAGAGGCGCACGCTGCGTTGGGAGTTCGTCAGGTCTTCATCATTCAGGTTGTCCTGGATTTCCTGCGGAAGGTAATCGATGGAAGCGGCAGTGTCTGATTGGGAAGTGTCGCCGGAGAGGATGGCATCGGCCCGCTTGGTCCAGAAAGCCGGGCCATTTGGGTGATACCCAAGAGCGCCGATCTTGTCGCCCTTTTCGTCGATAAAGACCGTCATGGGGTAGGCTTCGACGCCAAAATCCTTGGCGAGCTCGCGTCGTTCTCTGCGTTCTTCGTCAGAGATGCCCACGCGGGGGAGGTCGATGGTCATTGAGATCACCTTGGCAGCGGCCCACTTTTCGAAGACAGGGTGCTTGAGGATCTCGCGTTCGAAGGTGATCGATTGCTTGGACCAGTCCGATCCGGTGAAGATCAACATGAGGGGAAGTTCTTCGGCGGCGGCTTTGGTGAGAGCATCCTCGTAGCTGTCGAACTCCTGCGCGCGGGTGGTTTGCGGCAGCGTCAACAACAGGGCCAACGCGGCGGTAAGGGGATGCCAGGTCTTGGTGCGGAGGGGAAGGAAGAGGTGGATCATGAGGAGAATAAGGGCAAGGGTGAGAGGATAGGCATAGAGTTCCAGGGGGCGTTCATAAAGTTCGGCGGCAACATTCGTTCCGTCAATTTCTATTGTGTCAACGCGCGCGCCGAGTTCGGCAACCTGGGAGTCGACTTCTTCGGGCGAAGCTGCGATGAAGATGCCATTGGTGGCTTTGGCAAGAGCACTGAGGGTTTCGTGGTTGGCGTTGGTGACGAGATCTGAATCGGGCAGGTTGATCGGGGTATTGTTCAGACCAAGAGCCACCGAAAGAATGGGAATGTTATTCCCCCTGAACTTTTCCAGAATTTTGTCCGGATTGCCTCCAGTGACATTATCTCCATCGGACACGATGATCACTGATGATCCAGGAGGGGGTTCGTCGGTGAGAAGCTTTTCTGCGGTCTCGAGAGCGGCGAGAATGTCGGTTCCACCAACCGGGATCTCGCCTGGAGTGATCTTGTTGATCCGCTGGAGAAGCATGGTCCGGTCGAGGGTGACCGGGCATTCCGGAAAGGTCCCCCCGGCGAAGGAGACGAGGCCGATCTTGTCGGTAGGCCGTTTGTTGACGAACTCGCGGAGAAGGAGTTTGGCGGCATCGATTCGGCTGATGCCGGAGACGTCGGTGGCTTCCATCGAGGTCGAGATGTCGAGAAGAACGATGATGTTTTTGGCGGGGCGCCGGTGTTCACTGATCTGTGTTCCACCGGTGGGCCGGAGGACGGTGACGAGGGCAAAGACCAGCGAGAGGAGCAGGGAAATGGCGAGGATGCGGCGTCTCACCGGAGAGGCGTTGGTCTTGAGATGACAAACCTCGGCCCCCTGGGTGAGAAGGGAAATGGTGCGCCTTCTTTGCTTGAGGGCCAAGTAGGCCGCGCCGATCGCAAGAAGTGAGGCCGGGATGACCCAGTAAAGATGTTTGAGAGCGAGGAATTCCATGGCTTATGAGATTTCGCGAAGAAGGGTGTTTCGAAGAATAAAGGCCACGGCCAGAAGGATGACTCCGGCAATGAGGAATCGGGGATAGAGGTCGGCCTGGTAGATGAGGGCCGGATGGGTGCGCGAGGTGGTCTCTAGAGAGTCGATGGTATCCATGACCTCTTCGAAGCCCTTGTTGTCCTTGGCGCGGAAGAATCGACCATTCGTGATGGCTGCAATTTTCTCAAGATTACGAGTGTCGAAGCGAATGGGGGCGCCTGCTCCGGCGAGCCAGCCGTAGAGGAAGGGCGAGTCGCTGCCGATCCCCACGGTGTGGATGACGATGCCTTTCTCGCGGGCCGCTTCGGCAGCGCTCACTGGTGTGAAGACCGGATCATCCACGGTGTGATCTCCGTCGGTGATCAAGACCATGGTCTTACGGGATTCGCTGTGGTTGAGAAGAGTGTTGATGCCAGCGCTGATTCCGCCGGCGATGTTGGTGCCGCGTTCGGGGCGCCCAAGGAGGTCGTTTTGAAGCTGGTTGACGTAGGCGAGAAGATAATCGTGGTCGGTGGTGGGGGGGACGGCGGGATAAGGGTCGACGCCGAAAATCACCAGTCCGATCCGGTCGCCCGAGCGTCGCTTCACGAAACGGGTGATTTGGTCGCGGGCGACTCCGAGACGATCCTTGATGGTGCCGGCCCGAATGCCCTCCCGGACGGTATCATCATCCATTGATTTGTCGGGATCGTAGGCATCCATCGAGTTCGAGTAGTCGAGGACGAGCATGATGTCGGTGCCTTCCTTCGTGGTGGGCACAAGTTCGACGTCGCGCTGGGGGCGGGCCAGGGCGATGATGAAAGCGATGGCGGCAAGGGCTTCCAGGGCGAGCAGTAGGTGTCGGGGCGCCAGATACTTTTTGGGAGTGGACGACGTGTAGAGTTTGGTCGAAGAAACCGCGATGGCTGCCGGAGTCGACATCCAGCGCCAAACCACTGCCCCCAAAAGAGGAACGATCAACCAGAGGACGTAGGGGTGGGCGAAGATGAGATCAGTCATCGGAGGGCTGGTTGGTTTCGACCGGAATGGTCGCTTTGATGAAGGAGCGGATCAATTCCACGGAGCGGTCTGAATCTTCCGCGGGTGGAACATGGTCGGCGAACTTGACCGCATCAGCCAGGCTGGCGAAGGCGGGAAGCTCGGTGAGATACTCGTTGGGAATGGCTGGGAGGTCCTGGAGGATGCGGATGAATTCGGCCGAGGTCTTGGCACGAGCCCGGACGGAGTATCGGTCGGCGGTGTAGCCTTTCAGGATGTCAGTGAGTTTGGAGTAGTAGACCGGAGGAGGGGAGTCCTTGGTGAGAGACTCGAGGCGGCCAAGGGCTTTTTCCCAGGCCGGGGTGGTTTTGATGACGCCGGTCCGTTTGAGAATGTAGATCAGAACTGCGAGAAGAACGACAGCTCCGACGACCCATGGCCACCAGGGTTTCTTCTCTGGGCGATTGGAGCTTGTCTCTTCGCTTTCTTCGGGGGGCTTCTCGGTGAGGAAAATGTTTGGGTCTTTGAAATCGTCCGGGATGTCTGATGGGAGAACAATGGAGAGCTCGGGAAGGTCGAGATTGATCGTGGTGGGGGAAACTCTCTCGGTCGACTTTACCGGGAAAGCTGCGGTTTGTCCTTCAAGCGACTGCGTGTCGGTGGCGACGAAGGGGATCTGGAGATACCAGGTCCGGTGACCGGTGAGATCGAGAGAGCCTTTTTCGACTTTTCCAAGACGTCGAACGGGGAGGAGGAAATCCGGTGACCCGACTGGAGTGGCGGAATTGAGTTCTCGATGCCAGGGGACCTTGACGGTCAGGTTCAAGGTGCTGCTGTGACCGAGGAGGATTTCGCTTTGTTCCCAATTGCTTTCGATGATTTCCGGTCGCTCGTTCTTTTGCCAAACGCGGAAGAACAAATAGCCGAAGGTCATTGCCATCAGGAGGATGACAAGTGAGGCGTATTTGAGAATTGTTAGAAGCGATTTCATCGGCGGGAGATGCGCCGCTGGAAGAGGGCGATGATGGCGGGGAGGTAGTCGGTCGCGGTATCGAGCGGGACGTAATCGACTCCGGCCCGGCGACAGGTTTTGGCAACGGCTTCGGCTTGGGCGGATGTGCGCTCGGCCAGGGAGCGGGCTTCCTTTCCGGTCAGGCGGGCGACTTCACCTGTTTCCAGGTCGGTGATGGAGAGGGCAGGAATATCCGGGAGTTCCCGTTCGATGGGGTCAGAAATATGGAGGAGGATGACTTCGTGTTTCCTGGCGAGCGCGCGCAGAGGTTTGTCGAATTCGGGGGTGATGAGATCGCTGAGGATGAAGACGATGGACCGTTTGAGCGTGGTTTTGAGAAGGTGCTCGATGCCAGCGGCGAGATCAGTTCGGGGAGACTTCGCTTCAAAGGCCAGAAGTTCGCGGATGATGCGGAGAACATGGCGATGGCCGCGCCCGGGATCGAGTTGCAGCTCTTCCTGGTCGGAATAGAGGAGGAGGCCGACCTTGTCCTTGTTGAGGGTGGCGGAGAAGGCCAGCACGGCGGCGACTTCGGCCGTGTATTCGGCTTTGGTGGTGATGCCGGATCCGAATTGACCGGAAGCTGACCGGTCGACGAGAAAGAAGACCTTTTGTTCCCGCTCTTCGGTGAAGAGTTTGATGTAGGGAGACCCGAGGCGGGCGGAGACATTCCAGTCGATCGCTCTCATTTCATCGCCCTCCTGATACTCGCGGATTTCGGCAAACTCGATGCCTCGTCCTTTGAAGGACGCCTGCCAGGCTCCGGCGGTCCGGTTCTGGACGATTCGTCGGCTCCGGATTTCGATCCGGCGCACTTTCTCCATCAATTCGGAAGCGAGCATGGGAGCTTATGGAGTGCGAAGAGTATCGAGGAGTTGGGTGATGATGGTGTCGGCATCCATGTCTTCGGCTTGGGCCTCATAGCTGGGAATGAGACGATGACGGAGGACATCGGGGGCGATGGCCTTGACGTCTTCGGGAAGGACATGGGCGCGTCCTTCTAGGAAGGCAAGGCAGCGGGCGCCGCGGATGATTTGAATGGTGGCCCGTGGAGAGGCTCCGGCAGTGATGAGCGGGTCGAAGGTGGAAAGGTCGAGTCCTGCTTGCCGCTCCGAAAGCTGGCTCCGTCCATCGGAGCGGGTCGAGAAGACGAGGTCGAGGATGTAGTCCTCGATCTTGGGATCGACATGGACTTCGTTAATGAGAGCCCGAGCCGAGGTGATCGATTCCAGGGTGGTGATGGACGAGGCTTCGGGAACGGTGGTGGTCGAGGACATGCGTCGTAGGACCTCCCGCTCTTCGTCCCGTTTGGGGTAGCCCACGATCACCTTCATCATGAAGCGGTCCATTTGTGCTTCGGGAAGCGGGTATGTTCCTTCCTGGTCGAGAGGGTTCTGGGTGGCCATGACGAGGAAGGGGTCAGGGAGCTTGCGGGTTTGGCCGCCGAGCGTGACTTGCTTTTCCTGCATGGCCTCGAGAAGAGCGGACTGAACCTTGGCTGGAGCCCGGTTGATTTCATCGGCGAGCAGCAGGTTGGTGAAGACGGGGCCTTCCTTGGCGGTGAATTCCTGGGTTCCCGGATTGTAGATGTGGGTTCCGATGACGTCGGCCGGGAGAAGGTCGGGGGTGAACTGGATTCGTCCGAACTGGGCTGAGAGGGTCTGGGCGAGAGTGTTGACGGCGAGAGTCTTGGCGAGTCCGGGAAGTCCTTCCACGAGGAGGTGGTTTCCGGTGAGGAGGCAGACGAGCATGCGGTCCACGAGGTGGTTCTGGCCGATCAGGACTCGGGCGATTTCCAGACGCAGGGGAGCGACAAAGGCGGAGTGGGACTGGATTTCAGCGGAGAGTTCTTCTGGATTCATAGAGTTGGATTTTGGAAATCTGGGATGTGTTGAAGGAACGCTAGCATCATCGTGCAAAAGAGCGACCGTGCAATTGAATGAATCTCTCTGGATTCGATGAAATTGTCAGGGAGAGAACGATGCCAAAGAGCAATCTTTTTTGAAAAGTCGGAAGATTGCCCGAATCAGGGAATGGAGGAACAGGATTGCCGCCATTTGGGGCTTGGAGGGGTGGGAGGCACTTCGCTAGTTTTTGAGTGGTGAAACCAACGGTTTTTCTCTGTTCGCTCCTCGTTGGAGCCTCTCCGGCGCATGCTCAAAGTGATTGGCCCGATTGGCGGGGGCCCAATGGAGATGGTTCTCTGGAGAAGGGAAGCCTCACGATGGAGTTTTCCATCAATCAAGGGATGGCTTGGAAAACGCCGCTGACTGGTCGGGGGTGCTCGACCCCAGTTGTCTCCAAGGGATTGATTTTCATCACTGCCCCGGTTGAGGGAAAGGACACCCTTTTCGCTTATGATCTGGAGGGGAAAGAGAAGTGGAGGCAGTCTTATGGGAAGGAAACTCCAGGGCGGGGGCAGCGGGTTGGAAGCGGGGCGAATTCCTCGGCGGCCACCGATGGCGAGGTCGTTGTGGCTTATTTTAAGTCCGGTCAGGTCGGAGCCTGCTCACACGATGGAAAGAAGCTTTGGGACGTCAATCTTCAGGAGAAATTTGGCGAGGATAAACTGTGGTGGGATCAAGGGACTTCTCCGATTCTGTCCCAAGGGATCGCGGTGATTGCGGTGATGCAGACCGAGGGAAAGTCCTATTTGGTAGCTTTTGATGCCAAAACCGGTGCGGTCAAGTGGAAGACCGAGCGGATGTTTGAAACCGGGAAGGAATCCGGCGATAGCTACACAACGCCTCATTTGCTCAAGATCGACGGTGTGGATACCGTCATTAGTTATGGGGCCGATCACATCACTGGACATGATTTAAATAGTGGGAAACAGCTTTGGTATTCGGGTGGGATCAATCCCGATGCCAAGGGGATGTGGAGGACGATTGCCTCTTCGGTCGTTGCCGATGGCATTGTGGTGGTTCCCCATGGTCGGGGAGAGTGGCTGATGGGATTGAAAGCCGGAGGGAAGGGAGATGTCACCAAGAGCCGTATCCTTTGGCGCAAGAAGATTACCAATACGGATGCAGCCACCCCTGTTGCTCGCGATGGGTTGGTCTATGTATTAGTCGACCGTGGCAAGGAGCGGGGGGACGGTCCTATGCCTGGATCCCAAGACCGGAAACGAAGTTTGGAAAGGGGCACTCCCTAAGTCGGCGAGCACTTACTATGCGTCGCCCATTCTCGTTGGAGACACACTGTGTTGCCCGAGGGAGGATGGCGTGGTCCTGATGGCCAAGGTGACCCAGAGCGGTTTGGGGGAGGTGACAGAAAACAAGATCGGGGAAAGCCTGATTGCCTCGCCGGCTTACGTGGATGGCAAATTACTTCTGCGAAGTGACAAGCACCTATGGTGTATTGAATAGACGCCATGTTTCATGGCAGGAGCTCGACACAGAGGCGATAGAAGTTCTGTTCGTCAGGCGACCATCCCCCTGTGGTAGTCAGGTCCACGGTTTCGAAGATGCCATCAGAGCTGATGAGGGTGGTGGTTAGATAAGTGACTTCGGTCCAGCTTCCATTTGCGAGAGTGCCCGACGTTTCGAGTCGGTATGCCAGGCCTGCGGGACCGGCGATTCTCCGGGTGATTCGCAGTGCTCCCGCAACGTTGGTAAATGGAGTCGTCGGATGTCCACTCTGGTTGGGATCGTGACCCGGAGTAAACTCAAGGAGGTTGACGAGCGAATCATTATCCGGGTCGCCTTCCGGCGAAACCACTCCATTGGTCAGTGCCCAATCTTCGAAGGGAGAAGGAATGATTTCTGTGAGGCGGACATTGTCGAAATCGGGATAGGTCTCAGGGCCGCCATCCAGCTTGATGACGCGGACATTCAGTTCTTCATTGTCATTGACGGGAGTGGCGAGGCCGGAAATTTCGACATCGGTAAATTCTCCCGGGGTCAGATCGGTGGCTGAAATGCCTTGGAATGCGAGGAGAATGTGCCCGGATAGAAGTTCGATTCTTCCGTTGCCAAACACGTCCGGTCCCGAACTCCGGAGGCCGACGGCAACGACCGCCCGGTAGGTTCGGTTGGCAACGGTGAGGTGACGGCTGGATTGGAAAAATCGATTTCCGGTCGAACCTCCTCGAAGGGTGGCGGCAATTGTTCCTTCGAGGTTTGGCGGGTTGGGGCTTCCGTATGTCAGCGTGCCCGGGTTGAAGATTCCGTTGCTGCCGTCGGCGGCCAGGTGTCCGAACTTGTTCATGATGCGCCAGTCGAGCACCGAGGAAGAAAGTCCGATCGAGATATTGGTGCTGATGAAGCCATCTTCGGGAACAGGAGGAGCGTTGGTGATGGAGGGGATCGGTGTTGTTTTCAAACCCGGGGTTCCCAAGGGTCGGGGAGGTGGTCCTGGTGACCACGTCGAACCATTGTTGGGCATGGTCGGCTAGTCCTTCGGCGTTGAAGTGCAGACCGTCGGCAAGTTTTCCAGGGCCGGCATTCTCGAGATGGAATTCATCGGTGGAAGCTCCGAGAAAGGTAACGGGGTCGTCGAAAGCGACTGCGCGCTGGGCGGCTTTGATGGGCTCCTCTTGAATCAAGCTAGTGCCCCCTTGATAGGCAACCTCGGCAAGGTTCCAAGGAATATTCCATTCGTGGCCCGGTTCATCTCTGCTTGAGGCGATGACGCTTTTCATTCGTGACCTGTAGTCGGCGAATGAGGTTGAGATGTTGGAGTCCCTTTCTCCCTGGTGCCAGAGGATGGCTTTGAATCCGTTTGGTGGGAACGAGGTGACGGCATCGCGGATCCGCGTGAGGTAAAAAAGCTTTGGCGAGACCCATTCATCGACATGGGTATTGCCGATCCCGAGGGTCAGGAGGCCGATGGGAACATTTTCCGACTCGGTGAGAAGTGGGCCGAGACGTGTCCACGCCGACCCCCCGCTCCCGGCCCTTGATGGGTCGAAGTTGGGGAGGGGATCGATGGCCCGGACCCAGGAATTGCCGGTCGGGAGAGTGCGAGCGGAAAGCCGGTCATCAGCCGGGTCGATGGGAGGACCGCCGAAGCTTGCGGCGTTAGACTGACCGGCGATGAGGTAGATATCGCCCACGCCGATCCTAGGGATCGAGTTGATAACGGAAGGGGTGCCGGACGACATAGAGCGGAGCTGGATCTTGTACCATCCGCCGGTGGGCACGTTGGTTAGCGTTCCCGAAAAAGCTCCGCTGGAAGGGGCTGCATCAAATGTCTGCCAAGGGGTTGTTGTGCCTGAGTCTTCCGGCCCGCTCATCACGGCCGCGCGGGCTTCGATCGAGTCGACCGTTCCCGATTAGTTCCCTGCCACCGGGATCTGTCCCAGATCTGAGGAGTCGCGTTGGATGATCTGACGGGGGACGGGAGTGATTGCCGTGACCAGTCCTGAGATTGTTCCGGAGGGGAAGCCGGAGACGTCAAGTTCGCGAATGATAGTTCCCCGATCATAGGCGGCTGGAGATCCGCCGGGATCGGAAAAGTTGAAGCGGATGCTGTCCACGCCCGTAGCAAGAATTCCGTTCGAGTCTTCGGTGATGATCACCTTGGATTCGTAATTACCATTAAAACTACCATCGTCGTAGGGCGTAAAATTTACAGAAGCGATTTGGGTGTAACCGGCCGACCCGACGGTGCTGACTTCGACGCTGTAGATCTGATGGCACTGAATGCGCGATTGATTGCTCCCTCCCATGAACGAGGCAATCCGGGTCAGATCTTATCCGGTGGTGTTTGAGGTAAGATCCAGATTGAAAGTGATCGTGGCAGGCAGTTGGGATGGTTCAAAATAGGTGATGTTTGAATCTCCTTCGAGATAATCACCATCGTTGAGGTTGGAGGCAGAGAACTCCTCTCCGGCTCCGGGAGCGGTGGGGGAGGCGTTGACTCCTGAAAGAGAGGTTTGGCCGGAATTGATGAGATCATCACTGAGCACATCGACCGCAAAAGGAAGGGGAACGTCGGAGCCTGAGAGTCTATCAGTTTCGATACGAATGGCAGCTTTTCCGGTCGTAACGAGAACAACGAGGATCAGAAGTGGGAAGTAAAGTCCGCGCATTACCAACTAAATTGAGAGCAGGCCCTTTCCTACGAGGGATGCAGTGCGGTATATCAGAAAAGACTGAAAAAACCAGTCTGAACTATCAATTGGGCCGTTGAATCAGCAGAATCGAGACCGAGACTACTTTGGGTCGAGATGCGGAAGAATCTTCTCCACAGCATTTTCCGACGTCATGCCATGCTTTGTGCGAAGAATGTCGGGCTTGCCGTGTTCGACGAATTCATCGGGCCAACCGATCCGTTCAACCGGAGTATCAATCACCTCATCGTGAAGAAGCTCGATGATGGATAGTCCGAAACCATTGTAGAGGACATGATCCTCGAAGGTGCAAACCACCGAACTCTTTCCGGCGTATTCAGTGATGGTGCGGGCATCGAGAGGTTTGATCCAGCGGGGATTGATGAGAGTGACCGAGTATCCTTTTGATTCCAGCTGCTCTTTCGTTTCGAGGGCCAGTTCCATCATCGTGCCAAGCGGGATCAGACAGACGTCGGTCCCTTCCTGAATCACTTCGGCCTCTCCAATGGTGAGGAGTTCCGGCTTGTCCTTGATGGCTGCGCCAGGGCCGTTGCCCCGCGGGTAGCGGATGGCAATGGGGCCATCTTCATAGTTGACCATGGTCCAGAGCATATCCACGAATTCATCCTCATCCTTGGGTTGCATGTGTACTAATCCGGGGACGTGTCTGAGGTAACCGATATCGAAAAGTCCGTGGTGGGTCGGGCCATCGTCGCCGGACAGTCCTCCGCGGTCCATACAGAGACGGACCGGAAGATTCTGGAGGGCCATATCATGAATGATCATGTCGTAGGCGCGCTGCATGAACGTTGAGTAAATGGCGAGGAAGGGGCGGAGTCCCTGGGTGGCATGACCGCAGGCGAAGAGGGCGGCATGTTCTTCGGCGATTCCGGTATCGAAGTATCGTTCGGGAATCTCCTTTTTGAAGGTTTCCAGCTTGGTGCCTCCAGGCATGGCCGCAGTGATGGCCGTAATGCGTTCATCTTCCTTGGCAAAATCGGTGACAGCCCGGCCGAAGAGTTCGGAGAAAGTCGGAGCTCCGGATTCGGTGGAACCATCATGGACATTGTAGGGCCCGAGGCCATGGAACTTGCCCGGCTTATCGAGGGCAGGTTGATACCCGCGACCCTTCTCGGTGATGATGTGGAGAATGACCGGTTCCTCCTGTTCCTTGAGGTGTTCGAGGGTCTTGATCAGCGAAGGGAGATCGTGGCCATCGATGGGGCCGTAGTAGCGGAGGCCGAATTTCTCAAAGAGAACATTCGGCATGATCATGTTGCGGGCATTGCGTTCGACCTTGTGGGCAAACTTCCGGGCGCTGGGTCCGGCGACCTTTTCCACGAGTCCCGCGGCTTTGGCCCTGATTCCATTGTAGGCCGGGTGGGTCTGGAGTGTGTTGAAATACTTGGCGAGAGCTCCGACGTTTCTGTCGATGGACCATTCATTGTCGTTGAGGATGACGATGCAACGCTTGGTCGTCTCGGCAATGTTGTTGAGAGCTTCGAGCGTCGGACCACAGGTAAAGGCGGCATCGCCGGCGACGGCCACCACGTGGTTGTTTTCTTTTTTGAGGTCCCGGGCCGAGCACATGCCCAGAGCGGCGGAAAGTGCGGTGCCGGCATGACCGGCGCCGTAACAATCATGCTCCGACTCGGTCCGAAGAAGAAAGCCGTTCAGCCCTTCGTATTGACGGATGGTATCGATCTTCTCGGCCCGTCCGGTGAGCATCTTGTGGACGTATCCTTGGTGGGAAACGTCAAAGAGGAACTTGTCTTCGGGAGAATTGAAAACCCGGTGAAGGGCGATGCTGAGTTCGACCACTCCGAGGTTGGGGCCGAGATGTCCCCCGGTATTGGAAAGGGAATTGATGAGAGTGTCGCGAATTTCGCCAGCCAGAGCAGAGAGCTCTTCGGTGGGGAGATTCTTAAGGTCGTCGGGGCTGCTGATCTGCCCGAGAAGGGAGTTTTTAGAAGAGTCTGACATCGTCGTCGTCGTGGTCGGCATCGTTTTTCCGGGAACTGGTCTCTGATTTCTGCGGAGCGTCGGGCTCTGCATGAAGGTTTGCTTCGACAAGGTCGAGACGTTTTCTGGCTGATTTCAAAGTATCCTGGCAATACTTCAAGAGAACCTGCCCGCGTTCGAAGTCGTCGATTAGAGAGGTAAGCGAAGACGGATCTCTTTCAAGTCTCCGGGTGATTTCCTCCAATTCCTCGGCCGCCTGCTCAAAAGATTCGGCAACGTTTTTTTTGGCGGTTTTCTTTTTGGCAGGCATAGGGAGACTGGGAACACTCTAACGGGTTCCCCGGATGATGGGCTGCTTCGAGTAATAGAGCAACTGGCTGCCAACGAGGCTTTCCATTGCGGGGTATCGACTTATCACTTCCTTAATTTTCGGATCCCGATATCTAACGCCATTCTTGCCGGTGTCTTCACGGGTAAAGATTGCGGCTCCATTTAGGAGGAGGGCGCCAAAATCCTCATCTCTTCCAAAGGAGCCATAGTGGTAAAGCGGGTTGCTCTCGAAGGAAGTGGGGCTTATTAGGATGCCGGATGTGTTGAGCTTTTGATCGGCAGCCAGATCCTCGAGATATTCGAATTCTCCGACCCTCCGTGGCATCCAGATGGAAAGACGGTCGGCATACCAAGCCACGGCCCATGGTTGGTCGGAAAAAATGATATCAGTTTCCTCGGTGGCATCGTGAAGAGTTCGGTTCAAAGCTCCCGGCCAGTAAGGGGGCCAGACCGGGCGTTTTTCACCTTTGTTGGCCAATCCGACCCTCAGGGTTTGCGGGATTGAGAGAAGAAGCGGACCAGCGCTGACGAGCACGACAATCACGAAATGGCCGTATCGCATGAAGGCTGATCCGGCAGGCAAGTCTAAACGGCTCCAGAGAATGGAGATAAAAGCAAGGCCGTAGGCGGCCATGATCGGGGCGAAAAGGATGTGAAGCTGGTTGGAGTCGGTTGCCTTCTCCGAGAGTCCGTAGAGGGCCATCCCGAGGGCAGCCATGAACCACATCAACAGGACGATCCAGCGGAACTTTGCGATGGATTCCCGTTTGAATGGGTGAAGAAGAGCGAAGAAAAAGAGGGGGGCAGAAACGATTGCGCCGAAATTATTATAGAGGCGTTCGGTCTGCTGGAGCATGCTGCTCGAGGTGTTGAGGATCAGCGAGTTGAGGTTGTGGAGCACGCGGTAAGTTTCTTCACTCGGGTCACTAGTCCGCATCAGGGCTTCTTCGGACTCGGTCAGTCCGCCATAGATCGTCATTCCGGCTACTCCGGTAGGACTTCCGGTCCACTCCAAGTTTTTGCCCATGAAATAGAGGCTGAAGACGAAGAGGATACCGATGACCAGCAGTCCTGAAACTCCCTTTGGTTTGAAGAAAAATGCGGCATAGAGGATAAAGCCGAGGGTGATCCAGATGGTGAGCCAGTGGGCAAGGGCAAGAAGAGCGAGGAAAACCGAGGCAATGATGATGGCTCCGATGGCTCCCCGGTTTTCAATGGAGGCTTCAAGAGCCCGGTAGATAAAGAAGAGGGCACAGGAAAACAGCAGAAGCATCAACATTGTTGGCAACCCGGTGTGGGTAAATTTCCACATGAGGTCACAAAAGATCATCAGCAGAGCAGTGACGCCGGCAATCTTGCCATCGAAAATTCTTGAGATGAGCAGGTAATTGACCCCGATCGAGATCAAAAAGAAAATCACCGCGACTGCTGCAATGACCTGATCAAGTCGATAGATCGTTCGTTTGTCCTCGACCATTTGGAAGCGATCAAAGTCTTCACCACCCACCAGCTTGAGCACGGCCCCGTAGACAAAAGGCCCCAAAGGAGAGTGGTAGGTATCGTACATGTCGTCGAACTCAAGGGTGACCCCTTCGACTTGCTCGGCTTTCCAGACGGCGGCCGGCCGGATGACCTTGGTGGTGGCATCGTGTCCTCTGGCGATTTCTCTTCCGATCTGTGCTTGTTCGATCCCCCGGGCGGTGGTGAGCCCGCGAAAGGTCAGGATGAGGTAGAACCAAACGAGGGCGGCAATGACGACAAAGAAGAGGAGGCGGCGAACCAGGACTGCGGTTTCGACGCCGCCGACTTTAGAAGATGTGCTCATGATAGATTAGGAAACGTCGATGGGGGAATCGCTGAGTTTGCGCTGAAGGGTGCGTCTGCTGATGCCGAGGAGGGCAGCCGCCTTGGTTCGGTTGCCTCCGGTGGCCAGCAAAGCACCTTTGATTGCTTGTTGTTCGAGCGCATGCAAGTTGAATTCCTGTTCGGGGGCAAGGGTGTTTTTCTCGGAAGGAGGTTCAATGCCCGATCGGGGGCTCAGGAGGAAGTCCGGAAGATGCTGGGTATCGAGGACATCCTGGTTGGACATGACCACGGCGTGCTCAATGGCGGTCCGAAGTTCACGGACATTTCCGGGCCAATCATAGGCCAACAGGCGGGCCATGGCATTTTCCGTCAAGGGCTTCTCGTCTCGCCCGTTGTCCCGGGCAAATTCCCCGAGGAACGAATTGGCGAGGATCACGATGTCCTCCTTGCGGTTTCGAAGGGGGGGCATCTGGATTCCCAGAACATTGAGTCGAAAGTAGAGGTCTTCGCGGAATTCGCCCTTGGAAACCATCTCGGACAGGGTGCGGTTGGTGGCGGCGATGACCCGGACGTCGACCTTGACCGGGGTGTTGGAACCGACCCGCTCGATCGTTCGCTCCGAAAGAGCCCTCAGAAGTTTGACTTGGGTCGCGGCATCGATTTCTCCGATTTCGTCCAGGAAAAGGGTTCCTCCATTGGCTTGTTCGAAGCGGCCGATGCGACGCTGGGAGGCCCCGGTGAATGCCCCTTTTTCGTGTCCAAATAATTCGCTTTCAAGGAGTTGTGATGAAAGGGCGGCGCAGTTCACCGCGACGAATTTCTCGCCTGGACGTCCGGAGAGATCGTGCAAGGCATGGGCGACAACTTCCTTGCCGGTTCCGGATTCCCCTTCAATGAGAACGGTGGCCCGGGTGGGGGCTATTTGTTCGATCTTGCCCGCAATCCGTTGCATCGGGGCGGAATTTCCCAAAAGCCTTCCCAGTCCGTGAGCAGAGGTGGCCTTGCTTTCGCGAAGGATTTCGTTTTCTTCGCTGAGTTTACGGTTTTCTTTTTCGAGAGTGCGGTTGCGGACGGCCCTTTTGAGCAAGAGTTCGACTTCGTCGAGATTGAGAGGCTTGGTGACGAAGTGCCAGGCTCCCCGTCTCATCGCTTCCACCGCGGTGTCGACAGAACCGTATGCAGTCATCATGAGGCAGACCGGAGGCGAGGGATGGGCGAGGGCGGCATCGAGGACTTCCATCCCTGAATCGGCTCCCAAACGCAGGTCGGTGAGGAGGAGGTCGACGTCTTCCGACTTGAGAACTTCACGGGCTTGCTGGAGGTCGGCCGCCACGTAGCAGTCGAAACTGTGTTCGAGCGCCATGCGGAGGGCGTCCCGGGTAGCCTTTTCGTCATCAACTATGAGCAGGGTCTTCATTACACTTCGATGGGGGCCTGGTCTTCGATGAGGCGCACGCGTTTATCGGTCCGGGGGAAGTAGAGGGTGACGGTGGTGCCGATGTCTTCTTCGCTTTCGACTTCCAGCTCGCCGCCATGTTCACGGAGAATTCGCCTGACAATCAGCATCCCGAGCCCGGTGCCTTCTGATTTGGTGGTCTTAAAAGGCTCAAACATGGCACCCATCACTTCCGGCGAGATTCCGCTTCCATTATCCGAAATCGAGAGTTTGACCTCGTAGTCTGTGGCCGCGCTCTTGATGGAGATTTCGCCGTTGGCCTGATCGACCGCCTGATAGGCGTTGCGGATAATATTATAGAGAGCCTGTTTGATTTGGCTGGGATCAAGATCGAGGTCGGGAAGCTTTTCCACGAGATCGAGCTCGACCCTGATATTTCTGGTCTCCAGTTCGGGGCTCAGGGCGATCAGGCTCTCCTCGAGAAGCTGGTGAAGGTCCACCGTTTGACGCTCCGGTTTGGTCGGGCGCATGGCTTGGAGGAATTGTTTCAAGATCGCGTCGAGGCGCCCGATTTCAGTTCGCGAGGTCTTCAAATGATCCAGGAGAGCAGGCTGGTCGCCGGCAGGGAGGTCGCGAACCTTTCGCTCGAGCAACTGAAGGTGGAGTGAGAGGGAATTGAGCGGATTGCCGATTTCATGGGCCACGCTGGCTGCCAACAGGGTTAAGGCATTGAGGCGTTCGGACTCGATTTCTTCCTCTGCCTCTTCTCTGGAGCGGGTGATATCCCGAACCAACATGACGTGTCCCAGATCGGCTTCGTCTTCCTCTGCGACAGGGGAGAGGTAGAAATTGAGGTAGCGGTTTTCGGGGTAAAAGATTTCAAGATCCCTGCTCACCGTGCCTCGGGCCGATTGCATGAGCGACCGCCAATCAACCCCGCGAACCACCTCTTCGAGTGGCCGCCCCTGGGCTTCTTCAGGGCTTGTTCCGAAGAATCCACACCCGGCATGATTGATGAAGCTGATGTTACCTTCGGTATCGAGCAGCAGGACTCCCTCCTGTAACGCTTCGAAGACTTTCTGAAGGAAGCCCTTCTCTCGAACCAGTTTGGAGAGCAGGGCCTGAACCTCCCCGGGCTCGATTTGATCGAGTCGAGAGATGATTTTCTCGAGAACAGCGGATTTCACGACGGGGACAGAATGTCACACCTGTGTCCGGGAACTGCAATGAAAATGATCGGGACGCCTGCGGGCGATCGCCGGGGTGATCCTGATGGGGACAAGTTTCCTAAATCAGGTTCATCAATCGACAGGACAAAGTTGGCTCGTTCGTTCTTGCACCTCGGGCCTACGTGGGGACACTCGCCCCCCGAACTTATGAGTGAGAACGCAACTTTTGCTGAAATCGGAGCCGTGATTGATTCTCATCAATCGTTTGCAGTGGTCAGTCACGTCCGCCCTGACGGAGATGCCATTGGCTCCATTCTGGCGCTCGGTCATGCTCTAGAACAGCGGGGGAAGTCCGTGCGTTATCTGAACGAGGATGGTTGCCCGGAGAGTCTGGAGTTCCTCCCTGGATCAGAGAAGGTCGAGGTCTCAAGCAAGGCTGGAGAGGTGGATGTCGAGGTCGCCGTGTTTTTGGATACTGCGGCTCATTCAAGGGTCGGGGAGGGAAGTCTGAAGGCTGTGGAGGGAGCAAAAGTCCTCATCAATATCGACCATCACGTTTCCAATCCGGGATACGGGGATCTCAATTTGATCGATGACAGCAGTCCGGCTACCGGCCAGATCATCTACGACTTGTTGGTGGCGCTGGATTATCCGATCTCTGAAATCTCCCGTGATTCGATTTATGTCGCGACTTCAACCGACACGGGATCGTTCCAGTATCCCGGCACGACGCAGCGCACGTATGAAATGGCTGCGGATCTTGTTTCCCGGGGGTTGAATGTGGGTGAGATCAATCAACTGACATACGACAATCAACCGTATCGGAAGGTGGAGTTGATGCGTTCTCTTTTGAACACGCTGGAGAGAAGTGAAGATGGGAAATTGGTTTGGTGGGATTTGCGAGAGTCGACAAAGGGAGATCTGGGTCTCATCGATGATGACACCGAGGGAATGATTGATTTCATTCGCGCGGTTCGGGGCGTGGTCGTCGCGGTATTTTTCGAGGAGCTCGGAGCGGGCAAGATCCGGGTGTCGATGCGCTCCAAGGACAAGCGGATCAAGGCGAGTGATGTTTGCGGTGTCTTCGGCGGCGGAGGGCATGCCTTGGCGGCAGGAATCAGGATGGCTGGACCGTTGGAGGACGCGAGGGACAAGGTGCTGGCGCAAGTGCGTTCCGCGCTGGCTGCAGCGGGACTTTAATTTTCAATGAGACATGCAGAATCCTAACGACCTCCCCAGTGGAGTGCTCTTGATTGACAAGGCTCCTGGAATGACTTCGCACGACGTCGTGGCCATTGCCCGTCGTCAGCTCAACATGAAGAAGATCGGGCATTGCGGAACCCTTGACCCGATGGCCACGGGGCTCTTGATGTTGGTGATCAATCGCGCAACGAAAATTCAGGATCTCCTCATGAGCGAGGACAAGACCTACACCGGGACCCTGACTCTCGGGGCGACCACCTCGACCCAGGACAAGGAGGGTGAGATTGTTGAGGAGCGGGACGTGCCGGCTTTTTCCGGGGATGAGATTAAAGCTGTCTTCGATTCCTTCACCGGGGACTTCGAGCAGGTTCCTCCCATGGTGTCGGCAATCAAGAAGGATGGCGTGCCGCTCTACAAGCTGGCTCGCAAGGGCAAGGTGGTAAAGCGGGATCCCCGTCCGGTCTTCGTGACTGGCTATGACATTTCCCGGGTTGAACTTCCGGAAGTTGATTTTTCAGTCGATTGCTCCAAGGGTTTCTATGTGAGAACATACGCCCATGACATCGGTCAGAAGTTAGGTTGTGGGGCGCATCTCAGCGCTCTTCGGCGAACACGGTCGGGGCGTTTCACCTTGGATCGTGCGGTGCCGGTCGATGTCTTGAAGGAGGCTTCACGGGAGGAGTTGGTGGAGTCGTTTGTCAGCCTGGCCGAGATCTCCCTGATGAGAGGGGCGTGAGATGAACAAGATCCCGAAAATTTTCCTCATTGTCAGCCTGCCGCTTTATGTGATCGATCAGATCACGAAGTGGTGGGCGGTGTCTGCGTTCAGCGAGCCCATCGGTAATTATACCGCAACGTCTGATCCCAAAATTCCGGTCATCGACGGGGTGCTCTGGTGGTGGAGATTGCACAATCAGGGAGTGGCGTTTGGTCTGGGAAACGGAACGACCTGGGCGCCCCTGGTATTCACCTGCGTGCTTTTCTTGGCGATTGGCCTGGTCACAGTCTTCTGGAGGAAAGGAGCCTTCGCCAACAAGCCGGCACGTCTGGCGGCCGCCTTGCTGATTGCCGGGATTTTTGGAAATCTTACTGATCGTCTGGTCCAGGGGTTTTATCTGGAACAGCACAAGGACAAGTCATTCGTGACGCGGTTGTCGAAGGGGTATGTCGTTGACTTTATCGACGTCAAAATCCCCGGCTACGAAAAGATCGTTCCCGCGAGCCGGGGGCATTTCCCGACCTTCAATGTGGCGGATTCCTGCATTTCGGTAGCCGCGGTCCTGCTCTTTATTTCTGCCTTCCGTCCCGAGGAAGACGCTGAGGAGAGTCAGGAAAAGCAATCCTGACCGTCAGTCGCTCAGTCTTTGGGTGAGTTTCTTTTTGTTTCGCATCACCTTGGCCTTGGCTCGTTGGTAGCGGGTTTTGGGAAGGAGCTTGGGGGCAATCGCCGAGAGCAGGTAGACCAAGGGATAGGCCAGAAGCATCAGAATGATGGCGGCCGATAGAAACCCGAGAATGAAGCTGCCTCCGTTGAGGACTTCATTTTCCATGCCCGGAATGAAACTCAGTGAGATTTGGATTTTCTTGAGAATCGGGTGAATGGGAATGTGAACGGTATCCCGAAGGAAGTCGCCGAGTTGTTCCTGGAAAAGAATGATCGGGATCTGGGTGATGGGGTTGGTGACCCAGCAGGCCGCGAGGGCGATCGGGATATTCGCCCGGAAGCGGACTGCTCCAATACCGGCCAGAATCATTTGGCCGGGGACGGGTAGCTGTGAAACGAAAAGCCCGATCGCGAGGCCAGCAGCAACGGTATCCCGGCAGGGATGCCAGAGCTCGCGATGAAACATCGGGACGATGAGCTTCTGGAGCCATTTGCGTTTTCTCAATCCAGGACTGCGGAGCGCACGATAAGCGCGTCTCACGAGCCGGAGATAATGGAGTTTGAGTTGCAGGCCCATGTTGTAGCGCGGAAACGTTGGTCATGAAGGATATGCCTCGAAAGTGGCATTCTTTCAAGATTTACCAAAGAGCATCAAATTCCTTGCTGTCCTTGATTTGGCGGATCTGGTCGAGGCGGTCGCCAATTGTTTTGGTCCATGGCGAAAACTCTGGAGGAATGGGAGCTTCGCATTGAATCCATGCTTCGGATTCGGGATGGGTGAAGCCCAGCCGCCAGGCGTGCAGCATGAGCCGGTTGGACTCGCGGGGCTGACGGACGGGCTTGCTGTAGATGGGATCACCGAGCAAAGGATGCCCGAGGAAGCGGTTATGGACCCGGATCTGGTGGGTGCGTCCGGTGTGGAGGGCGCAGAGAATGAGTGAAGTGCCGTCATCGGCCGTGTGGAGAAGGTGCAGGTCGGTGATCGCTGGCTTTCCTGACCCGGGATTGCAGACGTCCATCCGTTGCCGATGGACGGGGTGACGGGCAATATTATTAAAGACGGTCTGATGCGATTCCTTGGGCGGAGATTGCGAGACTGCGAGGTAGAGTTTGCTCGTGCGGCGGTCGGAGAATTGTCCCACGAGATGCTTCAGGGAACGGTTGGTTTTCGCGGCCACAATGCAGCCGGACGTGTCCTTATCAAGGCGGTGCACAATGCCCGGTCTTCCTTCCCCTCCTTCATCGGCGAGCTGACCCTGACAATGATGGAGCAAGGCGTTGACCAAAGTGCCGTTTTCGTTCCCGGCGGCCGGATGGACCACCAGCCCCGGTTCCTTATCGATGACGATGATTTCGGAATCCTCGAAGAGGACGGAAAGGGGAATGTCCTGGGGTTGCAGTTCCCTTGGCGCTTCTTCCGGAATCGTGATGCTGATTTGATCTCCTGCTTTCAGTGCGGTCCGGGCTTTCACTTTCGTCCCGTTTAAAAGGATATGGCCTTCCTTGATCAGCGACTGGATTTTGGAACGCGAGAGATCTCCGAGATGCGAAGCCAGGAAGGCATCGAGGCGCCGGGAGGTGGACTCGGTAAAGGTAAGGTTCACGGCGGAACTATCCTCGGAAAAGAATGATGACCCCCACGAAGAGGCAGCCCACTGCATTGGCGACGAGGTCCCAGCAGGTGTTGTAGTATCCTCCGACGTTGGTTTCCGGAAGATTGAGGACGGCGATGAATTCGACAATCTCGTTGAGGGCACCCAGACCCATGCCGGTGAAGACACAGAGGAAAATCATCCCCATTGACGGATAGAGTTTCCGCCCCATCCGTTGTTGGACGCTGGAACGAAGGGCCTCCCAAGTCAACCAGGTGGTGGTGCCGAATCCAAAGGCATGAACAACGTGATCATACTTCAGCCAATCCCCGATGATCCACCACGAGTAAAGGACCTGATGTTCACCATGATAGGGCCAGCCGTCCGGAAGGCGAACAAGGCCGCCGGCGAGATGCATCGCTCCCCAGATGGTGAGACACCAGAGGATGGTCTTGGTGAACTTGACCCGCCAGTGCATGAACTTCACCAGGAGGATGACGGCGAAAAAGAAGGGGATATAGACTTTGAGGAATTCCCAGTTTTGCAAGGTGATCGCAGCACTGATGGCGGCCACGAGGTACAGCAATACCACTAGAATGATGGACCGTGGAATCTGTGCTTTTTTCATGCCTCGGGGAAAAGTTAGAGGGAATCAAGATGAAGGGCGAGATGAAAGCTCGGAGGATTTGATGAATTTGAGGAGGTGGTATTCGAGAAGGCCTTTTTTGTAGGCCCGGTGCAGCAAGGGGAAGGCCCAGACAAGCTCGGGGCGACGCCAGGAAGATTTGAGGAGACTGGGAATGGAGGAGAAGTCTCTCAGTGGAAGGAGGAGGGCCCTCTTCAACATGGCAAGCCAGGTTCTGGCCACCTGATGGCTGAGGTCGATCGATTCTACAAGAATCAAGCCCTGTTGACCGGCGCTCTCGATGAATTTGTTTCGATGGCGCCAGAGAGGGATTTCCCCTGCCCGGGCGAGTTGATCGAGAAGAGTGGAAGAACGGCCGCAGCCGAACCAGTCGGCGACAACCAGTATTCCATCGTTTTTCAGGGCACCACTCGTGACCTCGGCGAAGCGATCAAAACTGGCGAAGTGGGAAAGGCTTTCGACGGCAAGCGCTTGGTCGAGCGATTGTCCGGGAAGGGAGTGGCTCAACCAGTCTCCACAGGCCGGCCTGATGTTTGGGTGATCGGGGATCCTTTCGGCCTGTCGGCTTGATTGGGTCCAGGCGTGGACGAAACAGGAATCCCGGGCTGCCAGTTTTAGGGCGAGCTCACCGTAACCGCATCCGATATCTGCCACCGTTCCCTGCGGTTTGAGAAGGTCGAGCACTGCATCAACCAATTGTTCTTTCGCTTCAGATGTGGATTCTTTGCCGGAGATCCAGAGGCCATGGTGAAGTGATTTTCCCCAGACTTTCCGGTAGAGGAGATCCAGTTCGTCGTAGAGATTGTCCGGCATCAAATCAGAAAGGCCGCGAGGCAAAGAATCCCCGCGATGGCATCGCGCACCCCGAATGTGTTCGCTCCCGAAGTCTTGCGAAGAAACTTAAAGAGAGCCCCGGTGGGACACCCGTATTTGCAATAGGCCAGAGGGACAAAAATCGAAGCAATCAGTCCCGCGATGGCGATGATGATGGTGGCCACTCCGGCAGAGCGCCAGAGCCAGGCGTCGAATCCTTCGAAGGCTGCCAGATTCCAGGTGAAACCTGTCACGACTGAGGCCGCAATGAGGACGAGAAGAGACGAGGGAAGTTGTGAAAGCAAGCGATGGACCCTGGGAGGGATCTTGAGAGGCTTGACGGGCAGACGTCCCAACCAACGTTGCAAAAATCCGTGAGGGCAAAGCTGGTGACAATAGAGGTGATGGCCGGTGGACCAGGGAACAAGCAGCGCTGCTCCTGCCAGGACGATCAGTCCGAACGAGTCTTGCCAGGGAAGTCCATGTTGGGCCCAGCCCAGGAAGAGGGCTTGGGAGAGTAGGTCACCTAGAAGAATCCCAAGACTGATGACCACAAGGATTTGCCAGAGGAGACGAGCCGCGGCGTTCCCACGAAGCTTGGTAAAGGAGAAGAGAAAAGCCCCCACGGTGAGACCGATGAGAGAAATGTTCCTCCAGGGAAATGGTGAGGGCGAAAGAGTTCGGTCGTCCTCGAATCTTGCCAGTCTTCTTTTGACTGACTCCGCGATGGCCCAAGAGGTGTCAGTCGCTCCCGAGACGCCTTCCAAGCCGTTTTCTCCAAAGCGCGATGCCAGAATTTCGGCAATGCTCATTCCGTCGAAGATCTTCAAGTAGTCACTTTCGTCGAGAATTCGTTCGTAGTATTCGTCGTTGTCGTAGCTCTTGCGGAATCGTAGACGGCTGATTTTCTCCGCTGATGCATCGAGAACAATGAGCACATCGGTTGGTCCTTGGAATCCGTTCAGATATTCGGTTTGTGGAGCTGTCCTCAGGGCATGGCCGACAACACGGCCATCGCCATCATGCATTGTCATGACGCCCGGCCATTCGGGATGTTCCTCCAGCGAAGAGGCTTCCGGAAGCTCTGCGAGAAGAATTTCGGTTGGAAACAATCGGGAAGTGGTGGTGCCACCGAGTCGCTCGATGATGGCCCGGCTGATCGCCTGGCTGGTCAGAGTCGAACCCGAAACGGCATCGACTTCCGGATTGCCCGGCGACCCGAGTTCGAGTCCGTAATGACTTTCCCAGAATTGGTCGGCGTCAATGACCGACTGGACATGGTCCTGGGTATCGGTTGAATGAACAATTTGTAGCTCGGTGACCTTCCCAAATCGATCGAGGGCGATGGCGACGTTGGTGGGACCGGAGTATCCCTTGAGATGATCCGAGGTCGGGGACGTGGTCAAAAAGAAGCCGACCAACTCATCTTCTTCGTCGAAGACTTCCTCGCCGTCGATGCGAGTCTCCGCTGGGAAGAGAAGGATGTGGGCGGCGGCTGGTGGATTGACCTCGGGCCTTTTGTAAATCAGCCATGCGATGAGTGCCACGATCGCGAGGCGATAGAGGCGGATCCAAAGCATGGCTTTCAAGAGTCAGCGCAGCCGTTCACTTCTTAAGAAGTTGGACGGCATCGATGGCCAGATAGCCGCCGCTTTCCGCCGAGATTTCGACGCTGCCCGGGATGACATCGGTGAACTCAAAGGTTCCAAGGGAGGCGTAGTGCTTTGACTTCGGCTTCTTGGTCTGGTCGATGGTCACTTCGGTTTTCCCTTTGGCATGAGTCACAACGAGTTTGGCGTTGGCATTTCGGTTTTCGTGAGATTCCCAATAATAGCGGACCTCATACCGACCGCTGTCTTTCACCCGAACGGGAAAGGTAGCCGAAGAAGGAGGGGCGCCATACTGATATCCGGAGCGGTAGAAGGGTTTGAGGTTATTGCCCGAAGACCAATTCCCGGTTTTCTTGGCCTTGGAATCATCGATCACCAGCCCTTTGAGATTGTGACCTCCTTTTTCCTTGGGGTTCTTGCGAAGACCGCCTTCGGGAATCGGGGGAACGACAAGGTCGGCATTGAGTGAAGCCCGGCGAGCCCGTCCGGGAGTTTCGATCAATTCGATGAGGGTGGGGAGGTAGTTTTCATAAACTCCCCGCGGCGTGGTCTTGCGAGTGGTGGCAATCCAAGCCGCTTTTCCGACCACTTCTCCCATCATTCCGCACGTGCGCATGACGCGGGTTGTTCCCAAGGCCCGGCGATCGACCGAGACATTGCGGCCGGCCATGAAGAGGTTCTCGATATTCTTGGAATACATGATCCGGTATGGAATGGGATAGCCATTCTGACGGTCGACTTTGCGATCGTGAACAGCGATGGCGATGAAGGGGTTTTCCTTGGCAGCACCCTTGACGTATTCCTTCCGGGGGTAGTGCAAGTCGATCGACCAGGTGGTCGGGACACATCCGTCGGGGAAGTCCTTGCGGGCGATGATGTCATCTCCGGTCAGAATGATATCGCCCTCAAGCCGACGTGATTCGCGATTGCCTCCGATGAAGGCCATCCACATCAACTTGGCTTTCTTGTCAGTTGATTTGATATGGGAGAACGCTCCGTAGTTGGCGCGGAAGTTCCAGTCGCGGATGGCTTCAAGGTCATCGATGGGGTGTTTGTCGAATCCACTTTCCCAGAACCATTCGGCCTTTTTGAATTTGGCATAGGGTCCACGAGAATCATGGAGTTTTGGATAGTCTCCTTCGCCGAGAGGGAGAGTCCACGGAGTTTCGGGCCAAGGGACATCTTCTTCGACCTGAACAGTGGACCACATGTTGGACATGCCCATGTGACCTTTTTCAGCCATCATGAATTTGGCTCCGGCCTGGGCGCCGATGGTTCCGTGACCGGTGGTGTCGCAGAAAAGATTTCCGGAAATGCGTTTGAAGGTTCCGGTGGTGGTATCGACGGCATCAACCGAGAGGATGCGTGAATCCTTGGCATTGGTCCGGAAGGCGAAGTGGTTGAGGAAGAGATCGATGTTTTTCTCGGCCTTCACGACCTGCTCCTTCAGGTCATCGACAAAGTCTGAAATGATTCCGGGGGAGTCCCGCGAGTAGTCGGAGAATTCGTCGACGATTTCTCCGAGATGGGGATACTTGCCGCGCTGGGTTCCACCCATGGCCCAGACCTGGACTTCCGAGGAGCCGTTGCCCCCGAGAACGGGACGATCGTGAATGAGGGCCACCTTCAGTCCATGGCGTGCTCCCGAGATGGCTGCTCCAAGGCCGGAATAGCCGCCGCCAACGACAACCATATCGTATCCGTCGTGGACGGGAGGAGTGGCGGGAAGACCAAGTTTTTGGCGGCGGAAATCAAAGAGCTCTTGACCGGCGGCGGGTGGGATGTCCTTGGCATCCTTGGTGAAATACAGAGCATCGCAACGACCTTCGAAGCCGGTCAGGTCCTTGATCGTCAGAGTGGTCTCAGGCGAGGTGATCTCGACGGTGCCGCCTTTTTGCCAGTGCCAATCCGCACCTTCGGTGCCGAAGGTCACGCTGGCTGGTTTTCCTTCGACTGTAACCTGAAACTTGCCGGGAGTGCCGGGAGCATTCCACTTGGCGACCCAGTCTTTGGTGCGGACGTGAAGATGGTAGGTTCCGGTGGAGGGGAAGGTCACCTTGGTGGTGGCGGGTTCGACCGGAGTTCCCAATCCGTGGGCAAGAAGGTAGGCCGATCCCATGTGAAGGATGAATTGTGAGTCGGTGGACCAGCCGCCTTTGTCGGCAAAGGCCTCCGCTTCAATAAAGAGGGAATCGGCCCCGTGTGCGGAAAGGGCCAGGATCGATGTCAGAACGAGAGGTTTCATAAGTTGTGTGATAAATTTGAGCGTGAGTAGTTTACGTGAGAATGCGAGAGGAATTTCAGCCTCTTCTCTCAGGTGTTGTGTTGGGAAAGTTGGGATGACACATTTTTTGTGAAATCTGTGAAAATGACTGTGGCGATGTCGGTCGCTGAGAACAATGGAGAAGTATGGAGAGTCCCAATGATGGCGTCCCGGAGGAGGTTTCGGAACAGAAGGCGCTGATTGAGAAGGCCCGGGAAGGGGATCTACAGGCTTTTGGGCAACTGGTGCGGATGGAGCAGGATGCCGTGCGGGCTTTTCTAGCGGTTCGATTGGCGCGGACTGATGAAGCGGAAGATTTGGCTCAGGAGACTTTCATCATGGCTTTCCGCGAGTTGGGTGAGTTTGACACGGATCGCCCTTTGCGTCCCTGGCTGATTGGAATTGCCCATAATTTGTTGCACAATCATCTGCGGAAGTTTCGGGCGGAGCCGATTGGCGGGAATGAGGAGCTGCAAGTGGTCTTCGATGGTTTCTTGTTGAGTCAACGGGCAGAGAGACAGGTTCCGGAGCTCTTCGTCTATCTCGAAGAATGCCTCGCGAAGCTCGATGCGAAAGCGAAGGAGATGATTGAAGCCCGGTATATCAGGGGTGAAACGATCAAGGAGATGAGGGTGACCAGTGGGAAGGGGCATTCGGCCTTAACGATGTATCTGCATCGAATCCGGGAAGTCCTGGGAGAGTGCCTGCAACGTAAAATGGAACGTTCAACACAAAGGAGCTAGGCAATGAAAGAACGATCAGAAATCGAAGAGTTGCTGGCGGCTGTTGTCGATGGGGATCTTCAGGAGGAACAGGCATCCTGGCTCTTGAAGTTGATCGAAGAAGATCCCGGCTTGGTGGATCGTTTCGGGAACGTTGTGGCAATGGATCGTTTGTTGGCGATGGCACTTTCGGAGAATTCGGGAAAGCACTTTGTGGATGATACCATGCACCGGATTTCGTTTCAGCAGGAGGTGGAAACAAGAGAGGCCTTTGTGTCGGGAGTGGTGGGAGAATTACAGGGGAAGAACCGCAATCACATGGCTTGGATGGGTGGAGTTTTGGCCGCTGCCGCTGCGGTTGTTTTGTCGCTCTTTTTGATTCTCAAGGAACGACCGGGTGAGGAAGCCCCTTTGACCGTGGCGAGGATTGTAGGGAGTGAGACCGGAGATCAGAGGGTGAGTGATTTGAATGATCTCGTCGTGGGAGGTCGGGTGGTCATTGATGACGGGCTTCTTGAGATTGGTTTTTTGACTGGCGTGAGAGTGGTGTTGAATGGTCCTGTTGATTTTGAAATCACGGGGCGAAATAGTGGTTACCTTCATCGTGGACGTTTGGTCGCGGAAGTCGCGGATGAGAGAGGGCATGGCTTCACGATTGATGGAGCCAATGGGCGCTTGATTGATCTGGGGACCAAGTTTGGGGTGGCGGTCGATGATAAAGGGGAGATGGAGGTGCATGTCATTGAGGGAATTGTGGATGCCGAGGCCAAAAATGGTGTCACGACACGTCTTCGAGAGAACCAAGCGATGAGGCTGGCAGGGGGCTTGGGAGGTTCGGTTGGCGAGGCTGATGCGGGAGCGTTCTATACGAAGATGCCTCCGGAATCCTCTTTATCTCCGAAGTTCGTTCGGTGGAGTTTTGACGAAGAAGAAGGGACCGAGTGTTTGGACACGGGTCGGGAGTTAGGCCGGGGGAGCGCCTCTGCCAAGTTCATGGCAGACGCAGAGGGAGGCCGTTTTCCGAGGCGTGTGAAAGGGCGTTTTTCAAAGGGCCTTTTCCTGGACGGGAGTGGATATCTCGCTTCCAAGTTTGGGGGTGTTGAGCACGCGGGTGCACGGACGGTTGCCTTCTGGGTGAAGGTTCCAGAAGACTTTGGGGAAGGCGAAGGG
>JBMHCW010000038.1:0-4275 GCA_049889715.1 Akkermansiaceae bacterium | reverse complement strand
AGGAAATGATGAAGATGGTTGGAATCGATTGTGGCCCGGTCAGGCGTCCCATTCAGCCTGCCTCCGGAGAGGAGGTCGACACTCTCAAGCAAAGACTCGAGGAGATGGGTTGGTTCGACTGGGTGGGCCGTGATGCAAGAGCTGTGGTCCGATGAAGTGGCTGGTCCTTTGTTGGTCGCTCTTGCTGGCCGCCGTTAGTTGCGGGGAAAGTTTGCAATGGGAGAAGCTGCCGCCTTTGCCCGATCGAGAGGGATTTGCGGGTGTTTTTGCCGGAGTCGTTTCCGAAGAGGATGAGGACTATCTCGTCGTTGCAGGTGGGGCTAATTTTCCTGACAAGAGACCTTGGGAGGAGGGGCAGAAGGTTTACTACCGCGATGTCTTCGTTCTTCCCTTGAAGGAAGGAGGAGTCTGGGAGAAATCGGCGCAAAGTCTGCCGGATCAAATGGCCTATGGCATGTCAGTGGATCTCGACGATGGGCGCTGTGTCTTTCTGGGAGGCAAGAACGACCGTCTACATTCGGACGGGGTTTGGATGGTTTCGATGGATGGCGGAGTTCTCCGTTTTGAGGAGGCCAACAACCTGCCGGTGCCCATGGCCGAAGGAGTCTCGGCCTTGGTTGGGGACAACGTTTTGGTCGGGGGAGGAACGGACGGGAGCCTTTGCCATCGCATGATGTATCGATGGCGATTATCGGAGAATGAAGCTCCGGTTTGGGAACCTGTCGGGTGGCCTGAGGAAGCGAGGGGGCGGATGTATGCGGTTGGCGGCGTTCAAGAGAGCCGGTTTTATCTCTTCGGCGGGCGTGACTATGCCAAGTCGGAAGATCCTGAAGAGTTCCGACTTTTCGGGCTGGATTGGTTGAGGGATTGTTGGGAGTTCAATCCCGAATCCGGAGGATGGAGAGAGTTGCAGGAGATGCCGGAGGCCCGCTCGGCGGCTCCATCCATGGCGATTCCTGTCGGAGCCAGTTCGCTTCAGATGATTGGAGGGGTCACGGTTGAGTTTTTAAGAGAGCAGCTTGCCGCGCGCCCTGAGATCAACGGGCAGGGAATGGAGCATCCGGGTTTTCCACCCTCCATTCTTTCCTATGACACGGTGACGGACCGATGGATCGAAGATGGGAGCCTGGCCATCCGAGGAACCTTTGCTCCGGTAACGACTCCGGTAGTGTTCTGGAACGGAAAAGCCATTCTGCCAACGGGTGAGATTAAGCCCGGTGTGAGATCTCCCCAGGTCCTGATGGTGGAAGTCGGGGCGAACAAGATGAGCTTTGGGTTGGTGAACTGGATCGTGGTCGTCGTTTACCTACTGGGGATGGTGGCGATCGGCTATTGGTTCATGAAGAGGGAAGCGGCGTCTTCCACCGAGGCCTACTTTCGGGGCGGGCAGAAGATTCCTTTCTGGGTCGCGGGGTTGTCGATCTTTGCGACGATGCTTTCGGCGATCACCTTCATGGCCGTGCCGGGAACGGCTTACGCCACGAATTGGAATGGCTACATCGGGCAGTGGCCGATTTTGCTGATCGTTCCTCTGGTGGTGATGTTTTACCTGCCGTTTTATCGTCGGCTCAATATCACCACGGCTTATGAGTATCTGGAAAAGCGATTCAATGTCGCGACGCGGGTGATTGGCAGTGTGATCTTCATGTTGTTTCATGTCGGGCGGGTCGCGATTGTGCTCTATCTGCCGGCGCTCGCGTTATCGAGTGTCACCAGCATCAATATTTTTGCGGCGATTGTGGTGATCGGGGTTCTTTGTGTGATCTACACCGTGATGGGAGGAATTGAGGCGGTGGTGTGGACCGATGCCATTCAGGCCATCGTGTTGATTGGAGGAGCCTTGTTGTGTTTTGGTTTGGTGGTTTCGCAGGTCGATGGCGGCTTGGGTGCCATCGGGTCGGCGATGAGCGATCAAGGAAAGGGAATCGCGGCGAGCTGGAGTTTCAGTGATGTCTCGATGGGGAAAGGATCGACTTCGGGATTTGTGTTGTTCGTGGGCTTTATGCTGGCGAACCTGCCATCCTACACCTCGGGGCAGGATGTCGTGCAGCGATACGTGACGACGCCATCGGAGAAGGAAGCGGCCAAGTCGCTCTGGATGAATATCGTGATGGTGCTGATTGGTTCCGCGATCTTCTTCGGATTGGGGACGGCCTTGTATGTCTTTTACCAAAGCAAGCCCGAGTTGATGGATCCGGCCCTGCCGGCGAATGACAGTGTGTTGCCGTTCTTCATCATGCAGAATCTTCCGGTTGGCGTGGCGGGTCTCATTATCGCGGGAGTGTTCGCCGCGGCGCAGTCAACGATTTCGAGTTCGCTGAATTCCGTGGCCACCGCCTTTACGACGGATGTCTACGGTCGATTTCTCAAGCCGGAGAGTTCGGACGATCAACGGCTTGGAGTGGCGAAATGGGTTGTGATCATTCTTGGGGTCGTGGGGATCGGAGTGTCCTGTTTCCTGGCGAAGATGGGGACGGATGGGGTCTTCATGTTGTTCAACCGTTTTATCGGGTTTGCGCTGGGGCCGCTTGGAGGCTTGTTTGCGCTGGGGATCTTTTCCAAGCGTCCGAACGGTCTCGCGGGATTGCTGGCGTTGATCTGCGGAGTAGCGAGTGTGGTGACGGCTTATCTGTTGAACGAAGCCGGCGTGATTGACTTGATGCCCTTACTCTACGGAGCGGTTGGTTTTGTGTCGACGATTGTAGCGGGAGTCCTTCTTGGTTTTGTGATGGGGGCGAGCGACGAAGAGGTCGAGGGCTTGACGATTTGGACCCAGAAAAAGTGATGAGTGCTTATTCGAAAGAGGAGTTGGAGCAATTGCGTGATTTTTATCGGGCGAGTTTGTTGGAGGATACCCTGCCGTTCTGGATGCCGGAGATCGTTGATGAGGAATTTGGCGGTTATTTGTCGATGCGCGATCGGGACGGAAGTTTGATCGATGACGACAAGTCGGTTTGGCTGCAGGGGCGTTTTGCGTGGATGCTGGCGACACTTTACAATACGGTGGAGAAACGCGAGGAGTGGTTGGCTGCGGCCAGGAGCGGAGTGGAGTTTTTGAAGAAGCATTGCTTCGATGAAGACGGGAGAATGTTCTTTTTGGTGACGCGGGAAGGGAAGCCCTTGCGCAAGCGGCGCTATTACTTTTCGGAGGGTTTTGCGATCATGGCCTTTGCGGCGTATGGGAAGGCCTCGGGTGAGGAAAGTTGGTTGAAGGACGCGCGGGAGCTTTTTGCGAGGTGTGTGGACTATGCGGAAGGGAAGGTTTCGCCGGGGGAACCCAAGTGGACGGAGGAACGGCCGCTGAAGGGGATTGGCGTGCCGATGATTTTTCTTCAAGTCGCTCAGGTCCTCATGGCGAATGGTGGAGACGAATTGGCCGAGCGGAAGATTGATGATTTCATCGAGGAAATCCGGGAGTTCGTGAAGGATGACATCGAATGTGTCATGGAGCAGATCGGGTTGGATGGGGAAGTCGTGGATCACATCGATGCGCGAACCTTGAATCCCGGACATGCGATTGAAGGGGCCTGGTTTATTTTAGACGAAGCCAAACGGCGAGGGAATGATGCCGGATTAATCGACTTGGGCTGTCGCATGCTCGATTACATGTGGAAGCGGGGATGGGACGAGGAATATGGTGGAATTCTTTATTTCAAGGATGTCTACGACAAGCCGGTGCAGGAATACTGGCACGACATGAAGTTTTGGTGGCCGCAGTGCGAAGCGATCATTGCCACCCTGCTGGCCTACCAATTGACGGGTGAGGAGAAGTATGCCCAGTGGCATCGGATGATCCAAGAGTATGCCCACAAGACCTTCTGTGACCCGGAACACGGCGAGTGGTTTGGCTATCTTCACCGCGACGGGCGGATCTCGTCTCCCTTGAAGGGGAATCAATTCAAGGGCCCCTTCCATTTGCCACGCATGCAGTGGTATTGCTGGCAGGCTTTGGAAGATTGATCTCACTCTTGGTGTAAGAAGGCTTCGATTTCGAGCGGGGCGATCAACGACGAGCCAGAGGGCGGCCCAGACGAACAAGGAGCGCCGCATGCGGTCGGCTGGAGGGAAAGGCTTTTCCCTCCTGAAATAATCCGTAAACTGCCGCCGTTACTCTTGTTCAGTTCGCAGCGTCCGTTCTGGATCGTGCTTGGAGTTCTCCAGGCACTGCTGTCGCCACTTTCGGGTGTCACGGTGCGCGATGCACCGACACAGGAGGAGCGCGATGCGATCAAAGCAGCGGCACTTGCCATTGGCGAGGAGTTGGCCTCGGTCGCT
>JBMHCW010000037.1:0-14330 GCA_049889715.1 Akkermansiaceae bacterium | reverse complement strand
GGTCTTTTTGATCGAGCTTTAATGCCGGATGGTTGGCTTGGTCCGGGCGCTCTTCCGGTCAGGTCGCGAGAGAAAGTTAGTGGCACCAGAAAGAGCGTTTTGATCAGCTCTCGAAGGGTTGCCGGACAGCACTGGGCAGCTAGAAGGGGAGTCAGTATGCTTGATGGTCAATTAATCCGTAGCGGCACTAACCCATTCGCGTCAGCCTAAGCCTTAACTCGCTTTCCTTGAGTGGTTTATAAAACCGAAAACTTAGAAAGTGCAGACTTTTAAGATTGACAAAGCGAGCGAGTCGCCAGGCTTGGCATGTCTAAAACTTTGCCCAGCGACCGCTCGCTGTTCACCCTGCCAGATCTCGATCAAATCGCAATCCAAACCAAACTCGTCGTGCGGCAATTTCAAAAATTCTCACCTGATGCTTTCCTCTGCTCCTTGTTGGAAGCGGTCTCCAGCGGCAAAGGCTCCGGCAACCAGATCGCCAGTCACCTCGGCGACCGACTCGATCGCTCCATGGCCCGCCAGTCAATGCATGACCGCTTCACCGAGAAATCCACCGCCTTTCTTGTCGCGGTCCACGCCAATCTGCTGGAACAACGATACCGCCCGGCCCATCTGAGGTGAGCGAGATTTTTGGACCACGGACAGCCAAAAATAAGACACTATGACCGTGAAACCCAGAAGACAGTTTACCGACGAATTCAAAGCCCAGCTCGTTGAACTCGCCAATGGCGGAAGACCCGTCTCGGAACTTGCCGAGGAATTCGACCTCAATGCCAGTCTCATCCATACCTGGAGAAGGAAAGCTTCCAAGCAACCGCAGCTCGGTAGTGGAGGCGCGGGAGCCGTAGGCGACCAAGACCCAGCGGATGAGCTACGGTTGCTGCGCCGACAGGTAGCCGACCTCCAGCTTGAGAATGACATTTTAAAAAAAGCGGCAGTCATCCTCGGAACCAAACCCTAACCCAAGTCCGGAAGATGATCGACACCATCTACCAGGAGACTGGAGCAAAAATCAGGCTCATTTGCCGAGTCCTGAACTTGCCGCGAAGTTCCTATTACCAAGCCGCTAAATCGACCCAAACTGTCCTCGAAGATCAGCAAATTGGTGAGCATATCTAAGCGATCTTTCGCAAGCATCGTCGTCGTTACGGATACCGACGCATTCGCGACGACCTCAAGGACCTTGGCATCTTTTGCGGGCCATCCAGAGTGCGTCGACTCATGAAGCAACGGGGCTTGCGGGCGATCCAGCCCAAGAGTTACCAGCCCCGCACGAGCGATGGACGTGCTGATCGCCCGGCTCCCAATCTCCTTCTTGATCGGGAGTCTCCAAGCCGAGTCAATGAGGTTTGGGCTGGTGACATCACCTTCATTCCCACTTCGACCGGTTGGCGCTATCTGGCGATTGTCATCGACCTATACTCACGTCGAGTAGTCGGGTGGAGCCTGTCGAGTCATCTTCGTTCGGACCTTGTGAATAAGGCCCTTCGGCAAGCTCTGCGATCTCGTTCCCGGGATCAGGTGCTCATCTTTCACAGCGAGTGAAACCTTTGATGTCGGGGTTGACCTTGGTTCAACGGTTTCTCTCACTTATATGGATCGTCGGCCCTTTGAGTTCGACGGCAAGATCAAGTCGCTGAAGGTAGAGCTTCTCAAGTAGACCGTCTCGGATTGAATTGCTCTTGAGAAGGCAGGCGAAAAAGTCGGGAGTCCGGACAGTCCTACGATTTCATTCCTCAAATGGGATGAAAGACGAGACTCTTGATCTCTGGAGATTGCCTTGCCTCAACGGTCTTGGTAAGGACTGACTCCCTTGAGTGTCAAACAAACAGCAGCGATCCTTTTTCTGGGGGTTGGATTGGCAGGCGGCGCAGTGCCCGGCTTGGAGCATTTTGTCGAAGACTACTGTATCGATTGCCATGGAGATGGTCGGTCGAAGGGTGGTTTGGATCTTGGTGTGCTTCTCAAGGATGACCCCGCCGAGCATTGGGATATCTGGGAGCATGCCTTGCTGAGGATTCATTCCCGACAGATGCCCCCGCCGGATAAGACCCGTCCGGATGAGGAGGAGTATGGAAAAATGATCGCAGCGCTTGAGAAATACTTCGACGAGCATGCGGCCAAAGACCCGGATCCGGGGTTGGTGCCGACGATGCGTCGTTTGACGCGGACGGAATATCAAAATGCCATTCGAGATCTTCTCAAGGTCGATCTGGATGTCAGCGAGATGTTGCCGAAGGATGAATCGAGTCATGGCTTCGACAACATCACGGTGGGAACACTCTCGCCGACTTTGCTGAACCGCTATGTCGGAGTGGCCCAGAAGGTAGCTCGCATCGCGGTGGGGGAGTCCATCGAGTCTCCGGAATTCCGGGTCGTGCGAGTGCCGGCCGACCGAAGTCAGAAGGACCGGCTTGAGGGACTTCCGCACGGCACCCGCGGAGGGGTGGTCTTCGATCATTCCTTCCCGGTGACAGCGGACTATGATTTCGAGATCCGGTTGACCCGGGATCGCGACGAGCAAGTCGAGGGACTGATCGGCGGGAAGCACGAGATTGAGATTCTCCTCGATGGAGAGCCCTTGAAGCGGTTCGAAATCCAGCGGCCGAAAGGGCGGGATCACTCGAAGGTGGACGCGCACTTGAAGGTCCGCCTCAAGATCCCGGCGGGTCCTCATCAGGTGGCGGCGACATTCATCAAGAAGCCGGCGTCAGTTCTGGAGACGAAGAGGCAACCTTACGATGCGCAATACAACATGCACCGTCATCCCCGCCAGGGACCGGCTGTTTTTCAGGTCACGATCAACGGTCCGTATGGGGATCAAAAATCGATCGCGACTCCGAGTCGGCGTCTGATCTTTCAAGACGATGATCCCGAAAAGAACATCAGGCGTTTGATGCGTTTGGCCTATCGTCGGCCGGTGAGCGACGACGAGGTGTCTAAGATCATGGCTTTCCACGAACAGGGAATGGAGATGGCTATTGCGGCCATCTTGATGAGTCCTCGCTTTTTGCTTAGGATCGAGAACGACCCGGCCGAAGTGCCGTCGGGTGTGGTTTACAAATTGGATCGATACGCCCTGGCTTCACGTCTTTCCTTCTTCCTCTGGAGCAGTCTTCCGGATGACGAGTTGCTGTCGTCTGATTTGTCAGATCCCGGTGTTCTCGAAGCCCAAGTGAAACGGATGTTGGCGGACCCCAAGTCGGAGACGCTGGTCTCCAACTTTGCCAACCAGTGGTTGCACCTCCGGAATCTGGAAGCGTCGTCGCCCGATCTCCGCCAGTTTCCGGATTTCGATGACAACCTCCGGCAGTCCTTCAAGAGGGAGACCGAGCTCTTCTTCGAGAGTATCCTTCGGGAAGACCGCCCGGTCTCTGATTTGCTGAAGGTAGATTACACCTTCCTCAACGAGCGGCTGGCGAAGCACTACGACATCCCTCACATTTACGGGAGCGATTTTCGTCGGGTTGAGCTCGATCCCGGGATGCGCCGTGGAGGGCTCTTCCGTCATGGCAGTGTTCTCATGGTAACGTCCTATGGCAACCGGACTTCTCCTGTCCTGCGGGGACACTGGGTCTTGGAAAATATTCTCGGGACGCCGGCTCCGCCGCCTCCGCCCAATACGCCGACCCTTGAAGAAGTGGTCGTCGATGACAGCCTTCCCATGCGGAAGAAGCTGGAAGTGCATCGGGCCAAGGCGGAGTGTGCGTCCTGCCACAAGTTGCTGGATCCTCCGGGATTTGCGATGGAGGAATATGATGCCGTTGGGCGCTGGATCACCGGGGATGTCGATGCCGAGGGCGGCTTGCCGGATGGACAGAAATTCCGTGGGGTCTCCGGGCTGGAATCGGCCCTGCTGAAACGTCCCGACCTCTTTGCTAGAGCTTTGACCGAAAAACTGCTAACTTACTCCCTCGGGCGCGGTGTGGAGCATTTCGATGCTCCGGCCATCCGTGGCATTGTTCGCGATGCCGCCGCCCGAAATTACCGCTTCTCCGATCTCGTTCTCGGGATTGTCCGAAGCACACCCTTCACCCACCGAAAGAAACAATGATCCTCTCCCGCAAAGCCCTTTCCCGGCGGACTGTCCTCCGTGGACTTGGAACCACGGTCGCGCTTCCTCTGCTCGACGCGATGGTTCCAGCAGCCACGGTGGCAGGATTGACTCCAGCCAAGCCAGTGAAGCGGCTGGGATTCGTCTTCATGCCGATGGGATGCGATCTGTCGCGTTGGACGCCGCGTAGTCAGGGTGACTTGTCCCAACTTTCTCCGATTCTGGATTCGCTTGGCTCTGTCCGCAACGAGATCAACGTGCTGAGCAACATTGAGCTTCAACCAGCTTATCCGGGAACGCATGCCACTTCCAATTCGGCATTCCTGAGCGCCGCGCGGGCCAAGCAAACCGAGAGTGCCGATTATTTTCTCGGAACGACAGTCGATCAGATTGCGGCCCAGCATATTGGCCAGGAGACCCAGCTGTCGTCGCTTGAGATGTCGATGGACCTCATGCAGACCGTCGGCCAGTGTGACAACGGTTACGCCTGTGTCTATCAGAACAACCTGTCCTGGTCTTCGCCGACCACTCCGCTGCCCGCTGAAGCCCATCCGCGTTTGATTTTTGAAACCCTCTTCGGAGAAGGAGGAACGCAACAGCAACGCCGCGCCAATCTGGCAAAAAGGGCGAGCTTGCTCGATTTTGTCAGCTCGGATTTACAGAGTCTGAAGCGTGAACTCGGAAGTGCCGACCGCGCCAAGGTGGACGACTATCTGACGTCGGTTCGTGAGATTGAGCGTCGGATTCAAAAGGCCGAGGCCCAGTCGAAGGAGGAGAACATGGCAGACCTCGACCGACCTGACGGAGTGCCTGCTTCCTATTCCGACCACGCCCGCCTGATGTTCGAGCTCCAGATGTTGGCCTTCCAGGGAGACATCACCAGAATCACAACCTTCCAGTTGGCTCGTGAAACGAGTAACCGGGCTTATCCCGAGATCGGAGTGAATGATCCTCATCACCCTCTTTCGCACCACGGCAACGATCCCAAGAAGATTGAGCGGATGTCGAAGATCAACGCCTTCCACGTCTCGCTCTTCGCCGAGTTCCTTGAGAAGATGAAGGCGACTCCCGACGGCAATGGCTCGCTGCTTGATCATTCCCTGTTCCTCTATGGTAGTGGTATGGGCAATCCCAATGTTCACGACCACCAAAACTTACCGTGTATCGTGGCCGGAGGTGCCGCGGGCGGCATGAAGGGAGGCCGGCACATTGGATTCGAGGAGCCAACCGCGCTGGCCAATGTCCATCTTACTTTGCTTCACAAAGCAGGCGTGAACGTCGAGAAGTTCGGGGACAGCAATGGCACGATCAAGGAACTTGGGATATGAGGTCTCCCGTAAAAAGCGGGCTCAATGCTTGGGCTTTGGCTTGCTTGTTGACCGTCGGTGCCGCTTTGGGAACTCCCTTGATTGAAGCGATCGGGCGCGGGGATTCTGAGAAGGTTACTTCGCTCATCGAGGAAGGCGCTCAGGTTTCCGAAGCCAATCGGTATGGAGTTCGTCCCTTGTCGGTGGCTTGTGAGCGAGGCGATCGGGTGATTGTGGAGGCTCTCTTGAAAGCGGGGGCGGATCCCAACCATGAGTTGGCAGGGGGCGAGACACCCCTGATGACGGCGTCACGGACAGGCAGGCTTGCGGTGGTCAAGGCATTGGTGGAAGCAGGAGCGAAAGTGAATGAGAAGGAACACCGTGGTCAGACGGCCTTGATGTGGGCGACGGCGGAGGGGCACACCGGGGTGGTGGCGTTTCTGATTGAGAAGGGGGCGGAGTTTCAAAAGCCTTTGGCCTCGGGTTTCTCTCCCTTGATGTTTGCGGTGCGGCAGGGGCACATGGAGACGGCCAGGTTGTTGATTGGGAAGGGGGCCGATGTCACGCAGGCGGCTGAGGTTGAGCGAGGGCGCAAGCGAATGAGCAACGGGACGTCGCCCTTGATTCTGGCGGTGGAGAACGGGCATTTTGAGTTGGCGGCGGAGTTGTTGAAATTGGGAGCGGACCCAAACGATTTGAGGTCGGGTCATGCGCCTCTTCATGTGTTGAGTTGGGTGAGGAAATCGGTGAAGGGTGATGGCGATGATGGATTGCCGACGCCGAAGGGATCCGGAAGTTTGTCGAGTTTGGATCTGGTGAAAGTTTTGGTGAAGCATGGAGCGGATCCGAATTTGAAATTGAAGGGTGGTCGTGGTGGCACGGCCCGGGTGGATCGAAAGGGAGCGACGCCCTTCCTGCTGGCTGCAGAAACCGCCGATCTTCCTTTTCTCAAGAAACTGATCGAAGTGGGAGCTGATCCATCGCTGGCCAATCACATGGGAACCACTCCCTTGCTGGCGGCCGCCGGGATGGGAGTGACTGCTCCGGGCGAAGAAGCGGCCTCGGTCGAGGAGTCGATGGAGGTGGTGAAATTCCTGATCGATCTTGGTGCGGACATCAACGTGAAGGATAAACGCGGTGAATCAGTGATGCATGCCGCGGCCTACAAGAGCGCTCCGAAGATGATCCGTCTCCTTGATGAACTTGGCGCCGATATCAAGCAGTGGAATCAAAAGAACAAATCAGGTTGGACGCCCTTGATCATCACTCAGGGATTCCGCCCCGGGAATTTCCGGCCGATTGAAACCACGGAAAAGGTTTTGGCGGAGGTGATGAAAGGACACGGTGTGGACACGCCACCTCCTCCCCAACGGAAGAAGAAACTCGGATACGAGGATCAATAGTCCCGGTCCAGAAGGTAGTGGGCAATCGCTTCGAGGTGTTCGCCCTGATCCCCAAAGACATCGAGGGCATCAAGGGCCTTCTGAGTGAGGCGCTTCGCTTCGGCCTTTGACTCTTCCAGCCCAAGAATGGCCGGGTAGGTGGCCTTGTTGGCCGCTTCGTCCTTACCGGCGGTTTTGCCGAGCTTTTCGGTCGACTGGGTGACGTCGAGGATGTCATCGATGACCTGGAAGGCGAGTCCGAGATTGTAGCCGAAATCGGTGAGGGCGCTCAGTTGTTCGGCGGTGGCATTGGCGGTCATGCCACCCAGGCGCAGCGAAGTGGTGAGAAGCGCGGCCGTTTTGTTTTCGTGAATCTGGATGAGTTCCTCGAGGTTGAGGTCCTGGTCTTCTCCTTCGAGGTCGAGGACCTGACCACCGATCAGCTTTTTGGATCCTCCGCACACTGCGAATTCGAGGAGGATGTCCTGCAGAGAATAGCGCTCGGTGGGAGGCGTGGAGGCAAGGGTGATGAATGCTTCGGTGAGGAGGGCGTCGCCTGCGAGAACGGCCATTCCTTCGCCATAGACTTTGTGCGAAGTCGGTCGGCCGCGACGGAGATCGTCGTTGTCCATGCCGGGGAGGTCGTCGTGCACCAGCGAGTAGGTGTGCATCATTTCGACGGCACAGGCCGGGGCCATGGCATTGTCCGTGCTTCCTCCGCAAGCCTCTGCGGCGGCAAGCGTGAGGACGGGGCGGAGCCGTTTTCCTCCGGCAAAAACCGAGTAGCGCATGGCCTGATGGATGGTCCGGGGCGTTTCCGAAACGACGGGAAGGTATTGGTTCAGAGCATCGTCGACGAGAGCCACGCGGGCCTTGAGGTAGTCTTTGAAATCGGACACGGTCGTTATGTTAGGAAAGAAATTGGATTAGGGGAACTGGTTATTGCATCGGAGTTGGGATGATCTAGTTTGAGAGAGATGAAATTAAAGATGCTTTTTGCGGCCTTGCTGTCGTTTTTGCCATTCATGGCTTCCGGTCTGGAGATCGGAGACAAGCTTCCCGAACTCAAGGGGAAGAATCACCTGGGGAAGGAAGTGGAGCTGAAGGCGGCTTCCGGAAACCAGTGGTTGTTGATCTTCACCTATCCCAAGGCTTTGACCGGAGGATGAACCAAGCAGGTTTGTTCGGTGCGGGACGCATTCGAGAATTTGCAGGGTGAGAAAGTCACGGTGTTCGGGATGTCCACAGATGACGTGGCAACGCAGAAGAAATTCGTGGACGCCCACAAGCTTCCTTACGACTTAATCTCGGATCCCGGCGGCAAGCTGGCGAAGAAGCTTGGGATTCCGGTCAAGATGGAGAAATTTGCGGCGCGCCGTGCTTACCTGTTCAAGGACGGCAAGTTGGCGTGGAAAGACGAGAAGGGGGCCACCGCGACCCAGGGCGAGGACGTCCTGAAAGCCATCAAGGAAGCCAAGTAGTTTTCCAGCAATAAAATCAGGCGGATTCCGCCAGACGACCTTCCAGCGCCTTCCTTAACAGGGGGCGCTGTTTTTCTTGAATGGGTTTGAGGGAGAGGATGATGCCGGATGTCTGTTGCTCGTCAAAGTGCAGTTTGAGGAGGGTGTTGTCGTTCTCAAAATCGACCGAATGGAGCTGGGACCAGTAGATGAGATTCAGGTTCTTCTCCGGTTTGAGGAGAGGAAAAATCTCGACGCCCAGAGGAGTGAGGATGAGGTAGGCGTGGCGGGCGCATCGGATGGAGAAGCGAACCAAGAAACCTGCTGCGATGAAGAACGGCAGAGCCATCCACCAGTGGAAATTGGGGTGGCCGACGAGAGCGGTGATGAAGACGAGGAGTCCGAAGGCTGAGGCGATGGCAGCAACGACCAAAAAATTCTGAGCCTGTGCAGCACGGGTGAATCTGAGTTCCTTGTGGGGTTCTGCGACTTCTTTGGGTCCGGCCATGATCAGAGGTGGTCGTATGGGGTGTTGAAGGTGTCTCCCTCGTCGGGGTCTCCGGTCTTGAGTCCTTTGAGGAACCAACGCATGCGTTGCTCCGAGGTTCCGTGATTGAAGGTCTCTGGATCAACTTCTCGTCCAGCGTTTTGCTGTAAGGTGTCATCGCCAATGGCTTTGGCCGATCGCATTGCTTCCTCGATATCACCCTCCTCCAAGAGGGGTTGACCATCGTTGGCGATGGCATCCTTGTTGGCGTGGTGAGCCCAGACTCCGGCGTAAAAGTCAGCCTGGAGTTTGAGCCGAACCGAGAGCCGGTTGTAGGCGGCATCGGGAATCGTCCCGCGGGCCCGGTGGACCCGGTCGGTCATTCCCTTGAGTTTCTGAACGTGGTGGCCGACCTCGTGGGCGATGACGTAAGCATAAGCAAAGTCGCCCCCGCCCCCGAGCTCCCGATCCATTTGGTCGAAGAAGGCGGTGTCGATGTAGATTGTTTCCTCGGCTGGGAGATAGAAGGGGCCCATGCGGGCATCGACCACGCCACCGGTTTTCATCGGAGTGCGATGGTCGTAGTTGATGAGCTTGGGTAGTTTGTAGCGCTCTCCCCGCTGCCTGAAGAGTTCGGTCCAAACATCCTCGGTGGAACCTTGGATGCGTTGGACAAATTCGTCGACTTCGCTGGTATCGCCTTTGTCGGCTTGTTGTTGGGTTCCTTGCGATTCGACCAGTGACTGGAGGACGGCTCCAGGATCCTGTTTAAAAACAAAGATGGCGATCACTGCCATGATGAGGGCTCCGAGGCCTCCCTTGGCTGCAGCCCCGCGTCCTCCGCCGCGACGGCGTTCGGTGTTTTCGCTGGCACGCAGATTCTTCCATCTCATATCGGGCAGTTTAGTGACATCAGAGCGGAAAGAAGAGTGCTAAACGTCGATGACATTTCCGTCGTCCAGTTTCGATTTTTTCCGCTCTGGTTCGGGAGGGGTGAAGCCGGGGGTGACGATCTGGACTTTGCCCTTGAGGCGTTTGGCGAGGCCTTTCCCGACGATCGCCCGGAAAGGCGGAAGGAGAAGGAGAAAGCCGACCGTATCGGTGAGGAAGCCGGGTGTGATCAGAACGGCTCCGGCGAGGAGGATCATGATTCCATCGAGGGCTTCCGAGGCCGGCATGCGCCCTTCGGCAGTGGCCTGGTGGAACTTCAGAAGAGCTTTCCGGCCCTGGGATTTGGTCAGCGCGGCACCGAGAATGGCGGTGACAATAATGATGCCGATCGTTTCCCAAAAACCGATCATGTCTCCCAGAGTCATGAAGAGATAAAGCTCGATCAAAGGAACGACGATAAAGAGGAGCAGTAATTTTCCAAACACGTGACTGGAGAAACGCTAGGCGAGGTTTGTCGATTTGCGATGAGAAAGGTAGGTGGATTTTGGAAAGGTCAGGGAGTGAGGTTGAATCGGGTTCTGATGAATTCCTGATCCGTGGTGCTGACAGAAGAAGGCGAACGGAAGATGGTGGTGGCGGTTCCGTCGCCGTGATAGATGGTGTGCCAGGCGGGGAGGTTCGTCCAATCAGTGAGATTGGACGAGGTTTCGGCACTGAGATTGAGGCCGGTGGTATTGATGTTGTAGGTGACTCTTTTGGACAGGCGATCGTTCAAAATTTCAAAAGGAGTATTCGGGTTTACATTCGCTGTCGTGGGCGAGGTGGCGAGGGCGAATTCAATGGCGTTGATGAGTTGGTCACCATCGGGATCGGCATTGGGATCGCTGACGCCATTGGCGGCTGCCCATTCAGCAAAGGTCAGTAGGGAGAGATTGTCGGCTCCGGGTGATCCGCCGTTGGTTGGGCTGGCGGTCCAGCTGGAAGGGAGGGCATGGTCCGGGGAGGAGAAGGGGAGAGCGAGCACGAGGGACGGCCCTGTTCCGGCAGGAGTGACGGGCCAAGGGGCGGAGGTTTCGTAAGTAAACTGGCGGATGGGGTCTCCGAGGGAATCGAGGAGTAAGAGTTGTTCTCCTTCGTTCCGGAGTTTGCCCTGGTATTGGCCGGCCACGGGATGTCCGGTTCCGTAGCGAAATTCAAAGGCGGCCTGGTCTTCCACAATCAGGGCGCGCTCTCCGGAGGCGAGGGAGGTGATGCTGGAACCAGAGTAGTCGAAGGTGACGCCATCGGTGAAGGCAAGACCATTCAGATCGATGGTGGATGATCCCGAGTTGAAGATTTCCAGGAACTCAAAATCGGAAGGGTCGTCGAAGCCGGCTTCCACTTCGGCGGGGCTGACTGGTCCGGGTTGATACATGATCTCGGAAACTACGAGGGCGTCCGTGGTGGGGAAGAAGTCGGCCTCGGTCAAAGCAGACCACGTCCCGGCGCCATCACGGACCCGAGCTTTGACGGTGGTGTTGGAGTTGATGGGCAGGGTGCCGGTATATTCGATGGCGGTCTCCGAGATGGCGCCGCCGTTGCCTCCGCCTGCGGGAGCGGAGCTGACCTGGAGCTCGGCGTTGATCAGGAAGTCGGAGGATCCCGTACTGATATTGAGGCCGTGGATGGCGAGGATGTTTTCCTGTTCTTCCTGGATGAGATCGAGATGGCCGGAGACGTCCACCGATTGATAGACGACAGCCTGGCCGTCGTTGTGCTGGGTGCTGGCATTGGAATCTCCATCGGGAGTTCCGCTGAAATTCTTGCGATCGATTTCAACGCCATTGAGGTAGGCAATGTATCCGTCATCGTATTTCATGCGGAGCGTGGCCGAGGTTTTGCCGTTGAGTGATCCGGCGGCGGGGGTGAAGGGAATGCGAATGAGGCAGGAGGTTCTCGATCCGCTCATCTGGTTCTTCACATCGATGGTGAAATGAGACTGGTAGCCGTTGCTGTTTTCGTATCCGACGCCATCTGTTCCCGATATCCACGTGCTGTCATTGAAGCCCGGATCCTTCCAGTTGTTGCCGGAGCCGTCCGTGAATTGATCGGTGGCGTTGGCCGGGACGTGAACGGTTTTGGCATCCGATCCCGACACCAGGGTGACCGGAGGATCGACCGTTACAGGATCAGCAGGTTTTCGCGGGTCGGAGCCGTCGATGGTAAAATAAATGGTTCCGCCGGTTCCTGACATGGCCAGCTGGAAGCCGGAAGCAAAAGCGCCTCCGTGTTGGCTGAAGACGGGGGCGTCGAGGGCGGGATACATCCCGGCACTGCGGAATTTGGCGATCATGGAGGCGGTGCGGTTTGGCAAATCATTGTTCAGAAGATTGTCCTGATACGATTGCCATGATGATGGCGTCCGATAGTTCCAGCGTGCCGATTCGGAAAGGAAGCTGAGTTGGGTTTCGTCGACGCGGTCTTGCAGGCGCTCGATATTCTTTTCCGGGGTGAAGGCTCCGTCGTTGAAGTAGTGTTTGTGGATACGGTCCGCGACGAGGTTGGTGTATTCGGGATCACCTTCGGCGCGAAGTTTGGACATGGCGTTGAGAGGGCCGTTGTGATTGGCGGAGTGTCCCGGGTTGCGAAGGTATCCGTCGCCGTCCTTCATGAAAAATTTGAAGGGGATTCCGAGAGGCACGGAGCCGGCGCTGCGGAATTCGCTTTCGGCATTTCCGCTGACCCAAAGGAGGGTGAAATCGATCATGTTGCTCATGTCGAGATGTGATTGGGCCGAGGAAAAGGGGGTGGCCGAATTCAAGAGGGCCTGGGTTTCATTCCAGTAGGTTCCATCGCCGTCGTAGGGATCTCCGGTGAGGAATTGATTGCCGGCATTGTTGGCGTTGATGGCTTCGTAGTCCTCTTTCTCTCCGCCGAAGTATTCCGAAAGCATGGCGGCGTTCCACCGTTCGCGCAGGTGATACTGACCCCAGTAGAGTCCGTTTAGGTAGACGTGAACAAACCGTCCGTGGGGAGCGATCTGTCCCATGTCCATCATGGCGTCGTCCACGAAACGGTTCGAGAGGTAGGCGCCGCGCGAGGACATATCGTGGTTGCCCGCCCTCAGCTCCACGGAGTCGAATTGATCGGCGGGTTCGATTGGGTAGTCGTGACCATCGAAGACGGGGAAATCGAGTTTTCCGGCTCCATAGGCTTTGCGGAAATTGATGCGGATGCTTCTTTTGGCGAAATTGGTGAAGTAGCTTCCGTAGCGTTCCATGCCTGCGCTGAGCTGGGTGTGGCCGTCTTCGAAGTTGATGAATTCGATGGAGGTTTCCTTTTCCGTGCGATCTATGTCTCCGGGGAAAACGAGGGAGATGGATGGGATGGATCTCAGGGAATCGTCCATCTGCGGCCCGTAGACCGGGTCTTGGGTCACACTGGTCCGCATGTTGGGATGAGCAATGATGTCGGCGGTATAGAGGTAGGTCTGGGTGTCGACGTTGGTGGGAACGTAGCCTGCCTTGAAGGCCGCGGCGCGGAGGACCGTGGTGGCTGAAATCGAAACAGGGGAAGAGTAGACCAAGCCGGTGGTCGAGGTTGGTTCGGATCCATCGGTGGTGTAGCGGATGATGGCTCCGGGAGTTGCGGAGGTGATTTCCACGTTAATGGGAGAGGTGTAAAAGCCGCGATCCAGAGAGAAGGACGTGTCGGCGACGAAGTCGGCAAAACTGGAGCTGTTGGCGGAGCCGGGGGAAGGAGTGGTGAAGTATCCGTCTTCTGCTGCCACGGGGTCAAAACCGTAGGAGACATCAAGGCGCTGCCTGGGGAACAAGGGACTGAACTCGGTGACCACCGTGATGCCATCGGGTTTTACGAGGGCGAGGTATTCGCCGCCGGCATCGAGGCTGAAATTGGTATGGAGTTCGGAGCCAGGAGTGGCTCGATCTTTCCCGCTGGCATGGACGACAAGGTAGGAGCCGGGAGACAGCGAGACGTCAGGCAAAGCCCACTTGGTGAGGTTGAAGGCATCGTCGGTGAGATGGTAGCCGTTGAGGAGAACGGGCTGCGTTCCGGGATTGTGGATCTCGATCCAATCAGTGGCGTTCCCATCTTCGTCGAGAAGCGTGCTTTCATTGCTGGCCATGAATTCAGAAATGATGGGTTCCCCGGGCAGGACGACCCGGATGCGGGTTTCTTCCGAGACGACGCCATTGGCGTTGGTTGCAGTGAGCGTGTAAGTGGTATTGGAGGTGGGGGAGACGACGAGACTGGTCTGGCCGGTGACATCGGTTCCGTTGAGATCAAGAGAGACGGTGTTGACGACATCCCACTCGAGGGTAATGGGCGAGCCGGGAGCAATGAGCGAATCACTGGCAGTGAATGAGAAGATGACCGGTTGGTTGGTGACCTCGACCTGAACGGCGGCGGCACTGGTGCCAGCCGGGCGGATGGCGGTCAGAAGATAGGTGGTATTTTGGGTGGGGCCGGGATCGATCGTGAAGGAACCTTCTCCCGAGGCATTGGTGAGATGGGTGACATCGCCTACTCCTTGGTCAATCACAACAGAGGTGGTGTCCAAATTGATCTTCCAGGAAAGCGTGATCGGGACTCCCTGGGGGATGAAGGTCTGATCGGCGGAGAACGAGCTGATGCCGGGATCGGGAGTGGACATGTCCAGTTCCACAAACCCGCTGGAAGCCGAAGGCGCAGTGCCGGCAAAGTTTGCTGTGCTGATGAGTTCTCCAGGGAGCCCGCTTCCGTTGTCGG
>JBMHCW010000036.1:0-41380 GCA_049889715.1 Akkermansiaceae bacterium | reverse complement strand
CGAGAAGTATTTCTTGCGATCCAATTGAGAGATTCCTTCGATCTCGCGGGTGACTTGAGGCTTGATGATAATTTGGATGGAATCATCAGGGGGAGCGGGCTCATTCGAAGAATCGGCTTCGGATGGTTCATCGCCGGATTTACAGGAGTTTGCCATCAGGCAAGCAGCGACCATGATCAGGATTGGCCGGCGGGTCTTGGTAGGGGGAAACTTGGGGTTTTTCACGTGAACGAACCTTTTTTTATAATACCTTTGATAGATTCCAAGCAGACATTAATTGATTGTCGAAGATTGGGGATCTTGTCTGACGACTCACGAGAATCAGTGAAGGGCTGTCTCGCTGGGAATCGAGCATGCGGGCCTGGCAAATTTGGGGCTTTGCAAAGGAAGGCAGGAATCGTTTCTTTGTTTTTTGTCCGATGAAGAATTCTTTGAGCTCCCTTCGACTATTGTTCCTGATCTGTGCCTTTCCAGCGTTGGTGGCCGGGCAGGAGAAACGCCCGCCAAACATCGTCTTCTTTTTTACCGATGACCAGACGGTGAGCACTTTGGGGTGCTATGGGAATCCGGTGGTGAAGACTCCCAATATCGATCGTTTGGCCCGTCAAGGGACCCGTTTTGAAAGGGCTTTCGTCAGTCATCCGATTTGTTGGGCCAGCCGGGCTTCGATCTTGTCGGGGATGGCGGCGCGGAGTTATCGGACCAAGGGGGATGAAGACCGGGCAAGGGCAGATGCCGTGGAGACCTTGTATTCTGATTTGTTGAAAGAGAAGGGGTATCGGACGGGATATTTCGGGAAATGGCATGCCAAGACGCCCAAGTCATTCAAGAAGGAGGAGCATTTCGACGAGATTGAGGTGATCGGCCGCAATCCGTTTTTCAAGAAGATGCCGGACGGTTCCTTGCGTCACGAAACGGATCTCATCGTCGACAAAGGGATCGAGTTCATCAAGAAGCAGCCGGAAGGGAAGCCCTTCGCGCTCAACATGTGGTTCAATGCCTGTCACGCCGAAGACGGAGACCGTCGTCCCGGGATCGGCCATTTCACGTGGCCCCAGTCCGCCAACGGGCTCTACGATGACACTTATATCGGTTCTCCCCGATTGAATGAGCCGGCGACTTTTGACGCTTTGCCCATTTTCCTCAAGAACAGCATTACCCGGGAGAGGTTCTTCTGGCGTTGGAACACCGAGGATAAATACCAGACCAACATGCGGGCTTACTATCGCATGGTCAGCGGAATCGACCATGCCATCGGCAGATTCGTGAATGCCCTTGAGAAGGCTGGATTGGCCGACAATACCATTATCATTTACTCCGCGGACAATGGCTATCACATGGCCAATCGGGGGTTGGCCGGCAAGTGGTCTCACTTTGAGGAATCAATCCAGGTTCCCTTGATCATTGCCGATCCCCGGGTTGCTCCGACGAAGCGGGGTGTGGTGACTGATGCATTGGCCTTGAATCTGGATCTGCCGGCAACCTTTCTCGATTGGGCGGGGATCGATATTCCAGAGAGATATGATGGTTTCAGTTTGAAATCGATCATCAGCGGTGGAGTGCCTTCGGATTGGCGTCAGGAGACCTTTCACGAGCACTTTGCGGTGAGAAACCGGATTCCGGCCTATGAGGCCGTGCGTGATGCCGGTTTCAAGTATGCCCGCTATGTGGACCACGATTTTGAGTTTCTTCATGACTTGAAGAATGATCCGGATGAGCTGGTCAACCTGGTGGACGATCCCAAGTTTGCGAAGACCCTGGAATCGATGCGCAAGCGTCTCGATGCCCAGGTGGAGCGTCACGGAGGGAAACTTGATCCTCCCGCGAGGCCCTTCACGGCATCGACTGTGCCTCACCCCGAAGCTTCGGCCGCGGTAACAATCAAGCCTGGGAAAGATGGTTTCAGCAGCCTTTTCAATGGCCGGAACCTTGCTGGTTGGACCGGAGATTCGAAGTACTGGTCGGTGAAGGATGGGGCGATTACCGGGGTGACCGATGGCTCTCTGAAGATGAATCGATTCATCACCTGGAATGGTTCGACCATTCGCAATTTCGAACTCCAGGTAAAAGTCAGGATTTCAGCACGTGGCAACAGCGGGATTCAATACCGGGGGAAACTGCGTCCTGAGATCGGGCTGGATATTGTGTCCGGATACCAATGTGACATCATGCCCAAGCCGATTCATCAGAACGGTATGTTGTATGATGAGCGGGAGCGTCGCATCCTGGCGCACACCGGGGAAAAAGTGACCATTGATGAAAAGGGCCAGCCATGGGTGGTGGGTACGATGCCGGTCAACGCTTTTCCGCCTGACGAGTGGTTGGACTACCGGGTATTGGTGAAAGGGAACCATCATCAGCATTGGATCAATGGCCACCAGACCTGTGACTTCATCGATCTTGACCCCAAAGGGAGGTCACTTGAGGGAGTTTTGGGTTTTCAGGTGCATGTCGGGCCAGCGATGCAGGTGCAGTTCAAGAATGTGCGGATCAAGCATCTCCCTGACGATCTTCCCTTGCTGACCTTGAAGGATCGTCCTATTCCTGCCGACGCCTATGGCGTGAAGCCACAGGGGCAGTCCGCCAAGGGTTGGATTCCGCCCGTCTACGGAAAACAGAAATAATCGATCTACAATGAACAGCGCACCCAAAACAACCAACGAGCTGACCACCTTGACTTCGGGCATCCGCGGGGTTGCCGAAGCCCATCTCGAAGAGACCGGGGGACTGCTCCGGCTGTCTCCAACCTGGGTCCCAAGATCGTTTCTCCAGCCTGGTCTGCGACTGAAGCTACATCCGGATGATACCTACGCTTATGGATTGGGCCGGGGAGGAATCGACGAACGTTGGTTTGGATCCACGACAGTGACCGCGAACGAGGGGCGCGCGGAAGACGAAGGGTTGTCGTATGTTGTCGTGGGGCGGGAGCGGTTTACCTTGCGTGATTTAATCGAGGAATGCGGCGCGGATATTATCGGCGGGGCGATCTGGAGTAAGTATGGCAAGTGGCCGGTCTATTCGAAATTCTTCGATAACATGGGACCGATTCCCCATCACATGCATCAGAATGCCAAGCAAGCGGCCTTGGTCGGTCAGGAGGGAAAGCCGGAATCCTACTATTTCCCTCCCCAGCACAACAATGTGGGGAACAATTTTCCGTATACCTTCATGGGGCTCGAACCCGGAACAACCCGTCAGCAGGTCTACGATTGCATTGCCAACTGGCACAAAGGCGATAACAAGCTCCTGGAGTTGTCGAAGGCCTACAAGCTTCAACCGGGAACAGGCTGGTTGATCGATCCGTGCATTCTTCACGCACCAGGATCATTGTGCACTTACGAACCGCAGTGGGGGTCTGATGTCTTCGGGATGTATCAGAATCTGGTGGAAGGACGGGAAGTTCCCTGGTCGCTCCTGGTCAAGGATATGCCCGAGGACAAACATCAGGACATTGATTTCATCATCGACCAGCTTGATTGGGAGAAGAACCTCGATCCCAATTTCAAGGACAACCATTATCTGGAACCCGTGACTGCCGAGCAAGGGGAGGGATATCACGATCGGTGGATCGTTTACGGCAAGGTCGACGGCTTCCAGTATTTTACGGCCAAGGAACTCACGGTGGAGCCGGGAGGAAGAGCCGTGATCAAGGACAATGGGGCCTATTCCGCCATCGTTGTTCAAGGGGAAGGGAGAGCCAACAAGTTGCGATTGAGCTGTCCCAAGCTGTTGAGATTCAACGAGCTTTCCGAGGACGAGTTCTTTTCGACCGAGGAAGCGTCAAGAGCGGGCGTGGTTTTTGAGAACTCCAGTCAGACCGAACCTTTGGTGCTTTTGAGATACTTCGGGCCCGAAGTGAACCCGGAAGCCCCGGAAATGGGCTCATACCGACAGGGGTAGAAAGTCGCGGGGATCAGGGCGAATGAAATCAGTGGAGTCTCGTTTCGGCACAAAGTCATTCAAGCCAGATTGCGGCAGGGGATCGAGGTGAAAATGGCGCAGATCTCTTCTTACTGTTTCAGCGTTGACAGGAAGGCCAGGAGGTCAGCCAGCTGTTGCTCGGTCAAGACGCCTGCATAGGATGGCATGGCTGCCTGATATCCTTCGGTGAGAACGGCATTGGGATCGAGAATTGATTGTCTGATCAACTCAGGATTGGAACGCCGGGCCAAGCCCTTGAGAGATGGTCCGACGAGCTTTGTCTGATCGAGTGAGTGACAACCGGCACAGGCGTAGTTCTTGAAGACCTCTTGTCCACGAGTCCTGTCAGCGGGCATCAAGGCGGGCTTCTCGCTCTCAAGTCGGGCAATTGCGGCGAGGGTCCTTTGATCCGCCTTGGGAAGGTGAGTTGGCTTGGTGAAGAGATGGAGAGGAAAGATCGTGTCGCCCGAAGTCACTGTGAGATGTAAGTCGAGGACGTCGGATTGGCGAAGGTGATCGAAGGATAGGACAAAGGTGCGTCGATCGCGGGAAAGCTCGAAGCGTGATGGCTGGAACCGATGTTCTCCGGGGTCGCCATTCCAGAGGAAATGACCCGATCCATATTTCTCGGTTCGTTTGAGGCTGAACATGCGGAGAGCGGGAGCGGCGGGAACGATGGTTTCGTTTCTGGTGAGTGGTCGATTGAAGACGATCCGGATGTGATCGTGGCGAACATCCATCACCACGGGCCGGAGTAAGGGAGAGCTTTGCTCGATGGAAGCGAGGCCGCGGAGATTGGGGGTGGTGGGTTTGTAGCCGGAGATGCCAAGACCTGTCAGGAAGAGACGTCCGGACTTGGGGTGGGAGCTTCCGTTCAGCGAGGGGAAGTCGAGCTGCAGTGGCAGTTGCCAGGAAAACGGCTGGCCGCGTCGGGGTGTTTCAATCGCAAAGAGCCGCCCGCCCCATGAGATCTGCAGGAAGGAATCAGTCAGGTCGGGAAAGGCTTTGGGTGAAGTGGAGGTGAAGGCCGCGCCAGAACGATTGGCTTGATAAGGGTACCAAAGAAGAGGTTCGGTGACGGAAGATGAACCAGTGAAATTAGTGGGTTGATACCCGCGGAAACTCCGGTCCGGTGTCAGGCGGTGGAGCGGGGTGCTGGGGATAAACTGACCTTGTTGATCGGAAGCGAAGATGGCTCCGTCATTTCGAAGTCCGACGTAGGGAAGGCGAAGCCCGTCGGCGAGGATGGTCGAGGTGGAGCCATCCGGGCTCAGTCGGACAATAGCGCCGCGGTGGTCAGAGAGCTCGTTGTCTGTTTTGGAGTTGCGGTTGTAGATTCCCCCTTTGGCCACAAGAAAGGATCCGTCTTTTTCTATGGCAAAAGAGGTGGAGTAGTCGCGAGTGTGAAGGGTCTGGCGGAAGGCATCGGAGGCATTCCAGTATTCGTCGATGATGCCGTCGTTATTGACGTCGACCAAGCGGGTGACCTGGTCCCGCCCGAGGACAAAGATCTCATCCCGTGCATTGGTTTCAATCGACATGGGCTCAAAGATGCCCGTCGCAATTCTTGACCATGAAGAGAACTTGTCGTCGGTCGATCGGATTCGCCAGATGTCCCCGTCGAAGGTTGAAAGGAGACCGGTTCCGTCGCTAAGGAAGGCAATGTCGGTGGGGCGAATGACTCTGGATCCATTGGGAAGGGCAAAAGGGCGGATGGTGAACGGCCCTTGAACTCGAGCGGGCGGATTCCTGACGAGATTACGATCTGTATTGAGATTGGAGGCGCGGGCCGAACTGGGAAAGGGAATGACGGCGGAGCGTCGAACTCCAAGAGTCACAACTCTCGGTGAGCTCGAAGGAGCGAGAGTCAGGATGCCATTTTCAAGGGTGGCGCCTTCGCCATTGACTCGACGGAACTCCGGTCCTGCGTTCAATCTGATGGCTTGTCGGTGAGCTTCCACTTTGAGCACCCGCTGGAGGATGGGTGTCATCGTGTAGAATTCGCTGATGCGGGTTCCCGAGGTTTCGTAGTGAACGACTGTGGTTTGATCGTGAAGGGAAAGTCCGAGCCAGCGGCCGAGGGCTGGAGGCAGGGGACCAACCGGGGTTGACTTGTTGCTGAAGAGCGCGAGTCGGGGATCCGTCCGGGAAACGATGCCGGGCTGCTCCGGCGACTGCAGAATGACTTCGCCTTTCAACCTTGGCGCGGATTTGGCTTTCGCGGTTCCCTCAGGATAGGAAATGGCGGCCATCGAATCGTAAGTGAGTGGAGCTCCGCTGCGAGGAGCTTTCCAGATGGCGGCCCACCGAAGGAGGTCCGGGTCGAAGCAGGCCCAGTGACCGTTGCCCAAGCGGATGAGAACTCCACGCCGGACGCGGTTCAGTCCGGACCGGGTGGGCACAAGGAGGGCACTGCGAAGAAAGGGGGTGGATCGTTCGAGGAACTCCGAAGAAGGTGCCGATGCCGGTGGCTGGTTGTTCTTGGAGATTTCGAACCAGTCGAGTCGAATGCAGGATTTGGAGCCATCGGGTTTGACGGGAGCGGAAAATCCGATGCCTTCCACTTTGTGGAACCTCAGTCCGTTGACGTCCTGACCGGGCAGAGCGGTCCTGGTGTAGAGGCGTTGCCATTGGCGTCCTGAGAAGGGGATGGACTGAGTGTTCCAGTCGTTACCATTCTGGATGGGCTTCTTCTGAACGAACCATTTGTCATCGATCTTAAGAGCAAGATGGAGTTGGGAGGCTCCCACGTTTTTGGTTCTGAGGCGGCAGACCCATGAAGGGTCGGAAAGATCGAGTCGCTTCTTGAAATGGAAGGCGGCAAGAATTGGACCGGCGCATTGGCCATTCCAAAGATAGTGGGGGTCGTTCGCCTTTTCAGGGTGGTGGGACAGCTTCAGCTTGTCGGCACTGCTTCCGATGCAACGGAGCTCCAGAAAGGGCGAAGTCAGATCATCATTCGAAATCGGAATGTGGGCGGGATTCTCTTTGAAGTCTTCTCGAATGATCTGGGCTGTGGTCGAGAGCGTGCCCATCAAAGAGAGGGCCAGAAGAATGCCGGGGATGTTTCTCATAAGAAGAGGCGGGAACAGTCCTGAGTCAACAGGAAGGACCGTCCCATGGGGAGGTTAAAAGAGGAGAGGGAGGATCCTTTGTCTTTGGGAAATTCCGGCCTCTGTCAGACCGCGGAGTTTTCTTTCTTTTGCAATTTCCTGAATTGGCCGGGGCTCATACCGGTGACTCTTTTGAAGAGAGACGCCATGTTTGACGATTCGGAGAATCCAAGGTCAGCAGCGATGAATTCGAGGGTGTCGTTGGTGTGGGTTAGGATTGTTTTAATACGTTGGATCCGGACCCTTTGGATTTCTTTGTAGGGAGAAGTGCCCAGATGTTGGCGGAAACGGCGTTCAAGTTCGCGCCGGGAGAGAGCGGCTTCCCGGGCGACGTCATCGACGCAAAGCGGTTGGTTCGAGCGATCGCGGATGAACTGCAAGGCCGCGGCGATTTGGGGATCGCCAAAAGCGTGAATGTCGCTGGAGGTGCGGACGATGAGCTCCTTCGGGGGGATCAGGACTGGGTCAGTCTGACGGGAAGGGGATTTTCCGGACATGATGGCAGCCAGAAGACTGGCTGCCTTGAAGTCAACTTCTTCCACATTCTGGTCGACGCTGGAAAGCTGGGGCCATGAGAGGGTTCCAAAAAGCGGGTCATTGTCGACTCCAACCACTGCAATTTCCTCCGGAACACGAATGCCGGTTCGTCGGCAGGCATCGATAATGCGGGCTCCGAACAGATCATAAGAGGCCATCACAGCACATGGTTTCGGCAGGGAGGCGACCCAGTCACTGATGGAAGATAGATCACGTTCCCAGTCACCGTCTCGTTCGGTGAGGCTGAAAGGGAGCTTCAGGATGCTGACCTCGTGGCCGTGATTTTCACAGGTGGAGACGAAGGCATCGCGACGTTCGTCTGACCATCCTGCTCCTTCAGCATGGCAGAAGCCGAAGTGGTGGAAACCTTGCTCGATGAAATGTTTGGCGACCAGTCTGCCTGTGGCTGACTGGTTACAGTTGATACAAGGCATTTCGAGGCCGGATTCGATGTCGCTGAAGTGGCTGACATTGACGACTGCGATTCCTCGTTCACGTGCCTTGCTCGAGAGTTGGGCCGAAGAGCTTCGGGTGATGATCCCGTCGCCTTTCCAGTCCCCGATCCATTCGGGCTCAAAGTCCGACTGGGCTCTTTCGGTGAAATAGACGGACCAAGGGCCGTGGGCTTTGACGTATCGACCAACACCTCGCAGGAGTTCTCGTCCGAATTGCTTGGATGTTTCGACGATGAAAGCAACTTGAGGATATTGTTTTTCCACGGCCGATTCAAAGGAATGAGAGGGTGACGCAAATTGTCAAACACCCAGTATTTGACTCTCGAAGATTGCTGCTATTTCCAGGTTTTCAGGGTGCAAATTCACAATTTGGGCAATGAATGGCCCCATCGCAGGCAGGCCGGTAGGATTGGTTGCTCTCCGCGGAAAAGAGGCGTTCATCAACCAATGATGTCGAAAAGCAAAACCGTTAAGCAACTGCCGTACGGGAAATAGGCAACCGAAAGTTACCTATAAGGGGATTTTATAAGACAGACGGGCGTTTGGTGGTTGGTTGAGGCGTCTCTAACAACCGGAGGCAGAAAACCCTAACGAACTTATTAAAACCATGAAACTGATTACCACCATCCTGGCTGTCGGGGCCCTTCTTCTTCCTATTTCGGCTCAAGCCGAAGACAAGGCCAAGGCCAAGCCGACTGTTGTTGAAATTGCTGTTGGAAATGAGAACTTCTCGACTCTCGTCGCTGCCGTCAAGGCCGCTGGACTTGCCGAGGCACTCTCCGGAGAAGGTCCATTCACGATCTTCGCCCCGACCAACGAAGCTTTCGCCAAAGTCCCCAAGGAAACTCTTGAGTCTCTCCTTCAGCCTGAGAATAAGGACAAGCTTGCTGCGATCCTCAAGTATCACGTTGTTGCCGGTAAGGTGATGGCTGCTGACGTCTCCGCCGGCAAGGTTAAGACCCTCAATGGCGCAAAGGCCGAAATCACCGTCAAAGGTGGAAAAGTCATGATCGACAAAGCCAACGTCGTGAAGACCGACATCGTTGGAAGCAACGGAGTGATTCACGTCATCGACTCTGTCATCCTTCCCGCCAAGTAGACGCAAAATCCTTTTGCATGACCGAAGCCTGTGCTCCGTGGGGGTGCGGGCTTTTTCTTTTTTTGGCAAATAGGAAAAATGTGACATCGGAGAACAAGAAGCGCGATGGAGGGGGTGAAGGGCGATTGCCCGAATTCAACCTGACCAAGACCAGCCATGAGAATCAAACGCTCCCTTGTTCCTTTTGCCTCAGCTCTGATGACTTGGATGTCACCGCTCCATGGAGTGGTGGTTTCAACCTTTTCGGTCGACATGTTGGGCGAATTCCAGCCAGACACTCTCATCGCAACAGATGTCGCCGGAGTGGTTCCAGCGGCCCAATGGTTGCCCGCACTGGGGCTGACAGGGGGGACAAGTGGAGTGGCCAGCGGGGGGATTGGAGGGACCATTTTCGTGGGGTGGGATGCTCCACAATCGGCCATCATCCCGGGTAGTTCATCCGCGGCGGGTGATGAAGACATGATGGAGGGTTTCGTCCGTGGGATCCAGAATGCGGACGGAACCTTTCAGCCTGCGGTTGTCCAGGTAGGGACGCTCAATCTGCCGGCGCTCAATTGGGATTACTACGATGTCTACGTCTATAGTGACCAAGGAACGTCCACGGTGCCAGCGCCCAACTCGCTCGCGCTCGTTCCCAGTCCCGGAACCGCCACGATCTATACCCATCTTGAAACCGGAACCGGATATGGGGCCGGCGCTCCCGGATATCTCAACAGCCAGATCGATCCGGGGGGAACTACGTTCGCTACTCAGGGCTGACCGCGCCGACATTTTCACTTTTCGCTCAACCCGGAGCAGGGTTCGCGAGTGCGGCCATCAACGGGTTTCAAATCGTAGGCCATCAGGCCATCCCGGAGCCAGCGACAGGAATGGCGGTGATCTTCGGAGGCCTCCTTCTGGTCTTCCGTCGAAAGCGGACGGTCAAGCAGCGATAACACTTCCACAAGTAATCCAAAAAATACCGCCATGGGCCGGGTGGCTCGTGGCGGTTTTTTGGTGCGGGTGGATCAGCGTTTGCGCCGACCGAGGAGGAAGAGCCCTCCGAGGATAAGGGCCGCCGAAGATGGCTCGGGAATGGCGAAGGGGTCAATGGTGGTGAATCCAATGTCAGGCAGGGACAGGATGGTGGTGACACTGATGTAGTTGTCACCGCTTCGAAAGCCGGTCATTAACTCATCATCAAGGGAGCGCCCCATGGGGTCGGTTGGGGCGGGCCCGCCGTCACCTGGGTCGCTGTCAAATCCGGGTGAGTTTTCGGATCTTAAATTATCGGTGACTTCATTCCAGTGGCCATGGGCGGTTCCCCCTCCTCCATCGAGCTCGACAGGGATAAATGTTGCAGCGGCATCGTATTCCGCCTGAAAGCCGACGAGGGCATTCGGACCTTCATACTCTCCCGGAGTTCCTCCTTTCAGAGTGCGGTCACCGAGAAACTGTTCGTCATTGAGTTCCGAGCCATCGTTATAGACTTCGTTTTCCTCCCAAAGCGTGCCGGTTCCCAAAGCGTGCCCGATTTCGTGCCTGATGACAATTGGATCCAGAGGGCCCGCGGCAGGGTTGATATTGAATTCGGCAAGTCCGGATCTCGCTAGAATGAATTGTTGATCACTCGTGTGCGCTGTCGCAACAGGAAGCACTCTTGAACTCTTGTGGGCCTGGCTCCTCCTAGGGTAATGGTCCCGCCACTGGGCGCCTCATCGTAGGTGTTTACATCCAAAGTGTAGGTCCGGCTCTCTCCGTCTCGATAGCCGGTGATAATGCCGCCCCAAAAATTGACGGCGTCATTGAACAAGGCTTGTTCCGCGGCGGAGAGGTCGGCCAAGGCTTGAGCGCTGAAATTCACCGTAAAACTGATCGCGCCGTGTGAGGACAAAATCGGGAGAATGAGAAGCGCTGCGATCGTCGGGGATTTTAAAAAAGGGATGAAGTGACGGGGATTCCAGAAAATCGTATGAACGCAAGCGGACTTTAGTCAATTCCCTGCCGGGCAAGGTCTCGAACGTGGGACGCTTCTCAGGTGTCCTTGGATCAACAAAAGATGGTGCATTTTTTCTTGGAACGTCTAGCTTCCTTCTCGGAGTGGGAATGAACCTACCCGAAAGAAAGAAAACCATGAAAACTACATTCGCTATGATTGCTGCTGTGGCAGCCTTCACCGCCGGGGCTTTTGGAGCTCCTGCAGTGAGCGTGACCGCCGAAAGGTTGGTTGCTGTCGCCGACGAAGAGAAGACCGTGACCCTCGAGGTGACGGGCCTTAAATGAGCCTCCGGGTGTTCAAAAAAAGTGCAGGCTGCACTTGAAAGCGTCAAAGGAGTCTCCAGTGCCAAAGTCGGTCCGAAATCCGGAACCAACGCAACGGCCACCGTCAAAGCCAAGAAGGATGTCAAAGTCGATGATTTGATCGCCGCTTTGAAAGCCAAGGGCTACGGGGCCAAGGAAAAGGCCTCATCATAAAGGGACTCGATTAATTTTCCCTTGGAACCCGCGTCAGCCGTCAGGCGACGTGGGTTTTTTATAATCCATCAGTCAACCCACTGAGAGAAACAGCGTTCGTCCACGTGGATCCCTCATTTTTTTCTTTGGGGGTGCAATTTCGGCCAGTTGTTCTAGTTTTTCCCCGAGGCCAAAGGTTTTTCTAACATTGATCCTGAGATGAAAAAGGCACCCTTGATGATTGCGGTTTGGGCAGTTGCTGTTGTCCCGGCGTTTTCCTTGCCGATCCCGGATGCGCACACACAGCGGACAGTGGCCTTTGAGGGGAAGCACAAGAAGGTCATCCTCGAAGTCACTGGTATCCGGTGAACCTCTTGTCCGAAAAGGGTGCAGTCTGCACTCGTCGCCGTGGAAGGGGTTTCAAGTGCTGATGTTGGTCCCACAAAGGATTCGAAGGTATCGGTGACCGTGTTCATGGACAAGAAGGTCAAGGTCTCTGATCTCATTGCGGCCCTGAAAGCCGCAGGCTATGATTCCAAGGAAAAGGCCACCCCGTGATTCCGGCGGGAGGATCTGCTTCCGCTGAGGGAAGCCCAGTGGATCGGAAGAAAGTTGGCCCGTGAGCGGGCTGCTGGCGGGTGTTGAGGGCCTGGTCCAGACCGCACAGGGAACCTTTTTGATTGCAGGGTTTCGTTGATCGAAGATACTCGCCGACTCGTTCAGCGTCGGTCCTGAATCGATTCTTAAGAAAAACTCACCTACATTTTCGCAACAAAACTCCCGCTATGGTTAAGGTATCCCAAATACTTCCGCTTGCCGTATTCCTTGCTCTCTTGTCATTCCCGCTGAGTGGTGCCAATCTCACAACTGGGAGCAAGGTTCAGGTCTCAACCAACAACGCCAATTTCGATCTCTCCCTTTTTCCCGGGAATGCCAAGTACAATGACCGGGGCCTTGGCGGGTCCGAGCCCGGATCTCCCAGCTTTCAGAACGTTCTCGGGGACGGAACGGTGGTTGATTACAATCTCGTGGGCAACAGCGGGACCGGAAGTGCCTTGACCACTTATGCCAGCGGCGGGGCCGGACGAATCCCAACCCCGGTGGCCCCCTCGGCCAATGTCCATGGGAATGGCGAAGACTGGGCCAATGTTTGGACGACCAACGACCCGGGAGCCTCGATCAATTTTTCCGGTTCGTCGAAGAATCACAACCCCACCGGTGTGGGGGGCGCTGCCAATACCTTCGCCCGGGCGGCCGAAGTGGATGGAACGATCGACATCAGTGGTCTCGCAACCGGGCAGGTCTATATTCCGGTCGGAAGCTTCGTGAACGACTGGACTCTGACTCTGACCATGAGCGGTCCCGGTCAGCCAAACCGCGTTGCCTTTGATACCCAGGGAGGAAACGGGCCGAGCCAGAACCGGGGTTGGGTGACTGAGTTTAGTTTCAGCACCGATGGGGTCTACGATACCATTTCCTACAATTTTACCCACGGTGATCGCGATGGTTCGCGCGCTCGCTTCATGGGGGTGATCCTCGATGGAACCGTTCTGGCATCGAATCCACCCACCGTGGTTAATTCGGGGGCCTCGAACATTGAGCCCACGACCGCCACGGTCGGTGGGGAGGTCACCGATACCGGAGGTGCCAATCCCACGGTGACCCTCTACTGGGGCGATAACGACGGCGGAACCACCCCCGGTAACTGGGACAATTCCGTGTCCTTCGGTAGTCAAAGTGGCGTCTTTTCGACCGGGCTCACCGGGTTGAATCCGGCGACGACTTATTATTTCCGCACGTTCGCCAGCAACAACGCGGGTGACGATTGGGCCAACTCCACGGCCACCTTCTCCACCGGCTCGCCGCCTGATCCTCCAACCGTCGTCAATATTCCGGCCAGTAGTGTTAATTATACCATCGCCAATCTCAACGGGGCTGTCACTGACACCGGAGGCGAAACTCCGGTGGTGACCATCTACTATGGTGACAATGACGGGGGAACCAATACGGGGAGTTGGGACAACTTCGTCTCGGTGGGGGCTCAGTCCGGCGCATTCTCATCAGAGCTGATTAATCTCACCTCGAATACCACCTATTTTTTCCGGGCGCGGGCGCTGAATTCCGGAGGGACGACTTGGGCTTCTTCGACTGCCAGTTTCACCACCTTATCGTATGCCTTGGCGGCTCTCAGCAATAGCCCCGCCACCAACATTACCGGCACTGCTGCCCAGGTCGGCGGAGAGGTAACTTCAACGGGAGGAGACATTCCCACGGTCACTATTTTTTATGGAGGCAATGATGGTGGCACCACGCCGGGAAGCTGGGATGATTCGGTTGATCTTGGACTTCAGGGTGCTGATTTTTCCGCGGCTCTTTCCGGCCTGTCACAGCTCACGACCTATTACTTTCGGGCCCGCGCCCAGAACGCCGCGGGGACAAGTTGGTCGGGTTCGACCTCCAGCTTCACGACCTTGGAGGTCAGTGAATTGCTGATCAACGAATTCATGGCCTCCAATGATGGCGGCATGTCCAACAACCCCAACGGCTGGTATCCCATTGCGAATCAAGTTCCTGGAACCACCGAAGATTGGATTGAGATTCTTAACACCGGAACAACGACACTCGATCTTGGCGGCTGGCGTCTCACGGATAATCCCGGTGACCTCGCCAAGTGGACGTTTCCACCGGGGACCAATCTCGGAGCGGGACAGTTCCTGATCGTCTATGCCTCGGGAGACAACGCGCCGGATGTCAACGGTAACCTGCACACCAATTTCAAGCTCTCAGCGGGTGGTGAGTATCTTGCTCTCGTAAGACCATCGGGAACGGTCGCCAGCGAATTTGGTCCCGGTGGCAGTGCCTATCCGCCCCAGGACGATGATGTTTCCTACGGACTTCATCCGTCGTCCGGGGAGTCGGTTTACTTCACTTCTCCAACCCCTGGCTCTGCCAATGATCCGGGCGGTGTGTTGTTGGTCTCCGACACCAAGTTCAGTCACAATCGAGGCTACTACACGTCGCCGTTCGACGTCACCATTACCACCGACACGGTTGGAGCCACCATCCGCTATACCACCGACGGAACCATTCCGACCCTTTCGAATGGCACGGATTACACCGGACCTCTCAGCATTTCCACCACCACGGTTTTGCGGGCCCGGGCCTACAAGACCGGCCAGCAGGAAACCAACGTCGATACCCAAAGTTACATCTTCCCGATTGATGTGGCCACCCAGACCAAGCCTGCCGGCTATCCGAACAATTGGGGCAACAACGACTATGAAGTCGATACCTCGATCTCCCAGTCCGCGACTTATGCGACGCGATTCCAAGCGGGATTGCGATCAGTTCCCACCGTTTCTCTCGTGGGAGATCCGGAGGATTTCTTTGGAGCCAATGGCATCTGGGTCGAGACCGGAAACCGGAACCTCGAGGCACCTGTATCCGCGGAATACTTTCAGCCTGATACCGTCGCAGATGGCGTGAACATCCTTTCCGGCTTTCAAATTGATTGCGGAGCAAAACTGCAGGGTGGAGCCAGCCGGAATCCAAGCAGTGCAGTCAAGCACTCGATGAGCATGCGCTTCCGCGATACCTATGGGCCGGGGAAACTCAACTTCCCGGTCTTCGAAGACTCCGCGGTCTCCTCTTTTGATAGTCTCCATTTGCGCGCGATGTACAACAATTCATGGGTACACCGCGATTCCGGCCAACGGGCGCGAGCCACCATGATCCGGGATCAATGGGCCCGCGATACCATGATCGACATGGGCAATCTCGACGGTGGCCAGGGACACTATGCTCATGTCTATATCAACGGGCTTTACTGGGGGCTCTTCAATCTCCACGAGCGTCTCGAGAACGATCATTACGCCGCCTACAACGGATACGAAGACGATGAAGTTCTTGGGCGCAACCCCGGAAGTCCGACCTCCGAAGAGAATGCTTCCTACAACCAGATGATCAGTGTGGTGACCAATACCTCAAGCACCTGGTCGGAGATTCAGGCCGTGCTCGATGTGGAGAACTACATTGATTACGTGATCACCGAATACTTCGGGCGGAATGCCGACCTGAAGAGCGGCGACAACTGGCGTTGTGCCGGTGGTGGCACCGCGAATGCTCCCTGGCGTTTCTACTGCTGGGATACCGAGCGGATCTTTGAAAGCGAAAGCAACACCAACCCTCCGAGCAACAGCGGACAACTGGATGGAGCGCTGATATTTGACGATCTGGAAAAGCACCGTGAGTTCCGCGTTCTTTTCGCCGACCGGGCATACAAGCACCTCTTCAACAGCGGAGCTCTGACCAATCTGGAAAACCGGGAACGTTTCGAAAAGTTTGCGACAATGATCGACACTGCCGTGATTGGTGAGTCGGCAAGATGGGGCGATGACCGCGGGACGACATACACCCGGGACAATCACTGGGTCAATGCGGTCTATGGAAGCCCCGGACCAGGAACCAGTCCTACGAATGGCGTACTGGGATCATGGTTCCCGCTGTCCGGTACTACCCGGACCGATCGCATGATTAGTTCCTGGCAATCCAGGACATTCACCGGCTCCTCTGATACTTATCTCGGGACGATCGATGCTCCCGTCTTCACGGTCAATGGTTCCGACCAACACGGAGGTGAAGTTCCCGCGGGGGGCGCCATTTCAGCCACGGCAAGCTCCGGAAACATCTATTATACCACCGATGGCTCGGACCCTCGTCTTGAAGGCGGCGGACTGGCAGCCGGAGCCACTCTTCTCAGTGGAAACATCAATCTCGGTGGCAGCGGGCTGGTTCGTGCCCGGGTCCGAGTCGGGGGAGGAGATTCATGGTCCCCGCTGACCGAGGCCACCTTTTATCTTGAGGCTCTTGCCGGTCCCGGTGACCTTGCCATCACCGAGATTCATTACAACCCATATGAGGCCAGCGCGATCGAGAATGTTGTTGGCGCCGGATTGGCAGTGCCACGGGTTTTCGACAACAAGGATGACTTCGAATTCATCGAGGTGTTGAACCTTTCCGGAAGCGCCGTCAATTTGGACGGGGTGACCATTACCGAGGGTATTGAATTCACCTTCGGCTTGGTCACCTTGCCTGCGGGAGGTCGTGCCGTGGTGGTCAAAGATGCCGACGCTTTCGGGGCCCGCTACCCATCGGTGACTCCGGCAGGGGTCTTCTCCGGAAATCTTGACAATGGTGGCGAACAAATTGCGCTGCAGAGCGCCGGGGGATCCTTGATCCTTGATCTCACCTATGATGACGCGGGTCAGTGGCCCGGGCGCGCCGATGGCAATGGGTCGTCGCTTGAGTTGGTCGATACCGCCGGCAGTGATGCTGATCCCGACAACTGGCGTTCGAGTTCTGAATTCAACGGTTCGCCGGGTGTGGCCGGGGCCGGGCCGGACAACCGGATTGTGATCAACGAAGTGCTCACGCACACCGACCTTCCGGAGACCGATGCCATTGAGATCTTCAATACCACCGGAGGTGCCATCAACATCGGAGGCTGGGTCATCACCGATAACAATGACGTCTATCAGTCCTTCATTCTTCCAGCCTCCACTCTGGGAGCAGGTCAGTATGTCAGCTATGACGAATCCGATTTTAATGTCACGCCCGCCAACGCGATTGCATCTTATTCAGGCACTTCGGCTGCCTCGCCAACAACGGTGACCGCCAACAGTCACGGGTTGTCGACGGGAGACACCATCACCATCGAAGGTTATGGAGGAGTTTCAGCTTACAATGGTTCGTGGCAGGTCACCGTTCTTGATGGGAACAACTTCACCATTGAGACGGCCTTTCTGGATAACGATGCCTCGAAGGGAACGTGGGCCAAAGGACGACCCTTCGGTCTGAGTTCTTCCAAAGGGGAAACGCTTTGGCTTCTGGAAACCGATCCTTCCGGTCAGCCTGTTCGTTTCGTCGATGTGGTCGACTTTGCAGCGGCCTTCAATGGAGAGACTCTGGGCCGATGGGAAAATGGCGGAGGAAGTGACACCCTGATTTCGATGCTTTCGAATACTTTGGGAGCGGAGAATACCGGGCCACAAGTGGGGCCGGTGATCATCTCCGAAGTGATGTATGCCCCGAACGTGCCCTCGGAGGATTTCTTCGAGTTCGTGGAGATTTGCAATACCGGGACCGTGACCGAGAACCTGGCGAACTGGAAGCTGCGCGGGGGCGCGGACTTTGACTTCACCGTCTCTCATTCACTGGCTCCGAACGACGCTCTGGTGGTGGTCGCCTTTGACCCGGTGGCCAATACATCTGCAGCCAATGCTTTCCGCGCTGAATACGGGATCGATGGCAGCGTCCTGCTGGTTGGTCCCTTCACTGATGGTCCGCTTGGGAATGATCAAGGCACGGTCCGTCTTCAGCGTCCAGATACTCCACCTCTCGATGACCCAACGTTCTACCCTCAGGTCACCGAGGATGTGGTGGACTATTCAAGCGAAGCCCCGTGGCCGGTCGATGCCGGCGGAAGTGGCTCATCCCTGGCCCGCCTTCCGGGGAATCCATTCGGGAACTTCGCGGCCAGCTGGACGGCAGGATTGGCGAGCCCCGGAGGGAAGTTGCTCGACTACGAAACCTGGAGCGAAAACTTCTTCGGACCAGGTTCCCCGGCTGGAAGCGGGCCGACCGAGGACTTCGATCTCGATGGCGCGCCCAACCTGATCGAGTTCGCTCTGGGGATGAATCCCACCACCTTCGATGCCGAACTTCTTCCGTCCTTCGTCATCGAGGGGGGCAATGGAACGATGACTTTCGGCAAGGACCTTCTTCTGATGGATATCGAGTATGAAGTGGAGTATTCCACTGACTTGGTGGGTTGGACAGGGGCACCTGATACCCTGGTCTCGACCTCGGACTTTGTGGAAACCCGCAAGGCTTCCGTGCCGTTGCCAGCCAGCGGAGGTTTCTACATGAGGCTCAAAGTGGTTTCCAATTGAGCCTTCGGCAGTGTTGGACGACAGAGGTAGAGCGTTGCGAGCTCTGCCTCATTTTTGTGTCAAAAAGAAAAATTCCTCTCAGGCCTTGGGTCCGCCGTTGATGATTCCTTCGCTTGTTCCTTCTTCGTATTTTTTGAAATTATCGAGGAAGAGATTGGCGAGGTTTCGAGCGGCTTGATCGTAAGCCGAAGGATCACTCCAACTGTTGCGGGGAATCATCGCCTCGGAGGGAACTTCGGGGCAGTCGGTGACCGTTTCGAACCCGAAGACCGGGTCGGTCTGGGTCGGGGCCTTGGCAAGGGTGCCATCATAAATGGCATCCATGATGGCCCGGGAGTATTTCAGCTTGATCCGCGAACCAACTCCATGGCCTCCGCCGGTCCAACCGGTATTGACCAGCCAGACGTTGACTTTGTGATCCTTCATCTTTTCCGCAAGAAGCTCGGCGTAGCGCGAGGGATGCATCACGAGGAAGGGAGCCCCGAAACAGGCCGAGAAGGTGGCCTGCGGTTCGGTCACGCCCATTTCCGTTCCGGCAACCTTGGCGGTGTAGCCGGAGATGAAGTGATACATTGCCTGCTCTTCGTTCAACTTTGACACTGGCGGAAGAACTCCGAAAGCATCGCAGGTGAGGAAAATGATGTCGGTGGGGTGTCCGGCAATACAGGGGAGCTGGGCATTCTTGATGAACTCGATGGGATAAGCACCGCGTGTATTCTGGGTCAGCGAGGTGTCGTGGAAGTCGACGACATACTGGTCATCGTGCACCACGTTCTCGAGCACCGCGCCGTAGTGGAGGGCGTTGTAAATATCGGGTTCGTTTTCTTCGGTGAGATCGATGGCCTTGGCATAACAACCGCCTTCGATATTGAAGACGCCGGTGTCGGTCCAGACGTGTTCGTCGTCGCCGATGAGCATGCGGGTGGGGTCGGCCGACAGGGTCGTCTTTCCAGTCCCGGAGAGTCCGAAGAGAATGGCCGAACTGTTGGTTTCGGGATCGGCCGTTGCCGAGCAATGCATGGAAAGGTGTCCCTTGAGGGGCATGAGATAATGCATCAGGGTGAAGACCCCTTTCTTCATTTCCCCGGCATACTCGGTGCCCAGGATGACCATTTCCTTTTCCTCGAAGCAGACATCGATGGAGGTCTTCGAAGTCATGCCTTCGGTGAGGCGGTTCGCGGGAAATTGTCCGGCATTGAAGATGGTGAAGTCGGGTTCTCCGAAGTTCTCCAACTCTTCGGCGGTCGGCGTGATCAACATGATCCGCATGAAGAGCGCATGGTAGGGGCGGGTGCAGATCACGCGGACTTTGATCCGTTCGGCGGGATCCCAACCGGCGAAGGCGTCGACGACGTAAAGCTTCTCACGGGTGTTGAGGTAATCCTTGGCTCGCTCCCGGTTGATCTCGTAGGTGTGAGCATCGATGGGGATGTTGATGTCGCCCCACCAGATCTTGTCCTTGGACGAGCTGTTCTCGGTGATTCGCTTGTCGCCCGGCGAACGGCCGGTCTTTTCGCCCGAGTAGGCGATGAGCGCTCCTTCGGCCGAAAGGCTGGTCGACGGTTCATGGCGGATGGCCTCCATGTAGAGCCGGGAGACGGGAGCGTTGCGGATGATGTTGGTGACTTCGATGCCGAAGCCGGAAAGATCGAGAGCGGACATGAATTACAGCTAGCATTTTACGAGCCAGAGTAAACCTCTCGGCAAGGGATGCCGGATAAAAAGCAAGAGGTGACCGACAGAAAAAGCCCGTTCGCTGGGTGGGGCAAACGGGCCTGATGAAATGGGTTTGCTGGTCGTGCTACTCGAGCCCCGCGATTTTGCGGGCGTCGGCCAGCGAGGTGGGAGAAAGTTGGTCCCCCGGGACTTTGATCGTTTTCCCTTTTTCGGTTTCAAAGACGAAGATTTTTCCGTCCTCCACCGAGGTAAGCTTGGCCTTGATCGACGAGCCTTGCTTGCTTCGCCAGGTCAGGACCTGGGGATCTTCCACCTTGATGATGTCGTTGGCGGTTGATTCCCCGGCCTCTTCCTTGTCATCTTTTTTGGCGACGGCCTCCTCCTTTTTGGGAGCAGGCGCATCAAGAGCGACATTGAAGGTTTTTGCTTTGATGTCGGCAGTGGCGGCCCGCTTGGCATCGCGGAAGATGTCGCGATAGTTCTGCCCCTTCAGTTTGGCGTGGGAGTAGGTGCCGTAAATCTTGGTCATGGCCGGATCGGTCAAGACCACGATGGGCATCGCTCCTCCGGCCTGCCGGTAGGCGGCCTGCACGTCCTTGGGCAGCTTGCCCGTTTCCGAGGAAATGTTGATGAGGACCGGGATACTCAGACTCTTCAGTTCTTTAGCGACCGTCACACTGACGGTTCCGGAACAGGTCGGTCACGACGGCTGCAGGTCGGGGCGGGTGATGAGGACGCCGACCATCTTGGGCTTTTCGGCGGCCGCCATCCGGGCGTCTTGCAGGGTTTCAGCGGTATAAAAACCCCTGGGGAGATCGAAGGCACTGGCGGGCAAGGCCAAGGCTCCGACGAGGAGGATGAGTTTTTTCATAGCGAAGAAAACATATCATTGAATGGTTGGCGATTCAGCGGAATTGGCAAGTCGGCAGGGAATACATATTTTTGCATGAACGACCGCAGCCGGCTGTTCGCTTGTCTCAAGCAATGATGGGCTTAATGACGTGCCCCCCGACATCGGTGAGCCTGAAGCGTCGGCCGTTGTAGGTGAAGGTGAGTTTTTCGTGATTCAGGCCAAGCTGGTGAAGGATGGTGGCGTGGATGTCATTGACGTGGGCTTTGTCGATGGCGGCGTGGTGGCCGATCTCGTCGGACTCGCCATAGCTCACTCCGCCTTTGATTCCTCCTCCGGCCATCCAGGTGGTGAAACAGTGCGGGTTATGATCGCGTCCCGGCTTCTTGGATTTTTGGGTGAGGGGAAGTCGGCCGAATTCTCCGCCCCATACGACGAGGGTATCGTTGAGAAGACCCCGTTGTTCGAGATCGGAGAGAAGCCCCGCGATGGGTGTGTCGGTTTCCCCGGCGAACTGGCTGTGGTTGCCCTGGATGTCGTTGTGCCCGTCCCAACTGCGTTGGTTCTCCATGCCGCCCGAGTAGATCTGCACGAAGCGAACCCCGCGTTCGACCATGCGGCGGGCCGTCAGACATTGGCGCGCGAAGTGGTCGCAGTGTTTTTCGCCAATCCCGTAGAGCTTCTTGATATGTTCGGGTTCCTTGTCGATGTCGAAGGCTTCAGGGGCGGCACTTTGCATGCGGTAGGCCAATTCAAAACTCTTGATTCGGGCTTCGAGCTCGGCATCGCCCGGACGTTGCTTGATGTGTTCGCCATTGAGCTTTTTGAGCAAGGCCAGCTGACGCAGCTGCTGGGCATCATTCATATGAGCCGGGCGATTGAGATTGTCGATGGGGTCCCCCTTGGGTTTGAGCCAGGTGCCCTGGTAGACGCTGGGAAGGAAACCGGCACCCCAGTTGGCGGCGTGGCCTTTGGGCAGACCACGGTTGAGAGGATCGGACATTACCACGAAGGCAGGAAGGTCCCGGCTTTCGCTGCCAAGCCCGTAAGTGGCCCAGGATCCGACGCAGGGAAGTCCCATCCGGGGCTGCCCGGAATTCATCATGAAGAGGGCCGGGCTGTGGTTGTTGGATTCGGTGTGGCCGGAGTGAATGAAGGCCATCTTGTCGACGTGCTCGCCGAGTTTGGGAAAGATCGAAGAGACCATCTTGCCGCACTCGCCACGCGGAGTGAATTCAAAGGGTGACTTCATCAGGGGCCCCACGGCATTGGCGAAGAAGCCGGTGTTTTTGTCGAAGCCATCGAGTTCCTTGCCGTCCATCTTTTCAAGCTCCGGTTTGTAATCCCAGGTGTCGACCTGGCTTGGTCCTCCATTGATGAACAACCAGATGACCGACTTGGCCTTTCCTTCGAAGTGACCTTTGCGAGGGGCAAGCGGGTCATCGCTACCGGAAGAGAGCAGACCTTCGTCGGCCAGCAAGGTGGCAAGACCCAGGCTGCCGAGTCCGGCTCCGGATTTTTGCAGCCAGTGACGGCGGGTATAGAGTGGTGGTTGGTTCATGGCAGATAGATGAATTCGTTGAGGCTGAAAATTACCTGGGCAAGGTCAGCCAGGGCGAGTTGACGACCTTTCTTCGGGTCTTGGTATGAGGTGGTTTGAGCATCGATGAAGGCCCGGTTTTCCTGCAGCTCTTCGGGAGTCGGTTCTCGACCCAAGGTGCGGGCGTAGAGGGCGCGAATGGCCTCGTTGGTATCTTCGTTGTTGATGCTGGCTGCGAGGGCTCCGGCCCATTTGACGACCTGGGGATTGTTGAGGAAGAGGAGGGCCTGGGGAGCAATGGTCGTGCTCGGGCGGCTTCCCTGACTCACGAGTGGCTCGGGTTGGTCGAAGATCTGCATCATGGGAATGAGGCGGCTTCGTTTGATCATGAAGTAAATGCTGCGGCGCTGGTGGCGCTCATCGAGAGTGCCGGGACCGAACATTTTAGGGTCGAGCTGGCCGGCCGCGGAGAGGATGGAATCGCGGACGATCTCGGCCTCGAGACGTCTTGGGGTAAATCGCCAGAGGAATTGGTTGTCCGGGTCAAGTGAGGCCTTGGCAGCGGAAGGAGCGCTGCTTTGCTGCCATGCTGCAGTCAGCATGATTTCCTTGTGCAGGGCTTTGACATCCCACCCGCTAGCGATGAAGCGAGTGGCAAGATAATCGAGAAGGTCGGGGTGCGAAGGTTCGGCTCCCTGCAGTCCGAAGTCGTTGGGAGTCGACACGATGCCGCGACCGAAGTGATGATGCCAGATGCGATTCACTGCCACGCGGGCGAGGAGGTGGCCCGCACCGTTCTTGGTATCGGTGATCCAGTTGGCGAGACCGGTGCGTCGATAGCTGGTTCGTTTCCAGTCGGCGGGCGGGGTGGCCTTCCAGTGGGTTTCATCCTTGTCGTTGCGCATCAAGACCTGAAGGAAACCCGGAGCGGCAACACCTTTCTTTTGGTTGGGATCCCCACGGCTCAGGAAATGAGTCTCGGGGTAGAAGTGGGGGAAACCCCGTCCATCGGCATGATGCTTGGTTGGAGGAAATCCTTCGCTGGTGACCTGGACTTTGGTCTTCTTGGCCTCGGGTTTGGCCGCGAGTGATTTTTGAACGGAGGCGTTCAGGGTGTTCCATTTGGGGTCATTCTTGATGAAAAGGTCGAAGAGTGGGGCGCGGTGTTTCTTTTCGAGCTTGTCGTTCTTCAGGGCTACAAGAGCTTCCTTCAGTTTGCCGTCGATTCCGCCTCCAACGGCAACGGGCGGGGCGGCGAGAGACGAAGCGGAAATCCGGAAATGGCCAAGACTATGTTGACCGTTGTTGCTGAACCGGAGTCTGAACTCGAGCGTAGTTCCTTCGGCAACCTGCAGAGGCTTGGCGAGGTGGAAAACGGCGGCCTGATCCTTTCCGATCCCTCCGAAGTCCACGGCCCAACCGGTTTTGTCCGGCTCCTTGTCGAAGGAAGAGGCGGCGGACAGGTTGTCCTTGTTTTGCTCGTGGGTGGCTTCAGCCGAAGCAATCTCAAGGGCCTGTTTTTTGTTCCCTTTCGGGGTCGCAAAGATCTTGAAGTCACTGAGGGCGAAGTTGCCGTTGCTGGCCCGTCCCGGACCTTTTCCTTTCATCGAGGCATGGGTGAGGGTTTCGATCCGGATGGCCCGGATTTCGCCGGCGGCTGGAGAGGTGGTTACGGTGTAGGTTTCCCTGGCGGGAGGATTTCCGGAAGCGAGAAGAGCTCCATCGGGTTGAGTCGTGAGGGTGGTGGCTTTTTGGCTGGAGACGGCATCGGTTGCTTTCAGGACCGACCAATCTCCGGTCGCGGATTTGGATGGTGCGTCGGATTTCACCCAATCATGGAAGCTCTTGAGAACGCCCGGATTTTCCTCGTAGGCTTTCAGAGCGGCCAGGGTTCGATCGTGGCCAGTCTGCCATTTGGCGAGAGCTCCGCGATGTTCTTCCGAGTCCAGATCGACATCAATCTCACTCCGGATGGTGGTGGTGAAATGGGAAACGAAGCGATAGTAATCCTTCTCCGGGATGGGGTCGAACTTGTGATCATGGCAGCGGGCACATCCGATGGTCAGGCCCAACATGGCGGTTCCGGTAGTGCCGGCCATGTCGTCGAGTTCATCGTATCGGGCGCTCTCAAATTCCTTTTCGGTGAGTTGGGTGGGGAAGACTCCGGCACCGAGAAAACCGGTGGCCATCAAGGCGAGGGGATTATCGGGAGCGAGTTCATCCCCGGCGAGTTGCCATCGGATGAACTGATCCCACGGCATGTTGGAATTGAGGGCCTTGATGACGAAGTCCCGGTAGTGATAGGCGAACTTTCGATCGTAGTCTTGTTCGAAACCATGGCTTTCGGCAAAGCGGGCGGCGTCCAGCCAATGGCGGGCCCATCGTTCGCCGTAGTGGGGACTGGCGAGAAGTTGGTCGATCAACTCTGCGTGTGATATTTTCAATGCGGCTTCCACTTGCTCGGCGGTGGGAGGGAGGCCAATGAGATCGAGATAAGCCCGGCGGACGCGGGCGTGGTCCGAAGCGGGGGGATTGGGAGAAAGCTTGTTCTCGTTCAGCTTCGCGAGAACAAAATGGTCGATATCCGTGCGTGCCCAAGCGTCATCCGACGTGGGTGGTTCGGGCGATGAGAGGGGGGCGAAGGACCAGAATTCGCGGTCGCTCTGGGTGACCTTCATCGCTAGGTCGCGCGGTCCGTCTTTTTCAAGAAGGGGTTTGTCGTAAGGTGCTCCGAGAGCAATCCAGCGTTCAAAGTCGGCAATCAGCTCATCGGAGAGCTTGTCCTTCTTGGGAGGCATTTCGAGATCCTCCTCTTCGTGTTTGATCAGAGTGAGGAGGTAGCTTTCGCCCGGTTTTTCCAGATTGATGGCATCGTCCGAATCGCCTCCTTCGAGGAGAAGTTCACGTGTTGAAACATCGAGACCCGAGCGGACCTTTTCGTCTCCGTGGCACTTGAGGCAGTGATCGACGAGGGCGGGACGGATCTGTTCTTTGAAGAGAACAAGGCCCGCTTTCATCTTCTCCGCATGCCCCGAAGGCAGTTGGTCTGCTGAAGCCTGGAGAGCCAGTAGAAGAGAGCCGAATTGCAAAAGCAGTCGATGCATAACTTGGGAATTGTTTCACGGGAATCCGGCCATTGCACCGACAGAATCGCGGAATTTTCGGTGGGATTGACAGAAGCTTGCCCTCGGAACGGACCTTGCCTGTGAATTCCGCTTGTGGGACTCTCTGGAATTGTCATGCGCTGGTTTTCTGTCTCTTTCTTTATCGCCGTTTCACTCGTCGCTTGGGCGGCACCCGATGACCCGGAGGCGGTCGCTGAATTAAAAGGATTGGGGGCGATTGTTTTCGAGGATTCAAAAAGCAAGCGGGTGTCTGAAGTGAGGTTGAATGGAAATGAGAAGCTGAAGGATGCCGACCTCAAGCATCTGTCCGGGTTTTCGGAAATGACGGACCTTTCCATGGAAGAGACCAAGATCACAGGTGCCGGACTTAAGCATCTTGCTGGTCTCCAGAAGCTCGAGTGGCTCAATCTCTGGAAGACGAAGGTCGACGATGACGGTTTAGCTCATCTCAAGGGACTGGTAGCGTTGGAAGCACTCCCGATTGGAGGCTCGGCCGTTACCGATGCCGGGTTGTTGCACCTTGTCCATCTTCCCGCGCTCAACTATCTCGGTCTTCGTGATACTGCTGTCACCGATGCGGGCGTTAACCATCTCGCCAAGTCTCCAGCTCTCCGGGAACTCAATCTTCGTGGCACGCAAGTGACTGATGCCAGCCTCGACACGCTGGGCAAGATGAAGGGATTGCGGAAAATCTGGCTCGGAGGAACCAAGGTGACCAATGCCGGAGTGGCCCGGCTCATGAAAGACCTTCCGAAATGCATCGTCAGTCTTGAAGAGTGATGGATGGCCATGGCCGGTTACGTAAAGTGAGGATGGTTCTATTTCCCGGCCGCCTTGTCTTGGCCTTCGTTATCTTGGTCGGTCCTGCCAGCAAGGTCTGCGCGAACGAGCGCCCCAACATCCTCTGGATTGTGGCCGAGGACATTTCGCCTTTGTTCGGGTGTTACGGTGCTCCTGATGCCAGGACGCCTCATATTGATCGATTCGCGAAACGGTCGCACCTCTTCCAGCGAGCCTACGCCACCGCGCCCATCTGCTCGCCCTCACGATCCTGTCTGGCGACGGGCATGTATGCCACTTCGTTGGGAACCCAGAACCTGCGCTCCATTGTTGAGTTGCCCGAAGGCATGAAACCTTTGGCCCGGATCTTCCGGGAGAACGGCTATTGGACGACTCTGCGGGGGAAGACGGACTACAACTTTAGTGCCAAGGGTCTCTTTGATTCCTCCAATGGAAAGGATGGAGTTTTTCCGTGGAGGTCCTGCCCCGAAGGAAAACCGTTCTTTGCCTTTCTCAATTTGGGAAGCACCCACGAGGGCTCCGGGAATCGACTCGAGCGAGCAAAGTTGGCTCTCAAGGATTTTCCGCAAGAACGCAAGTGCGACCCTGCCAAGGTGACCTTACCGCCCTTCTATCCGGACACCCCGGAAATGCGACGTATCTGGGCACGCTATCAAGATCTGATCACGGTGTTTGATGGGGAGGTGGACAAAGTTCTCAAACAGTTGGAGGAGGACGGCCGGGCCGAAGACACGATTGTCTTTCTCATGTCTGATCACGGGATGGGACTTCCGCGATACAAGCGTTGGATTCATCTCACCGGATTGCACGTTCCCTTGATCGTTCATGTGCCGAAGAAGTATGCCGGAGATCTGGGAGCGAGCTCGGTGCGCGATGACCTCGTCTCATACGTCGACCTTCCTGCGACGGCTCTCAAGCATGCCGGCATCAAGGTTCCCGAATACTTTCAGGGACAATCGATCTTTGGAAAAGAGAAGAAGGAGTTGATTTTCGGAGCCCGTGATCGTGCGGATGACATGTATGACCTCAGTCGGTGTGTCTTTGACGGGCGTTATCTCTACATCCGTCACTTTCTCCCTCACTACCCGCCCATGCAGCAGGGCTACATCATGAGCCCGGTCTATAAGGAATCGCACATCGAACTGCATCGCGTTCACGATGCCGGGAAGGATTCCGCAGATTCCAGAAAGATTTGGGAATCACGTCCTTTCGAAGCACTCTATGATCTTCAAAAGGACCCGGCCGAACTCCAGAACCGCGCTGGTGATGAGTCATTGGGCGAGCTTAAGAAGGGACTCTCAGAGAGGCTGCATTCCTGGATTCTGGAGACCCGCGACAGTGCGTTTCTGAGTGAGCCTGAAATGCATCGCCGGGCCCACGATGCCAAAGTGGCTCCTCATGTCATGATGCAGGATGACAAACTCTACCCGATCAAATTGATTCTGGCTGCTGCTGAAGCCGCTTCGGAGCCGAACAGCGATTGGTTGCCTGGAGGGGATGATCCGGCCCTCGATTTTTGGGCCATTCAGCAGCGCATCATCCGCAAGGATCGCTCGGAGGACACGCGGTCATTCCTCCGGCAGAAGCTCAAAAGCGAAAATCCCACCGTTCGTGCTACCGCTGCCGAAGGGTTGGCTCGGCTTGGCGAGGAAGACGAGGCGGCCCCTGTGTTTGCTGATTTGCTGACCACCTCGAAAGAACCGAATCTTCTTCTCTATGTGGCTCGTTCTCTGGCGGTTTCCTTCAATGATGTTCGCCCGATCGAAAAAGAAGTGCGGGCCGCTCGAGCGATGATGCTTGCCCCCGAGGGATCCAACCGTCCGTGGAAAGATTTTGTCTATTCGGCCTTTACCAGTTGGGCTTTGGAATGGGCGCTGGTGAAATCGGAACTCAATCAATGGGAGGATTTCAAAGGTCTCTAAAGAACTTTCAAAACCAAGTCATGAAGACGATAACCAAGATCGCGGCTTCTCTTGCGGGTCTCACGTGCGCATTGGCGCTTGGAGATCAAACCGCTCCGTGGCCACAAGCAACTGGGCCGGCTTCCAATTACCTGCCTTTGGAGGAGAATGGATTCTCTTACATCGATCACCCGACCCAGGCGAAACGTCTTTGGGAGAGCGAGGTCCAGCACTTTGGATTCGGCAAGTCCCTGTCGTCTCCCGTTTCCAAGTTTTACGATCTTGAACAACGGTATCCCGGGACGCATTCCGGGAATGGCGGGACTCCGGTGATTGCGGAAGGACTTCTCTTTTTCAATTCACTGAGACCTGCCGGGCCGGCTGACGAAATCATTCACGAAGAACGCACGCTGCCCGAGATCGAAAGAAAGGTCACCAGATCCATCGAACGGGGCATAGACCCGAAGGAGGCCAGAGCTCTTGGCGAGCGCGCCAAGTTGATGTGGAGGAAAGGTGCCGAGGATCTCTACTTTGCCCTCGACCCGAAAACCGGCGAACTCAAATGGGAAGTCACCAAGCCCGGCGTGAATCTCCCCAATGGCAAACGCGACATCTGGAAGCCTTCTCCCGCCTATCACAAGGGAAAGGTCTTTGCTCTTGGCACTACGGGAATCGTCCGTGCCTTCGAACTCAAGTCAGGCAAGATGCTTTGGGAGACCGACCTCGCATGGACCACGGAGCCTCTCAAGCGTGTCTCGTTCGAGCTGGATCTCTTGGCGGCTGATGGTCGCGTCATCATCCCCGGTCCGCGCCCACTTGCCCTCGATGCGGAAACAGGGGAGATGGTTTGGAAGTTCGAGGACAAGAAGGTCACGGTTCAGGGGAAGTGGGCCAATCCCTCGCTCTGGATTCATCAGGACAAGTCTTACCTCCTTTACACCGACGGGCATTTTGAGAACGCCACGTTGCGTCTGGTCGATGCTGCCACCGGAGCCGTGGTCTGGGAGCGCCTGACCGGAGGTCCGATGGCGGATCCTCCCTTGCTGGTCGGAGATGTAGCCTTCGTGACGGTGGCCGGCAAAGAGCACACCTATCCGCACAAAGGCCAGAAGAAGACTGCTCTGCTTCCTGTTCGTGGTGGGATGAGATTGTCGCTCAAAGGGCCGGAAGAACTCTGGCGGTTTCCCGAAGACGATGTGCAGTTCACCTACTCGCCGACTCCGGACAAGGGAGTTCGTCGCAACGCGTCCGCAGGGCGGGATGGGGTCCTTTACTTCTTCCCCAACGGAGCTCCGGTCAGTCCCCGCTTCATCTACAAGATCAACGCGAAGACCGGTGAGATCCTGGCGAAGAGTCACCAGGCGGACGAAACTCCCGAAAGAGGATCGACCAAGGCTCCCTACGTTTATGAGATCGGAGACCACCTGCTGCACTTCCCCAGTGGAGCGGGCGGCGATCACCATTTCGGGCGAACGAATTTCAGGAGCTCCAGGAGTCTGGAGAAGGTGGGGGACGGAGTGCCTTTCGAGCAGGACAATCCCAATTCGAATTACGAAGTTTTCAGTGAGCACCCGATTGCCGACGGACGGATCTATATCCGGACCTATGCCGGAACGATCGTCTGCTGGGATCTCAGGAAAGAGGGTCCCTAATTCAGGGAAACGGGCGATTTCCTCTCTTGCTCTCGCTCGGCTGATTCGTCAGGCTGGTCCCTTCACAATCCCATCAAGATCATGCAAAAAAACCGTCGCCAGTTTCTGAAGTCCTCGCTTGCCGCGGGGGTCACTCCCTTCATATCCGGAGGAATTGCCGGAGCTCAAATCATTGGAGCCAATGACCGCCTGCGTCTCGCGGTGGCGGGTCTGAATGGGAGGGGGAAGAGCCATATCGATGGCTTTCTGGGGCAGAAGAATGTGGAGATTGCCTACTTGATCGATCCCGACAAAAAGGTTCTGGCGAAGCGGATGGACGACCTTCGTAAAAAGGTCGAAGGCAAAGGGCAGCCGTTCACAACCAAGGGTATCTCGGATGTGCGCGAGGCTCTCGACGACAAGAATCTCGACGCGCTTTCGATTGCCACGCCCAACCATTGGCATTCCCTGATGACGATTTGGGCGGCGCAAGCCGGGAAGCATGTTTACGTCGAGAAACCGATGAGCCACGATGTGGAGGAAGGACGGATTTGTGTGGAGGCTCAGGAAAAGTATGGCGTCGTGATTCAGCACGGAGCCCAACGGCGTTCCGATGCCGGGATTGCCGGTTTGAGTCAGGCCATCCGGGATGGCAAGTTCGGTCGGCTCAAGATTTCCTACGGGTATTGCTGTAAGCCAAGAGGAGGAATCGGACATGACAAGGTTTCGTCACCTCCCGAGAATCTGGACTGGAATCTCTGGCGCGGACCGGCGCAGATCGATGACTACCACGCCAACTATGTGCATTACGATTGGCATTGGTTCTGGAAGACCGGGAATGGTGACATGAACAATCAGGGCACCCATCAACTTGATGTCGCCGCGTGGGCTCTCGATGAAGACCAGACGAACCCGACCAGAGTGATGGCGCTGGGAGGACGATTCCAGTGGAATGACCAAGGGGAGACGCCAAACACCATGATGGGCATTGCGGAATATCCAAATGGCCAGTGGGCCTTCTTTAATGTGCGCAATGTGAATTACAAGGGATACGAGCGCCAGGTTGAGAACGAGTATTACTTCGAGGATGGTGGAAAGATCATCCGCAACAAGTATTACGCTCCCGGATCCGACAAGGGAGAGTCGGTCAAGGTGGACAAAGGAGAGGTGACTCCTGGTGGAAACTGGGGAAGCTTCATCAACGCCTGTCGCGAAGGGAAGCCCGAGATGGCCAACGGAAATGTTTACGAAGCTCACTACGGTTGTGTTCTGGGTCACCTGATGAACAACTCCTATCGTCTCGGGGAGAAAGTTCCCTTTAATCAGAAGGCGGGACGCTTCGGGGATAACAAGGATGCTGCCGAGCACTTTGGTCGTTTGCACAGCATCATGAGTGATGGTGTGGGCGTTCCTGCGGATGGTTCCGAGTATGTCGTGGGACCATGGCTCACCTTTGACCCCAAGACCGAGAAACATACCGGCGAGCATGCCAAAGCGGCCAATGCCTTGCTTAAGGACCCCAACCGGAAGGGCTTTGAAATTCCCGCACCGGGCAAGGTCTAGGGTGAGCGAGAGAGGGGATGAAAAGGTCGGATCGATGATTGATCCGGCCTTCCGTGTGGTTGTCCGAACAGCCAAAAACCGATGAGCAAGAAGAGTACATTGTCGACGCAGAAAGGATTTCTGGGTTTCGTGGAACGCACCGGAAACCGTTTGCCGGATCCGGTGTTTATCTTTGTCTATTTGATCGGGATTCTGATCGCGATTTCATTGGTGTGTTCGTGGGCCGGGCTATGGGCGGAGCACCCCGGCAAGATGAAGGAGGACGGTTCGGGTCCCGTTGTGCTTCAGGCGCAGAGTTTGTTGTCGTCAGAGAACATCCAGAAACTCTGGGTGGAGATGCCCAAGACGTTTACGCATTTTCATCCGCTGGGATACGTCCTGGTGGTGATGCTGGGAGCCGGTGTGGCGGAGCGGTCGGGATTGTTCGCCAGTGGGATCAAGTCGGCGATGCGGGGAACGCCCAAGTCCTTGCTGACGCCGATGGTGGCTTTGGTTGCCATGCTCTCCAATCATGCGGCTGATGCCGGGTATGTGGTGATGATTCCGTTGGCGGCCATTGTCTTTGCGGCGGCGGGGCGTCATCCGCTGGCGGGAATCGCCGCCGCCTTTGCCGGAGTGTCAGGAGGATTTTCCGCCAACCTGACGCCGGGGCAGTTGGATGCCCTTCTCTTTGGGGTCACTGAGGAAGCGGTGGAGGCCTCCCAATTGGGGGGCGACTGGACGATGAATCTTGCGGGCAACTGGTTTTTCGTGGTGGCCTTGTTGGTTATTTACCTTCCAATCATCTGGTATGTCACCGACAGGGTTATTGAGCCTCGCCTCGGAAAGTGGACGCCCGGCGAAGAGCATCGGAAGGCCTTCACCGGGGAAGACAGTCCGCTCACTGAAGCTGAGAAGAAGGGACTTCGCCGGGCTGGCTATGCCATGTTGGCGGTTTGTTCTCTCTGGTTCGTGATGACCTTTGGTCCGGGAACACCCCTGCTGAACGATGGTCCCGGGAGCGAGGATCATGAGTGGTATGTCATCGCGACTCCTTTTTTCAAATCATTGGTCGGAGGCTTCATGATTCTCTTTTTGGCGGCCGGATGGGCCTATGGTTCGGCTGCGGGCACGATCAAGTCGGGCGACGATTTGATTTCCATGATGTCGGAGGCGATGAAGGACATGGGCTATTACCTCGTTCTCTCTTTTGTCGCGGCGCACTTCGTGGCCATGTTTGCCTGGTCAAATCTCGGATTGATCTCGGCGGTGTATGGAGCTGGGGCCATTGAAGCGAGTGGGCTGCCGCTTCCCCTGGTCCTTGGATTGATGGTCTTGTTTTCCGCCATCTTGAATTTGTTCGTGGGCTCCGCGAGTGCCAAGTGGGCGCTCCTGGCTCCGGTCCTTGTGCCCATGTTGATGCTCTTGGGCGTGAGTCCGGAAGGTGCCACCGCGGCTTACCGGGTGGGTGACAGCGCTACCAATATCATCAGTCCGTTGATGGTCTACTTCCCCCTGATTTTGATTTTTGCAAAGAGGTGGCAGAAGGACTTTGGAATCGGTTCGCTGACAGCCATGATGATTCCCTATTCCGTCTGGATGCTGGCAACAGGCGTCATTCTGACAGTGCTCTGGGTGGCCTTGGGATTGAGTCTGGGACCAGGTGCTCCGATGGATTTTGAGATCATTCAGCGGACTCCCTAAGAGCGGTTTACGCCTGCTTTTTCAGAGCTTTTCAATGATCGCTTGGTAGATGATCGGTTTGAGGGCTTCCTCGAGATTGGAATTGTAGGGGAGGGTTTGCTCCATGGTGACGACAACGAGTTCGTCTTTGGGGGAGACCCAGTAGTGGGTGGAGGCCATGCCGCCCCAGCCGAATTCTCCAATGGGCGCGTGTTTATCCCAACCATTGGTTTTGCCGGTGCGGACCGAGAATCCGAGGCCGAAGCCAGTTCCTTTTCGATCCTGTCCTCCCAGAGAGATGGCCGGAATGTCCTTGGGAAGTTGGTTGGTGGTCATGAGGGCGACCGTTTCTTTTTTGAGATAAGTCCGCCCTTGAAAGGTGCCCCCGCTGGCAATCATCTGGAGGAAGCGTCCGAAGTCGTTGATGGTAGAGACGAGTCCGCCACCTCCGGATTCTTGTTTCGGGGCGCTCAGGAACGGGGATCCGACGGCCGGTTCAGCGGTGACGAGGAAGCCGGCCTTGCCAGCGTAGACATCAGATAGGAGTTTGGCCTTGGCTTGAGGAACGTGAAAGGAGGTGTTTGTCATCCCGAGAGGCGAGAAAAGATTCTGGCGAAGGTAGTCCGAGAATTTCATGCCGGAGGCCGCTTCGACCACCCGGCCGAGAATGTCGGTGTTGATCCCGTAGACCCACTTGGTTCCGGGCTGGTAGAGGAGGGGAAACTGGGACACCTGCTTGCTCATGTCTTCGAGTGACTTCTCCCGGCTGAGCACTTGTATTTTCTGATACTTCTTATCGACTGGATGAGGGGACCACCCATACGAGAAGCCGGCGGTGTGACGGAGGAGATCCCTGATGGTTGGGGCAGGGTTTGCGGGAACCGGCTCTCTGTTCTTCTGCCAGACCGTGACGTTTTTGAATTCCGGCAGGTGTTTGGAAACGGGGTCATTGATATCGAGCTTGCCGGCATCGTGAAGCATGAGAGCGGCAGCCGAGGTGATGCCCTTAGACATTGAGTAAATCCGAAAAAGAGTCTCCTTGGTGACCGGCGTCTTCGCGGCGCGGCTGGCGTAGCCGAATTCATCCTGATAGACGATTTGGCCTTTTCGGATGACGAGGACAGAGGCCCCGGCCAGTTGCTTTTTTTTGACCAGTCCGTCGACCGCGGTGTTGATTCCGGAGAGGACATCGCTCGACATCCCGACCCGTTCCGGTTTGGCAATCGGAAGCGGGGTGATCTCGCTGGATAGGACCGGAAGCGAGGCGGAAAGGATCAGGGGTAGAATCTTCATCTCAATTCTTTTACGAGAATAGAGCGGCTCTGGTTACACCTGATTCTGAACGGAAACTCTCAGGAGTCCTTGGGGAAGATGGAGAGATGGCGCCCTTGTTGGATCATTTTCACGCCTGAGAAATCGCAAACGTATTTGAGGGCAACGGTCAGAGGAACCTCCTTGAGGCTTAGGTCCGGCACTTTGATTTCAGGGAGCTTGTCGTCGCCAAAGGTATTGAGGTTGATTCCTCTGTTTGTGGGGTCGAGGTCGCGGGACCGCAGTCTGAAAAAGTCGATGACTTCGGCTAGCGTGGCGTTGGAAAGGGTGACTTCGGGAAGAATCAACCCAGAGACAAGTTTGTGATCCAAAGCGGCTTGCTCGGGGTCTTTTGAAGCCTCGATGATGTTGTTGATGAGGTAGAGATTGGCATCGGTGTTGCGGACCACGAGAGTTCGGGTTCGGAAAAGGAAGCTCGCCGAGGAGCCTTTCGGGAAGGTGACGCCAAAGGTTTCAAGGAGTTTGGAGACTGGAAGTTGCAGGTGCTGGCCTGCGGGCGGTGTCAGGTATTCGAGAAAGTTCGGCGAAACGGTCCATCGTCTGGCTGGCAGTTCCGGTTCCTTTGGATTCTCGGGATGCGGCTGCAGAACGACTGCGTAGTCGTCGACGACGGGAGTCGTCTTCGTCTTCAAACAAACGGCATTGAGAACCTCGAGAAGGGTGGAATCGCGGAGAGTCAGTTCTTCGATGACTCGGTCCTTGGCTCCGGGGCGAATCAGGAAGTTGATTTCGGGACCTTCATCGGATTCGCTTGATCGAAAACGAAGAAATTCGACGGCCTCCTCAAGGGTGGCATTGGAAAAAGTCACCTCCGGAATGGTTGTCTCGAGCAGGTTGTGGATGGAGAGGATTTGAATGCTCTCTTCCTCTTGGGTAAAGCCCGGGCTTTGAAAGCCCAGCACGAGAGATATGATCAGTGCCACACTACGATTCATCGAGGACATGGCGACAGGGTCATCTTTTGATTCGGGAGGAAACAAGGAGAAAACTCAAGGCCTGTGGGCTTACTCCGTATGCTTGTCAGGAGAACGAAGCCTCCGGACTTCTTCGGTGAAGCTGGACATGAGTTCTTCTTGATCGCCATCTGGTAGGTAATATCTGAATTCTCCGACCATGGACTTGAAGAGCATGGCTTCCTCTTCGGGGGTGGCGTTGATCTTGTCGAGGTAGTCGGCCAGAGTGGTGGCGGGGAGGGGTTTGCCCCGGGCTTTGTCCCAGTCCGTCAGGTTTTCCTGAATGCGGGAGATTCCTTCGGGTCGGTCTTGTTCTCCCCGCACTCCGGTGACCATGCCTATGAGGTTGAGGGATGCCACTGGTCCACGCAGACGGGCAATCTCCGCATAGCGGCCGGCGATGTTCTGATGCTCAAAGTCCTCGTCCCGCCAATAGCTTCCGAAGCCATCGAAATTCTGGATCAATTTGTATTGCTCTACATTCGGAGTGTTGAGGTAGTGCTCTGTGGCCTTTGCAAAATCAACGACCAGAAGAGTGCTGAAGAGGTTGTGATCGAGGCGGGTGAGTTGCTTGGCGTCCCTGGATTCCGGTGCTTCGTTCTTGAGCCAATTGATGGCGTCTTCGGACGACTGGCGCGCCCACTCCGATAGAGCGAATCGTTCCCACCAAAGTTGCGATGACCGGCCGGGCGGGATGCCTTGATTGTCTCTCAGGTAGCCTTCGGGGTCGCGCTGGACGTAACAGGTTGTGAGGTAGCGCAGGAGGTAGTCCTTATCGCGAAGTTCGAGATCGCTGTTGAAAACGGCATTGCGAGCCTCAAGAAGTTGGTGGCGAGAGAGTCGGGCAATGGCTTTCTCGATCTCAGTCGATGGTTTGAGCTTGTCGAGGCGTCTTGAGGTTTTCCTCAGCTCGGAAGCAACGTTGGCCCAATCGAACTCAATCTCGTTTGCCGATTGTTTCCGGGAAGACGTGGATGACGTTGGTATTTCGTTGGAGGATTTCTCTGCCCTCCCTTTTTTATCCGGTGACTCTTTGTCGGGACTCGGCCCGACGGAATCCCAGATGAACCATCCGGCCAACATCAGAAGGATGAGAGCCAGGATGGTGAGGAGTGATGGTTTCATGGGGTGGAGGGATTGCCCTCCCTACAGCTCGGCAAGTTCTTCGGCGAAGCCGGCGGAGAGGATGGGGAAGCGACACCAGGTTTTGGGGTCGAGGTTCTGGTCATCGACGTGGAAGGAGACGGCATAGCGTTCACGCTTCCATTGATTGCGGCACCAAAGTTTGAAGAACTTGATGGTCCAGTCCTTGAGTTTTTCTTCGGTGTATTCGGGGTAAACGCTGCGCACAACGTTGAGAACGGCCTTGGGCCCTTTCTTGTCGCGGATGGCCGCTCGCTCCATGGTGTCGAGAACGGGGTAGGGCATGAGATCGTCCTCGTCGGTCTGCTTGTGGTCCCGAGGGCGGAGCTCGGCGGTGGGTTGTTGGTCGTTGATGGCCGAGAGAGCGGGGAAGGGTCCGGATTCGGGAAGCCCGGTCGTTTCCATCCATCGGAGCCATTCACGGAGGTAATGTTTATCGATGCCGGCGATGGGACTGAGTCCTCCCGAAGTGTCGCCATCCATGGTGGCGTAACCCACGGCCGCTTCAGATCGGTTGCTGGTGGCGAGAAGGAGGGAATTGCGAAGGTTGGCAAACATCCAGATTCCCGGAGCCCGGACGCGGGCCTGGATGTTCTGGCGGGTGATGTCATCCTGTTCCCAAGTGAGCGGGCGCCCGATCACTTTTTCGATTGTGTCCTCGTATTCTTCAACTAATTGGTCGACCTCCCATTCGGCGTAATCGCAGCCGATCGCTTCGGCAACAGCCCGGGCGGCGTTGCGGGTGACCTCTCCGCTGTTTTTGGTGCCTTGGTAGGCACAGAAGAGAAGTTTCTTCATCCAGGCTGACGGGTCGTCGCCGAGATTGATGTGAGGGAGTCGCGCGCGAACGGTCTCTTCGCCGAGTTCGGCGAGAGCGAGGTCGATCATGACCTTGGCGAAACACGAGACGGCGGCAGAGTCGGCTCCACCACTGAGGGAGACGACGAAGCCTCCGGACCAGCTTTTGCGAAGGTAGTCGAAATAGGCGATGGCCATGGCGCGGGTGAACTCTTCGTCCTTCGACATGGGAGGCACGGGCTCTTGCCCGTCCCAGTTTTTGACTTCGGGCCAGTCGAAGGGAATGTCGATTTCCGAGAGCCCCTGGACATCGATCTCACGGCTGACGGTGCGGGCCTGGTGAAGGCGGTTGCGTTCGATGTCGACTGTATTGGCGGCGAGGGTGACTTCCTTGAAAGAGAATCGGTGTCCTTCGGCGACGATGCGGCCGGCCGAGGCGATGAGGCCGCCTCCGTCGTAAATGGCGCGCCCGGCTTCATTGCCAAGGAGGTTGGCATAGACGTAAACCGCGCCGAATGCGCGGGAACCTTCGATGACGAATTGTTCGCGGACTTCTTGTTTGCCGAAGGCGAAGTGGCTGGCGGAAGGATTGAGAATGATGTCGACCCCGCTGCCGGCGAAGAGTCGTCCCGGGCGATCAGCGACCCAGGCGTCTTCGCAGACTTCGAGGCCGATGCGGATGCCACCGATTTTGAAAATGGGGTCACCAATGGGAAGGAAATCGTCGCCAAATTCATCTTCCACGATCACGCCTTCGGGCCAGGCGTGGAACCAGCGGGGTTCGTAGTGGAGTCCATCGCCGGCGAGGTTCTTTTTGGCGACCAGGCCCACGATCACGCCGTCGGCAAGAACGGCGACGGCATTGTAGACGGCATTTTTGACCCACACGGGAAGGCCGACCGCTACCACCATCCCCTTGGTTTCAGGTGCGATGAGCGTGAGGCTTTCCCAGGCGCGCTCGGCGACTTCGTGCGAAAGGAACTGATCTTCGCAGCCATAGCCGGTGATGGCCAGTTCGGGGAGGCAGAGGACGGAGACACGGGCGTCACGGGCTTGCGAAATGCATTCGAGAATGCGGCGGCGGTTGCCGCCCCAGTCCATGGGAATTTGGTTGAGGCAGCCAGCCCCGACTCGGATCGTGTCGCTCATGACGAGGCGAGTCTACCTCAATGAGGAGAGATGCCAAGGGAGGCTTTGAAGGTTGGGCCCCCGGGGGCAGGAGGGGAAGTTACTCGTGATGCCACCCGTGGATGGTGATCGGGGTGCGTGGCATCTTGAACATGACGCGGGACTCCTGCTGTTTGATCTTCATTTCGCGGTACATGTCGCGTGCCTGTTCGTAAGCTTCCTTGGCTTGATTGTATTGATGTTGCTTCAGGGAAAGATCGACGGTGTTATCCTGTTTGGAGTTAACAGTCTCCCGCATTTTTTGGATCTGCCGATCCACCAGCTTGAGTTTGGTGTCGAGGACTTCTTTTAGGGTGACCGCTTCATTGCGGGCTTGTTCGAGCGCTTGCTCGGCTGCTTGACGGTCTTTGATTACTGCGGGGTGCTCGTTGCCCAGTCCTGAGGCCAGCTTTTGGTTCGCGAGTTCGGTAAACTTCCGATACGATTGGTAGGGCCCTGTGACCCCATTTTCAGGGATATCCATTCCTGCGGCGGTGCGAACGAAGGCCTCCTTTGGGGTGCTTTTCAGGGTCTGGATCTTGATGCTCAAGCTGTCCCGCATGGTTTCAAATTCATCGAGTTTCATTTGGGCGTGGCGATACAATTCCTCTTCGGTCACTCCTACCGAGCTTTCGCTGCGCCCGTCAAAATAGGGGATGCCATATTGCTGGATAAGCACGGTGAGTTCTTTGCGATGCTCCTGAACGAGATCTCCCTGGGCGACCAATTCATTGTCGAGAGCCTCCAGAGCCAGTTTCGCCCGTCGGAGGTTCAGTTGATTTCTCCTGGAGACATAAGCGGTGATGACGGACTCGGCGATGCGTTTGGCAAGAGCCTTGTCGTCGTGATAGGCCGCGAGGGTGATGAGGTCGGTGTCAGGGATGGGCTCGATCCAGAGTGCTTCCTTGACGATTTCGGGATTGATCCCAGCCTCCTTGGCGGCGTCCTCAATGATCTCGTTGGAGGAAATAATGGTGATCTGGTTGTTGAGGAAGTTGGGGGATTGTTGCGGCGGATCCGGTTCGTAAGGGCGGGTATAATGAATTTGCAGGGTGGCGGCAGAATGGTGATTGGCCTGGGGTTTTTCCTTTTTCTTTCCTCCGGGTGTCGAGGAGGTTTCCGAGGAGTCACAAGATGGAAGAGCGAAGGCGAGTGAGCCGAGAATGGCGAGGAGTGGGTATCGAAGGGATATGGTATTATGGGTTGGAACGCTCAAAGGGAACGGTGTTCAATCTTTCTGGGGGATGGAAGTCATAGGGCAGGGTGCTCTCGAGCCATCGTGGCTTACTCCCCGGTGCCACCGGTCCAGTTGTTGGTCTGGAAAGGAGAGGCGGGGAGCCCGGCATTATTCATGAGATTGGGATTGGCGGAACGATGCCATCCAAATTGGACGTGGGCGGGCGCCTTGACTCCTTCGGCGCTGACAAGGACAGAATCGCCATCGATTTTGGCCTGAGCCTCGACAAAGTTGCCATCGGCTCCGGAGATTTTAAATTCGTTGAGGTCCTTGCCATCGCGGGACTTGAGTCCCTTGCCGTGAGCGAAGCTGATGCGGATTTTATCGCCTTCCACCTTCATCGATTTGTAGAGCGGACCGGAGTAGGGAAGGTCCTTCACGCCGTAATCTTTGACGAGGGCCCATCGGGCGAGGCGGTCGCCGACGTCGTGTTTGTTTTTGGGATGGATGTCACCGATGTTGTGGACGATGTCGGTGGTGACAGCCATGCCGGTGTTTGGGATTTTAAGGGTGGCGACCTGAGCTTCCCAGACGGCGGGAAGTTGCCCGTCGGCGTAACGGGGATTTCCCCACGGAGCGAGTTGGACGAAGTAAAAGGGCATGGACTCGTTCCGGAAGACTCCGCGCCATCCGTCGATGAGGTCTTTCATCTTGCCGGTGTAGCCCAGGCCGTTCTTTTGGATGACATTGGTTTCGCCCTGATACCAGATGACTCCCTTGATCGAGAGATTGGTGATGGGGGCGATCATGGCGTTGTACATGTCGCCCGAGCTTTTTGACGTGATGGTCCAAGGCTCGATCGGAGAGCCACCCCAGGAGCTGTTGATGAGTCCGAGGGGGACGTCGACTTTTTCCTGAATGGTTTTCCCGAAATGATAGAGGACAGCGGAGAAGCGCGGAATGTTCTCGGAAGTGCAGGTCTTCCACGAGGCGTTGACATCAGTCTGGGGAGCGGGTTTCCGGACCTTGGGAATATGGAAGAGGCGAATGTTGGGATGGTTGGCGGCCTTGATGAATTCGTCCTTACGGCCGGACTGGGTCAGGCTCCATTCCATGTTGGATTGGCCCGAGCCAATCCAGAGGTCCCCGATGAGGACGTCGGTCAAGGTGATGGTGTTCTTGCCTTTGACTTCCAGTTGGTGACTCTTGCCGTCGGCTTTTTGAGCGGGGATTTCGAGAAGCCAGTTGCCTTCTGCATTCGCGGTGCCCGAGGCTTTCATGCGATTAAAGGTGATTGAGACCGCTTCGTTGGGATCGGCGGTGCCCCAGACCCGGATGGGTGCGTCTCGTTGCACGACCATTCCATTGCCGAAGATAGCGGGAAGAGAGACGTCGGCGGAAAGGGGAAGAGTGAGGAGCGAGAGTCCGATCAGGATTTTCATGAGGGGCACCATGACAAAGGGAATGAGGGGTGGCAAGTTCCGTGGTCGAAGCATGATCGCACTTGCCAGAGCAAGGGGGAGGGGCAGGATAAGGGCATGGAAAAACGACG
>JBMHCW010000035.1:0-45221 GCA_049889715.1 Akkermansiaceae bacterium | reverse complement strand
GATCACGGCCGAGATCATTGATGCGACGGGGCGGAGGGTTCGGTGAGGACCTGCCTACGGCATCAACGATTGCTTTGACACCTCGGACACCAGGCGGTGGTGCGGGTGGCGATGGTGTCCCGGGCTAGGTCGGTTTTGCATTTGGGGCAGGTGCCGCCTTTCTTCCATCGGTGTTGGAAGAGCCAGTTTTTTGGGGGGACGTTCGCAACGTAGTTGCCGGGGGCGAAGCCATCTGAAGAGGCCGACGAGTTTTTGTCGGCGACGTGTTTGAGGGCGCCGAGGGAGACGAAGCGGATTTCTTTGCGCAGGGCAGTGGGGTCGAGCGAAGCGGTGGGAATGGCCGGGTGAAGTCCCAGGCGCCAGCAGATTTCATCAGCCATCCAGTTGCCCACGCCGGGGCAGGCATGCTGATCGAGGAGCAGGGCTTTGAGAGGCTTCTTGGGGTGTCGTTCGACCAGCTTTCGAACGTGGGCGAGCGAGAATTTTGAGTCTTGCGGTTGGGGAGGGAATTCGGCCCAGGGATCTGCGGTGTCGTGAAGCATCACGCGACCGAACATGCGGTAGTCGTTGTAGATCAGAGCGGCGCTCGAGGTGCGGATGACGAGGTGATCGTGTTTCTCGACTTTGTGATCCGGTGGGGCGGTGGAGAGTTTACCTGACATGCCGAGGTGAACTTCGAGATGGAGTTCGGGAGAAAAAGTGAAGAGCATCCGCTTTCCGTGGGCCCGGGAGGAGAGGAGCGTTTTGTCCTTGAGAATCCGGAGCGCCGGCGCCGGGCAGTCGCGGTAGATTCGGGCCTTGGGATGAGTATCGACGGAAGTGACGGATTCGTCTTGATGGACGGCCCACTGGCGGCGGGCGAGTTCGACTTCGGCGAGTTCGGGCATGTCAGGAGCGAGTCAGTTTTTTGATTGAGTCTCCATCCAAAAATTCAGGGAAGAGGAGTTTTGTTTTGGCGGAGGACGGTTCGCCTTTGGCCAATTGAACGACTTTGCGGGCGACGGTGCGGGCGATCATAATGGGATCCGAACGGTAGTGGCTGACCGAGGGGACGAGATGGTCGAACCATGGCTCCGAGGAAAGGGTGATCAGGGAGAGCTCGTCAGGGACTCTCAGGTTGTGCGCGGCCAGAGTCGAAAGAATGGTCAGGACGTGGCGGGACCGGGTGCAAACGATTGCGGTTGGCGGATCCTCCAATCGCAGGGCCAGTTCAAGGGCTCTGGTAACACTCTGAAGAGTTCCCTTCTCGGTCATTTTGATAATGGAGAGGGGATCGGATGAATCTTGAGCGGCCTCTTCAAGCCCTGCTTCCGTGGCTTTCAGCCCGGCCAGTTTTGTTTGCCGCATGAGTAGGCCGATGCGCCGGTGTCCTTGGTGCTTGAGATGATTTCCGGCATGAAACGCGGCGGATCGCCAATCATCATCGATGCAGGGAAGATCGACGTTCTCATGGCTGAATCCCCGGATGAGCGTGGGAATATTCTGTTTGAAGAACCACTGTTGAACCTTCCGATCGCACTGATAGAGAAGCCAGACATCGGCCTCATGATCATTGATCAGTATCTCAAGCTTGGACTGCGGGTTTTGCAGGTGGAAGATCCCGGGTGTGACGAGCACAAGGGAATAGGATTGTTTTTGGAGCAGTTCCCTCAGAGTGTCAAATTCGGCGAGGAGTTGAGGTGGAAATTCGAGGAGCTTTTTGGGGGAGAGAAAAGCCACTCTTTTGGTGTTGGCTCGAGGTTTGGATTTCGGGGTGTCCAGAACGCTTCTTCGTTTCCCGTGCTGCCGACTCGAGATCACGCCTTTGGATTCAAGAATGTCGAGAGCAGCCCGCAGGGTATCGCGTCCGATTTGAAGCTCGGAGGCCAGGGTTCGCTCCCCGGGGAGGAGGTCGCGAACTTCCCCGCTGGAAATCATTTCCTCAATGATGCCGGCAGCCTGGATCGGGAGGGCTTGGCGCTCAGGCAATCGGGACATGGGGCCGCGGGGTGAGAGGTGAAAGGGATTGTCCGTCATGGTCGGGCAAGGAGTGTAAAGGTGGATCATCTCTTTGAGAGATCAAGAGATATCTGGATGGTTCGATAGACCAGTTGGCCAGCTTTGCCTGGTGGGAAAGAGGGGCAAAATCTCCAATTTTCGTCTGGTGCTCGTTGCGTGGAAGGGGAAATCGAAGAGATCATATTCGTATTTGGCACGGGATCCGCTAAGAAAAGGTGATGCCAACGTCCGGGAAGGAGTTAATCGTGGTCAGTGACCTCGACGGTACCCTTTTGGATCATCACGACTACAGCTTTGACGAAGTCCTTCCCGTTCTGGACCGGATGGATTCCGCCGGGGTGCCGATGGTGGTGAATACCAGCAAGACGAGGGCGGAATGGCTGGCGATGCGTCATCAGTTAGGGAACGAGAATCCCTTCATCGTCGAGAATGGCTCGGCTCTTTACGACGGTGATGAGGCCACGGTTTATGGGGCACCGAGGGAAAAGATTTTGGCGGAATTGAAGACCTTGAAGAACGATTTTGAGTTCACCGGGTATTCTGAAGTGGGGCTGGAGGAGATCATGGAATGGACCGGTCTGGACCGGGTTGCGGCCTTCAAATCGGCTGACCGCGAATTTAGCGAACCCTTAGTTTGGCAGGATACTCCCGGGAAAGAAGAAGAATTCTGTCGGTTGATCGAGGAGCGAGGGCTCACGACCCTTCGGGGAGGTCGTTTCCTCCACGTGTTGGGAAAGACCGACAAAGGGAGGCCTCTGGAATTTTTCGAAGGGGACTATGCGGTCATTGCGCTCGGGGATCGGCCCAACGACCTGGCAATGCTCGAGCGGGCGGATATTGGGGTCATCGTGGCTTCACCGGGTGAATACGTTCTGGAGACGGAAGGCGAGTTTCTGCGAACCACAGAGACCGGGCCCCGGGGATGGGCGGAGGCCATGAACAAGATTTTAGACCACTTTCAAATTCCCTAACCCAAGCACACATCAGATATGGCAGATTTTCACCAAGGCGGCTCGGTCGCCACGCTCCACAATCTCACCCAGCGGCCCATCGAGGAACTGGAGGCTGAACTACTCAATTTTTCCAAGGTGCGTCCCATGGGGCTCCTGCTTCCGTCTTTGTTTTCGGAACTGGAAACCGAGGCCATGCCCAGGATTCTCTCGGAGGTGAAAAAGGTTCCGTATCTAGATCAAATCGTAATCGGCCTGGACCGGGCGGACGAGGGGCAATACCGGGAGGCTCTTCGTTTTTTTGACGAGCTTCCGCAGCATCATCGTGTTCTTTGGAATGATGGTCCGCGGCTTCGGGCCCTTCATGCCGAGCTCGAAGAGCATGGAGTCGCACCAGAGGAAGAAGGGAAGGGGCGTAATGTCTGGTATTGCCTGGGTTACATGTTGGCCACGGAAAGGGCCGAGGCCATTGCTCTGCATGACTGCGACATCGTGACTTACGATCGCTCCTTGTTAGCCCGGTTGATCTACCCCATGGCCAACCCCCGTTTCTCCTATCAGTTCGCCAAAGGCTACTACCCGAGGATTGCCAACGGGAGTTTGAACGGCCGGGTGACCCGTTTGTTGATCACGCCCTTGCTTCGTTCGCTCGAGCAAGTGGTGGGGCCCAGCGAGTATCTGAGTTATCTGGACGGGTTCCGGTATCCCCTGGCCGGGGAGTTTTCCTTTCGCAAGAATGTCATCCCTGACATCAGGATGCCGAGCGATTGGGGGCTTGAGATGGGAACCTTGTCCGAGATGTTCCGCAACTATTCGAACAACAAACTTTGCCAGGTCGATATTGCCGAGGTCTATGATCACAAGCATCAGGACATCTCACTCGATGACCGGGCGAAGGGGCTCTCCAAGATGTCGATTGATATTTGCAAGCTGGTCTTCCGGAAGATGTCGGTGATGGGCACGGTTTTCAGCAAGGAGGTCTTCCGCACGATCAAGGCAGCTTACTTCCGGAATGCTCTCGACTTTGTGGAGCGCTACAAAAATGACGCCATCATGAACGGGCTTGATCTTGATGTTCACAAGGAAGAGGAAGCGGTGGAGCTTTTTGCGGAGAACATCATTTCAGCCGGAAAGAAATTCCTGAACGCTCCGATGGAGAAGCCCTTCATCCCGAGCTGGTCAAGGGTGCAGAGTGCGATGCCGGAGGTCTTTAATCGTCTGGTTGAGGCCGTGGAAGAAGATCAGAAAGAATTCAGCTAGTTGTCGATGAGCCCACTGGAGACTCTTATTCATAAAATTTCGAACCACCTTGAAGCCATTTATGGCGAAGGGGATCATGCGGATTTGGTTGAGAAGTTGCTCGATGCGATGCGGTTGCGTGAGCACTTCTTTGAGCCAATCCCATTCGAGAATCATTGGACGGAGAAAGACGTCGCAGTCATCACTTATGGAAATACCTTTCAGAGAGAGGGGTACAAGCCGCTGGAGGAGCTGAGTGTGTTTCTGGAGAAGAGGCTGGGAGACTCGGTGTCCTGGGTGCACGTCCTCCCATATTTTCCTTGGACCTCGGATGACGGATTTGCGGTGTCCGACTACAACACGGTGAAACCTGAATTGGGTGACTGGTCCCACCTTGAGTCTCTCTCGGAGAACTATTCCATCATGTCGGATCTGGTGGTGAACCATTGTTCCGCTTCCCACGAGTGGTTTCTGCAATACCAGCGGGGAGAGGAGCCTGGATGCCGGTTTTTTGTGGAAGCTTCCGAAGCTGATGATTTGAGCGAAGTGGTCAGGCCACGAACGTCAGATCTTCTTCGGCCAACCATTACGCCGGTGGGAACAAAGCATGTCTGGTGTACCTTCGGGCATGATCAGATCGATCTGAATTTTTCCGAGCCTGACCTTCTGGTGGAGTTGGTGAAAATCATCCGAAGCCACCTGGAACACGGAGTCCGGATTTTTCGCCTCGATGCGGTGGCTTTCATCTGGAAAGAGATCGGAACAAGGTGCATCAACCTGCCCCAAACTCATGAATTGGTCCGCTTGTTCCGGACACTCATCGAACATGTGAAGCCGGATGCCGTGATCATCACGGAAACCAATATTCCCAATCAGGAAAATCTGGCCTACTTCGGAAACTCGAACGAGGCACACGGGATCTACAACTTTTCGCTTCCTCCGCTTCTTTTGCATGCCTTGGTCACGGGGAATTCCTTTCACCTGAAGCAATGGATGATGAGGATGCCACCCGCGCAACCGGGAACGGTCTACTTTAACTTCATTGCATCCCATGACGGGATCGGGCTACGTCCTGCCGAAGGACTTTTAAGCGACGAGGAAATCGACGAGTTGGTCGCAGTCATGAAGGAGCGTGGAGGTCTCGTTTCCGAGCGGGCCTTGGCTGGTGGGAAAAAGCGACCCTATGAGATCAATATCAGCCTGTTTGATGCCCTCGGTGATGAGGAGCGATTCATATGCGCCCATGCCATTCTTCTGGCTCTGGAGGGGATTCCGGCATTCTACGTTCACAGTTTGTTGGGAACACGGAATGACGTGAAGCGATTCGAAGAAACGGGGCACAACCGTCACATCAACCGGCATCAATGGGATGCCGATGAGTTGGACCGGTTGCTGGACGGTCCGGAGTCTCACCATTCCCGGGTGTTGTCACGGCTTCGGCATCTGATCGATGTCCGGAAGAGCCAGCCCGCGTTCCATCCGAACGCCACCCAATTCACTCTTCATTTCGGCGATGGTGTTTTTGCGTTCTGGCGTCAATCGATCGACCGTCGAAACAACATTTTCTGCTTCCACAATATTTCGGAGGAAGAGCAGCGGATTCCCATATCAAGTGTCAATCTGGTGGTCACCGAAGATTGGTTGGATCTGATCTCAGGTGAGGCCATCGACACTACCAATCCGGATTTGGTTCTGCGTCCTTACCAAGTGGTCTGGCTGGTGAACCGCCGGAAGCACTTGCCTTATTGATCACCTCCGGGGAAAGAGGTGTCTCAGGAACTGGTTACGATTTGTGATCAGGGGCTAGCGCGGATTCTCTGAAATCCTGAAGAACACCTTTGTCCCACCTGGAATTGGATTCGGGAAAGTCACCGTGGTGACCTCACCTCCAGATGGAATATTATTGTCGATCTGGGAGTCAAAATCCGTGAGGTCAATTGAGTAAAACAGCGAATAGGTTCGGTTGTCCTTTGAGTTCCAAGTCAGGGTGACTCGATCGGTCTCCGGATCGAGGGAAATTTCTTCGATCTGGAATGGAAGGCCACTGGAGGTTCCGACCTCAAGGGTAATGTTGAATTGGTAATTCCGATTGGTGTCTGCGCTTTCGGTTCCGCTAAGTTGCCCTCCAACACCAACGCCCCCGGGCGTGCCGTTCGGGTAGGTTTCAGGTGCAGAGTTGCCATTATACCAATGGTTGTTGTCTCCACCGGCTTCTCCATCGAAAGGAATGATTCCACCTGTCGAGGACCCGGTGCCATCTGGATTCGCGTCGATGACTCCAATGGCAACAGTCTCGCCATCCTCAAGAATGAAGGGCTCGTCATTTCCCCACTGACTGGTGACTTCTCCGGGTGAGGTGTAGTCGACTCCTCCGACACGGGGTGCTCCGATCGAAGCGACTTCGAAGACTGAAGGTCCGAGCAGCTCATCTCCCTCGATGACTTTGACAAGGAATGGTGTGACGACAAAGGTATTGATGTCGGCACCACCCGGGCCCTGGATGTAATAGCTCCACTGGACCGGAGTGATCTCCTGAGCCGAACCGGAGTCGTTGGTATACTGGTAAAATTCGCCACCGGGACCGGCTCCATCCGTATTCAACTGGACGTGGCTGTTGGAACTCCAGCCATCGTTGGAACTGGCATTGAGCGTAAGGTCTCCAAGAGTGATTGCGTCACCTGAAGGGGGAGGGGGGTCATTGGAATCTGTTGGATCGGTGCCCCCGGTGATCTCATTGATGTCGGAGATCCCATCACCGTCAGTATCACTGCTGTTTGGATCCGTTCCGGGATTTGCCGCGTCGACAAAATTAAGGCTGCAATTTTCGATTTCATCTCCGAGCGTGTCGCCGTCGGAGTCCGGAAGGAGGGGATCGGTGCCGGTATCAGTGGCGCTCAACCAGATGCCCGTTTTGGTTTCCCAGCCGTCCTCCAAAGTGTCACCATCGGAGTCCTTGTCGTTTGGCTTGGTGCCATTATTGAATTCGGTGATGTTGTTGACAGTGTCGCCGTCGAGATCGAGGAGGCTGTCATCAACCGTCTTGTCCAAACCGTTTGCGTCTTCGTAGGCATCTCCCATGCCATCACCGTCCTGATCCTCGGTAGGGGTCGTCTCGATGGTGATGTTGAATTGGTAGTTTCGGTTGATATCGGCGCTTTCGGTTCCGGTTAAAATTCCGCCAATTCCCGCCGCGCCCGGAGTTCCGTTCGGATAGGTGTTTGGTCCCGGATCACCATTGTACCAATGATTGTTGTCTCCCCCTGCACCACCATCGAAGGGAATGATTCCACCGGCGGGCACGTGTGCCGGACCTGTGCCGTCGGCATTGGCGTCAATGACTCCAATGGCAATGGTTTCACCATCTTGAATGGTGAACGGTTCTCCGCCGAATTCACTGGTGTGTTCGCCTGTCGTCTCAAAGTCCATTCCTGCACCTCCCACGCGTGTCGTCCCTATCGCAACGACCGAAAAGGTGGGGTCTTCCAAGCCTTGATCGACCCTGACCAGAAACGGGGTGACACTAAAGGTCGTGAGGTCGGGGTCGGCACCACCCTGAACATAATAGGACCAGTTTCCAGGCGTGATGATCTCGGCTCCTCCGGAGTTGTTCGTATATTGGTAGACTTCACCTCCGGGACCAGGCCCATCCGTATTCGTCAGGACATGGCTGTTCGAACTCCATCCATCATTCGAGGAAGGATTCAAGGTCTGATCGCCGAGCGTAATGATTGCGGCTGTGCAGGGAAGAAGGAGAGAGGCCGACGTCAGCGTGATGAGGAACAGATTGTGCATGGAGAAATTCGCCGATTACGAGACCAAAGAAAACCACTTTGAGTCAACGGTAAAACGTTGAATTCTGTTAGTCCTTAGTTTCGCTCCGTGGTTGTTGTTTTTGATAGTCCTCAATTCCCTTGTTTAAACTTTTCAAAAGGTCTTCCTGGCCAGACTTTCTCGCAATTTCGGCGCCCTTTTGGGCTATCTCGATCGCTTCTCGATACCGCCCGGATTGGGCCAATGCAGCCGCCAGAGTGTCGAGGACCGCCGGATGCTTGAATCCGGTGGCCCGTGCAGCAAAATCCGCCAGTTTCAAGGAACGGGGTCCGTCCCGCATCGAGGCGTCCTTTCCGGCTGCGAGCTGCCATGCAAGGTTGTTGCTTACTTCGACGTTGGTTGGGTCGATTGACAAGGCAGATTCAAACTCGCTCACGCATTCCTTCAATTTGCCTGCATCCTCGTATCGAATTCCCAGGCGACCATGGATAAAAGACAGCCGTTTTTGGTCGCGTTTTCTCAAGAGCTCCCGGTTTCGATTGAGATAGTTTGTGGCATCGGCCAGATGACCTTGTTCGATCAGGTCGATGGGAATCGCAAAGTATCCTTGGGGTAGAGGAGGGCCAAGCCAACGGTGTTCCGGGAAGGGGAGGGGCCAGGACAGAAGGGATTCGCCTTGGAGGTTTAGATTGGCAAGATCCTGAAGGATGGTTTCGACTTCGACCGTACCACGATAGACTGCTGCGAGCCCACCGGAACCGTCGACCAGAAGTGAAGCTGGGACCGGCAGGTTTTCGGCGAGACCCGATGGAAGATTGTGGATGAATTCGATGCGGCGGAGAGTTTCCATGTCTGCCATTCCGGGGGCAAACGGAAGATTCAAATTCTGGACAAAGACTTTCGCTTCGACGGAGCCGGTCCCCGAATTCCCGGTGAGTCCATCCACGGAAAGAGCGATCACTTCCAGTCCGGCTTTGTCGAAATCAGGTTTTTGGTTTGCAAAAGACTTTAATTCCACGGCGCAAGGCGCACACCAGCTTGCCCAAACGTTGATCAGGACTGGCTGACCATTTCCAATCACGACCTGAGTCTCACGGCCGTCAAAGGTTCTGTAGCGTATCGGGGGTAGGGGGAACCTTGTTGCAAGAGCTGACCTTGAGGCACTGGATTTTTCAAGCTCGGTCAAGGAGCCTTTGGTAAGGGGTAATTCATCGGGGGGCGCATTTCTTGGGACTGCGATTGCCTTGCCGGATCCTTCGATGACAAGAAAGCGGTCGCTGGTTGTGGCGCCCACGAATTGCTCCCGTTCACCCCCCGGCCATCGGATGGTGAGCGTCTTCAGGCTCTCATTTGTCCCAAGGCCAAAGTGCATCCATTTTGATCTCTGGCTGAGAAAACCTTCTCCCGCCTTCAGTGTATTCGTGAAGGTATTGCCGCTATTGGTGGTAATTTCAACCCGTGCTCCAATGGCGTCACGATTCGACTTCGTGCCCTGGAGCCGGATTTGCAGTGACCGGTTTTCGGTCGGCAAATCATTGCGGAGAAAGCGCAGCATCGGGGCAGTGCGATTTTGAACCCATGCATCGATGTCTCCATCCCGATCCCAGTCGCAGAGACCGATGGCGCGGGCATCATCGGCAAAATCAAAACCAGTGATGCTGGATACGGTGGCGAACTGCTTTCCGCCTCCGAGATTGAGGAAGGCACAATTACGCTCGTAGCCACTGAAGCTTGAACCCGAATCGATCAGGTTGTTGAGGCGTTTCAAATTGCGACGGAAGGGTGATTCCGGATCAACGGCCTCCTCGATACTCTTAGCGTCCGATGGTGATTGCGACACGACCTGTCGCCAGAAAAGACTTCACAAGTCGTCTTTTGAAGGACCGCTGATATAGCCGTTGGCGACCAAGAGGTCTTCCCAGCCATCGTTGTTCAAATCAGCAAATAATGAACACCAACTCCAGCGCCCGAGAGCGACTCCTGTGGCATCGGTTGAATCCAACAGGGTTCCCTGATCGGTTCCGCGCAACATGGTATTTCCTTTCGCCAGATGTTGGAACTTTTGAAGAAGGCTCTGGTCGAGGTCTTCTGAGAATCGAGGTTGGCGTGAGATTCTGCTTCCTGCGGAGGAAAACATGTTGCCGATATAAAAGTCCATATTTCCGTCCCGGTCGTAGTCTGCCGAGCTCACGGACATGCCGAAGGCTCCGGCATTGAGCCCTGCTTGCGAAGCGACGTCGGTGAAACGACCTCCGTCGTTGCGGTAAAGATTATCACGTCCAAAATCGTTCGCGACATAGAGGTCGACGTCACCATCTCCATCATAGTCCTCCCACAGAGCAGCAAAACTGAAGCGAGTGTTGTTCATTCCCAAGCCTGATGTGGAAGTTGCGTCACGAAAATTCAGACCACCCAGATTTTCAATCAGGATATTCGTGCCTCCATTGGTCGCATCGAAGTAGGGAATCGGAGTGGCAATCTCCGAACTATCGGCTGAGTCGGCATAGTAGCGGCAAAGATAAAGATCGACGTCGCCATCAAGGTCGTGATCAGCAGCTGCCATGGACATGCCGCGACGGGCAGAGGGAACATGAGCTTTGAGATTGAACTGACCGATCCCGGAATTCTCCATGATGACCAGACCGACGGCTGTGGACAGAGCCAGGTCTTGGTCGCCGTCGTTGTCGAAGTCGATAAACAGGGCCGAACTAGAGTCGTCGAGAAAATCGAGACCAAGCTCACCTGCCATTTCCCTGACAGTGCCGTCCTTCTGCTGGATGAAGAGACGATTGGGCAAGGCGCCCGGTTGGCAGCTATAGAGGTCGTCCCGTCCATCGCCATTTACATCGGCGATCGCCAGACCATTGTAGCCGAATTTATTGAATCCGTGGAAGGCTTCAATGCGTCGCCGCCAATAGTGATTGCCCCGGCCAAACTGTTCCTTGAACTCTGGGACCTGTTTGGTGACCTCAGCGGTGAGATCGGAGAACAGAGAGCTTCTTTGTCCAAAGTCCCCGACTGATTGTTCCAGATCTTCCAGTTTCAGGCGAATTGCAATCAAGTCATTTGATCGGGTTTTCCAGTCAATCCACACCGTTGCATGACGTTCAACGGCGGATCCCGATCCGGTTCTTCCAGCAATTGAAACATACTGCCGTGAGTTTCTTACGGTCAGTCCATCCATCTCCAGCCCGACAATCTTGAACTTCACGTCGATCGAGCCTGTCGAGAGGTCTCCGACGAGCAACTTGATCATGTCTTTGGCAGAGGCAGATTCCAATCCTTCCCAGCGGGTTACCCTGACTCCCGAGTCGTCGAAAACTTTAAGGCGGGACTGCTCTTTCGGAATCGAGATTGCGCACTTGGAAAGTTTGCTTGGATCCTTTTCCTTGAGGGTCTGGGAAATGTCTTCGAGTTTTGTCTGAATCCGGATGACGAATTCCTCACTCGCCCAGTTCGGCTCCTCGGCCATCACGGTTTGAAAGATAAGCAAAAGCAGAAAGGGGAAGCTTCTAAACTTGTCGAATCCAGAAGTCATGATCGTATCGCCAAGGTACATAAAAAAAAGCCACCGGGACAAACCTGGTGGCTTCCTGAGAAACACTTTTTTGGCTTCAGCAGCCTAGCGACGGCGTCGTGCAACCAGACCCAATCCCAGCAGGCCGAGGAGGCTGGCACTGGGCTCTGGAATGGCCGATACATCGATGCTGATATTGAACTGGTAGTTGCGGTCGATATCCGCACTTTCAACGCCGCTCAAGGAACCACCGATGCCGGCTCCTCCAGGAGTTCCATTGGGATAAGTATTGGCGCCTGCATCGCCGTTGTACCAGTGATTGTTGTCACCACCAGCGCCTCCATCGAAGGGGATCACGCCACCTGCGGGAGAGTGAGCCGGGCCGGTGCCATCTGCGTTGGAGTCAATGACACCGATGGCAACGGTTTCTCCATCACCAAGAACGAATGACGTTCCTCCGAATGGATTGGAGTATGCTCCAACGGCATTGAAATCACCGGCCGCGCCTCCGACGCGAGTCGTCCCGATGGATTGAACCGAGTAGTCCCCTTCAGCCGCCCCGTTGACGGTGACAAGAAAAGGAGTCACGCTGAAGGTCGAGAAGTCAGGTGCGGCGCCACCTTGGACGAAGTAGCCGAAGTCCAGAGGTGTCACGAGCTCCGCTCCACCGCTGCTATTAGTATAGGAATAAACGATTTCGGGACCCGCTCCACCGGCATCCAGAGGGCCGGCGACAAAGTTGGAGAGGACGTGGGAATTTGAGGACCATCCGTCGTTGCTGGAAGCATTGAGGGTCTGGTCTCCCAAGTTAACAGTCGCGGCGTGAGCGGACCCCGCTAACGCGAAGATGGCAAAAGAGGTGAGAAGTTTTTTGGTCATGTGGTTGCTGTTGTGAAGGGGTGATTAAGGTGTCAAAAATGACGTTTTTTCTGGAACAAAGCTGAAATTCAGAAAATTTTGGATCGATGGCAATCAAAAACTTGCAAAAGAATCGTGATAAGACTCTGAGATTGATGGTATTCGGCGTCTTCATGATATCTTTGCCAGGCTGTAAGCAAGAAGAGCTCTCTGTTGAGAAAAATGCTGATAATGAGTCGATTGCAGAACCCCTGCCGGTAGGTAATTCCCTTCCTCAGCTACCCGCAGCGGGAGCGAGGAAAGTGATCGAGGCAGAAGTCGACATGGTGACGGCGGCGGATGTCGGTTGGGAATCAGAGAGTTTTTCCTCAGCGGCGACAAATCAGCTGGGCAAAATGGCAAAGGAGATCGGATATGGAAAAGATGTCGAGTGGTTCTCTTATGCCGACGAAAACTTCAGAGCCGGAGAGATCAGGCCGGAGGAACTTGAGGTCGTCTTTGATGACAAGGGCGTCAAGGTATCGCGGGGCAAGTTGATGGAAACGGTCAGTGAGGAACTCAAGGGGGTCGCCGGCTTCGAAGAGGTCATCAGGCATTGGCTCAAACCGCTTGAGAATGCGACCGAGATCCGGATGGCCAAAAAAGTGATCGGGGTGACGCTTGATGGACCAATCGGAGAAACGACCGTGTTGATTGAATCATTTGGCGAGGTTGAGGGGGGAGTCATCCAGCAAAATGGTCGTTGGCGGTGCCGATGGAGATTGCCGGGGGGGCAGGCCCCTCCTCTGATGACCGGGGTTGTGGCAGAGAGTTACGAGGAAATCCGTGCCAGCCACTCGACCGGAACTTTGTTTTCCGATTGCACTCGTTCGGCGATCGGCGGAAATGAGATTTTCGACCAGCAGATCATGTTCGGCATCAATCACTGGTTGAAACATATCGAGAAGAATTATGGCCTGCTTTACTTCGTGCGGAATGGGCTCGCGATCGCTGACGTGAACGGAGACGGCCTCGATGATCTCTTCCTGTGCCAGCCGGCCGGTTTGCCGAATCGCTTGTTCCTGAGAAATCCGGACAGCACGGCCCGGGAGGCCGCTGCGGAATGCGGATTGGATCATCTGGATGAAACCTCCAGTGCCCTGTTTGTGGATTTTGACAATGACGGTGATCAGGACGCCGTGTTGGGCACGATCGAAGGCCTGGTGTTCTTTGAGAACAAGGGTGGCGGGAAGTTTGAGAAACGATTTCAACAGGAGATCCTCGACAAAGACATCCACTCGCTCTCGGCAGTCGACGTCGATGATGATGGTGATCTCGATCTCTACGTCGCAGTCGACTTCGCCAGTTCCAGGAGGATCATCGAAGAGAATCTTCCTGATTTCCTGTACCACGATGCCAACGACGGGGGCAAAAACATTCTCTTCCGCAATGATCTCACGGAGAGCGACTGGAAGTTTGTCGATGCTACGGAGGAGCTGGGCCTGGATGACAAGAATCGGCGCCACAGTTTGGCGGCGGCCTGGGAGGATATCGATGACGATGGGGATCAGGATCTCTATGTTGCCAACGACTACGGCCAGAACGTCCTCTATCTGAATCATGAGGGAACGTTTCGCGAGGTGGCAGGTGCTTCGGGGGTGATCGACTTTGGGGGCGGAATGTCGGTGACCTGGGGAGACTATGATCGTGACGGCAAAGTGGATCTCTACGTGAGCAACATGTATTCGTCTGCCGGAAACCGGATCACCGACAAGGCGAGTTTCATGCCCGAAGGGGATGACGCGCAACGCGCCATTTACACCCGGTTTGCCAAGGGCAATTCACTCTTTAAAAACATGGGCGGGGGTGAGTTCAAAGAAGTCGGACCCGAGATGGGAGTGGAGGTGGCCCGTTGGGCCTGGGGTTCGATTTTCAGCGATATCAACAATGATGGTTGGGAAGACATCCTGGTGGCGAACGGTTATGTCACCGGGGAAGATACCGATGATTTGTGAAGTTTCTTTTGGCGACAGGTCGGGTCGCATCAAAACATTCCTCTCACCATGCGCGAGAGCATTCGTGGTTCGTTGAGCGAGGTGGCCACGTCGTTTCTAACCATGGTCCAGGGGGGGAAGTCCTGGAGCGGGCGGGAACGCAATTGCGCCTTCCTCAATTTGAAGGGCCAAAGCTTTGTCAATATTTCTTCAGCGAGTGGAATTGATTTCCCTGATGATGGCCGCGGCGCGGTTCTTTGCGACTGGGACCTCGACGGGGATCTCGATCTTTGGACCTGCAACCGGAGTGCTCCCATGCTGCGCCTCATGCGCAACGATAACGAAAGCGGGCACAACTGGCTTGCGATCGCATTGGAGGGAAAGGATTGCAATCGTGATGCTATCGGTGCGCGGGTCGAAGTATATTTGGAAGGTGAGAAGGTCCCCTTGTTACGTACGCTGAGGGCTGGTGATTCCTTTTTGTCGCAGTCGAGCAAGTGGCTTCATTTTGGTCTTGGAGAGAACGCCGTCATTCAAAAACTTGCGGTGCGTTGGCCGGGGCAGACCGGATTCGAAGAGTTTACCGGACTTGCTGTGGACGCTCGCTTTCGTCTGGTTCAGGGGACGGGAACGGCAAATCGCTGGGAGCCGCCCAAGGTCAAGAGCCAGCTCAAGCCGCAGTTGCTTGTGCCCCCGCCTTCTGGAGATTCCATCCAAGTGGTCACGACGACGGCGATGCCAGTTCCCCGGATGGACTTCACGACATTTGATGGCGAGAGCCAGCAGGTGAAGGTCGGCTCGCTCAAAGAGCCCTGTGCTCCGGTTCTGGTGAACCTTTGGGCGAGCTGGTGCGCTCCTTGTTCGGTTGAGCTTGCCGAGTGGAAGGCTCAGGCCAAGAAGCTTGCGGAGAGCGGATTGCAGGTCTATGCGCTCTCGGTTGATGCCCTCAATGACCCGGATGGTCGGGCCAACGCGATGGAAGCGGCCGGCAGGCTTGAGTTGCCCTTCAAAGTGGGACATGCTCCGGATTCGATTCCCGAGAAAATTCAGATGCTCAATGATCAGATGTTTGAGTATCGGAAGTCATTGCCGGTCCCGACGACGATATTAATCAACCACTACGGCCAGCTTGAAGCCATTTACAAAGGCTCGGTGAGTGCCGAACGGATTGTTCGTGATGTGGCAAACATGCCGGTCAAGCCTGACCAAAAGCGGGACCTCGCGTTGCCTTTTCAGGGAAGGTGGCTGGCTCCGGCCCGCCAACAGCAATTTTTTCCGTTGGCCCTGCATTTGGCGCGTGCCGGCTATCCTGAGGATGCCGAGGCCATACTGCGCGACTACACCGCGATGTTGATGAGCCAGGCCGAAGCTCCACGGCTATTACTTGCGCTTGGGCAAAATTGGGAAGCGAGGGGAGATTGGACCAAGGCGCGGAGCTACTATGTCAGGACTGTCAATACGAACCAACGCTTTACCCAAGGAGTGAATGCCTATGCGCGGCTCCTTGCCGCTTGTCCCGACAAGGCCGTTCGCAAGCCAAAGGATGCTCTCGTTGTTTCCTTGAAAATCGCGGCTCGAACAAAGAATAATGACCCTTTGATTCTCGATACCTTGGCCATGGCCCATGCTGCCAATGAGGATTTTGATTCGGCAACAAAGATGGCCGAGAAGGCGCTGTCGCTCGCAAGGCAACAAGAGCTTGTTGAGTTGGCCAACGAAATCTCTGATCGGGCAGCCGGCTACAAAAAAGGAATTCCCTACCTGCTTGGCCAGTAGTGCGGGGCTTGACTGGAGATGCGGAAAGGTGTCAGCCGGGATTTGAGATGAGCGACTCCAGATAGGCGGAGGCCTCTTCACCTCCTTCGGCAGGAGCCCAGCGGGCGAACAACTTGTCGGTGGCGGCGTCGTAGGGGCCTTGCTTGAATTCGAGGATGGTGGTGTCTTCTTCGAGGACGATCATTCCGTGCCAGATGTTTGGTTCGATATCGATGAGGGGATTTTCCGGTGTGAGAAGGTGGCGTTTGGTGATCGATCCGCCATCGTCAAAAATCAGGACCTCGAGGCGTCCGGACATCACGATGACCGACTCGCTGGCGTGGGGAAGGGGATGGCAATGAGGTTGGATGTAGGTGCCCGGCTGGAGAAAGTTGAGAAGTCGTTGAACCCTGGCGTCCTGGGTGCGGTGAATCGGTTGTATCACCCGGAGACGGGAACTTGATCCGGAGGCTTTTCTGCCTCTGGACAGAACGGAATCGGACAGGGTGAAGATGTCGCCCGAAGGATTGGAATAGGTGTTCGACATTTGAGGCCAAGATACCCGGCTTTGGGGATGGCCGCGAGCAAACAAAAAGAGACGGACTTTCGTCCGTCTCTTTTAATGGGGGAAGTGGGGTTCCTATTAGTTGCCCAGCTTTGGGAGAGGATTCTCTTTTTTCCCAAGGGCCGTGCGCATTTTTTCCAGAGCCTTGTTTTGCAACTGGCGGATGCGCTCACGAGTCACTCCGAAATCGCGACTGATTTCTTCGAGAGTCATGGGCTTTTTGCCGGTCAATCCGAACCGGGCGTCAATGATCTTGCTTTCCCGCTGGTCGAGGAGTTCGCGGAGGCCGTCGAGCTCGCCGTGAATCTCCTTGGAAGCAAGAGCTTCGTGTGGATCGACAGCGGCGGAATCTCCAATTGTTTCGGAGTAAGTCCCCGAGCTCTCGTCGCCCAAAGGAGCGTCGAGAGAGGTTGGGCGCTGTGCAGCCTGCTTTAACAAAGCGAGCTTCTTGCGGGGGATTCCAAGAATCTCGGCCAATTCGTCATCAGTAGGCTCGCGTCCCAACTCCTCGGTCAGGGCGGCGGAAATTTTTCGGAGGCGCGCAATCTTGTCGACCATGTGGACCGGAAGCCGGACCGTCTTACTTTGATTGGAGAGGGCCCGCTTGATAGACTGCTTAATCCACCATGCCGCGTAAGTGCTGAGTTTGCCCCCCTTGGCGGGCTCATATTTCTCAACCGCCTTCATCAGTCCGATGTTTCCCTCCGAAATGAGGTCGGCGAGGGGGAGACCGTAGTTGGAATAATCCCGGGCAATTTTGACCACAAGCCGCAGATTGGCTCGAATCATATGCTCCCGGGCCTCTTCGTCTCCGTCCTTAATCCGTTCGGCAAGCTCCAGCTCTTCTTCGATGGTGAGAAGATCGGTTTTGGCGATTTCGCTCATGTAAGCGCGCAGGATGCTGTCGGATTCCGAGGTCATGGTACAAGTTCTTGATTGAGAACGATGTCATACTGACCCAGCTCCGCAGATCCGCTACTACTTTTGACCAATTTAATTCTATAATCAGGGCTTATGGACTCGGGTTGCGTGCAAAATAAAACCGCCGGAAAAACCGGCGGTGTCGTAGGCAGAAGAGTGCGGTCTGCCGGACCGAAAACAGCAAAGTCTTCTAGGACTTGTAGCGGAGGCGCTTCTTGTGGCGATTGGCCTTCATGCGCTTGCGGCGCTTGTGCTTGCTGATCTTGGTCTTCCGACGCTTCTTAAGGTTGCCCATGGTCTTTTCTGGTGGGTTGTTGAGTTCTGCGGCTTGTTCACACCGCAATTCCGTGAAAATGAAAGTGGTTTAGGAGACGATTTTGTTGAGGGGGTATTCAATGATGCCTTCGGCGCCCAGTTCCTTGAGATCCGGGATGAGATGGCGCGCGACCTTTTCGCAAATGATGGTTTCGATGGCAAGCCATCCGTCTTCGGCCAGTTTGGAGACGGTGGGCCGGCGAAGCGAGGGGAGTCGGTCGAGAACGGCTTCGAGGGAGCTTTCCGGCAGGTTGAGCTTCAGGCCGACCTTGTCCCGGGCTTCCAGGGCGCCCTTGATCATCATGACCATGCGCTCCATTTTGGCGCGTTTCCATTCGTCGGCAAAGGCGGTTTTGCTGGCGTAGAAGTGCGGAAAGGAGGAAAGGAGCTCGTCGACGATGCGCAATTTGTTGGCGCGCAGGGAGGAGCCGGTCTCGGTGACATCGACAATGGCATCGACGAGGTCGGGCACTTTGACTTCAGTGGCGCCCCAGGAGAATTCCACCGAGGCGTTGACGCCCTTTTCGGCCAGATAGCGTTTGGTGATCTCGATCCCTTCGGTGGCAATGTGCTTTCCTTCAAGATCTTGCACCGATTGGATGGGGGAATCTTCAGGGACCACGAGAACCCAGCGGGTGGGTCGGGTGGAGGCCCGGGAGTAGGGGAGTTCGGCCAGATCGACGAGATCGACGTCGTGTCCGTAGGCCCAATCCAGTCCGGTGATTCCACAATCGATGAATCCCTGGTCGATGTATCGGGCAATCTCCTGGGCACGGATCATGTAAATATCGAGCCCGTCGTCATTCGACGAAGGACGCAGCCCCCGATCGGAGGTGTAGATATTGTAGCCGGCTTTCTCAAGAAGCTTGAGAGTCGGATCCTGCAGACTGCCTTTGGGCAGGGCGATTTTCAGTGAATTTGCCACGTGGGGCGGCGGTTTTAGCGGCGAATCGCGGGGAAGCAAGTATTTTGAGCGATTTGGCAGCTCGCTTTTCTGAATTTCGCGTTATCCCGCTTCTTCTTCCGGAGCGCAGATAATTCCGGGAAGGGGGATGCTTTCACCCTGGTCGGGCTCGTGCCTGGAACAGGCGGAAAGGGCGAGAGAGCCGGCGGCGAGGGCGGCAAGACGGGCTGTTTTGAGTTTGGCGGACAACTCTTGAGCAGAATTGGCAGTAATCAAGCGGCCCTCGAGGTCCTGGCAGAAAGTGGCGCAGACCCTCTCTTTACGTGAGCGAGCCAGGAGTTGGGCCCGCTCTCGGGGCGAAAGAAGGGAGAGGTTGTAAACCTGATGACCGCACGAATCGCAGAACCGGGATTCCTCGGAACCAGGCATGCTTTCCCAGAGGCGGGGACACTCAAAAACGAGTTCAGGAGCATTTTCTGGATCACGCATACCTAAATGTTAGAAAAACAGCACTAAAAGGCAATCGTCGACTTCGTTAGTGGACTGGCGAATGACTGATTTTCTTAGAGCGAGTCCGAACCGTAGTATGGCTGGAGGGCTTCAGGAATCTTGATCGTGCCATTAGCGTCCTGATGTTGCTCGAGGAGCGCCACGAGAAGGCGGGGAAGGGCAGTGCCGGATCCGTTGAGGGTGTGGCAGAAGCGGTTGTTTCCTTCGCCATCCTTAAAGCGTAGTTTCATACGACGGGCCTGGTAGTCGGTGAAGCAGGAGCAGCTCGACACCTCGAGGTATTTCCCCTGGCCCGGAGCCCAGACTTCAATGTCGTAGGTTTTACTGGATGAGAAGCCTATGTCGCCGGTGCAGAGTTCGATGACCTGATAGTGAAGGCCGAGTTTCTGCAGAGCGGCTTCGGCATGTCCGGTCAAGTCTTCGAGAAGGTCGAAGGAGTGATCGGGGTGCACGACCTGAACGAGCTCGACCTTGTCGAACTGGTGCATGCGGATGATTCCCCGGTTGTCGCGACCGGCGCTTCCCGCTTCGCGTCGGAAGCAGGGAGTTTGAGCGGTGAGCTTGATGGGAAGATCGGCTTCGGCAAGGAGGGTGTCACGATAGAGATTGGTGACGGGCACCTCGGCAGTGGGGGCGAGGAAGAACTCATTGTTTTCCGTGCCATACATGTCGTCTTCGAACTTGGGAAGCTGTCCGGTTCCCTCCATGCACTCACGCTTGATGATGTGAGGGACATTCACTTCCTCGTAGCCGTGCTCGTCGGTTTGAAGATCAAGAAGAAACTGAATCAGGGCGCGCTGTAGTTTGGCTCCCTTGCCTCGATAAACCGCAAAGCCCGAACCCGAGAGACGGGCACCGTCGTCGAAGCTGATCAGCCCTTTGGCTTCGGCAATTTCGAGGTGATCCTTGGGATCATCGATCGACGGTTTTTCACCCCAGCTGCGGAGAACCGGGTTTGCTTCTTCATCGGCTCCGACTGGGCAGTCGGGGTGAGGAAGGTTGGGGATGTTCAACAAGAGCTCGGTTTGACGGTCACCCGCTTTCGAGGCTTCTTTGTCGAGATCCTTGATCTGGTCGCCGATTTTTTTGACTTCGGTTTCGATGGCCGAGGAGTCCTCGCCATTGGCCCGGAGCATTCCGATTTCCTTGGAAAGCTTTTTCCGTTCGGACTGGAGGGCTTGTTTTGCGGTCTCGTTCTTGCGGCGGGTTTCGTCGCAGGCGAGGACCTCATCGATAAGATCGGCCGAACCATCGTGACGATTGGCAAGGCGTTCCTTGACGAGACCCGGAGTTTCGCGAATGAGCTTAATATCGAGCATAAGTCAAATGGGGCTGGCGTTGGTCGCCGGTGCAGGGAGGCGATTACCTGAAATCGCCGATTCTGGCAAAGGTCTATTCGAGAAGCGTATGAGGCTGGTTGATCAGTCTTTCCGCTTGAGCTGAGGGAAGAGAACGACGTCACGAATGGTGGGAGCGCCGGTCAGCAGCATGATGAGGCGGTCGATGCCGATGCCGATGCCACCGGCGGGGGGCATTCCGTGTTCGAGGGATTCCACGAAGTCTTCATCGATTTCCTGGGCTTCGCCACCGGATTGCTCCTGGAGGCGACGGCGTTGGGTATCGGGGTCATTGAGCTCGGAATAACCGGGGGAGATTTCCTGCCCATTGATGATCAGTTCATAGACATCGATGACTGAAGGATCTTCCGGGTTCTCCTTGGCGAGAGGGATGAGCTTGGAGTCGACGTGCGTGACGAAGCAGGGATCGAAGGTATGCTCCTCGACCAACTTTTCGAAGATCTGTTGGGTGACTTCGTAGTCTTCGAGATGGTCGTGGATCTCGAGCTTGAATTCCGACTTGGCCTTGTTGCGGCGGTCCTCGGGTGAGAGGTCGAACCAATCGTCGCCGGCAGCCTTTTTGACGAGGTCGCGATAGGGCGCGCGCTTCCAGGGCCGGGAGAGGTCAAGGGTGCGGACGATTTCGCCATTCTCATCCTTGTGCTCGATCTTCAGGGTTCCGAAGAATTTTTCGGCGAGGTGGCAGACCAATTCTTCGACCAGATCGGCCATGATCTCGAAGTCGCCGAAGGCCTGGTAGGCCTCGAGCATCGTGAATTCAGGGTTGTGGCGACGCGAAATTCCTTCGTTCCGGAAATTCCGGTTGAGCTCGAAAACCTTGGTGAGCCCTCCGACCAGGAGGCGCTTGAGATGGAGTTCGGGAGCGATGCGCATCGTCAGCGGCATATCGAGGGCATTGTGATGCGTCTCGAAGGGACGGGCGGCGGCTCCTCCGGCCACATCGTGCAACATCGGGGTTTCCACTTCGAGATATCCCCGGTCGTGGAGAAAGGAGCGGATTTCCGCGACAATCTTGGAGCGGATGACGAAAAGGTCGGCGCTGGCCTGATTGGACATCAGGTCAAGGTGGCGCTTGCGATACTTGGTTTCACGGTCGCTGAGGCCGTGCCACTTGTCGGGCATGGGACGGAGGGCCTTGGAAAGGACGGTCAGTTTTGCGACTTTGACCGAAGGTTCTCCTTTGCCGGTGGTGAAGGTTTCGCCCTCCACTCCGATCCAATCACCCATATCGAGGCACTGGTAGGCCTCCCAGTCGGTTTCGGAGACTCCTTTTTTGTTGAGATAGATCTGAATCCGTCCGTGAGCATCGCCCAAGGTCGCGAAGACGGATTTTCCCATATCGCGGATGGCAAGGAGGCGTCCGCCCAGTTTGACCGGTTTGTCGTTCTCAAAGTTGGCTTTCAACTCACCGGGCGTGGTGGTCGTCTCAAAAGCGGCACCAAAGGGGTTGATGCCCAACTCCTTCAGCTTACCAAGTTTCTCGCGCCGGACGGCGATGAGGTCTTCGGCACTGGAATTCGACTGTGGGGACGTGTTCTCGTCGCTCATTGCGTCGGCACTCTATGGATGAGCGGACGATTGAACAGGGCAAATCCGCCAAGAAAGTGAGTAAAAAATTGGAAAAGTGGCTTGCGGGGTTGCTTCTATGGGCGCACAGTAACCCCAGATTTTAACACTTTGGGGGGGACAGCAGCCTCGATTGGTTTTTTCAGAGATCAACGGGGCTGCTGGATTTTTAGGGTAGAACCTTGGGTTTTCGGCTGAGAAGGGTGGTATTTTCTGTGATTTCTGCAATGAAGCGCCCGTGAGCGGTCAAGATTTGGTCGGAGAATTGCGGGAGAAGATCCATCAAGCCCGGGCGCGGGTGTATCAGGTGGGGGAAGCGACCCCTCTTCAATCGATGACGGTGGAGGGCCTTTCCGGCCCGGTTTGGGTAAAACGGGAGGATTTGGGGCCGATCAAGGCTTATAAGTGGCGTGGCGCTTATAATGCCATGGCGAGCCTTTCCGCTGAGCAATTGAAAAAAGGGGTGGTGGCGGCCTCGGCGGGAAATCACGCGCAAGGCATTGCTCTGGCAGCCCGTCGATTGTCCGCAGAAGCGCGGATCTTCATGCCCAAACCGACTCCCATGGTGAAACGCAAGGCGGTGATGGAGCATGGTGGCGATCACGTTTCCATCGAGTTGGTGGGGGACAGTTTTTCGGAAGCGCAGGAGGCGGCTCTCGATTATGCGGCCGAGGTCGGGGCGACTTTCGTGCCGCCTTATGATTCGTTGAACGTGATGGCCGGCCAGGGAACGCTGGCGGACGAAATTTTTACTTCTGGTGAGGGGCCGTTCGACCGCGTCTATGTCGCGATTGGTGGAGGGGGAATGGCATCGGGCGTGGCAGCCTTGCTGAAAAGTTCCTGGCCCGACGTCAAGGTGATCGGGGTGGAGGGCGAAGATCAGGCTTCGATGTCGGCTGCGTTTGAAGTGGGAGGGCCGTCGGCTCTTTCGTATGTGGATGTCTTTTGTGATGGCACTGCGGTGACCAAGGTGGGCGAGTTGACTTATCAATTATGTCGCGAGCTGCTCGATGGCATCGTCACGGTGAGCAACCAGGAAGTGTCCTCGGCGATCAAGGCTCATTGGGATGGTTTGAGAGTGATTCCCGAACCGAGTGGGGCGATGAGTCTCGCCGGCTATGTTAAGGATCTTCGTGAAGGGAAGATTGGACCCTCGGAAAAGGTTCTCACGATCCTGTGCGGGGCCAACATGGACTTTGCCAAGTTGACTGATATTTCGCGATTGGCCGGCATTGGGACGGAGGTTCACCGGAGTTGGCGGTTTGCCATTCCCGAACATAAGGGCTCCCTTGTTGAATTGCTGACGGATCTTCCCGATGAAGTCAGCATTACGGATTTGCAGTATGGGCGGACGGCCGGTGAAAGTCAGGCCCCCGTTTTAACTCTGGATGTGCCCGATGGTGGGGAGGATGCATTTGCAGAGTGGTTGGCGCAGAGGGAAGCAAGCTCGGTGGATGTCACCGGCGATCCCGAGATCCAATACCGGGTCATTCCCTATACGCCTTCGCTTTACACCGCGCCTCTCTTTGTGGAGGTGGAGTTTCCCGAGCGGGCCGGAGCCTTGTTAGGTTTCATGAAGGCGGTCAGTCCGGTTGCCAGTCTTTGTTACTTCAACTACACCTACTCTGGTGAACGAGTGGGGCGCGCGCTTCTGGGATTGGATTTTTCCAGCGAGGAAACGATGAAGGAACATCGTCCGGCCATTCTGGAACGTGGAGGGGGAACGGTGAGATCGATCCGCGAAGTTTTGTTACATTCGGGTCATTCCGAACGTAGTTAGAGTAGATCCCTTGATCACGAAATCCCTCGCGCTATGCGCCCTGCTCGGGTCGATGAACCTGAGGGCGGGGCAGGACTTTTTTGAGCTGCCACCAATCAAGTATTCCGAGACCGCAAGCCAAGATGCGCTGGCCAAACTGGCAGCTCAAATTGAGTCGGGCGACTGGGTGGTTCCTCCCACGGACGGGAAAGGATTTTTGAGAGCGGTTTTGCAGAAGCTGGATGTTCCGGAAGAATCACAGGTCCTCGTGTTTTCAAAAACCAGTCTGCAGAATTCGTTGATCAACCAGCGGAATCCCCGCTCGGTGTATTTCTCCATGGATACCTATGTCGGCTGGGTTCCGGGTGGAAAGGTGGAGGTCATCATTGAGGACGAAGTGCTGGGACCGGTGTTTTATGTCCTCGATCCTCCCTTTGGAGAGAAGCCGGCCAAGATCACCCGGGTCAACGACAGCTGTTTGCAATGTCACGCCACTTCCCGGACATCGGGAGTTCCGGGGATGCTGGTTCGGTCTGTTGTTCCCGATCAAAACAGTCATCCCATCCTGAGTGCCGGGACGACCTTGGTCACTGATGCCACGCCTCTCAAGGATCGATGGGGTGGCTGGTATGTTTCGGGTGTCTCCGATGACCCCCATCTCGGGAATCGGTGGGTTGATGAAACCCCGCTCGATAATGTGGAGTTCCCTCCCGAGATCACCAAGGAGAAGGAGCTTTCGGGGTTGATCGATACCGAAAAGTATTTGCAGCCGACGAGCGATGTGGTGGCGCTCTTGGTCTTGGAACATCAGTGCCGGACCCACAATTTGATCACGAGTGCCAAGTTCAACTACCTCCGCTCGCGTTACTTTCACAAGTCGTTCGGAGAGGAAAAGGATCTCGATTCTCCAGAGGGAATGTCGTGGAAGACCGCCGACTCGGTGGCGAAGGATTTGGTGTCTGCCTTCCTGTTCACCGAGGAAGTGGAGCTCGGCGGCGAAGGTGTGGAGGGAAGCGAAGCCTTCGCGAAGGCCTTTGCAGAGCGAGGCGTCAAGACAGCCAAGGGGAAGAGTTTGCGCGACATGAGACTGTATGAACGAATCTTCAAGAATCGCTGTTCATACATGATTTATTCTAAGGCCTTCAAGGGGCTTCCCGACCTGGTGAAGGAGCGTGTCTTCCATCATCTTCGTCTCGCACTTGCCGCCGACACCAAAAATCATCTTGGCAGCAAGGAAAAGAAGACGATCACCGGGATCCTCGAGGAAACGGTTCCCGGTTTTAAAAAGTGATGGCCTGCAAGGGTTCGGGAATGATGACTTCCGTCTCGGGAAGCATCGTGTCGAGCCGTTCCTTGAACCAAGCCATGGCCGGAGGGTCGCCGTGGACGAGCAGTAGTTTTTTTGGGCGGGTCCTCACCGCGAATTCGAGAAGTTCTTCGCGTCTGGCATGACCGGAAAAATCAAAGTCTTCGACGACGCAATTGAGTTGAGCTTTATGGGTCCCGTCCAAGCGGATGATGTCGCCGGTGGAGGCCTCTTTGATTTTGCCTCCGGGGGTGGAGTGTTCGGCATAGCCGACAAAGAGGAGTGAGTTTTTCGGGTTTTGAATAAAGCCGCGGGCAAACACATTGGAGACCGTCTTTTCACTCATCATGCCGCTGGAGAGACAGTAGATCGCCCCGGGTTTGTATTCGATGGGAGTGCGCCTGCGCTTGTCTCCGGTTCGCACCTCCATGTCGCGGAGGATTTCGAAGTTCGGACGGTGGCGCCGGGTTGAGTCTGAAAAGCTATCGTAGATGACCGTCATCTTGGTGCTCAGTCCGCCGATAAACACCGGGGTCCGGTAAGGGAGCCGGCCGTCGGCCTTGAAGTTGTCGATCATGGTCAGGATCTCCTGGGTCTTGCCGATGGCAAAGACCGGAACCAGAGCGGAGCCTCCGGCATCGAGGGCCGCCCCGAGAGCTTCGGCGAAGAGGTTCTCCTGATCGGTCCGGGTGTAGTCGGTGGGTCGTTCGTCGACCCCACGCGTTGTCTCCATGATGAGGAGATCCGGTTCGTGGAGCTCGGGGAAGCGAGCTCCTTTGATCAGGGTGTGTCCTTCGAAATTGACGTCGCCGGTGTAGAAGATGGTCTTGTCGTTTTTCTCGATGAGCACTCCGGCGGACCCGAGGATATGACCGGCATCGAAGAAAGTGACCTCGGTGTCTGACTCGCCTAGAGGGTCGATGGTAAAGGTCCGCTCATAGTCACGCAACATCCAGCGATCCTGCAGGTAATCGATTTCCCGGTGGTGAAAGAGAGGGTATTCCTGGATGCCGAGTTCCTCGCGCTGGCTGGTCATGACGTTGACCGAATTGTGCAAAAGAGCATTTCCCAAAGCGGCGGTTGGAGGAGTCAGGTAGACCGGAGCGGAAGGTTGGTCCCGCTGGGCGACCGGGAGGGTTCCGATATGATCGAGGTGGGCGTGGCTTACAATAATGGCCTTGGCACTGTCGTAGGGAAGGTCCTGGTAGCGGGGCAAGGCATTTGGGCCCTCTTCCTTCGGGTGCATTCCGGCATCGAGGAGGATCGTCTCGCCATCCAGATCGAGGGAATAGCAATTGCCGCCAATCTCGGCGCGGAGATTGAGCGACTGGAAGGCGAAACGGGACACAGCGCGGGACGATAGCCGGGAGCGGGCGGCTGACCAGAGATTTCCCCGCAAAGATGCAATCGGGGAATCGGGGCTACATCTGTTTGAGATAATCCGAGAGGTCGTCGTAGAGACCCGATTGGTTGGCGTAGCTGGCGTAGTTGGTGGCTTGTTCAAGCCACTCGAGGGTGGTGGGACGGGTCGCTTTGATGCCGGCCATCAGGTCCTTTTGGGTGACGACTCCTTCCTTGCCGGTCTTCATGATTTGCTGGATGACGGTTTCGGAGGCCCGCTCCACCACCGAACGAATGTCGGCTCCCGAATACTTGTTGGTGGCCTTGGCGAGCTTGTCGAGATTGAGACTTTCCTGGGGAACGCCATCGAGCATCAGCTCAAAGATCGCTCTCCTGGCGGGCTCATCGGGTGGCGGGACGAAAAGGACATGGTCGAAGCGTCCGGGGCGGCGGAAGGCACTGTCGATCCGCCAAGGTGTGTTGGTCGCTCCGATAACGAGAACGTCCTCGTTGTTGGACGAAGCTCCGTCAATTTCAGTGAGGAGGGTGTTGACCATGCTGGCGGTGTGGCCGGCATTGCTGCGCTTTACGCCAAGAGCATCAACTTCATCGATGAAGACAATGGTCGGGGATTTGCGTCGGGCGGTGGTGAAAAGTTCGTGGACCCGCTGCTCACTTTCACCGATCCATTTCGAGAGGACTTCGTGAATGGAGATGCTCATGAAGTGTGCTCCGCATTCGCCGGCGGTGGCTCGGGAGATCAGGGTCTTGCCACATCCCGGCGGGCCGTAGATGAGAAGTCCGCCGCCGGAGCGTTTCTTGAACTTCTTGAAGAGCTCTTTGTTTTTGAACGGGTAAATGATGCTCATGCGGATTCGTTCCTTGAGCGCTTCCATGCCACCGATGTCCGAGAAGTCGATCAGGTCGGCCTGGGCCAGCATGGCATCAACTTCGCTGTCCGTTTCGATGAAGTCATCGGGTTTGATCTCCTCCTTGTTGGAATCGAATTCCGAAGGAAAGGGGGTGTTGGAAAGAGCGGTGGGTTGCTTTTCCCGGGGCGAAGGCGAGTCATCATTGTCCAACCAGGCTTCGAATTCCGTGTCTTCCTGAGAGGTATCGATCACGGCAGCCACGTTGTAATTCTTGCGGGCCTCGTCCTTGTTGCCATTGGTCCGGTGAATGTCGGCCTTGAGGCGATAGGCCTTCGCGCACGCCTTGTTGTTGGAGGTGATCTGATCGAGCAGTTCGAAAGCGAGATCATTCCGGTGGGGCGTGAGGATCCGGCAGATTTTCAATCCCAGTTCCTCGTCCTCGGGGAACGGTTGGTGGGCCACCACTTCCGCGGCCTCGGAGCCTCGCCCATCCTGACGATGAAGGTCGGCAAGGTGTAGCCGGATTTCCCAATTCGAGGGGTCGGCCTCGAGCAAGGGCGCCATGATGGCGATGGTCTTTTCGTTCATTAATTGGAAGTGGTTGAAGTGAGATTCTTGTTTTTTCGGCGGCGGAGTCGATCCCGGATCCCGTCCCGAACCAGAAGAAGCAGGCCGCCGACCAGCAGGAGGAAGACTCCTCCCGTGATGATCAGGACGCTCCATTCAATGATCGCAGAACGGGTGCCGCTTCTCTGCCACGAGAAATAAACGGTGGTCCAGAAGCTGGCGAACAAAAGAAGAAAGATTGAGAATCGGGCGGGAAAGCTCAATCGATGGATTTTCGCGAAGGGACCTTTGTAGATTGAGATCAGTCCCATCTTCTTGTGAGCTTCGACGAGGGTGAGCCATTCGTAAACCTTGGCCACGGGCCAGAAGAGGGTGAAGAAGATGAACCAGAGGGCGAGGCCTCCGACGATGAAGAATTGCCAGGTGAAGATCAGGAAGATGATGGGCCATTTGAGATCCCAGCATTTGACGTAGAAATCGAAAACCCACATGCCGAAGCTGAAGGGAGACCAGAGGAGTTTGAGAACGGGATCCCGCTTTCGAATGGCCGACATGAGGGCCTTTTGGTTGTCCTTGTCCTGGGGGTTGAGGCGGAGGGCTTCACGGAATGATTCCTCGGCTCCCCGATAGTCCCTCAGTTCATCCAGTTTGATGGCCCCGATCTGATAGTGGGCGAACTCGCTCTCCGGATTTTTGCGCAGAACTTCCTCGTATCCGGCAATCTGTTGTCTTGGAGAGAGCTTCTCCTTTCCTTTTTGAATGGAGCCAACCTGGGTCCGCATGGAGATCAGGCGGGTGCTGTTCGGATTCAGCTCGGCGGCCCGATCCAGGCAGTAGTTCGCTTGCTTCGGGTCTTCATAATGGATGCAGAGCCGGGCCATCAGGAACCAGTTCTCGATGTCATCGGGATCAAGTTGCAAGGCCTTGCGGCAATGGTCGTCGGCAGTGCCGGCCCGACCCATCGCCAGATAAAGATAGGTCAACCCCTGAAAGGCGTCCGCGTTGTCCGGCTCGAGAGCAGTGGCTTTCTTGAAGTGAAGTTCGCTCTGCTTGTGATCGTTGAGGTGGTAGAGGGCATAGCCCATCTTGCAGTGGGTCCAGGCGGAATCGGGATCGAGAACGAGAAGTTCGCCGAGCGCGCCCTTGGCTCGCTCCCACTGACCGGAGGACGCGAAGTTGCTCCACTGGTTGTAGAGGGCGTCTTCGGCATTCTCGTCCTGAATATTCATTGAGACTATTGATGAAGATCCTGTTTGTCGAAGAGCGGAGCATTTTTGGACGCGCGCTTGTTTTCCCGGTGATGTTTTCTAATGGAATGGAAGACCAGAAACAGGAGGATGCCAAGGAAGGAGATGGCGGTGGCCGCACCGGTGCTCTTGAGCATCCAGTCTCTGGCCGCAGGGGTGGTGAGGAGACGGGCGATGAGGGCCCAGATGAGCAAGGCAATGGAGATGAAGACCGAAAGCCGAACGGGGTAGGGCAGGCGGTGGAGAGCTTGGAATCTGGAGCCGGTGAGTTTGACACTGCCTATTTGTTTGTGGACCTCCGAGATGGTGAGGGCTTCGTAGAGTTTGGTGATGGGCCAGAAGAGGAATGCGAGAAAGAGCCCGAGGGCGAGGTAGCCGGCGAAGGTGCGTCCTCCGCCCGGGTATCTGAAGTAGAGATAGGGAATGAGAACGAGGCACCAGATGCCCACCCGGAGTCCGGCCATCAAGGGAAGCCAGAGCAGACGGAGAAAGGGATCTCTCTTTCGAAAGGTCCGGATCAAGGCCTTTTCGTAGTCCTTGTCATGGGGATCCTGTTTGAGAGCGGCCCTGAGGAATCGTTCGGCCTGTTCGTAGTCATTCTTCTCTTCAAGATAGATGACTCCGGTGGAGTAGAGGGCTGTTTCGTTTTCGGGGTCGCGCGACAGGACCTCCTCGTATTTTCGCAGGTTGTCGTCGGGGTCGGCCAAAGAAACTCCTTCCTGCATCAGGGCAAGGTCGGCGGTGAGGCGGAGAACGTCGGTGGATTCAGGGGCCAGTTCCCGGGCTTTTTCCAGGCAGATGCTGGCTTGGGGCTTGTCGTCCTGGACCCGGCAGAGATCGCCCATGAGGATCCAGTTTTCATGGTCAAGGGGCGCCAGTTTGATGGCCTTGCGGGCGAATTCCTCGGACTCAAGAAAGCGGTTTTGGCTGATCTTGAGGTAGGCTATTGCTTGGTAGTGATCGGGGTCGTCTGGATCGAGCGAGATGGCCTTCTTAAGGTGGTGTTCGCTTTGCTCGAATTTCTTGAGCTGCAAGCAGACAATGCCTGACTGATAGTGGAGGTAGGATGAGAGGGAATCGCGTTTGAGGAGTTCGATCAGAACCTCGTGAGCCCGTTCCCATTGTTCCGATTCCAGAAAGTGATGCAGCTGGTTGTGCAGGTGATCGTCGGGATCGGAATCCGGAAGGTCGTCCTCTTCGTGGGTCATGGACGCGCTACTCGAAGAGATCGAGCTGGGGTGAGTTGGCTTCGGGAAGGGCCTTTTTGGCCCGGGGTGTTTTGGGTCGCTCGCGCGAGGGTTTGGTCGAGCTCATTTCCAGGTGGGAAAGAATCTCTTTGGCGCGATCGAGAATGGGCTTGGGAAGACCGGCGAGGCGTGCGACCTGAATGCCGTAGCTCTTGTCGGCCTGGCCGGGGAGGATTTTGCGCAGGAAGATGATGTCATCGTTCCACTCACGGACCGCGACGTTGAAGTTGGCAACCGATTCCTTGTTGTCTGCGAGGGCGCAGAGCTCGTGGTAGTGGGTGGCGAAGAGGGTGCGGCAGTTGACTTCGTCGTGAAGATGTTCGGCGACCGACCAGGCAATGGAGAGGCCATCGAAGGTTGCAGTGCCGCGGCCGATCTCATCGAGGATGACCAGCGACCGTTCGGTGGCGTTGTTGACGATGAGCGAGGTCTCATTCATCTCGACCATGAAGGTGGATTGTCCCTTGGCAAGATCATCGGAGGCGCCGACCCGGCAGAAGATCCGGTCGGTCAGTCCGATGTGGGCATGCTCGGCTGGAACGTAGGCCCCGATTTGAGCCATCAGGGTGATAAGGGCGATCTGGCGGATGTAGGTGGACTTGCCGGCCATGTTGGGTCCGGTGAGGATTTGCAAGAGGGACTCGGCGGGATCGATGAGAGTGTCGTTGGGGACGAACTTTTCCTCGACGAGGGTTTGTTCGAGAACCGGGTGCCGGCCATTGACGATCTGAAGGTGACGCGATTCGTCGATGACGGGGCGGGTGTGTTGATAAAGCTGGGCGGTCTCGGCAAAGGAGATGAGGACGTCGAGAGTCGCGAGAGCGTCGGCGGTCGTTTGAAGAGGGACGAGGTGATCGGTTACTTCGCCCCGAAGCTTGATGAACTCTTCGTACTCGAGAGCTTTGGCCCGGTCGTCGGCCCCCAGGACTTTCCCTTCCACTTCTTTCAGGGCGGGGGTAATGAAGCGCTCGGCATTGGCCATGGTCTGCTTCCGTTGATAGTCCTCGGGAGCTTTGTCAGCGTGGGTTTTGGTCAGTTCGATGAAGTAACCGAAGACGTTGTTGAACTTGATCTTGAGGGAGTCGATGCCGGTCCGTTCGCGTTCCGTTTGCTGGAGCTCGGCAATCCATTGCTTCCCGCTGCGGGAGGCGGAACGAAGTTCGTCGAGTGGCTCGGAGTGGCCGTCGCGAATGAGTCCTCCGTCGCGAAGTTGGGCGGGCGGTTCGTCGACGAGGGCTTGCTCGAGCAGTGAAACCAAGTCGGGGAATTCCTGGATCTGACTCAAGAGGCGGGCGTGCAGCCCTGAGGTTTCCGCCACGGCGGAAAGGTCGGCCTTGAGATCGGGAATTCGCTCAAGGGAAACCTGGAGGGACTTGAGGTCGCGGGCGTTCCCTGAGCCTTGCGAGAGGCGGCCGGTGGTCCGTTCGATATCGCGTATGTTTTTGAGGGACTCCCTGAGTTTGGTGAGAAGATAAGGCTCGGCGAGGAGGGACTCGACGAGGTCGAGTCGGGCTGTCAGGGCTTCGAGATCGCGCAAGGGATGAAGGATCCAGTCGCGCAGCTTGCGAGCGCCCATGGGAGTCGAGGTGCGATCGAGAACGCCAAGAAGAGTGTGCTGTTTTCCCGACCGCGATTCGACGAGGTCGAGGTTGAGTTGGGAGGCGGAATCGATGAGGACGTAGTCGGTGACGTGGCGGACCGAGATGGCGCGAAGGTGGTCGCATTTCCGTCGCAGCTGATAAGTGAGGTAGTGAAGAACGCCTCCGGCGGCGGAGAGGGCTGCGGACATCTCGCTGCATCCGAACCCGTCGAGAGATTGGACTTTGAATTGTTCCTTGAGAAGGTGGAGGGCCTGATCAGAGAGGAAGGAGTATCCGTCGTAGGGGAGGTTGTTGAGGAGGCCGCCGAGTTCGGCGACCTGGTCATCGGAAATGAGGAGCTCGGAAGGGGAAAGACGGGTGAGTTCGTCTTCAAGTTGCTGGCGGTCGGTGAATTCTGCCACGGTGAATTCACCGGTGGTATGGTCGGCGCAGGCGAGGCCGAAGACCGGCTTCTTCGGGGAGCCTCCGAGAAACACGGCGGCGAGGTAATTGTGCCGGGTATCGTCGAGGAGGCTGAGGTCGTCGACGGTTGAGGCCGAGATGATTTGAGCGATCTCACGTTCCACAATCTTACCGGGCTCGGGAGCCGTGGTTTGCTCGGCGATGGCGACGCGCTTGTTGGCCTTGATGAGTTTGGCGATGTAGCCTTGGGCGGCGTGATGAGGGACGCCGCACATGGGGATGTCATTCCGCTTGGTGAGAGCGACATTGAGGATTCCGGCCGCGGTTTTGGCATCCTCGAAAAACATCTCGTAGAAGTCTCCGAGGCGGTAGAGGAGGAGAATGTCCTCCGGAAGGGAGCGCCGCATGGCCATATATTGGGCCATCATCGGAGTGAGCTTCTTTTTCCCTGACATGTGCCCGGGTATTAAAGAGAGCTGCGGAGGAGAGGAAAATGGAGAAATGCAGAAAAGCCTCAGGGCCAGAGCCAGATCGTGGGCTCGTTTCCCTCTTGGGTGCGGTCGGGCCTCTTGATTCCGGTGTTCTCCTTGCCCATTCCCTTGAGGATTTCCGGATGCTCCAGTCCTCCTTCATCGATGAAGTCCCTCCCGACAGACCAGACGCGTCGTTTTTCAGGATCATAGCGATAGTTTTCCTTTGAGAAATGATCTTTGGGGAGAGCGGGAAGGATCGCCGGTGTGAGCGCCTCCAGGGTTTTCGGGAGTGTTCCCGCTCTCTTCTCATGGATCTTGAGCGCGATTGCGATTTTGAGAAGGTCGGATTTGGCCTGGTTGCGGTCGGTAGTTCTGAAGGTGATGCCGGGATCAAAAAAGTTCCTTTGGTAGATCCGGTATCCGGTGCGGTTGCCAAACAGGGTTGGCCGAACGAGATCGAAGAGACTTTGATCTTTGGCCGGGGGGCGTTCATGGGGACGTTTTCCGAGAATTGTTGCGAGGTCCCGGTAGGATTCCGCGGTCCGTCGTATCGTGCGGTTCTTTTTGTAAAAGAGGAGGTGCCTGACCTCGGGCAGTTTGATGAGCGCGGTCAGAGGATTGTCCAGCGGGGTGAGTTTCTTCTTGGGAAAGAGGCCGGGATCCAAGGAGATCTTTTCGAGTTGGTTGACCGACCGCCGGAAATCCTTCTTGAGACTCGAACGGAAACGGCGTTCCGAATCTTCAAAGCTGAGCGAGCAGAGTTCGAGATACTCGACAAGTGATTTCTCGGGAGGAGAGTGGAACTTGAGAGTCCATTGGATTTCGCGGTTGAGGACGGACTGGATGACCTCCCCGATCAGTTGGTCTCGGATCGGACCGTTGGACTCCTTGAAGAGTTGAGCGATCGACTGAATTGATTTGAGGTGGCGGAGGGCTTCGTCATAGCGAGACCGCGAGCATGCTTTCCGGTGTCTAAGGCAAAGGGTTTGGGTCAGGGGGGGAGCGGTGAGGAAAATCAACGTTTCGTCCTGCTCGTCGGGATATCGGAGATGGGAACAGGCTTCGAGTTTGGCGACGACCCCTTCACTCCAGATTGTTTCTTGAATGAGGGTATCTCCCAAGGGCGCATCCCAGGCGGTTTCTTCCTTGAGGAGAAGTCTCAGTCTTCTGGAGAGGTTGCTTGGAAGGTTGGGTACTTCGAATCCGTTCAGCAATTCGAAAGCGTTCCGGCCTTTCACGGCTTTTGGCTTCTCTTGAGCCAGGTCTGGAAATTCTTGTTCTCTGATATCGAAGAGCGGGGCGAAGAACTCGAGGAATTTGCTTTCGTGGATTGCCGCATCCGGTGAATCGACGAGATCAAATGAAGCGTCGTCCGGTGAATCGATTGTCAGAGAGAAGATTCCAAGGATCAGTGAACCAGTAGCGATCATTCGCCGGGGAGGCTAACATTGCTTCATCCGTGCCCTCCAAACAAAAAACCCCGGGGTGGTCCCGGGGTTCTTGTGCAAGGTGTGAAGAGCAAACTCGATCAGACCAGAATGTCGGTGATGGGGGCGCCGGTTTTGCCTCCCATTCTGAAGGGGCGACGGGTAGGTGAGTAGAGCACCTGGTCGTGGGGCAGTCCCATCGCCGCGGCGATGGTGGCGTTGAAGTCCGGGATGGAAGTTTTGTCGCTGACCACGTTCGAAGCCGTTTCATCGGTTTGTCCGTGAACGGTGCCTCCCTTGATGCCGGCTCCTGCGAGAACGAAGGAGAATGCTTTCGGGAAGTGGTTCCGGCCGGCGTCGTCATCGATCTTGGGAGTTCGTCCGAATTCGGTGGCGAGGACGACGAGCGTCGAATCAAGCATGCCGGTGACTTCGAGATCGTGGAGGAGGGCGGCGTAGGCTTGGTCGAGAACCGGAAGCTTTTCGTCAGCCTGGGTGAAGTTGTTGGCGTGCCAGTCGAATCCACCGTATTCCACTTCCACGAAGCGGACGCCGTGTTGCACCAAGCGACGGGCGAGAAGGACTCCCTTGGAGAATTTTTCCCCGCCATAGAGAGCGTGGGCTTCCTTGGATTCCTTTGAAAGATCGAAAGCCTCCAGGTCCTCGGAGGTCATCAGGTTGACTGCCGAGCTGAACATTTCGTTGTAGGCCCGCACGCTGCGTTGTCCTTTGCCGAACTTGCCGGTGAAGTCGGCATCGAGTTTGGCCCGGAGGGCGATCTGGCGGTTGAAGGCTTCTTCCGACACTCCATTGCGGCGCTTGGCATTCTGGAGTCCCTGCATGGCATCGCCGACGGGAAGGGGCCCGGCGGTGGGCTCGAAGAATCCGGCCCCGGTGTGCTTGTTGCCAGCATGAACGGTGACGTAGGCGGGAAGGGTTCCCTTGAGTCGCTGGGGGTCGAGTTCATTGGCCCAGGCACCGAGGGACGGGTGGGTGATGGAAGCCCGCTGGGTGTAGGAAGTATGTACGTGATACTTGCCTTGAGCGTGGGCACCCTGGGTGGAGTTCATCGAACGGATGATGGCCATCTTGTCGGCGTGGCGGGCGGTCTTTTCGAGGTGTTGCCCGAACTGAATGCCATCGACGTTGGTGGAAATGGCCTTGATTGGTCCGCGGTATTCGACGGGAGCCTCCGGCTTGGGGTCGAAGGTGTCGATGTGGGTCATTCCTCCCGACATGTAGAGGTAGATGACATTCTTGGCTTTGCCTTTGGTCTGGGCCAGAGCTTCGGCGGCTTCAGCGGAGTTGAACCAAGAGGCGGCGGCACCACCGAGGGTGACGCCGAAGGCGGTGCGTGCGGTGTTGGCGAGAAAGCCGCGGCGAGAGAGGTCGTCGAGTTGATGGAGTGGGTTCATTGGACAAAGAGGAAACGGTTGGAGGTGAGGATGGCCCGGGCGAAGGTCTGGGTGGAGGTGTCCGTGGCCACTTCAGGGAGGAAGGCCTCCTTTTCAGCTTTCGTCGGGTAGGCGGAGTAGAAGGTGAGGTAGAGGAAGTTGAGACGCTCTTCCGGGGTTTCCAGAGAGGCCATTCTCTTGGCAATGGCGTTCTTCTTGGAAGTCAGGATCGAGGTTTCGTTTCCGTTGAGCAGACGCAGGGTTTGCGGGACGGTGGCCTTGGTGTGGGCGGACGACGGGCTGTTCCGGTCGGAACCACCAAATTCGGCGACGAAGCTTCCTCCGCGTTGGGGGGCGGGAAGTTCGGAAGCCCGGAGTTTGATTTCGGGCTGGTCGGGGCGCCCGGAGGGGGTGCGACGGCTGACGGCGGCCTGGGCCTTCATGGCCAGTGAACTGTCATCACCCAGGTAGTCCCGCTTGTTCCCATTCTTCCTCTGAACGGCGCGGATCTTGTCGTTGAGTTGCTTCACGAGATTCAAGTTCCCGGACTGGCGGGCCTTGAGCATCTTGGCGCGGAGTTCGGAAACCTCCTTTTGAATCTTACGGCGGCGGAATTCCGCTTCATCGAGCATTTCATCGAGCTTGCGAAACTGCTTGGGCGAAGTGTCCATGACGAACTGGTAGGACCGGGCGTATTCATTCCAGGAGCGCTCGAGGGCGTAATTGCGGCTGTCATCGACATTACCGAAACTCATCGTCACGAAGGAGTCGCGGAGCTCTTCGGCATCGAGACGTCGTAAAACGGGCCCCTCGAAATTGAAGGAGAATCCCTGGGCCGGTTCGTCGGCTGTTACTTCGCGCTGGAAGAGTTGGGTGTGGAAGAGAATCCGAAGGAATTGCTGCACGTCGTAGTCGGCCGCGATCATGGCCTTCTCGGTGTATTTCACCAGTTCGGGGTGGGCGGGATCGGGTGAATTGCCCCAATCGGACGGGTTGGCCACCAATCCGTATCCAAAGGTGTATTTCCAGAGGCGGTTGGCGATGACTTTGGTAAAGAAGGGATTCTTCGGCGAAGTGGCCCACTTGGCGAAGGCCTTGCGGCGGTCTTCGGGGGCGACATCCTTCAGGTCGGCACCAAAGAGAGTGCCGGGCTCGACCACGTCGCCGGGCTTCCCGTCTTCGTAGCCGTAATCGGCGGGCAACTTGAGCTTCTTATTGGGGGAATCGATGAGGGCATTGCGATTGTGGTAGCGCAGCACGGTGGAAAGATCGCGAGCTTCATTGCTGCGATTCCGCTGCTCTTTTTTGAGCGCTTCCCGGGCCTTCTTGGCCTTCTTGGGATCCATGCGGGCGATCTTCTTGTTCATTTCCGGGGTCATGACCGGACCGCCCATGACTTCACGGATTTTGTCGCGGCCCTCTTCGAAGCGAAACTCGGTTCCCCCGAGGAAAGCGGCGAGCTGGTAATATTCCATCTGGGTGGTGTCATCGAAGGGATGGTCGTGACACTGGGCGCAGCCGATTTGCTGGCCAAGAAAGACCTCGACGGTGTTGCTGACGTTGTCGAGGAGCATGCCCCGGTCGCGAAGGTAGTAGCCGAGGGCGGGATTGTCGGCGACATGGCCTTCGGCTCCGAGCATGGCATGCACCATCTTGTCGTAGGGCATGTTGTTCTCCACGGCATTGCGAAGCCAGACGTGCCATCCGAGACCGGCTGATTCCTCGTTGGTTTTCACCCGGAGGAGATCGGACCAGAAATTGAATAGGCGGGACTTCATTCCAGGTGAATCGACCAAGGTGTCGACGAGCTCGGCCCGTTTGTCCTTGTCCTTGGAATCAAGAAAACGGCGGGCCTCTTCTTCGGTCGGCAGGCGTCCGATGATATTGAGGTAGCTGCGTCTCAGGAAGACGGAGTCGTTGACGATGGGATTGGGTTTGAGCTTCAGCTCCTTGAGGCCCATGACATGGACCTCATCAAGTTCCCGGGCGGTGCTCCGGACAACTTCTTTGGAGAGGGGGGCAGCGAAGGCAACCGGAATGGCGGCAATCAGGGGCAGGATCAATTTCATGATAAAAGGACTAATAGAGCAGGGCGACAATCTCCTGGTCGGAGAAGAGGGAGGGGTCTTCGGCGGCGTCGGTGAGCGCTCCGGCTGCGATGGCGTCTTCCAAATCCTTCCACTCGTCGGTGGTGGCGGGTTGTACGACGGCGGTCGCCTGATGGGATTCTTCAGGAGCAGGCTCTCCGGGGAAGGCCAGCACAAGTGCGGCGACTGCTGCGGCAGTTCCAGCGCAAGCCAGCGAGACACTCCGGACAGGAGAGGCGAAAAAGGTCTTCCACCAGGGTTGTTCTTCCTGTTCGAGGCGGGCCCGACGGAGGGTGTCCTGGACGAAGGCCGGGGAGGGGGCGCTCTTCGAGCCTTCGTCGAGGAGAGACCAGAGAGGATCATTCTCGAGTTCGGCGTCGTGATCCGGGAGCGGGGAATTGTCGGCAGGCAGCTTCATGGTGTTGTTCCGTTGTGCTTGAAGAAACACGCAGGGCGCAAAAAAGTTGCGAATTATTAGACAAGAAACGACCGAAGTTACCGGCCTCTTTCATCGCCCCAAAGCAGGACGTGGAGGCGGGGGCTGAAGTGGAATCCATGATCCCGGCAGATTTCGGCCAGCCATCGGGAGCGCGACGACAGGGTCTCGGGATCGCGCCCCTCGGGCATGAGAATGATGCGGTAGGGGGCAAGCGGTAAATTGGACTGAATATCAAGGACTTCCGAGAGGTCCTTCTGATCGCAGACGACAAACTTGAAGGAGGCGTTGTTGTTGTCGCGGAAATACGACAAGGCGTCGGGCTTGAGTCGGAGTTCTTCCTTCATTCCCGAATTCGACAATTTCGGAGAGACGTTGAAAAAAACGGTCGGCCGAAAAAGATGGTCCTGCGGGATCTGGGTTCCGTTGGTCTCGATTTCCACGGAGCGAATCGAGGGCAGGAGATCGAGGAGTTCGGCGATCTCCTTTTGTTGCAGGAGGGGTTCGCCTCCGGTGATGACGAGACGGTCGCAATCATATCCGGAAATGAGGGGGGCAATCTCCTCGGGAGAGAGAGCGAGCGTTTGTTCTTCTTTCCGGAACTTGACTCCGTCCTGATGCTCCCAAGGGGTGTTCTCCCAATTCCAGGTGTAGGGAGTATCACACCAATGGCAGTGGAGATTGCACTGCGAGAGGCGAAGAAAGACCGCTGGCGCTCCGAGGGAATGTCCTTCGCCTTGCAGCGTGTGGAAGATCTCGGGGGATCCGTCGGCAAGGCGGGCGACTTTCATGGCATTGATGGGGCGGCCCGCCGGGGAAGCGACGAGCTAGAGAAGAGCGTATGTTTTGAGCAGGCTGCGAAGGGCTTCAGTCTTCTCGTCGCTGAGATTGACGAGCGGAAGCCTGATCTCATCCGAACAGTGACCCTGAAGGGCGACGGCCGACTTGATGGGAACGGGATTGGTGTCGAGGCTCATCAGACCGGAAAGGAGCGGGTAGTAACGCTTCTGAAGTTCGAGTGCTTCGGCATATTCACCCTCGAGGCAGCGGTTGACGAGGTTGACCATGACCTCGGGGATCAGATTGGAGGCCACGCTGACAAGTCCCACTGCACCGCAGGACATGAAGGGGAGGGTGAGGGGGTCGTCGCCGGAAAGGATCTGGAAATCTTCGGGCACGGCCTGGACCAGTTGGTTGACCCGATCCACCGAACCACCGGCTTCTTTGTTGGCCACAATGTTGGAGCAATCGTTGGCGAGGCGGGCGACGGTTTCGATGCCGATTTCAATGACCGAGCGTCCGGGCACGGAGTAAAGCATCAGGGGAAGGCCGGTATTGGAAGCCACGGCCTTGTAGTGTTGGTAGAGGCCTTCTTGCGAGGGCTTGTTGTAATAGGGGCAGACCTGCAAGGAGGCGTCGGCGCCCATCTCTTCGGCGGCCTGGGTGAGTTCAATGGCTTCACTGGTGGAATTGGCTCCGGTTCCGGCGACTACGAGGAGGCGCCTGTCGGCGAACTCGATGGCGGCCTTGATGACTTCGAGATGTTCGGTGGAGCCAAGGGTGGGAGACTCGCCGGTGGTGCCGACGGGAACGATGCCCGTGATACCGGCTTCGACCTGCCGGTCGATCAGCACCTTGAAAGCGTCGCGATCGAGGGAGCCGTTGCGGAAAGGAGTAATCAGGGCGGTAAAGGTGCCAGCGAACATGCGGGGCTTCTAATACCAAAAACCCGCCTTGTATAGGGCGGGTGTTTGAAAAATGACGGAAGGTTTCCGGGGTTCGTGAAGCGAGGATCAGGACTTCCAGTTCAGGGCTCCTTTCTTGAGCGCGTAAACGTAAGCGACCGCGAGAAGACCGGCGAACCCGGCCATGCTCCAGAGAGCCATTCCGGCTTGTGCGGGATCGCGGATGAGGTCGAAGAACTGAACTGCCCAAGGATACATGAAGACCACTTCGATATCGAAGATCACGAAGAGCATGGCGACGAGGTAGAACTTCACGCTGAAGCGGGGAGCGCCATCGCCGACGGGAATCATGCCGCACTCGTAGGGGGTCTCTTTGATTTCGTTGTGGCTGCCTCGCTTGCCGAGCATGACGCTGAGACCGAGAGCTGCTGCGGCGAAGCCGATGGCGGCGAGGGCTTGCAAGAGGGCGGGAAAGTAATCCTGGAGCATGAATGAACGGAGTTGGTTCGTCTTCGATGAAACGGAGGCAAGAAAATGCCCGCGCCGAAATCGACGCGGGCAATTAAAGAATTCGTTGCCGGTAAAACCAGCACCAATTTTGCGATTTTTATCTAGGCCTCCTGCTGGGCCAGATTATCGCTATGCGCTTCTTGAATACGCTCGAGTCCACGGTATTCCTTGCCGTCTTTTTCAGCAAGGCCACGGGTTACCAGATTCTGCAGTTTCTCGTAGGCGCGAAGACGAAGCATCTCCTCGCCACCACTGACTGCGTTGCGCTCTTTCAACCGCTCGTAGACCTCCTCGAAAAGCTCGTTGAAACCAAAGAGCTTGTCGTCAGAACTCAGAACATTCACCAGTTCATCGGTGACGTGATCAGGAAGGCGGCGAGAGAATCGCGTCCGTTTAGTAGTTGCCATAACGGCGCGAACATAACCTGTTCTTGGCACAAAAGCGACTGAAAAAATGCCGACAATCCCTAAATTGTTAAAACTTATCAACCAAAAAGGTCAAGAAAAGTAAAATACTTGGCCTGAAACCCCTGTTCTTTCGAGCATCATGTCTTGCCGTTCCGGGAGGAATCCGCCATATTTTTTGAAATGATTGCACGAGTCAAGGGAGAGGTTTGGGAAGCGTTGCCGGGTCGGATTGTTGTGGGAGCCGGAGGGGTGGGATACCAAGTCATGGTTCCGCTTTCGACTTATGATCAACTTAATCCGGTGGAGGGTAGCCAAATTGATTTAAGGACTTATCAGCATGTGCGGGAGAATTCCCTGACTCTCTACGGATTCTCGAGCGATGAGGAACGCGATGTCTTCTTGTTGCTGATTGACCGGGTGAGTGGGATCGGGCCGGCAATCGCGATGGCTGTTCTGAGCGGGATGGCGGTGGGGGCCTTCAAGCAGGCGGTAGTGGGTGGTGATGCGGTGGGGATTTCGGCCGTGAAGGGGATCGGAAAAAAGACCGCCGAGCGAATCATTCTGGAGCTCAAGGACAAGGTGGGGGTCGTTCAGACCTGGGAGCAGTCCGAGGATCGCTCCGATGCCGCCCGCGATGCCGAGATGGGGCTGATGGCTCTCGGATTCAAACAGGTCGAGGCCCGCAAGGCGGTGGACAAGGCTTTGAAGGAGAATCCGGGCGCGGAGAGCGCCGAGTTGATTCGTCTGGGGCTGAGAGGAATCTAGCACCCGGCCACAGAAAAGCCCGGGAAGCAGAATGCATACCGGGCTTGAGACTAAAACCTCTTGGGGGGAAGTGACTCCTTCTGTGTGTTTGAGTGCTACAGCTTCTTACGCAGAGCGTCGTAGCTCTTGCGGAGTTTGGCGAGCTCGGTCTCCCGCTGGGAGATCTCATCGAGGAGATCAGCGAGGTCGCGAAGAGTTCCGGCGTGGTTGGGTGCAACCTTCAGACCGGAGGGGCTGCTCATGGCGGCACCACCCTGACGAACCCAATTATGGATGGTCAGTTGGGTGATCCCAAACTCCTTGGATGCATTTGCGACTCCACCGCGACCGTGCTTCACGTTGTAGTCATTTACCCAATTTAAGACCTTTGCCTTTTCAGCAGCGGTGTAGCGTTTCCCTTTCTTGTTGGCCATGAACGATCGATATACTACTTGATGTAATCTGCAAGTGGAAAAGTGTATTTGTTTACAAAAAATTACCGAAGGTCCAGAATATCTAATACTGAAGCTAATTCGCGGGCTTCATACATGCAATTTTCAGTAACCTGAGGGCGGGCGGCGTAGCGGGTGAAGCCGATAAAGTGGTCCACCACCGGGGTGGTTTCGAGATCGCTGACGCCATCTCCTACCATCACGAGCTTATCAGGACATTCTGATTCCTTGATATGAGCGAGAATCTCCGGTTTCCCGCCATTTCGGGTGGTGGGGTAGCTTTCTTCGTATCCCTGGTAACTCCCGTCCGCCGAAAAATGGAGGGGAACTGCTTCGATTGTGTTAATATTTAATTTCCGTGCTAGAGCCTCGATGCAGGGAGTGAAGCCACCGGATATAATAAGGCATTCCCAGCCCTTTTCTTGAAGAGTCGAAATAGTCTTTTCGGCGGTGGGTTCGATTTCCTTAAGATACATTAATCCGACCTGATGGCATTGTTGTTGGCTTGGTTTGATCAGGTCCAGACGCTTGCCGAAGACTTCCTCGATGGCAATCCGGCCGTCCATGGCCTGATTGGTGAGGTCCTCGACTTGTTGGAAGATGTTGTCGCCGGCGAGGCGGGCGAGTTCGTCGACTCCTTCAATCGCGGACAGGGTGGAGTCGCAGTCAAATGCGATGATGTTTTTCATGGTGAATCAGGAAATGCGGACGCGGGTAAACAGGGGACAGAGATCGAACAGGCGGATCATGACGTCGTTTTTGAGCCGAATGCAGCCGTGCGAGGCTTCCTGCCCGATGAGGTCCTCGGCGTGGGTGCCGTGGAAATAAATGTAGCGGCAGTAGGAGTTGGCGTTGGCTTCGTCGAGACCATCGATCCAGAGAAGGCGGCTCAGGATGGCGTCCTTGCGGTCATCGCCCTGCCAGACCGTTTTGGGGAGGCGCCCCCGGAATTCGGTAAAGGGCGGTGCTCCTTCGCCAATGCGTTCGCGCACCACGAAATTGCCGGTGGGCGTGCGATAGGATCCTTCTTCGAATCCCGGGCCGTTGGCGGCGGTGGAGACCGGGGCCTCCATCAAGATTTCGCCATCCCGGCTCAGGGTCATGGCCTGCCGGGCAAGGGAGACCTCGATGAGGTAGGGGGAGTCAGGCCAAGTCATGAGTCAAGAAAGGGCCTGATCGCGATGTTTTCAACCAAGTTGAGGCTCGAGGGCCTTTTCCGAGTCGGCATCAGGGGCGGCCATTTCCCGGTTGGGTTCCTGCGGGCTCAATCCGAGCTTGTCGATCAGGGCGAGGTCCTTCTCGACGGCGGGATTGGAGGCGGTGAGGAGCTTGTCGCCATAGAAAATCGAGTTCGCGCCGGCGAAGAAACAGAGGGCCTGGGCTTCCTCGGAGAAATGGGTGCGACCGGCGGACAGCCGGACCTTGGCCTTGGGGATGGCGATGCGGGCCAGCGCAATGATGCGAACGACATCGAAGACGTCCACCTTCTGCTGCTCGGCCAAAGGAGTGCCCGGCATGGGCATGAGTGAGTTGATGGGGACCGATTCGGGCTGGGGATTGAATTCCGAGACCACCTCCAGCATTTTAAGGCGGTCTTCGGTTGATTCTCCGAGACCCAGAATGCCGCCGCAGCACACTGACATTCCGGCGTCCTGGGCGTGACGGATGGTATTGAGTCGATCCTGGAAGGTGTGGGTCGAAACGATGTTGGGGTAGTGCTCCGGCGAGGTGTCAATGTTGTGGTTGTAGGCCGTCACGCCGGCGGCCTTGAGGCGGACCGCTTCATTGGGGCCCAGCTCGCCGAGAGTGACGCAGACTTCCATGCCGAGCTCGGAAACGTCCTGCACGATATCGAGAACCTGTTCGAAGCGTTGGGTTCCCTCGCGGACTCCCCGCCAAGCCGCTCCCATGCAGAATCGGGTCGAACCTGATTCTCTGGCGGCCTTGGCCCGCTCCATGATTTGGCATTTTTCCATCAGGCGCTCCGGAGCGACTCCCGAGTTGTAGCGGGCGGATTGAGCGCAATAGGAACAATCTTCCGAGCAACCACCGGTCTTGATGGACAGAAGAGTGCAAAGCTGCACTTCACCGGCGGGCCAATTTTCTTCGTGAACCTTGCGGGAACGTTGCAGGAGGTCGAAAAGAGGGAGGCGATAGAGAGAATCGAGTTCTTGGTAGGTCATTTCAAAGAGAGAATGAAAGAGAGGGGAGGATCAGCGGATCCATTTTCCGGTCACGGTGGGGAGGATTCCCCGTGAAAGAGCGGTGTAGTCGGTCTTCCCTTTGGCGCCGATGAGCGGGAACCCAAAGCGTCGTTTCCAGACCGCGCTCATGCTTTCGCCCGTGTGACACCCCCAGCTTTGAGCGTGGGCGTTGGGGGCGAAGGCTCCTCGCCGAATCTTGCCGAGGTCCTTTTCGTGAATCCAGACCTGGCTCACCGCCATGACATCGCTGCCGTAATCAAGCATGAAGCAGAAGCGGTTGGAGTGGCCGAAGAAATCAAAGGTCGTGATCTGGCTGCGGGAATTGATGGCGGAGATGGCTTGGGAGCTGGTGCTGAACCAAATGAGCTTGGCTTTGCGCTTGGCGGCTTGTTCGGCGATCCAGGTGGTGTAGGGTTTGCCATCCTCGCGACCGCGTTTGGCATATCCGTCGCGGTAAACGATCCAGGTGATCTTGATGTCCTTGTTGTAAGCCTTGCGGAGCTCATCCATCCGCATGGTGGAGGCCCGGATGAAATTGGCCCACCACCGGTCGTGGCGGTCGCGTTCCACGCGCAGGTTCTCCCACTTCCGCAGAGCCGGGCCGCCGCACAGGATGACATGCTCCTGGGCCGTCACCGGGGAGAAGAGGGAAATGAGAAGAAAGGCTAAGATCGCTCTCACAAGAAAAGAGTGAGGCGGGAGAAGGCCGAGATCAAGGACGGAAGGAAGAAGCGGTGATGAAAGACTCGCGGCCCTGATTGATTTTGTTTCCTCGAAAGGCGTCCTCAAAAGGACGGTCGTGGATGATCCAGCGGACTGGCCACCCCGCGGCTGTTGCCGATCTGGGCGGCGTGGGCATA
>JBMHCW010000034.1:0-9584 GCA_049889715.1 Akkermansiaceae bacterium | reverse complement strand
CCTTTCGGGTCTCTCTTTCCCATGGCGCCCGATCCACACACTGTCAGGCGACCGCCGTTCTTTTTCACCCAACGAAGCTCATCATCCTGCCGGAAGGGACCGAGCGGATAGCAGGTCGAGATCGACATCTCGGTGTTGTGCTTGTTGAGCAGCCCCTGGAACTTTTCATCGCCCATCTCGGTGATCTGCTCCCGGTGCGTTGCGTGCACCTTCCGCCAGATATCAACGGTGTCCGCCCCTGTCTTCTTCACACTGGCAAGGACCTGCTCAAGTGGCAGCGTGCCATACATCGCCGACGAAAGCACATAGTGCAGCCTGAACTTCTTTGTCTCATCCGCTCTCACCTCTTGCGGAGCCAGGAAAGCCGCTCCTGCCGCTCCCATTCCTGCAACCCATTCCCGTCGATTCATATCCCGGAAACCTAGCGATTTGGATCGGACATCCAAGATCCTTCTTGCAGCTCGCAAGCGATCGAAAACAAGTCCACAAACACAGCCGGCCAGACAAGCTCAGGCTATTATCTGGCGATGAGCCTCAAGCAACAAGGTGATGATCAGGCAGCCCGCACTGCTTTTGACTCAGCACAATCGCTCATGCACCCAATTCCGACCGACACCAATGGTCACTCCAGCGACGACCACATTTCCTGGCTTGCCTACAAGGAAGCCAAGTCGATGTTGGGGCTTTCGTCAGAATCAAATCCCGACGAATCCTCCCCGGACAATTAGACATCACCGATAAATCCTCGCCCGCTCCCAGGCCTGCATGGCCTGCTTTCTCCCGACGCCCCACCGGTATCCTCCCAAGGCCCCGCTCGCTTGAATCACTCGATGACAAGGTATGAAGAAGGCCACCGGATTCGCCCCCACCGCTCCGCCGACAGCCCGAGAAGAATCTGGTTTCCCCAGAGCTTTCGCAATCTGCCCATAGCTGACGACCTTCCCTTCAGGAATTGCCAACAACGCTTTCCAAACCCGCACCTGGAAGTTGGTCCCGCTCACATGAAGTGACAAAGGAGCAGGCTTCTTGCTTCCTTTCCCGAACATGCTCTCCACCACCTCTCCGGTCACCTCAGGACACTCGCGAATCCTGGCCGACCACCATTCTTGACTGAGCGCTTCCAGACAACGCTCTCCATCGTCGCCTTCCAAAAACTCAAACCGACACACACCTCGCGACGTGACCGCTACAAAGGCTCGACCAAATGGAGTCTCGTGAATGCCCCAATCGATGACAAGACCCGCGCCTCCGCTCTGCACCTCGCCCGGAGTCACCGCCTCCAATTGCACAAAATGATCATGCAATCGCGATCCCCCGCTCAAGCCCACCGAGTCCGCCACCTCAAGAACCGAATTGGACTCCTTCAACAATTCCCGCGCCCTCTCTACCGTCATGGCCTGCAAAAATCTCTTCGGACTCACCCCTGCCCAACGCGAAAAGACCCGCTGAAAATGAGAAGGGCTCAAATACACCTGAGCTGCGACCTCTTCCAGTGTCGGTTGATCATCGGCGCGCGCGACGAGAAACCCGATCGCCTTGGCCATCCGCTCATAGTCCTCGTTCTCCTCTGTGAACTTCTCCTTCAAATCGAACCAAGCATCTCCTTTTCCGCTCCCCGTTCTCAACCCGAATCATGCGGAATGTCGTTGGGGCAACTCCAAGTCGATCCAAGACACGTGACCCTGCCCCTCGGCAGTCCAACAGAGGACCCCGGTCTCAGCGTCGCTGACGCCCCCCTTCACATTCATGATTCCCGTGCTATGATCCTGCCTCCAGATGACCTTCATCAAAAAGAAGCGACCGTTGATGTTGCTGCTGCCTCTTTTCTTCTCAGGCGCAGTCAGAGCCAGTGAAGCGGGCCACCCGCTGGAAGGCGTGAACGCACAGCATCTCAAACTCTTGAACGGGTATTGCGCGGACTGCCATAATGAGAAGAAGAGCAAAGGCAAGTTCCGCATCGATGAACTCAAGCTCACCATCACTTCCTCGAACGAAGCCGAAAGCTGGCAAAAAGTTCTCAACGCACTCAACGCAGGCGAGATGCCTCCCGAGGACGAGGAACAGATTCCCGCCAAAGAGAAAGCCGACCTCGTCGACGACCTCGGCCAGGCCATGGTCGGTCTGCGAAAGAAAATGAGCGACCGTCATGGCGAGATTTCTATGGGTCGATTGAACCGCCGCGAATATCGCAACACGCTTCGCGAACTTCTCGGAGTGGAAATCAATGTCAGCCAGCTACCGGCCGATCATGGCTTGAGCAATTACGACACCTCGGGAGCCAGCCTTTATGTTTCCAGCAACCAACTCGAATCCTATCTTGAGCTGGGACGCGAAGCAGTGGAGGAAGCCATCGATCGCTATCTCGCCCGCGGAGTTTCGGTAAAGCACCGTCACGAGGCCGAAGAGCTCACCCAAAAATATCGTGCTCATTTCAAAAAGTGGGATGCCTCAGTGGCATGGCGAAGTGAACTCGCCCAACTGGGAGTGAAACCGGAGAACAAGGAGATCTATGATGCCCTGAAGAAAAAGCATCCCTTGCATCAGGACAAGCACCTCCCCTTCTATCTCTACCACGATAAAATCCCCGGTGCTCCTCCCGTTCCGGCCGACGATGCCTTTCGCTTCTTCAAGAATCCCACCCGCGTTCACCAATTCATCAGTGCCTCTGGTTCCAGTCATGGATATTTGAAAAGATACCTGGATCTCCCCAAGATTGAAACAGGCGCCTTCATCACCGTTCCCACCATCCATCCCAACAATCTCCCGACCGGCTACATCGACTACAACCTTCCACCCAATTGGCCGCCGGGAAAATACAAAGTGAGATTCCGGGCCGCCCGCGCTGACAACGCTCCCGACGACCGTTGCTTCCTCGAGTTTGGCCTCCGCGTGCGCAACGTCGACCTGCTGAGTGTTCACGAAATCACGGGCACGATGGACAAGCCACAGATTGTCGAGACTTCCATCGAAATCACCCGCAAGCATGCACTCGGAGAACAGCGTGACGAACGACAAATCTATCTCCGCGAGAAAGGGATGCATCATCAGTTTCACTACCCGCGCAAAGTCTTCAATGAAGCCAAGAAGCGCAACGGATACGGACCCGAGTATGTCTTCTGGATTGATTGGCTGGAGGTCGAGCGGATCACCACGGAAGACCAGGCCATTCCCGATGGTCTTCAGGCCGTGGTCAAACTGCTGGACGAAAACAACTCGGTCTTAAAGGGAACGGAACCCGGCCTTTTGATTCATCGAACCGGAGGAACCCAAGGCCGAAAGATCCGCATCACCAATCCCGATCGCGGGAGTGACGACCACCTTCACATGCGCGAGGTTCAGATCATGAGCGACGGCAAAAATATCGCGTCCGGCGGTATCGCCACCCAGAGCTCCACGCAAGGACACGAGAAAGACCGTGGAGCCCATCGTGCGATCGACGGCGATTTCCACACCATCAATCACACGACGAATGTCGCCGTGCCCGGCGAGTGGTGGGAGATCGATCTCGGGCGAGAGGTGGAGATCGATGAAATCCGAATCTACAATCGTAACGACAATCCCAATGTCGAATCGCGTCTCAAAAACTACACCGTGGTAATCTTGAATGAGGCAGGTGAACCTCAAGGAAAGGGACATCCGTCAACGGAAGAACTCGCCGCCTGCTTCCGGGAATTCACCACCGCCGCCTTCCGGGGCAGCAAAGCCGACGAAAGCTACATCACCCGCCTCGTCAATTACTATCAGGACAAGCGCAAGATCGACGAACTCGAACACCGGGAGGCTCTAACCCGCACTCTGGCCATTGCCTTGAGTTCTCCGATGTTTCTCTACAAATCCGAATCCTCCCTGAAGGAAAAGCAAACCGTCAGCCAACGGGAATTGGCCCAACGTCTCTCCTACTTTTTGTGGAGCGCCCCGGCTGACAAGGCACTCATCGCTCTGGCCGACGAGGGTAAACTCGCTGATCCGAAAGTTCTCCGTCAACAAACCGACCGTTTATTGAATGACCCGCGATCCACCGCGATGATTCACGGGCTTTTTCACCAATGGCTTCACATGGAGCGGCTCGATTTCTTCAACGTCAATCTCGTCAAGCATCGCACCTATGACAACAGCGTGAAGATGGCGGTCCGGGACGAGGTCTTTGAAACGATCTCCCACCTCTTCAAAGAGAACCACAGCATCAACGATCTCCTCTCGGCCGACTATGTGGTCATCAACAATCTCCTCTCCCGATATTACGGGCTGCCTCCCGTCGAGGGAGATCATTTCCGTCCCGTCAAACTTCCGGCGGACTCACCACGCGGCGGACTCCTCGGCATGGCGGCCATTCATCTCATGGGTGGAAACGGCGATGAATCCAGTCCGGTGGAACGCGGGGTGTGGGTTCTCCGCAAACTCCTCAATCAACCTCCCCCGCCTGCACCGGCCAATGTTCCCAATCTCGCCCGCCTTTCCGACGAGGTCCTCACCACCCGCGAACGCCTTCTCGCTCATCAGGAAATGCCGCAATGCGCCAGTTGTCATCGCAAGATTGATCCCATTGGATTCGGCATGGAAAACTTCGATGCCGTTGGTTTGTGGCGAACCGAAAACAGCTTTGTCGGTCCCAAGGGAAAAAGGAAAACCTGGAAGATCGACCCCAGTGGCAGCTTTTACAAGGGAGCTTCCTTCTCCGACTTCTTCGAGTTGAAAGGCCACATCGCCACCCGACAGGATGATTTCGCCAACAGCTTCGCTTCTGCCGTCCTCGAATACGGAATGTGCCGACCCGTTGGATTCAGCGACCAGATCTTCATCGAAGAAATCGTCGAACATTCGAAAGCCGAGAAGTACGCCATTCGTTCCTTTTTCCACGCCCTTGTGCAGCACGAGAACTTCAAACTAAAATAATCCTATGAAAGACACCATGGGCCGCCGCCCTTTCCTCAGATCCGCGACCGGGTTCCTCGCCCTGCCGGCTCTGAATCTTTTTGCCGAAAGCAAACCTCGCGCGACGAAAGCTCCGGCCAAGCGCATGGTCTTTCTGAGCTTTGGTTGGGGTGTTACCGAGGAAACGTGGTATCCCGACATCAACAAGCCGGGCGAGGATTTTGAGTTACCTTCCGGTCTCGCTCCCCTGGCCCGCCATCGCAAGGACTTTTCCATCGTACAAGGTCTCTGGCACAAATACTGTCTCTTCAACGATGCCGGACATTCCGGTTCCACTTTCTGGCTGACAGGTGCCAACCGCTTCGCCCAACCGGGCGTCAGTTTCGCCAACACCATTTCCGTCGACCAGGTCGCGGCCCAGGAATTCGGCAAACACACCCGCTTCAATTCCATTCAGATCAATGGCGGTGGCAACGTCAATGGAGACGGACACGGCCCCGGCCTTTCCATGTCGTGGGATTCCAAAGGAAAACCGCTCGGCGCGCAAAATCATCCGGTGCAGCTCTATCGTCATTTGTTTGCCGGCGGCAAGGTCCCGCTCGATCAAGTGAAGCGCCAGCTCACCGAAAAACGCAGTGTCCTCGACACCATGATGGAGAACGCCAAGCAGCTTGAGAAGAAGTTGGGACGCACCGACAAAGACAAGCTCGACGAATACTTCGAAAGCATCCGTAAACTCGAAAACCGCATCGCGAAAGAAGAAACCTGGCTCGATGTTCCCCGGCCCAAAGCACCCATTCCGGAACCAAAGGTGGGCGGTGGACGAGATCTCATCGAAGCCACTTACGACCTCATGGTTCTCGCCATGCAGACCGACAGCACCCGTATCATGACTTTCCGCCAACCGGTGCAAAGTCTCCTCAACAGCGAGAGCATCAAAGTCGCCGGACACGACATCAGTCATTACCACGGCAACAAGGAAAAGATGGCCGCTTCCCAGCAGCGCGACCTGGTCCAAAGCGAACTCCTTTCCGGGTTTATCGATCGCCTCAAGAAGACGAAGGAAGCAGATGGCTCCAGCTTGTTCGACCACCTGTGCCTCGTTTACGGCAGCAACATCCGCACCAGTCATTCCCTCGACAACTGCCCGACCCTCGTCGCCGGTGGAGCCTCGGGGATCAAGCTTGGGCACAACCACGTCATCGAAAAAGAAACTCCGCTCAACAACCTCTGGCTGTCTTTACTGAATCAACTCGACGTCAGAACCAAGAACCACGGCGACAGTACCGGAGTTCTCGACAAGATCATGGTCTAGCACCGTCTTCGACAAGCGACCTTTCTTACCTGGGAAAAGTGAATCATTCGCTCTTCATTCCCGACTCCGGCGAGGTCTTCCAACCGTCACTCGAAGCCACCCGTCCCCGCGCGGCTTGATCAATCTCTCTGCTTCTTCTGCTGAAGTTGATTCTCAAACGTGCGAATCAACAACTGAAGCTCTTTGACCTTTTCCGAATGTTGGAGGGATAGATCGTTGGCTTCACCCGGGTCCACATGGAGATCATACAAAGCCCGGGGACGATCGACCTTCTTCACGGCTCCCCTCGCTCCTCCCTGACCGATCCTCGAAAGATCAGGAGCGTGCTGGTCGACATGGGCCAGCTGCAGCTTCCAACGACCCAAGCGGACTCCGCACACCTTTCGCTCCCAGAAATAGAAGAAGGGCTCAACCTTCACATCCTCTTCGCTCTCCGCCAAAAAAAGTGAACTGAGATTTCGTCCGTCGATTCCTTTCATAGGATCCTTTTCTCCCGCCATTGCGAGCAAAGTCGGCATGACATCCATGGCGGTGACCACCGCTCCCGTCACCTGCCCCTTCGGCACCCGGCCGGGCCAGCGAACAATCATCGGGACACGCAGACCACCTTCCAGAATTTGTTTCTTTCCACCCGACAAGGAACCTGCTGATCCACCATGATCTCCAAAGATCAACCAAGGACCATTGTCCGAGATGAAAATAACAATCGTTCGTTCATCGATTCCAGCCGACTTGATGGCAGCCAGAATCTCACCCACCGAGCCGTCAATCTCGGCAACCACATCTCCATAGAGGCCCCGTTGGCTGCTCGCTTCAAATCGTTCACTCACGAACAATGGCGTGTGAGGCATGTTGTAAGGAACATACAGAAGGAAAGGCCCGTCCTTCTTGCGCCGGATGAATTCCACCGCCCGCTGGGTGCATCGTCGGGTCAACAGGCGTTGGTCTGGATTGACCTCGATAACGCGATCCTGTTCCACCAGCTCGACTCCTGCTTTGCCGGCTCTCCGTGCCTCAAGCGACGGCCTCCCTTTTCCCATGTCATTCGAACCAACCGTCCCAAACCATTCATCAAAACCCTGCCGCAACGGCCAGACTTCAGGAGTATTGCCCAGATGCCATTTCCCGAAGATCGCCGTGGCATAACCGCGCTCCTTGAATCGCTCGGCAAGCGTCACTTCCCCCAACGGCAAATGGTGCTTGGTATTGGCACTAATCACTCCCGTCACTCCGGTGCGAACGGGATAGCGCCCGGTCAACAAGGCGGCCCGCGATGCCGAACATACCGAAGCCGCCACATAAAAATCAGTGAAGCGCATTCCCTCTTTCGCCATGCGGTCCAAGTGAGGCGTCTTGATTTCTTTCGCCCCATAGCAACCCAGATCCCCGTATCCCAGATCATCGGCGACGAGAATGACCACGTTGGGCCGATCGATCGGGTCATCACTGACCACCGGAAGTGGGGCTGCAAGAAGCCGCGCTCCAAGCATCCCCCACACGAAAAGCACATGGAAGCACAGTCTTGTCCTCTCTCTTCTGGGCTCGCGATTCACTTCGAAAAAGGAATTCTAACATTCACCTTCAGGCATCCAAGAAGTCTTCGCTAAATCGATGATAGTCCTCGAAAGAACACGGGACCTCTATGGCTTCGAAGGAACAACTTTGAAATTAAAGTATCGCTCGGGTGACGAAGCGACCTCTTCAGAAAGGATCAACTGAATCCAGTCTGAATCGACGCCTGACTCGAGGATGGAGGGGACCGCCTCGAGTCCCTGCCACGATCTCATATTCGTCGAAGTCTCAAGCCCCCAAGTCCAATCATCAACCCCTCTCGCCCAGCGTAGACTCAAGATGCCTTCCTCATATCTCAGGGGGTTCCTATCCCATCCCAAGGGATTCCCACCGGTGACATACTCCATCAGGTTGTTCAATCCATCGCCTTCCGGATCAGCCTCTGGCCCGCTGACCGAAGGGTCTGCCAGTTGGACCGGTGTGAAAAAGATTCCGCTCCATTCGCTGTATGATGAAATCGAGATCGTTTGGGCTCGGGCGATGACCCCGCTTGCATCAGTCTCGATCGAAAACCTTCGCATCCGGCCCATCTCGGTTTGATCGATCTCAGCAAAGTTACCGGCAACGTTATCCGCTTCGATAAACATGAAGGTGGCATCATCAACCGGCACGAAATCATCAATCAAGTTGAGCGTCAGCTTTCCATTGAGGGTGACGGTTCCCTCGACTTCCAGAAAATCAAATTCCGTTCCCGGTTGCTCGCCGGCGAATTCCACAATCATTTTGGACTCCGGGTAAAAGGTGACATTCCCGGTGACAACTCCCATGCCTGGCGAAGCCCCCAGAGACGGTGTTCCATAACAATCAAGATTCCCTTCGATATTGATATTCCCAGCCAAAGGAACCACCCCCTAAACATCATCGATGATGCTTTCAACATCCCCGATCACCTTGGCTCCATTCTTCTGAATGATGCTTTTGCGGTTGAAAAGAGTCCCACCTCCAAGGTCGAAAATCGTTGGCCGCCGCCAGAGAAAATAGTCCATGTTGAGTGAGAGGATTTGGTGAAATCCAAATCCTAGAAAATAAATAAGCAAAAGGGACACAAACCCGAAGAAATCATCCTGTTGCTGCGCGAGTTTGACAGCGGAAGTTTGAGCCAAGAGAGCTTCTGTCAGCAGAAGCAGATCTCAGTGGCCACCCTCAATCGATGGCGCAAGAAATTTGGCATGATGGAGGTGGCGGATGCCAAACGGCTCAAAGCCCTTAAGAAGGAAAACGCCGAGCTCAAGAGAATGTATGCCGATGCCATGCTCGGGATGAAGATCTTGCAGGAGACCATCGAAAAAAAGCTGTAAGCGCGGCGCACCGACGAGATCTTACGCGATTGGCTGTTTCGGGGAAGCAGTGCAGCCAGCGCAAGGCCTCGACCATCTTTCGCCTTCATCGATCGACCTTGCGCTATCGTCCTAAGTTTCCATCTTCAAAGAAGAAGGAAGGTGACGCTGCGATTGTGGATCTTAGTTTGGAACATCCTGAGCTTGGATCTGACAAAGTTGGCCGACTGGTTCGCAATCGAGGCTTACGAGTGAGCAGCGCAAGAGTTCGTCAGGTGCGTCGCGAGGAGTGCCTTCAGGTTCCTCCTCCCAAAAAGAAGCAGAGTCGCAGTGGAACCAGCACAGGGCTTCATCCAACCAAGGTCGAATATCGAGGTCATGTCTGGACGTGGGACTTCATCCATGACTCTACGGTTAAGGGGGGAAGCTTTCGGACCTTGAGTGTGATCGATGAATACACTCGGGAAGCGTATGAGTGACATCCGGCTCGCAACATTGGTTCGGGCAAAGTCTTGGAGTTGATGGGAGAGCTGATTGATCGTCACGGA
>JBMHCW010000033.1:0-63906 GCA_049889715.1 Akkermansiaceae bacterium | reverse complement strand
CGACTGCTCCACCTTGCGATGCTCCTTGAGACCACCCTCCTTCGTCCACTCCATGAGAACGCTATTGGGAATATCGCTGAAGACCACCATCTTCTTGGAAGGAATCCACACCGGCCCCTCTGTAAATTTCATTCCGCCCCCCAGTTTCCTGACTTCGGTATCAGGCGAAACAATCTTGGAGAGATCCGCGAACGCAGATGCGGAAAGAGTAATCGTCAGAGCAAGCGTAGGAAATAGATTGATCTTCATGAGACCATTTGAGCCGGAATTCGATCTGGTGGCAAACCCCATATTAACCGCAACAACTAGCCGGTCAAATTCGTCTCGATGGATCAAAGCGACTGTTCTTCCGAGTCGAACGTCAAGAAGGGGAGATAACCAGGACATCGTTCTTTACGAAAAAAATTTTCGAGGAACCGGAGATTCTCCCGACCACCTGCACAAAAATGGACAGGATGATCTTATCAATTCCAGATTCATGCTGAAAAAGCCCAGGAAAACCAACCGTTTTGATTCTCGGTTTCCTGTAGATATGAGAATGACATCCAGCCTTAAACAATCGCTTCTCTCCCTGGGAGGTATGTCCCTGTTCACGTTTCCTGCGTCTGCCGCTCTCCTGATTCACGAGCCTTTCGACTATGCTCCGACTGCAGGAGTCAATAACGGTTCCTTCCTTGGAGATGGGAATCAGGGAGGAGGCCTTGGACTCGGCGCCTACACCCAGACAAATTCCGGCTCCAATGAAATTGACGTCGCCGACGGCGGTCTGGTCTTTGGTTCATTGCCCACCTCTGGAAACTCCTTTGAACGAGCCCAACGTGTGGGCCAGGCTGCCGTAAACGCACCGATCACCGTGACCGGGCTCGCCACCGAGGGAACCACGACCTGGATGACATTCCTTTATCAGGATCGTGGGTTCAGCGGTCCGGACTTCGCGATTGCCCTCACCTCCCAGACCATGGCCTTCGGCGATCCACAGGCCCTCAGCTCGGCCGGATTCGGAGTCGGGGTGGGTATCAATTCCATCGGTGGGCCAGCTCGAGCCATCGGAGCCGCACTCTATAACAATTCCACCGGTCAATCTTTCACCCCTGAGGGGACCGCTTCCTTCAATGGCCCCGGCGGAAACGCAGCCATCAACAACGATGTGTATCTTCTGGGCATGAAGATCAATTGGAATGCCGGCGCAGACGACGAACTCTTTGTCTTTGATCTCTCAGGAGATTTTAGCACCGAACCCGCCGAAGGCAGTGCGATCGCCAGCACGACTTTCAACTGGACACAGGCCGAGCAAAACCTGCTGAACAATCTCGCCATCAACGAATCCCAGGTCAACTTCCTCGACGAAATCCGCGTCGCCACCACTTTCGATGAAGCGGTTGGCGGAGGAGCGATTCCCGAGCCATCCTCAGCCATTCTGATGTCTCTCGGCGGACTCGCCCTTCTCCGTCGCCGGAGAAGCTGACGCCTCTCCTTTTGCCGATCGCCTGACGACCGCGCCCGAAGATCATTCGGGCGGTCGTCATTTTCCATCAAGAAGACCACCACCACTCAAACCAATCCGGATATGAATTCCAAGCTCCTCGCCACCGCCAGTCTCACTGCGCTTATTTCCCCAGTCGCTGCCGATCTCTTCATCTACGAGCCCTTCGACTATCTCCCGACCACTGAAGCCAACGATGGGCGTTTTTTCGGGGATGAAACACAGGCTTACGATACCGGCCAGGGAATCGGTGCTTGGTCTCATCGCGACGCGGGAGGGAATGGCACCCCCACCGGAGTCGCCCCAACCAATGAGGGCGACATTGCCGATGAAGGGGTGACTTTCACCGACCTTGGCGGCAACGAATTGCCGGTTGCCGGAAATGCCTACGAACGTCGGATCCGGGTGGGACAGGTTGCCTCCAGCGCCCCGATCGATGAGGCCGCAACCGCCGAACTGACCGCCGACAACTCCACCATGTGGATGACCTTTTTGTTCCAGGACTTTGGGTTCAGTGGTCCCGACTTCGGGATCGGCCTTCATTCTGAAAAGATGGTCAGCGACGACAATCAGGGACTGGAGGCTGCGGGCTATGGCGTTGGTTTCGGCATCGTCTCCACGGCAGGGCAAGAGCGGAACATTCGCACCGCGGTCTACGACAATTCCATCGGTGCCAGCCAGCTTGAGGCCGAGGCAACTCCAACCTTCAATGGTCCGGCTGCCAGCGACGTTTTCTTCCTGGCACTCAAGGTGAATTGGAATGAATCGGGAACTCCGGACGAAATCTTCGCCTTCATCATCGACGATCTCACCACCGAACCCAGTGAGGAAGATGCCGTCGTTTCCGACACCTTCGACTTCGACCTTGAAACGCAGCAATCATTGGATGTCCTGAACTTCAGCGACACCCAGGTGGGTTACGTGGATGAAATCCGGGTCGGCACCACTTTCAGTGATGTCGTCAGCGGCATGGTGACTCCCAACATTCCGCTCGAAATCACAAGCATCGACTATACTCCGGCCGACAGCATGCTCTCCCTGACCTGGAATTCCAGAGAAGGAGCGGAATATGCCATTCAGTACTCAACCGACATGACCAGTTGGGACCTTGATCTGGAAACCAATATTGTCGGCGACCCGGGTGAATCAACCACCAGGACCTTCAACCTGGCCGACAAGGGATTGGACGGCAGCGGAAAGCTCTTCTTCCGCGTCGAGCAGCAATAAACCGCGATCACTGCCTAAAGCCCCTCAATCCCCAATCAACGGAGATTCGGGAGAAGGATCCTTCTGCACTTTTTTACAACAGGGCTTTTTTCAACTCACGCGGGGTGGAAGTTTACTCTTCATGGCCGCTGTTGATTGGGTCATCTTGAAGTCGAAATCCAGCCTGCTCCTCTAATGAAATACCTCATACTCCTCTCGTTGTTCCTCAACCAAGTGATTCGTGCTTCCGAGCAGCACGATCTCGTGATCTACGGGGGTACTTCGGCCGGAGTCATTGCGGCCGTCCAAGCCAAGAAGATGGGAAAGTCCGCCATCATCGTCTGTCCCGACAAACACCTTGGCGGGCTCAGTTCGGGAGGTCTCGGCTACACCGATACCGGCAAGAAAGAAGTCATCGGTGGACTCTCGCGCGACTTTTACTACCGCGTCTTCCTCCACTACGACCAAGCCGATTCATGGCAGTGGCAGAAAAAATCGGAGTATGGCAATCGAGGACAGGGCACCGCTGCCATTGATGGAACAAATCGCACGATGTGGATTTTCGAACCTCACGTCGCGGAGCAAATCTTCGAAGACTACGTGAAGGAATTCAAGATCCCCGTTCATCGCGACGAATGGCTCGACCGAAAGAACGGCGTCGTCATGAAGGAAGGGCTTATCCAACAGATCAGCATGCTTTCGGGAAAAACTTACTCCGGAAAAATGTTCATCGATGCCACTTACGAAGGCGACCTCATGGCCACCGCCGGTGTGACCTACACCGTTGGGCGGGAAGCCAACTCCAAATACAACGAAACCCTCAATGGTGTCCAAACGAAGAATGCGGTCTCCCATCAATTCTACAAGCCAGTTGATCCCTACGTGATTCCCGGAGATCCCTCCTCCGGACTTCTTCCCCGAATTCACGGAGATTCCCCGGGGAAAGAAGGTGAAGGCGACCACCGCGTCCAAGCTTATTGTTTTCGGACCTGCATGACCAATCACAACCCCAACCGCCACCCCTTCCCCAAGCCCGAAGGATACGACCCCTTGCAATACGAGCTGGCTCTTCGCTACCTCCAAGCAGGCTGGAAGGATGTCTTCCGCAAGTTCGACCCCATCCCCAACCGAAAGACCGACACCAACAACCACGGCGGATTCTCCTTCGACAACATCGGCTACAATTACGACTACCCCGAAGCCTCCTACGAGCGACGCAAGGAGATCATCAAGGAGCACGAGACCTACCAAAAGGGCCTCCTTTGGTTCATTGCCAACGATCCCCGCGTCCCCAAGAACATCCAAACCGAAATGCAGAAATGGGGACTCGCGAAGGACGAATTCAAGGACAACGGCCATTGGCCTCATCAACTCTACATTCGCGAAGCCCGCCGCATGGTCTCCGATGTCGTGGTGAACGAAAACCACCTTCGTTACCTCACCCCAACCGAACGTCCGGTCGGCATGGGCTCATACAACATGGATTCCCACAACGTCCAACGATACGTCGATGACAAGGGCCACGCCCGGAATGAGGGCGATATCCAGCGTAATCCCGGCGGTCCCTATCCCATCGATTACGGCGCGATCATTCCTAAAAAGAAAGAATGCCAGAATCTTCTCGTTCCGGTGGCCGTCTCTTCTTCCCACATCGCTTACGGCTCCATTCGTATGGAACCGGTTTTCATGATCCTCGGCCAGTCCTCCGCCACCGCGGCCTGCATGAGCCTCGACGCCAACATCGCCGTCCAGGATCTTCCATTCGACAAGCTGGAGGCCCGCCTTCTTGCCGATGGACAAGTTCTCAAGTGGGACAAACCCCGAGGAAAACTTGTTCCTCTCAACAAGATCAAGGGCATCGTCATCGACGACACTCAGGCCGAACTGAAAGGCTCCTGGAAAAAATCCACCATCATCGCCGGAGTCCATCAGGGATACCGACACGATGGCGACCTCCGCGATGGCTCCTGCACCGCGACCTTCACCACCGAGCTCGATCCCGGCAGCTACGAAGTTCTCATCTCCTACTCCCCCAACCCAAACCGCGCCACCAAGGTCCCCATCGCCATCCACACCGGACGCCAGATCGAACGCTTCACCTTGAACCAAACACTCCCACCGAAAACCGGCCTTTACCAACCCCTCGGCAACAAACTCATGCTCGGCGGCAAGACCTCCGTCGTGATCTCCAACAAAGACACCGACGGCCACGTCATCATCGACTCCGTCCGCTTCATTAAGAAGTAACAATCATCATTCGCCACCGCTGTGGAAAACTGATGTCAATTACTCCGACTCAACCAAAGGCGTTTCTCTATTCTCCACCATCGGGGATGTCCGTTGCTAGGCGACCGTTGGGCTGTTGTACTAAGTCTAGGGTCACTTAGGGTGTCGCCAGATATTGTGTCGCATGAGGCGATTATTGGTGCCAATTCGCACCAACAGAATGCAAGAATGGAAGCCCAAAGGGTGGACGTAGTGAATCTAAACCGCATCTCGATGTGAACTCACGAAGACGGTCAGAAGCACCTTCCTAACGTCGGACAAAGGAACCTTGAGCAAAAGTGAAGCGGTGGAGCGAAAAGGAAGACATGGTGAGTCGTCGGGCCGCGACTGGCCTGCTGCGGGCGAAAACAGGGGTCCGATAGGCCAGAGGGCACCGCGATCTCGCTATGCTTGAAGCCGCCGCTGACAGCGGAAGGGGCTGTTCGCCCCGCTCCCCCGCAAACTGTCGTCAGCCTAACCAAGTCCACTGTCGTTGGCGCTGAAGCGGGAAAAGAATCAACCTTGAAAGAAGCTCCCAAAAAGTGGCAATCACTTCAATCGGCTGCCAGCAGTTTTAACGACACTTGGGAAATCCCCACAAGCAGTGGTTCAAGCACTCCGCCTGAACGGCGTCCCTGATTCCATGGAATAGTCATTGACTGCCGTCATCCATCGTAAGAACCTCAGCTACTGGCCTTGTAGAGACCCTATTTTGCGATGTCCCTGATTAAGAAAACCTGCAAACAACTGCTCAATTATGCACAGGGTGGTTACGTTGGAATCGCCAGGCTCTTTGGAAGCATTGACTACCCTGTTCCTCCGAACTCAAGCATGCGGAAGACTTCGTCCAAAACAATTAAACACTACTACACAACGGGCATCGAAACCGCGTCCCCCCTTGCGACGGTGGCCATCCAGCAAGGCATTAATCTACGGGAAGGTGGCAATGTCCTCGACTTCGGCTGCGGAGTTGCACGCCAACTTCTTCACTTCACCCGAAATTTTCCGGAAGCCAAGTATTTTGCCTGTGACATTGACGATTCCAGCATCGATTTTATTCAACGGGAGTATCCACAAGTGGAAGCCTACACTTCCGGATTTCGCCCCCCTCTCAAATACGAAGACGAATCTTTTGATCTGATTTACTCGGTTTCAATCTTTTCGCATCTGTCCATGGAAGATATTCCGGTTTGGCTGGAGGAACTTGCCAGAGTCACCAAACCGGGTGGGATTTGTCTTCTCACGACAGAAGGCAAAACTGCCTTGGCACCTCTGAGTAAATCCTTGGGAATTGCGCCTGACAAACTTGATGGCAAACTTGAAGACGAAGGATTCCTCTACAAGGAATACGACCATCTCAAGGACAGCATTGAGAACCAAAATACACTCAAAGTCACCAGTCTTCTGGTGGGAGTGGAAGGAAGTTACGGTGTCACTGTTCTCTCACTCGACCATATCAGAAAAAACTGGAACAACGAACATTTCGAAGTCGTGGACATTATCGAGGGAATCATTGGCTACCGCCAGGATCTCGTTGTTCTCCGGAAAAAGAAATAACTCAACTTAAGGGGAACGAGACGATTCGTTCGACCAATCTAAGCAGGAAATGCAACTACTGGCTCGAACCAAAGCATTCTTCCTGACCGGCTTCTCACCATTTTGGGTCATTTATTTGCGCCTGCGAGGCGTCGTCATGGGACAAAACATTCGTATCATTGGTCGCCCGTTGCTGAATCGCAAACAAGGTTCATCAATTCAACTCGCAGACCGGGTGACTTTGTGTAGCAACGGAATGGCCAATCCAGTGGCGGAACTCGGGAATTGCCGATTGGCTACCGTGTCACCCGGGGCAAAAATCATCCTCCACAATGACGTCGGACTCAGCGCGACGTTGATCTGCGCTGCAATTAAAGTCGAAATTGGCGCAGGAACACAAGTGGGAGGGGGCGCCATGATCCTCGATACTGATTTCCACTTGCAAGGTTCGGATGGTGATTGGCTCACCAAACCGGAAGAAGCCGCCCGACCGGTTTCCATAGGAAAGAAATGCTTTATTGGAGCCCGGGCTATTATCTTGAAAGGAGTTACAATCGGCGACGGAGCGATTGTAGGAGCAGGCTCTGTTGTAAGCCGTGATATTCCCCCCGGGACAATTTACGCCGGAAATCCCGCTCGTGAGATCAGAAAACGAAGTGGCGCAGGCGAAAACAAGGAAACCACCTAAGTTCTGATCTCAATGAAACAGCGATTTTCCTCGTGAATAATCGCCTTTCCCAATTGATAAGGGCGCGATGAAAAGAGTCTTCCCCCTGTCCATCTCCCTACTGGTTTCCACAGCCTCCCCGCTTCTTTCCAAAGACTGGCCCCAATGGCGCGGGCCGAATCTCGATGCCTCTTCAACAGAGACCGGGATCATCAAGGACTGGTCGAAAAGCCCTCCCAAGTTGCTCTGGAATTCGGAGGGAGCAGGAAAAGGCTACTCGTCCGTCTCAGTTTCCAAAGGTGTCATCTATACCACCGGTAACTTCAGTGGAGATCGCGAAGGACAGGGCATCAGCGCCTTCTCAACCAAAGACGGCAAACTTCTCTGGCAGACGCCTGTCACCGATTTCACACCCGACCATGGTCACAAGGGCGCCCGTTCGGTCCCCGCTGTCGATGGAGACCGGCTTTACATTACGACTTCCAACGGGATGATCGCCTGTGTTTCCACCCAAGGAGAAATTCTCTGGCGAAAGGATTTCAAATCAGAGTGGAGTGGCAAAATGATGTCGGGATGGGGCTTCTCCGAGTCCCCTCTCATCGATGGCGACCACGTCATTATCACTCCCGGAGGTAAAGATGCCTTCATGGTTGCCCTCGATAAAAAGACTGGTGCCACCAAATGGAAAACCAGGATTACCGAAGACTTGGGCAAGAAAGGAAAAGACGGCGCCGGCTACGGTTCCATCGTCATTTCCAAGGCAGGCGATGTGAAACAGTATGTCCAAATGACCGGGCGTGGCGTCATGGGAGTGCGCGCCAAGGACGGAAAATTCCTCTGGTGCTACAATCCAGTCGCCAACTCTACTGCCAACATTTCCACCCCGGTAGTCGCCGGCGACCATATCTTTTGTTCCACCGGCTACGGCACTGGCTCTGCACTCTTGAAGCTCGATGGCAAATCCGCCGAAGAGGTCTACTTCCTTAAACCCAAGACTCTTCAAAACCATCACGGCGGAATGGTTCTCGTTGATGGACACATCTATTGCGGCCATCGACACAACGGCGGAGAGCCCATCTGCATCGACATTAAAACAGGCGAAGTCAAATGGGGTCCCGAAAAAGGCGCCGGCCACGGATCAGCCTGCGTGCTCTACGTCGACGGACACCTCATCTACCGCTACGAGAGTGGTCATGTCGCCTTGGTCAAAGCCACACCCGAAGGCTATCAACTCAAGGGCTCCTTTATGCCTGCCCACAAAGAAAAAGAATCCTGGGCCCACCCGGTGGTTTCCGATGGAAAGCTCTACCTTCGTGAGCAAAACCGCCTGATGTGCTACGAGCTCTGATTGAAAAGCTTATTTCTTTGAACCGCTTTGGCGGACCGGTTCTTCAAACCGGAAAAGCCTCAACCCCCGACTCTCAACCTTGCTAATAAGGATGTACCTGCGCTTCCCTTCACCGGGGTGACTTTCGTTGCCCTGTTGCACAACTCTGACCGGACCCTTCGCATGGGCCCGATAACCAAGAAAGAGCCTCCCACCTTGCCCCGGGAGAAGCAAATCACCTCGGTCACCACTTTCAATGATTTGGGCCCTTTCCGAACCAACTCTGGCAAAGACCTGGTATGGGCTGAGGTTCAGCAAGCGGACGTTCTCCATCCCGTTTTTCTCATCCCCGATGGGAAAAGCATGAACCAGAGGCTTCTTCCAACTTGGATGCTTGCCGCCCTCCTCTCTCCTTTGAAAAACCACGAGGTAATCTCCGGTCTCAGCCAATTCAACTTTCGCCCATTCTTGCTCATCTTCGCCAACCTTTCTGAGTATGGTCAGACTTTCCCTGCCTCCGGGCACCTCAACAACAGCTGAGAATCGATTCAAAGAAATGGTGGATGAAATCAAGTCACCCTCGGAGTTTTTCACCCTGATGACTCCGCGAAACTGATCCTCTGGAGCGGGATCGAACAGAAGGGACTCTCCGTCTCTGCTAATCGGGGAGATCGACTCAAACGCCATCAAACGAATCCGACTCGCCTGATCGGCACAAACCGACCCCAGCGAAATCGTGATGCCGGTCAGCACCCTCTTCAACATAGGTCACTCAGCTCCCAAGGTCTTGAGCACCCTGAGCCTCCCGCGCCATTCCTCAAGTTGGAGAATCTTCACCTTATCCTCATCATCGCCCAGAGCCATGAAGTATCGACGCGTTCCCTCCCTCACTTCCCCCGCTTTTCCCTGGAAAGCCACACGGGGTTTCTCGTCGGCTCCACGCAGCCCCATCAAGATATCTTCATCAGCTTTTGGCAAATCAAGCTTGGCCTTCATCCCTGATTCAAACCCCTCGGTTCTGGCCCTCCCGCGACGGAAGAGAATCTTGAATTGGCTGGCATTCAGGAAGTGGGAAGTCTTATCGCTACCGTCGCCCTTCAACGCCTCAAACACAAACACCTGAGGATTCTTCCAGGTCGGCTCACCGCCTTTTTCATTTCTGACAAAACAAATCAGGTAATCACCCGTTCTTGGCAACCTGACGGTCACCCACGGACTGTCATCCGAATCAGTGGCTCGGAAAAAATCCAACTCCAGCTTTCCACCACTGACCTCCACAAAAGGAGAAAACTCGGTTTGCGACATTTGGCGGGGAGTTGCCTTGCCCGAGGAATCCTTGAAACGAATCACACGAGGGAATTTCTGGTCATCCCCCGGAGCTTCCAGTGGAGCCGCTCCGCCTTCATCGGGAGATTTGAATCCCATATACCGGATCCTGCTGGATTCCTGCCCCAAGGCACTTCCCATCAGGGCGACCAATAACACGATGACCATTTGCTTCATGCCTTACGTCATATCGGGTGAGCCAGACCATCTCAACCAGAATCCGCTCGGCATCCCTATTCCACAAAAGAAACACCCCGGGCACCTTTTCTCCAACCGGGCCACGGCAACGCCAACGGGCCGTCTCCCCGGCCATATCCGCCGAGCAAGAAGCGACCACAGCTCGACAAGCGAAATCGACAGCCCCCCGACCGCGCCTCTTCAATCCATCGCCCTTCCAGAGCCCCATCAACCATCTTCAACTCGCAAATTCCTTTGGGATATCTGCCCTTCCACTCACCATGATCTTCCAAAATGACCAATCTCCCGAAAGCGGATTCCCACTCCCCTTCGAAACTCCCTTTCCTTTCAACCTTCCTGAAAGTCAGCTCGTCCATTGGAATCTCCAGCGAGATCCTCGCTTCGCCCCACTGATCAATCATCCGGGTCTTGATCACCCGCTTCTCCCAATCGATATCCATCAGACCGGCATTGGCCTTGGTGTAGGCCTTCCCGACTCGATTCGGGTTCGCCCCTGCCGGATCCCAGACCTGGTTCAAGCTACTCGAGGTCAGATCATACAAAGGATAAAGCCCTTCCCGCTCGACCAAACTAATTTCCGCCCAGTGAGTATCACCCGATAACAAGACCACTCCTTCGGCCCGGGTCTTCTTAAGCAATTCAAAAAAACGCTCTCTCTCCTTCGGGAGATTGATCCAAGCCTCATAGCCATTGTGAGCCGTCCCCAATTGAGTCGACAACCCAATCAACCTCACCTCGGCCGGTTTCTTTAACTCGCTCTCAAGCCACCTCCACTGCACTTCCCCCAACAAGACCTGCTCTTCATCATCGCGTAGCAACCGATACGAACCCAGCTCCGGATAGGCTTTCGGTTTGACCCTCGCCAGGTTCGATCGAAAAGTCCTCAGGTCCAACATGATGATCTGAATCCGCTGATCGCCCTTTCCCAAAATCGTCGAGGTGTATATCCCCTCCCGACTCCGCCTCTCACTCCCCACCGGCTCGTCAAAGAAATCAAGGAAGATCTCCTTGGACGCCTCCCGCGGTTTGTAGTGCTCGCCCGCATCATTCGCTCCGTAGTCATGATCATCCCACGTTCCCATCACCCGAGCCGACTCCGTCAGGGCCTTCCAACCCGGATGCCTTGCCAAGCGACGATACTTTCTCCGCAACACGCCCATGTCCTTGGTGTCGCCATAAATATTGTCTCCCAAGGCCAAATAAAGATCCGGCTTCTCACCCGACAGAGTATCCAACATCGGGCAGGGATTCCGTTCCTGAAAACACGAACCCCACGCAATTTTGGTGGGCATGAATCCCGGCTCTTCGCCATGGAGTGCCTGATGATCAACTCCCGGCGAGGCCGCCGCCGGTTCCGGAACAAAGGCTCCTGTCGTCCCACCGCTCGTCGTCACCCATTCCAGTTCGATCAAGACCGCCGCATGATCGCTCGGAAAGACCACCTCCGGCTTCGGTCCCCGGGCATCTTCCAAATGCTCAGGTAACACCTTCGCTCCCACGACTAAAAGCCCCGGCCGCCCCATCGCATTCTTCAAATACAGCCGGTCAATCCGTTCGCCGGGATCCAATTTTCCGTCCTCTCTTTTCTCACCCCGCGGCGTCCAGGTATTTCCCGGATGCGACACAGGATCGGGGTGAATGAAGCGATAGGCATCTGCAAAGCCGGCCGACTTCATCAACCTCCCGATCGGCAGGGCCAACTCTCTCCGGTGAGGAAAAGCCTTCGCCGTTTCCTTCGTCCAGTCGAGATGGGAGGACGAATTCCAGTCTCCTCCCACTAGCACCGGAATCTGGGCATCAAGCAAACCTCTGCGATCCAATCCATCCAACAGAGCCTGAGCCTGCTTGAACCGATCCGACTTCGTCGTGTCACACGCCATCAACTCGTCATTGGTCGCATTCGGGCGATCCACCGCCTCCCACTGCACCGGAGACCGGTAATCCAACCAAATACTCCAGGCCTCAAACTCCCTCCCCTTCTCATCCCGCAATCTTGCTCCCAAGCCATGCCAAGGATGATGAAATTCTCGCTTCACCTGTTCATACCGACTGGCCACCGCCAAGTGAGGACTCTTCCCCTGCCAAATCGCCCAACCCAGTTGTTGCGACACCCAGGCTCCCAAAGTCTCCTCGTTTCCGTCCAACTTGTAACTTTCCTGCCACAACACCACATCCGCTCCACTGTCATTGATCACCTTCAGCACCCGCTCCTTGCCATCCTCTCCATAAGGATTCGAACCCCGCTCGGTATTCCAGACCAGCACCTTCATCCGGTCCCCTCCAATGGCAATCCCCACAATCGATATCCAGAAGCCAAGCAACAAAGAGCATTTCATTGCCCCTCACTACGGATTGGCACCTCTCGAACTTCCAATTTCAGCCATCAGACATATTCTAGGAGCATTATGAAACCATCCATCACCATCCTCACCGGCGCGGGGATCTCCGCTGAATCAGGGCTGCGCACTTTCCGGGATGCCGATGGGCTCTGGGAGGGTCACCGGGTCGAATATGTCGCCACGCCGGAAGCCTTCGAGCGAGATCCCAGCCTCGTTCTCGACTTCTACAATCAACGACGGGCCCAACTCCCGACTGTGACCCCCAACGCCGCCCACTTCGCCCTGGCAAAGCTTGAACAAGAATATGACGGACCAGTGACTCTCATCACACAGAACGTTGATGATCTCCATGAGCGAGGGGGCTCCAAAAACATCCTTCATATTCACGGAGAACTCCTCCGCAAGAAATGCATTTGGTGTGATGCCAGGAGCGACTGCCTTGACGACATTGAACAGAGCCAAGTGTGCGACTCATGCTCTCGGAGCGGAGGGCTGCGTCCGGATATCGTCTGGTTTGGCGAGATGCCCTACTATCTCGACGAAATTGAAAAGATCCTCTCCTCCACCGGCACCTTCATTTCCATCGGAACTTCCGGACATGTCTACCCGGCCGCCGGGTTTTCAGATGTCGCGAGACGAAGTGGTGCCCACACCATTGAACTCAACCGGGAAGAAACGACGGTCACCAACCGTTTTCATGAACACCGGGTCGGCCCGGCGTCGGAAACCGTTCCGGCTCTGGTGGCTGAACTCCTTGCGTAACCTGCCTCTCGAAAAGAAAAGTTGCACGCAAAAATAGATACCCCTTTCTTCCTCTCATGTTAAGCGAGCGAACTTCGAGATTTTTGGTAGTCATCCTACTTGCCTTCCTGTGCCTCGAGTCCACCCGGGCCTCCACGACGCCTGTGGTTCTTGGGAAGGGCACCGGCCTTTTTGAAATCGGGCCCGAGGTGGTCTCCGACAACTTCGAAAACCTAGACAACTGGGAGCTTCAAATTCAACCCGGTGACAATGCTCCCGAGCCCTCGGTCAAGGTAAAGGACAATACTCTCGACTGCTACCTGCCCGGGCGCGGGTGCACCATTTGGTTCCGACAAATGCTCAAGACAGGTGTCTCGATTTCTTACGAGGTCCTCTGCCCTACTCCAAGGGATCCGGTGAAGAATCTTCTCCCCCGAGACATCAACAACTTCTGGATGGCCCAAGATCCCGGAGGCAAACTCTTCGACTCAAATCGATTCACCGGAAGCTTCGGCACCTACCACAAGATGCACGGCTACTACGCCAGCACGGGCGGAGGAAAAAATACGACCACCACCCGAAGCTGCAAAGAGACCATCATTGTCGACGAGAATCGCCTCAATCGTCAGCGAGTCGCCGAAGCGGTCGCAGATCACCACACCATCGTTGTCGTTGTTGAATCCCGCACCCACAATCGCGCCGTCTCCCGAGATCCGGTTGCCTCCATTGTCCACGATCCCGATTTCCCCGAGACGCGAAGCATCATTTTGCAGCTCGATGGCTCCATCGCCGGAAATGAACAGTGGAACGCCGATCGTTCCACGCAGCGAACCTCCCCCGCTGATCACGACGGCACCATCGTTACGAAGGGTTCCGCCTGCCACCAACAGGGCATCAATCGCGAAGGGCACATTCTGAATGGAAAGCTGCCCGCCATTGTCGACCTCCATGTCGGCGATGGAAATCGGAATGCTGACATTCACCGCCGATCCACCGATATCGCAGATGAAGGCAAAACCATAGAGCGCATCTGGATAAGGAATGGGAAGAGGGGGAATCGACGGGGTTAACGGCTCCGCAAAAATCCAATTGGTCTGCGACCAGTTCCCCCCGCCTCCGGTCCAGTTCGCGGAATTCGGAACAATCTGGGCGGAGAGAGGACAGCTCAGGACCAAGGAAAATGACAATCCAAAAAAGTATTTGGGTGACATGGGGCAACCAAGGGTGGCACTAAAGCGCTATTGAATTCTCCACAAAAATCAAGCTCTGGACGCCCACGAGTTAGCCCCAGTACGATCAAATCGGGATGTTCCGGTTCGACTCGCGCAACGCCTGAGGAAGTGCTTGAATCTCCTCATGCAGGATGACCGATTCTTTCAAAAGAACCACGTCGAGAACCATCTTGCCTCAATCTTTGACGACCTCCCCGGCTTCATCTACTTCGTCAAAGATCGCGACCTTCGATATGTCGCTTACAACCACCGCCTTTGCGAAATTTTCGAAGCCGGATCACCGGACGAGATTCTGGGGAAACGAGACGATGACTACATTCCCAGCCACATCATGGAGGATATCCGCAAGGATGACCTCAGGATTCTGGAGACGGGGAAATCGGTGATCAACCGGGTGGAGCTCGTTCCCAGGGGAAGCGGGTTTGTGGATTGGTCCACCACCACCAAGAAGCCACTTTTCAATCAGGATCATCAGATCTGCGGCATCATCGGCATCACCCGCCCCTTCGACCAAGGCACCACCTCGCTCTCCCAGAACGAGGAGCTCGGCCCGGCCCTCGAGGTCCTTCACCGGAGCTACCGGGACAACATTGCCATCACTGCATTGGCAGCCACTGCGAATCTTTCCCTCAGTAGTTTTCTCCGTAAATTCAAGGCCTGCTTCAGCATGACCCCCAAGGAATACCTCCGCCATCTCCGGATTCAGGAAGCCTGCCACCTCATCGTCCAGACCACCCAAACCTTCGCCCAAATCAGCCACCACTGTGGCTTTGCGGACCAAGCCCACTTTTCCCGGGAGTTCTCCCGCATCATGAAGGAACCGCCAAAAGCCTATCGGGCCCGATATCGCCTCTAGATCCTTCTGACGATTATATTCAAAAAACACCTCATTTTCTTCAAGACGTTCCCTGATTCAGGGTGTATCCCTTCCCCCATGAAAACCGTCGCGATCCTCGCCACCCTCGACACGAAAGCTGCCGAAGCCGACTTCATGCGTTCCGAAATCGAATCCCTCGGCGGCAAAGCCCTCCTCATCGACCTTTCCCTCGTCGGCGATTCGGAGCTCACTGCGGATATCAGCAAACAGGAAGTCATCGCGGCCGGCGGAGGAAACCTCGAGGAACTTCTCGTGAGACCCAACCGGGAACAATCCAACCCGTTCATCGTGGCCGGAGCCACCAAGCTTCTCCTCGAACTTCAGGAATCCGGAAAAATCGACGCGGTAGTGACCCTCGGAGGCACCCAGGGAACCTCCACCTGTGCTCCCATCCTGCAAGCCCTTCCCTACGGATTCCCCAAGGTCATGCTGTCCACTGCAGCGTCGGGCGACACATCCCCCTTCGTCGGCATCAAGGACATCACGATGATGTTCGCCGTTTCCGACATCCTTGGTCTCAACGTCTTCTCCCGGAAGATCCTCGCCAACGCCGCTTCCGCCGCTTGGGGAATGGCCCAGTCGGAACAGTGCATCACCAAATCCACCGCCAAGGGAGTAATCGGAATGTCCAATCTCGGCGTCCTGACCCAGGGAGCAATGCATGCCATCGAACTCTTCGAAAAGGCCGGATACGAGGTCATCACCTTTCACGCGATCGGAGCCGGTGGTGATGCCATGGAGCAAATGATGAAGGAAGGAATCATCAACGCCGTCTTCGACTACGGCCTCGGCGAAATCGCCGACGGAGTCTGGGGCGTCCTTCGCGCCGGAGGCCCCGACCGCTTGACCATCGCCGGCAAACTCGGCCTTCCACAGGTCATTGTTCCCGGGGGATCCGAGCACCTTGGAATTCTTGTGAGCGAGCCCAACGTGGTTCCCGAAGGTTGGACCGAGCACCAGATCACCTGGCACTCGCCTTATGTTTTCGTCCCCCGCCTCAATGCCGACGAACAAGCCCGAGTTGCCAAGTCGATCGGTGAAAAGCTTTCCCACTCCACGAAAGACACCCTCTTCCTGATGCCTCTCAAGGGTGTCTCCAGTTATTCGGCCGAAGGAGGAGAACTTTACAATCCTGAACTCGACGCCGCCTACTGGGAATCCCTGCAAAAGGAGCTTCCCGACACCATCGAAGTCGATTCCATGGACAACAACGCCCAGGACGACGCCTTTGTCGAGCGCGCCGTCAACTACCTCATCGACAAGCTCGAAAACTAAACCACAGGCCTTCCGATGGATTTCACCAAATTTCTTTACGAAGAAACCGCCCTTCTTTTCGAGGAAGGCGAAACGAAATTCATGGCCACCAAGGCAGATGAAGAAGACGGCCCCATGGACTCAAGGATCAGAATCGTCCATCGACCCACTTCGATCTCAGTCGACGTCGATGAATTCGATTCCCAGATGAAAAATGCCATCGTGGCCCGCATTCGACTGGCCCAAAAACTGAAATCCTGAACACTTTCCAAAAACCAACCAAAACACCAACCAACCAAAACCATGGCTGACTTAGACGACATCAGAGACGGAGACAACTTCGGTCTCAACACACCCGCCGACACCTCTTCATTCTACCTCAAGGGAATGAACAGCATGTCCTGGGGCATCAAGAACCGCATGTCCCGTATCTTCAACCCCAAATCGGGACGCACCGTGATGCTGGCCTTCGACCACGGCTTTCTCATGGGTCCGACTTCCGGTCTTGAGCGGATCGACCTCAACATCGCTCCTCTCGCCGAAGAAGCCGACTGCCTTATGGGCTGCCGTGGCATGATCCGCACCAGCATCCCCGCTGACAACACCAAGCCCATCTGCCTTCGCACCGACACCGGCACCACCATCCTCACCGAGATGAACCACAACGTTCTCATCGCCGAGGAGGATGCCATCTCGATGAATGCTTCCGCCATGGCGGCCATGCTTGCCGTCGGAGATGCTGCCACTGAAGCTTCCACCATCGCGAACTTCTCCCGCCTCGTCGACATCGGCAACAAATACAGCATTCCCGTCATGGGCGTAACCGCTGTCGGCAAGGACATGGCCCGCGACTCCCGCTACTTCGGTCTCGCTTCCCGCGTTTGCGCCGAGAACGGAGCCTCCATCGTGAAGACCTACTACACCGAAGGATTCGAAAACGTGGTAGCGGCCTGCCCGGTCCCCGTGGTGATCGCCGGTGGTAAGAAGCTTCCCGAGCTTGAAGCCCTCGAGCTTTGCTACAACGCCATCCAGTGCGGCGCCTCCGGAGTGGACATGGGACGCAACGTCTTCCAGTCCGACAAGCCCCTCGCCATGATGCGTGCCGTCAAGGAAGTCGTTCACAACGGAGCCAAGCCTTCCGAAGCGATCGAAATCTACAACGCCGGCTAACCGGCGTGCCGGCGCTTCCACGCGCCAGGCCAACATTCACAACCCCGGGCGAAAGCCCGGGGTTTCCCATCTCTCCCCCTTTCTTCAATCCCCAAACCTCCATCTCACCATGACCCGCAGCGAAAAAATCGACCTCATCCGCAACAAGCCACAGCTCTCCGTCGCCACCCTCAGCGCTGACATCGGCGATCAAAACTCAGCCCTCCAGACCCTCAAGGACAACGACGTCAATCTGCTTCACTTCGATGTCATGGACGGAAACATCTGGCCCAACATTACCGTGGGTTCGCCTTTCGTTGCCGGCCTCAAAACCGACCTCCTCAAAGACGTTCATCTCCTCATCGACAAGCCGGAGAAACACATCGCCGCTTTCGCCAAAGCCGGAGCCGACCTCATTTCCTTCTCCGTCGAATACACCGAGGACATCGGGGCTACCCTCTCCCTGATCTCGGAGCACGAAGACATCGTTCGCGGTGTTTCCCTCAACCCGCGAACCCGCGTCGAAACCATCCAGCCTTACCTCGATCAGATCGACTACGTCCTCCTCCTCGGCGTGGGTCCCGATACCGGCAAGCAGGCCTTTCTTGATGACCTTCCCTCGAAGATCGCCCGCCTGATTGCCCTCAAACCAGACATCCTCATTTGTGTCGATGGCGCGGTCAAAAAAGAAACGATCGCCCAAATCGCGGACATGAACCCCAACTTCGTGGTTTCCGGTTCGGCTATCTTCGACGGCAACGATCCCGTCGAAAACCTCGCCTTTTTCAACAACGCTCTCAGCGCCTGATTTCCAGACAACTCTAACCCAAGCATCACCATGTCAGAACAAATTCACGCCGGCAAAGTCGCCATCGTCACCGGAGCCTGCGGAGGCATCGGGCGCGCCACAGCCGAACGCCTTCGTAACGATGGAGCCACCGTCGTCGGACTCGATATCAATCCCGATGTCGTCACCAACCTTACCGGCGACCGCCTTTCCGGTGCCGTCTGTGACATCACCGATGATGCCGCTCTCAAAGCCGCGGTCGACAAGACCATTGCCGATCATGGCGGACTCGACATCATCGTTGCCAATGCCGGCATCTTCAAATCCGGTGAATACATTGATGCCGAAGAAGACAGCTGGGACCTTCACCTTCGCATCAACCTCACCGCCACCCAGCGCTTCCTCAAGTTCTCGATTCCCGCCCTCAAGGAAAGCGACAAGCAACCGTCCATCATCATCATCGGTTCCCGCAACTTCGCCGCTCCCGGTCCAGGAGCATCGGCTTACTCCGTCACCAAGGCCGGTGTCACCCAACTCGCCCGCGTGGCTGCTCTCGAGCTCGCCCCCTTTGGAGTCCGCGTCAATATCCTGCATCCCGATGCCGTCTTCGATACCGAAATCTGGACCGATGAAGCTCTTGAAAAATCTGCCAAGCGCTACGGCATGACCGTGCAGGAATACAAGACCAAGAACCTCCTCAGTGCCGAGATCACCTCTCCCGGCGTCGCTGCCATGGTCAGCCAAGTCGCAGGCCCGGTCTTCTACGCCACCACCGGCGCCCAGATCCCCATCGACGGCGGCAACGACCGGGTGATTTAAGAAGCCTTTGCTATCTCATCCCCACTCAGTCCTTCGTTTCTCGGAACGAAGGACTTTTCTGTTTCAACCGACGAGAACATGCTCCCGACCACTGCCGCCAAGGTTGTTGGCTCAACCTGAATCGGATCCGTCCCTCGACTCCTTCCACGCTTCGAACTCTTTCTCAAGGACAGGTCGGGGAACCAACCTTCGATTGGCATCCTCCTTCAAAAAGGCTTCGTATTCCGGATCACTGTGCGGCTCAGCGTTTCCGTCGCCTGCTGTTTCTTCCAGCTCTTTGAGCGCTTCCAGTCTCTTTTGGGAATCCCGAGCATTCAGAGCACGAAACTGGGTAGACGCCATGAGAATACCGATGGCCAACACTCCCAAATAACTCCACGTGGTGCGTTCAGCGGCAATCTCCATGACGATCAATTCGTTGGATTCAATTCTGTTGATTGTAATCTCAAAGCCCTCTCCGCTGTGATCCAAAGAATCAAGGTCATCCGGATGAATGTATATCTTTGCAGGTCTAGGAGTCATGCCTCTGTAGGCTGCAAAGGAACAGAGTACCCCCCAACAAGATCGCAATCGATAGATTCTTTCGATTCACGGCTATTGAATACCTTCCAAGTCGAATGACCTCAACGCCATTATCCTCGGGACATCTATATCTGATCCGCAAAAAAACTGGAAATAATCCGGATCGAGCAGACTCTAACATTTGTAGTCGGAGGTCAGTCCGGAATTGATTTCCCGAATGAGCCTTCCAGAACCATCCTCCCTGAATCCAGAACAACTGGAATCACGACACCCTGCCAACCAGTTTGGCTTGATCAGCCCCGAGGAGCTCATTTCCCTCCAAGGAGATTGTCTTCTTCTGGAGGCCCACTTTTCTTCAGTCGATCACCCCCTTTCACCCGATGCGCCGCCCTTCCGCCATCTTCCGGGGGCCATCCAGGTCCACCCGAGTTACCTCGAAGCCGGATTGAATCGAGAGAAATACTATCCCCACTACGACCATCCGGAGGAGGCCAACATCTTGAAAGGCCACGCGCTCGCTCTCGCTTTGGAACGACTGGGAATCACTCCCGATTCCCAAGTCGTCGTTTACGGCAGTGACCCCGACGGTGTCATGGCTGCCGCCAGACTCGTTTGGGGATTGATGTATGCCGGGGTCAAATCAGTCCGCTTTCTGGATGGAGGAATCGATGCCTGGCTTGAGCATGGTCAGGAAACTGTCATGACCACCACCAGCGTCTGGGACTTGCCCGACATCACCTTCCCTCGTCACGAGTGGTCCTTCGTTCATCGATTTCTCGCCTCCACCCCTGAAGTCCAACGACACCTCCTGATGGAAACCGCTTGCGACATTGGAAAACTCATCGACGTGCGAACCGTCGGCGAGTGGAACGGGACCACTCCGAAAAAGTATCCCTTCTTTTCAAGAGCCGGCCATATCCCAAGAGCTATTCACCAGGGCGATTGGGAAAACCTCATGGAAGGGCGTTCCAAGCGGCTCCTTCCGCATCTCGAAACCGTTCGCGACCGATGGAACCAACTCGGAATTGTCGACTCCTCGGTAGAGAACCACTCCTCTCACCTTTTATTGCGGAACAGGTTGGCGTTCGAGCATCGCCTTTCTCGTGGCCCACATGCTTGGCTACGAAGCAAGGAACTACGAAGAAGGATTCTTCGGCTGGTCACATGATCCCAGAAACCACGTTCTCTGCCGGAACGCTGAAACAGTCTCGTAAGTTGCTTAGACCGGCAACAAGCTGAGGAGCTTGTTCCTCACCGAATCGTTTCTGATCAGCCCCGAGAATTGTTCGGCCCCAGGCCCGACCGACGTGAGCTGCGTCGGATCCGAAGTGTGACAGATCCCGGTCCAGCCGACACCTGTCACGTTGCCCACGATCTGCCCCAGCAGTCCCACCGGATTCGATAGCTGGTTACTCCATTCAGTCACCTTCTTTCCTCCGATCCGGTCCATCACGGCCTCCAACTCGGGAGCCGAAGGAGTGAATCCGTAGATTTTTTCCATGAGGTGGCTCATACTCGCACTCGACTTCTCCTGGGTCTGCCTCCAGTTCTGCAGGAACAGCTCCGCCGACCCTTTGATCCGGGCAATTCTGGAAAAACACTTGTTGGTATCACGATACCCCGACCCCGTGCCATTGAGCCCGGGATTGGCGTTACCATGATCGCTGGTCAGCACCACAAGGATGTCATCGCGTCCAGCCGTCATCGCAAGAATCTTGGCCACTGCATCATCAAACGCCATTTGCTCATGCAAGATCGCCCCGATGTCGTTCTTGTGCGCAGCATGATCGATCCGGGCCCCTTCCATCTGCATGAGGAAAGGATCCCCGCCTTCCAAAAACCGGGACAAGGCCGCTTCAGACATTTCGGCCAGAGTCGGAACAGTCTTCTGCAAATTCTCATCCTGATCGCGATCCAAGGCATAAGGAAGATATCCGGGCGTAAAGGTTCCCAGGATTTTTTTCGACTTCGAATTCAAGAGCTCATCCCTGGAGCGAACCACCCCGTAACTCTCCCGCCCGAAATCCCCGAAAAGATCCCTCTTGTCCTTCCTCGACTTGGCATCAAAAAAACGGGAGCCACCTCCCAAAATGACATCCACCCGATTGAGATATTGCTCGGCAATCTGATCTTCCTGGCCACGGCTTGGGACAGTCGCGGCAAATCCGGCCGGCGTCGCGTGGGTGATCGTCGCGCTCGATACCAATCCAAGTCTGACCTTCGTCTTCTCCAGTGTTTCTCCAATCGACTCATGCCGCTTTCCCTTACCATCGACGTTAATTCTGCCGTTGGGAACCCGTTGACCTCCTCCCCAGGCACTTGAAGCCGCCGCCGAATCGGTCACCATGCAATTTGAGGACGCCGTATCCATCAACCCCGAAACCGCATCCTTTCGGCCCATTAACTCCCACCAGGTCGTTCCCTTCGTGCGAACCTGCTGCGAAAAGGCCTCGGTCATCGACAACACGCCTTGGCTCATCCCGTCCGAAACACAGAAGATAATTCCTCGAGGCTTCTTTCCGCCACCGGCCGTCGGGAGACCTTCCTGGGCCTGCCCCACATTTGTCAGCAATCCAGCCGTTCCCCCGGCGAACCCACCTTGCAATACACGACGTCTTGAAAAACTCATCTCCGGGAAAGATACCCGATCACCGCCTTGCCGCAATCTCAAGATCGCCGTCGCTAATGAAAGATGCGCCTTCAATCCGCCGAAGATTACTTCTAGAGTCTCTCTTTACAATCTCATGAAGTTTGCTGCCACTGCCCTTCTCACCTCCCTCTTCCTGTCAGGACCGGCCCTCGCCAAGAAACCGGATCCTTCTTCCCTGGAATTCACCAAATGGACGCCCGAATTTCTGGTCCCAGATCCGGTCGCCATTGCCTTCGACGATCAAGGCCGGGCTTACGTCACCCAGACCCAACGAAGAAAGGCCAACGACCTCGACATTCGCAACAACCGTGACTGGATTCCCGACGACCTCAGCTTCAAGACACCCGATGAGAAAAGGGAGTTCTATCGGAAACAGTTTACCCCCGAGAACAGCGACAAGAACAAACGTCGAGTCAAAGACTACAACAAGGACGGCAAACACGACCTCGAGGACCTCAAAGCCCTGACCGAACGAATCCTCCTCATCGAAGACACCGACCAGAATGGAACGGCAGACAAAATTTCAGTCTATACCGAAGGTTTCCAAGATGAGATCGCCGGAATCGCCGCCGGCGTCCTCTATCACGAGGGCGATGTCTACACCACCATCGTTCCCGACGTCTGGAAACTCCGCGACACCGACAATGATGGCAAGGCTGACCAACGCGAATCCATCGCCTATGGCTTCGGCCCGCATCTGGCTTACGCCGGTCACGACATGCACGGCCTGACGGTAGGCCCGGACGGCCGCATTTACTGGACGGTCGGCGACAAGGGTGTCGGAGCCACTTCAAAGGAAGGCCTTCACTTCAAATACCCCAACCACGGCGCCCTCCTTCGCTGCGACCCCGACGGCTCCAACTTCGAAGTCTATGCCCGAGGACTTCGCAATGTGCAGGAAATCGCCTTCGACCAATACGGAAACATTTTTGGAGTCGACAATGACTCGGACCGACCGGGCGAGAAAGAACGCTTCGTGTATATCGTCCAGCACATGGACGCAGGTTGGCGCTCCAATTGGCAATATCGCGGAAGCGACTTCAATCCTTGGATGGACGAGAATCTCTCCGTCCCCTATCAAAAGGGTCAACCCGCCCATATCGTCCCGCCGATTCGTCTCTACAACAATGGCCCCGCCGGGATGGCCTTCAATCCGGGCACGGCACTGAGTGAGGAATGGAAGGACTACTTCTTCCATACCAGCGCCCCCAACGGGCAGCAATGGGCCTTCCAGGTCGAACAGGACGGAGCCACCTACAAGATGATCAACGACATGCAGATCGGGAATGGCGTTCCCATCGTCGGCATCAACTTTGGACCCAACGGCGCTCTCTACGGAGTCGACTGGGGCGGCGGCTATCCCCTTAATAAAAAAGGCGCGGTCTGGAAGTGGGACACGAAAGAGAAACACCCTCTCCGCAAACAAACTGCAGCGATCCTGAAGGCCTCTCCAGCGATCTACGACAACCGTGATCTTGTCACCCACCTCAACCACCCCGACCAGCGGGTGCGGCTCAAAGCTCAGTTTGAGTTGGTGAAGCGGGGAGCTCGGGAGGAGTTGATTCAAGCCAGCAAAGAAGGCCCCCAACTGTCACGCATTCATACCATCTGGGGGATCTGTCAATTGGACCGCAAAACGAGAAACACCAAGGGGGAGATCCTTGAACTCCTCAGTGATCCCGACCCGGAAATCCGGGTTCAGGTCTTGAAGACATATAGCGAAAACTTTGGAGTCAAACTTGCCCTCCATCAGGCACCTGAACCCTCCGAGGCTCCCTTTGCTTTTGAAGCGATCGAAAACTGCCTCAAGGACGACTCCGATCGCGTAAAGTATTTTGCCGCCATGGCGCTCGGTAACTTTGGAGCCAGTGGCAGCGAGAAAGCCCTCGTGGAAATGGCCCGCGCCATCGACGACCAAAGCAAAACCTACCTCCGCCACGCCATCATTGTTGGACTCACCGGCTGCGCCCCCACAGATTTCCTCGCCAAACTTGCCAGTGACAAATCCGAATTCGTCCAAACCGTGGCGGTGGTGGCTCTCAGACGTCGCGGCGACAGCGCCGTGTCTGCATTCCTGCAGTCTCCCTTCGAATTTGTCGCTGCCGAGGCATCCCGTGCCATTCATGACGACTGGACCATTCCCGACGCCATGCCGAAGTTGGCCGGGGCTCTGGACTCAACCCAGTGGATTTCCAATGAATCCTTCATCCGCCGGTCCCTCAATGCCAACTTTCACTTGGGCAGTGACAAAAGCGCGGCACGAGTTGCAAATTTTGCGGCTCGCCCTGACGCCCTGGAGGCTCTTCGGCTTGAGGCTTTGGATGCCCTCTCTGAATGGACAAAACCAGAGAAGCTCGACCGCGTCATTGGCCGATATCGCCCACTTGCCGACCGGGATGTCACCGTCGCCAAGGCAGCTCTGGAAAGTCAGCTCGTCAAGCTGTTGACTCTTTCCAGCGAAAAGATCCAGGGCGCCACCATGGCGCTGGCCCGCACCTTGAAAATCGAGATCTCAACGGAAGCCCTTGTCGCCGTGGCTTCGAATGCCAATTCACTTCCCGACCTTCGGGTCGAAGCCCTGAAAGCTTTGGCCTCCCAGAACACCGGGAACCTGAAGGAGATTCTCAAGAAAGCACTCGATTCCTCATCAACCGAAGTCCGTATCGCCGCTCTCGAACTGATCTCAAAGATCGATCGCCCGGCTGCTACGACCTTCATCTCTTCCTTGCTGGAAAAGAAAGGAGCCCCGTTGAAAGAACAACAAGCTGCCGTGAAACTGCTCGTGAATTCCGGAAGCGATGAAATCCTGAAAAAGCTGATCGAAACCTTCGACCAAGTTCCGCTCGGATTAAAACTCGATCTTGCCGAAGCGGCGGCCGCCCGAAACCTCAAGGCTCCGGCTCCTGACTTTTCTCACACTATTGAGGGTGGTGATGCTTCTCTCGGAGAGAAGATTTTCATGAACCACATCTCGGCCCAATGCATCCGTTGTCATAAGGTTGATGACGGCAAGGGAAGCGACCTCGGGCCCAATCTGAAATCGATTGGACTCAAGGAAAGAGCCCATCTTCTGGAATCTCTTCTTGAGCCCCAGAAGGCAATCTCCGACGGATATGGTTCGATCTCGCTCACCCTGAAAAACGGAGACTCGGTCGCCGGGATTCTCGGGAAAGAAACCAAAGACATTCTCGAAATCAGGGACCCCGAAGGAAAGAAGACCAAGGTCAAAGCTTCAGACATCAAGGAACGAAGCCCGGTCATTTCGACCATGCCGCCGATGGGACAGATTCTTAAAAAGCGTGAAATCCGCGATGTTATCGAGTATCTCTCAACCCTGAAAAAGAAGCCCAAAAAGTAGAATCGACTCATGAACACTTACACCGATGGATTTGTCGTCCCTGTTCCCAAAAATCGTGTCGACGACTACAAGAAGCTCGCTGAGCTGGCCGCCAAAGTCTGGATGGAACACGGAGCCTTGGAATACCGCGAGTGTATTGCAGATGACACCGAGGTCGGGGACGAAATGACGTCCTTCCCTCAGCTGGCCGGTCTTTCCGAAGACGAAACAGTGATGTTTTCCTGGATCAGCTATCGGGACCGGGAACACCGCGACGAGGTGAATGCCAAGGCCATGGCTGACCCCCGACTCAACGAGGTTTGCGGGTCGGATGACAAACCCTTCGACCCCAAACGGCTGGCTTACGGAGGATTCCGTCTGCTGATCAGCTCCTAACAGAAGGGTTTGCGTCGCCCCCTTGCGCATTCGCAGAAGTGTGTTTGGTTGGCGTCGTGAAGAAACTTCTCGCCTTCCTGATTCTCACCACTCCCGGCCTCCTCGCTGAAGAGCCCGCCTATGTTTCCGAAGCTCCCCTTCCCAAAGGCTGGCCCAAGCCCGGTCCCTACAATCAGGTTGCCGAGAAACAGTATCCCGACTACCGCGTGGCGGTCACCAAGGGAGGTGGCACCCTCTCCTTCTGGACCCTCTTCAATCACATCAAAAAGAAGGACATCCCCATGACCGCTCCCGTGGAAATGGGCATGGAGCCCAAGGAGAAAGACATGAAGAAAACCTCGATGGGCTTCCTCTACCAAAATACCGGCGTGGGCCAAACAGGTGCCGACGGCCGCAAGATCCAGGTCAAGGATGTCAAAAAAGCCAAGGTCCTCAGCTACACTTGGATGGGTGACGACACCGACAAGCAGATTGCGGTGGCACGAAAGGCCCTCGACGAAGCCCTGGCCAAGAAAAAGGTCAAGGCCGAGTCGTTCCGACTCCTTGGCTATAATGGTCCGGGAACCCCACGAAAAAATCGCACCTACGAGCTTCAAGCTCTCCTCCCTGCCCGCTAAGGTTCATCTCAAGATGATCCTGACCGAACCTGTTCACATCAATTTCAACTGTCCCGCCGCCGACCCCTTGGGCCGGGAAGAATTGATCGGGAAACTCCGCTTTCTTCCGGATCATGTCGAACTTTCCTGGCGGATGAAGGGTAACGTCTTTACCGGCGGTAAAAGTGAAATGACAACCATCGATCTTCCTTACGGCGAGATCGAACACGTGGACCTGGTCAAGAAGTGGTGGAAAATCCGGAGCCTTGTCTTTCGGGTTTCCGACCCGAAGTTACTCAAGGACATTCCGGCGGCCGAAATGGGGAAGCTGGTGATGGATATTGATGACCGCTCTCGTGAAGAGGCCAAGAAGCTCTCCTCGCTGATCGACTTCCAGCGGTCCGTCTTCCTTCTCGATGCACAGGACAAACGCCTCAAAGCCATGAGAGATGACGAGATCTAGAGCCTCATGTTCGACCAAGTTTGAGCAATCCGATCATCAATCCCCGCTTCGTCCCAAAAACATCCGCAATCTCCGGAAGGTGCCCCACCGGAACGAAACCCAGCTTTTCGTTTACCCGCTTGGTGGCTTCGTTGTGATCAAAGTACAGACTGAGGAGATTCTCGACCCCGAATCCGGGGCAGGCCGCGATCATCTTCTCTTTCAGCAGAGTGCCCAGTCCCCGGCCCTGAGCTTTCCTGGAAAGGTAGGTACTGATCTCCGCCGTCTTGTCGTAGGCAGGCCGCCCCTCATAAAATGAGGTGAGATAAACGCAGCCCATGATGGTTCCGTCCTCATCCACCGCCACCCAGATCGGGCGTCGCGTCGGATCAAATCTTGAAAACCAACCCTGTCGCTCCTCGACCGTGATCGGCTTCAGATCCGCGGTCGAGGTTCCACCTGGAATCGATTCATTGTAGATCGCCACAATGGCCGGCAAGTCAGCCTCAGTGGCATCGCGAATCTCCATGATGAGATCAGAAGAAAACCCACCGCTCCCGCCAAGGAAAACCCTCCCGATTTTCGAGGGTGTTTTTCATCCGTGTTTTCTAGAAAAGCTGGTATGACACTGTCATGAAAAAGACCGTCTTTGGCATTCTCTCCGTTATCCTCTGGGTCACGACTTCGGCCGAGGAGAACTGGACCCGCTTCCGCGGAGACCATGGCGCGGGACTTTCCAAACAGGAAGCGCCCACCGCGCTCGACAAAAATTCACTCCTCTGGTCCGCAGCTCTTCCCGGCCCGGGATCAAGTTCTCCGGTGATCTGGGAAAACCTTCTCTTTGTGACCAGCGAGGACAGGAAAAACCAAACCATCAATCTGTCCTGCCTCGATGCGACCAAGGGAAGCGCCAAATGGACCCAGAAACTCAAGATCGGCGATTATCACCTTCATCGCTTCAACAACACCGCCGCCTCCTCTCCTGCAGTCGATGCCGACAAAGTGGTCATCTCGTGGTTCGACGGCGCCAAAAGTGTGGCCATGTTGTCCGCCTTCGACCATTCAGGAAAGAAACTCTGGGACTTTGAAATCGGTCCTCTCAAGAGTAAGCACGGGGCCAATATCCATCCTGTCATCCATGAAGACCGCGTCGTCATCTGCCACCTGCATCTGAACGGAGGATACGTCGGAGCCATCTCCGGCAAAACCGGCAAGGCGATCTGGAAAACACCCTATCCGGGAGGAAGCACCTCCTACGTCACACCCTTGATCCGCCTGGTCACCCGTCCCTCGGGAAAAGGGCATGAAGTCATCGTGGCCGCCACCAGCATCGGGATGGTCGGACTCGATCTCAAGGACGGTAAAGAACAATGGGCCGTTCCGAAGCTCATGAAGGAGCGCTGCATCGTGTCGCCTTTCGATGTCCTTGCCGGCACCGGGGACGAAAATGTCCTCATCGCAGCGGGTTGCAAAAACGGGGTCTACTTCACGGTCCGGCCTCCCCAACTGCTCAAAGGAGACGGTTGGTCCAAACCCGAGGTTGTCTGGAAGATGGACGGTAAAACTCCCTACGTCCCGACTCCCGTGTCCGACGGCGCCATTGTCTACGCCCTGGCGGACGGAGGCGCCCTGGCGGCCATGGATTCCCTTTCTGGAGAGCTTCTTTGGAAGGAACAATTGCCCGCCAACTTCTATGCCTCGCCGCTCTTAGTCGGCGGCAAGTTCTATGCCCTCTCCCGCGAAGGTGAGATGTTTGTCGCCAAAGTCGGAAAGTCCTATCAGGAAATCGCCCGGTCCCCTCTCAGCCCCGGACCGGAAGTTCAATGGACCGACGCCACTCCGGTCGCCGTGAACGGCAAACTCTTTGTTCGTCTCGGGTCCCGTCTCGATTGTTTCGGGCAGAAGTGAGTCATTCGTCTCCCTGGACCATGATGGTGATCCGTCGGTGATGGGGCTGATCCCGATGCTCGAAAAGAAAGAGCCCTTGCCAGGTTCCGAGTGACATCGACCCATCCAGAACCGGGATCACCTCGCTGGTTCTCGTCAAGACCATGCGGATGTGCGAAGGCATGTCGTCGGGCCCCTCATAGGTGTGGATGAAGTACGGAGTATCCTCGGGAACAAGATGATCAAAAAAGGCATGAAGATCGGTGCGGGCGCTCGGATCGGCATTTTCCATGATCACCAGGCTGGCGCTGGTGTGCTGGACAAAGACGGTGACCGTCCCTGTCTTGATTCCCGACTCACGGACAATGGATTCGGCTTGTCGGGTGATCTCATAGGTGCCCTTGCCGGAAGTGTTCACCGAAAAACTTGCGGGGTAACTTGCCATGCCCGGACCTTGCCATGCCGGAACGAAAAACGCGCCACGAAAAATTTCGCGACGCGTTTTTAGCACACTCGGTCACTGTTAACACATCCTCAAAAATCCTGCTTCGGAAGAGGCTCATTCTCTTCCTTTGGGGAAGAACCATCCGGCTTGACCGGTGGTTTCCCGGAAGGCTCGTGCGTCGCCGGAGATAAATTCGGTTTGGGCTGCTGGTCGTGTCCTCCTTTCGGCGACCACATGACCATCCCGATCATCACAATGGCATAAGCCGCTCCGAAACCTACCAACCACTTCATCACTCCGACCTGCCGCAGCCAGGTGCCTGCCCGCTCCACGAGAAGCGACCTCGAAGACTGATGAAGCATTTCACCACGCTGACGCTCCTGAAACTCTTCCAGAAAATCCTCGAAATACCCGTCACGGGGTTTTTCGTACCTTTTCAATCGAATGATTTTTTGAATCTGTTCTTCGGGTTCGCTCATGGGAATTGGGGGGGCGTGATCGTGGAGGGAGGGCCGGGCAACGGCCCGATCACTGGATGAAATCCTGCAGGTGCCCCTGAAGTTGACGGTGCGCATAGAAAAGTCTCGATCGCACCGTCCCTACCGACACCTTGAGGATTTCTCCGATCCGGGCGTGGGGCATTCCTTGAATATCATACATGGTCACAACTGCTCTGTGGTCTTCAGACAGCGCCTGCATCGCTTCGTTCAATTTTTTCTGCAATTCGTTGACATCACTCTGACGACGAGGGTTGGCGGCATGCCCGATATCGATCATCGCTTCATCATTCTGGAGCCCGGAATCGACCACATCGAGGCTCCAGGTCGACCTCCTCTTGCGCTTCTTCAGAAAATTCAGGGTCATGTTGGTCGCAATGGCGTAGATCCAGGTATAGAACGAGGACTTTCCCCTGAACCTCTTCAGGGATCGATAAGCCTTGGCGAAAATGTCCTGCAGCAAATCGTGGGTGTCCTCCTTGTTAGAGGTCATGTGATAGACCAGACCGTAGAGCTTCGGGCTGTATTTCACCACCAGATCATCGAAAGCCTTCGTATCCCCTTCCTGGGCCCGAGCAACAAGCTCTTCATCGCTGACGGTCTCTGAATCTGACATGGGCATGTAAAGAAGGCGGGGAGAGCCCCGCCGAACTAACAGACAGGGACACATACCCGTCGCATCCGTTCAATCTCTTTGCAAAGAACTTCTTTCGATCACCACGCCCACCCAATCGGTTTCCGGAAGAATGAATTTCTCGATCTCCACCCGGATGGAATCGACCTGAAACGCGTCCAACACAAATTCCGCAATGTCTGAGGCCAGGGTCTCGATCAACTTGCGTTCCCTGGCAGCGGCCAGCTCCACGACCCGGTCAGCTACTTCCTTGTAGTCAACAGTCCCTTCGATCTCGTCGTCCTTGGAGAATCGTGGAACTTCCAGAGTCAAATGGGCCCTGACGGTCTGGGGCTCGGCCCGCTCCTCGTCTGGCACTCCCAGATGACAACTGAGCTGGAGCCCCCTGATGATGATCCGGTCGGACATGCTTCAAGCTAGGAAGGCTGAATGCTTTGCTCAAGCCATTCCCGGAAGTCTCCGAGATGATCAAAGAGATGATTGGGGTCGGTCCGGGTCAGGCGTCCAACGGGATCATAGCCGGTCGCAACCGCCACCGAGTCGACCCCGCCATGACGCGCGGTATCGATATCATGGACCATGTCCCCCACAAAGGCGGTCCTCGATGGATCAAGATCATGATCCTTCAAGATGTCCCCGATACGATGACGCTTGTCGATCACTCCCGCATAGATCGCTTCAAAATGCCCGTGCAGCCCAAAGTCATGGGCCTGCTGGGTGAAGAGCCCCACATCCATGCTGGACAGCACAAAGCATCTGATTTCCTGCTCTTCGCACCACGCCAACATCTCCCGGGCATGGGGAAGAACGGTCACTCCCCTCGGTGATTCATTGAACGAAGTCCGGAAAATCCCCTCCAGATCACCGATGGGAACTCCCGGGAGGACTTCGTCATAAAACTCAGGGTAGGGCAGTCTGAAGCGTTCACGAAATTCCTCCCGCTCCATTCTGGGCACCCCGAAACTTGAGAGGACTTCATTGGTGGCATGGAGAGTCGGGGGAAGGTCGTCGACCAAGGTTCCCGACCAGTCGAACAAAAGAGAACGGTATTTCATGGCATCATCCGATCGTCAGCCGGAGGGACTTGACGTTGTCCGGTCCCAATTCGCTTTGCAATTTCCGCAAGAGGCCCGGCTTTAATTGCTCGAGGTGATAACGCATTGCCGGCTGCAACACTTTCAAGGTTAGGCAACCTTTCCGAAGCGAAACCGGTTCGGTCTGCTTCGCCACCAAATCTCCGGCCAGCGAACTCCAGGTCTCTTTGACCTTATCTTCATCAAGACCTCCCCGGACTCCAATGGCATCAAGGATGGCTTCAAGATGCTCCGAAGCCTCCGTGATATTCTTGTTCAAGTCCAAGGGTTTGGGCGCGCCCACCCATTGATGAACGACATCCGCCCTCATCTGGCGCCGGGCCCGGTCATCCTTTGAGCCACCGTCCCTGCGCATCGGTCCATTCCGCTTGAAGCGGAAAACTTACTCGCCGTCGTCGCCGATCGCCTCTACCGGGCAACCTTCGAGAGCCTCCATGCAGAGCGCTTCCTCCTCTTCATTCTCAGGCTGCTTGTAGACATAGGAATATCCCTCGTCGTCCGAGCGCTGAAAATTGTCAGGAGCAGTTTCACGGCAAAGGTCGCAGTCGATGCACTGGGAATCGACGTAAAACTTACCTGCGACGCTTTCTGGATTTTTATCTTCGAGATCAGCCATAGCTTGTGGGCCACAACAATCTCTCACTCGGGCCAAGATGCAATCTCTTTTTGCGCCCGGGATTCGTCTTTGCAAGCCTCCCCACCCTTGATAGCAATGGGTCGAGCGCATCATGAGCACAAAACCTCCTTCCTCCGACAGAGAAGCCCCCGAAGACTTCTGGGACTTGGGTGACGACGATCTCGATCTGACTCCTCCCGAGGATGAGGTTCCGACCCCTGCTGCCCCCGAAGCCGTATCAGAAGCCCCCTCTTCGTCCGTTCCCGCTGCAGAAACCGAGCCGGTGGCCATGCCAGAGCCAGAGGTTCAGGCTACTCCAGAGCCCCCCGCTCCCGAGCCGGTTCCCGCCGAAACTCCCGAGCCAAGAGCGAAACGCCCCCGAAAACTGCTAGGGACCTTCTCCCTTCTGGAAAAAATCAGCCTCCTCGTCCTCCTCACAGGCTTGGCCGCTTTGGCCGTCCGAGGCATTTCCACCTACCTCACTGACGCCCCTCAAGGAACGCTGATCACCTTCGACGAGGACTTTCCGGTTCAAGGAAAAAACCTCACCGTCTCCGAAGTGGAAACCTGGTGGCGCGAACCCATCCGGTCGGGAGAAAATGCCGACCGCGGGGTTGCTCCCGAAGTTGGACTCATTCCCGTGGCCCGGATCAAACTGCAGGACTCCGGCTCCGCGACCCTGCAAATCGATTTTCACAACGGCGAACAAGAAAGTGTCGGGGACACCGTCACCCTCCAGGTTGCCAACGGGAAATTTGCCGAAACGGGAAGCGATGAGATTACCATTATCTGCACCAAAGGGTTCGATACCCCTTCCCGGCTCAACCCCTATGTCAACGGCGATACCGGTCCTTGGTCCGTGGTCGTTGAAGAATCCTCTGGCAGCTCATCGGACAGCGAACCGTTGGTGAAAGTCCGCATCGATCCCACCTTGAAAGAATAAACACCTACCATGTCTGACTCATTTTCACCACTCGTCCCAGCCGAGGGATGGCACGTGCTTCACCTCTTCTATTCCGTTGACCACGGTCAGTGGTCTACTCTTTCCGAGAGTGAACAGCGTGAAGCCAAAACCAAACTCACCGAACTGGTACAAGAGATCCGTTCCCACAAGGACACCCAGCTCCTGACCTATGCCGTCGCTTCACCAAAGGCCGACATCGGATTCATGCTGTTGACTCCCGATCTCCACGATGCCACCTATTTTGAGAAGCGCCTTACGCTGGGTCTCGGAGTCGACATCCTCACACCAGCCTATTCCTACCTGTCGCAAACGGAACGATCGGAATACACCACCACCAGTGAACAATATGCGCAGGACACCTTGATTGGCGAAAAAGGGATGACCGAAGGAAGCGAGGAATTCGTCGCTGCTCTGGCGGAATTCGACGACCGCATGAAGCACTACCTCCAACACCGGCTCTACCCGGTCCTTCCCGACTGGCCGGCCATCTGCTTCTACCCCATGTCCAAGCGTCGTTCTCCCCACCCCGAATACAACTGGTATTCCCTCGAACACGACGAGCGTGCCAAGCTCATGAAGGGCCACGCCACCACAGGCCGCAAATACTCCGGCAAGATCCTCCAGCTCATCACGGGCTCCACCGGTCTCGACGAATACGAGTGGGGCGTCACCCTCCTTGCCAAGGACACCATCGAGATCAAGAACATCGTCTACGAAATGCGCTTCGATGAGGTCTCCGCTCGCTATGCCGAATTCGGCGATTTCTACATCGGAATGCAGCTTCCTCTCAACGAGCTCTTCAAGCGAATCTGCCTCTAGCCAGTCATGACCCGCCGTTCACTCGCGTTTCTTCCAGTCGTTCTCCTTGCCTCGTGTTCCAGTTATCAAAGCGATTTCCGGAAGGCGTCCAGGAGCTTCAAACAAGGCGAAACCCCGGCTGGCCCTTGGGAAGGTAGCTGGAAGAGCAACCATAACGGACACCACGGACCACTCTGGTGCATGGTCTCCCGCGACGAAGATCCAAATTTCTGGAACTTCCGCTATCGGGCCGGATGGGGCGCCGTTCAATTCGGCGACTACGTCCACCGGGTCAAGGCAACCTTGCAACCCGACGGGTCCCTGCCCCTCGATGCATCCATGACCCTTCCCTCAAACTTCGGGACCTACCGGGTGACCGGGACCATCACCCCTACCAAATTCGATATCCGCTTCAAGGGCAATGGTGATCACGGGACAATGACGATGTCTCGTCCGAAAAAGTAAGGAGAGAGCCACCGGCAGCTCCGCTGACCTTTCAATGCACTTGGAAGTGATTCCATCCCTGTGGCGGGTTCTCCTGACAAATTACACGGCCTTCTTTTCGTCGGTCCTGATTTTCGTATTCTGGGAATTCGTCCTGGCTTGGCCTGCGTCCTGGATCGCCGTGGTCATCTTTATGAGAGCGACCATCCTGTCATTCATGCACTGCCACAAGTTTCATCTGGTCTTGGACGGGGCGGAATTAGTGGGCCCATCCGGCCTAACCTATGCACGGAAAGGAATCTCTCTGTCACAAGGCATTTCCCTGACCAAATCGCTGGGCATAACCATCGTCGCTGACAAATCTGGAAACGAAATCTGGTTCCGGGAAGGTTGGTATCCCAAACAGGAAATTCAAACTCTCAAGAAGATCCTGATCAAGTCCTCGTCTGAAAATCCGGGCTCTTCAGCATGGAGTGAATCGTGAGCTTTGAAAAAATTTCAATCACACCAGGGCTCGATCTCAAGCATGCCAGCAGCCTCACGGGCCTCCTTCGAATCAAACAGATAGACGGCATAGCCTCCGTGCCCTCCCCCGCAATACTTGCGGGCCATGCTTCCCTCAATCTCCGGTAAAGCCTCCATCCCTTCGTCCAGCTGGACCCGGTAGGACATCGCGATCGCTTCAACCAGCATCTCAACCGATTCGGCCATCACCGCTTCTCGCGCTTTGATCCCGGCCTTGGCGATCAAGTCGTAGTCTCTCTCAAGATCGACCGATCCAGGGGTATCATGTTGCACTCCGGTCCATTTCAATCCCATCAATCCATTCAGAAACGACCCATCCCGCTTGAAGTCCAATCTCGGCCTTTGCCCACTTTTCCAGACACAGATACCGGTCTCACGAATCACTGCCGGATCCTGCCATCCCACGCCCAAATCCAACTCGGCCTCCACTCCGTCACGGCCATTCAACAAGGCCCAGGCACCGCTCCCGCCGAGCCCCGCCTTTTGCTCGTAGGGCCAGTTTTTCAGACTCACCTTGGGCGAAATCGCACAGTTCACGATGAATCCATCCTCCCGGGCCAACCGGGGGACATCCAACCAGCCTCCCGCAAAATCCACCCGCAAGGGAGCTTCGATCTGACCACTGATCCGATTGACAATTTCCGTGGTCGAGATGGGCTCGATCCGCGGAGGAGTCTTGGGAAGCTTCACATACCGGCAGCCAATCTCAGCACATAGCTCCGCTTTGATCGCTCCATACCGATCGTCTTCGGTCACCGCGAGAATGTCCGGTCTAAGCTCCCGAAAGATCGGTTCAAAATCCAGCCCGAGGGCCTCCCCGTCTCCCGCCACCACCTCATCAACCATCGGCAAAGCCTTGAGCAATGCCCGTTTGTGATCGTCGGGCAGCGATGGCCGTCTCTCCTTATGCTTCCAAAGGATTTTCTCGTTGGCAAAAGAAACGGTCAGATGATCACCCAGGGCCCGGGCCTCCTCAAAGAACTGCAAATGCCCTGCATGAAGGATGTCGTAACAACCGGAAACAAAGACCCGAACCATAGTGCGCAAAAGACTCTCCAATTCCGGGGCTCCGACAAGTCTTTCCGCATCCCTCCTCTCCTTTCGACAACACCCCCCGCTCAGATCGAATCACGCTTTCAGGGAAAGCTTTCCCGATCTCTAAAAAACCATTTGAAAAATTGCAGAATTTTGCATAATTGAAAGATGGCCTTACTTCAAACTCCCATCGATCGACGAGTGTCTTCTGTTTTCGGGTTCTGCATTCTCGCAAGCGGAATTTTCCTTCGAGCAGAGGACTTTGTAGAGGACTTCGACGGTTCTGAGTTGGACCCTGCGACTTGGGAAAGCTCCGGCGCCAAAAGCCGGTCCGTTGAAAATGGTTTTCTGACATTCGACAATGACGGAGGCAATTGGGCCTCAGGCGATGTTTCCACCGAGGAGCGTTTCTTTCTCCCACCGGCCGGGGAAACCACGACCATCCTCTGGACGCTTGGACCAGCGTCGATCACAACCGCCAACCCCGGCGGCGAGGGCAAATCGATCCGTTATCAAGTGGGAATCCACAGTGCCAACGAAAAAGACCCGAGGAAGGAGCACTGGGCCAATACCACCGGGGGAACCTGGATCGATCTCGATGACATCCGCCCCACTGCCACCTCCACGGCTGCAGGCTTTGCCATCTACACCGACGACACCAAGGTCATTAACAGCCAGGGAACCAATCTCGGGCCCGTCACCCTGAACTGGAATTGGGAGACCGAAAACCATGTCTTGAAACTCGAAATTACCGAAACCGAATATCGCTGGTTTGATGGAGACACACTGCTCTTTTCCGACCTGTGGGCAAATGCCGGAATCGACACCGAATTCTCAAATGGCTTCCGGGTCCTCGCCCTTGGAATGAACTTTGATCAGGGACGGGGAACCACCTCGTTCGAGAAGATCGAAGTCCTCAACCCCTTTGGTCCTCCCGAACTCCTCAAATCCTTCGGCTCTTCGAAGAATACCGCCTTCACCGGCGAGACAATGACCTTCAATTGGGAAGTGTCGACCAGCGCCACTTCGATCTCGATCGATCAAGGAGTCGGCGACGTCTCCGGAAACACCGTCAACGGAGTCGGCCAAATTGAAATCATCGCTCCACCGGTCGACGTCCCCACGACCATCCCTTACACCTTGAGCGTCGGCGATGGGCTCGAAACCATTACGCGAACGATTCAAATCGCGGTCAATCCGCCTGTCCCCCTCAGCACTGAAAGCTTCGACGACGACTTTGACGACGGAGTGCTGGACCTGACCCGATGGGAAACCCTCGGAGAGAAAGGCTACAGTATCGCCGATAGCCTGATCACTTGGGACGATGGCGCGGGAGACTGGGGGCATGGCGAGTTGATCTCCGTCAATGCCTTCCCCGTGCCCACCCCCGGAGTGCCCACCACCATTACATGGACCTACGGCCCGTGTTCGGTCACCAACAGTAATGCCGATGGCTCGGCCATCCGCCCCTTGATGGGCATCTTCAGTGCTTATGAGACGAACAACTGGAGTCGCCAACACTGGCAGAACACCACCGGAGGAATTTGGCTCGATCTTGTCACGATGGGCAACAACCGTCCTGACGGAGCTTCCGGAGCAATCCACGCCGCCAACGACACCAAACCATTTGAGTCGAATGCTCCAGAAGTTACCGCGGTAGACATTAGCGACTGGAATTGGCAGACCGAAAGCAACACCTTTTCCCTAGTTCTCACCGACACCGGATTTACGTGGCTCAGCGGCGAAACCGAAATCGGAAGCGGACTCTACGCGGACTACGGAATCGATACGGAATTCGATAACGGTTTCCGGATCACCGCTCTGAGCGTCAGCAACAACATGGGCCGGGGCATCATCCCCTTCGAGTCGATCACCCTCGACAATGGCGCCGCCGCCGGTCCTCCGGAAATCGTGATTACCGATCTCGCCTACGACCCGGACGGTCAAGGCCTCGACCTGACGTGGACATCCTTTGAAGGGATCACTTATGCCATCGAAGTCCTTCTCCCCGATGGAAATTGGTCCACCGTGGAAACCGGAATCGACGCCGCGGGCGCCACCACCTCGTTTTCCCTGAGTGGAGTCACTGAAACTTCGGGAATCTACCGGGTGAGGTCACTGGCCCCATAGACCAATAAGTTCCACGAGCCATTCCTTCCGGCATGGCAACTTGCCACGCCGATCGGCTCAACAGCGTCTGCGGTAATTGTTGGGAGTCATGCCCACCATCCTCCCGAACTGCTTGGTAAACGAACTCTGGTCACCAAAGCCACAGGACAAGGCAATCTCCGACAGAGGGGCATCGCCATTCTCAAGAGCATGGCAAGCGGCATCGATCCGACAACGATTGACATACTGTTTGGGGGTCAAGCCGAGAACCGACTCCATCCGATTGCTGATTTGGTATGGTGACATCCCGGTGGCCTCCGCCAAATCGCCCAGACGAAGCGGTTGATCGATGTGGTCCCGAACATGATTCATTACGCCTGCCAGCGATTCCAGATCACGTGCGTTCGTTTTCAGGCCGCTGACATCTCTGGAAATCCCGGAAAGTCCCACGATGTCTCCGGAACGAGATCTCAAGGGCTTTTTCCAGGTCAGACACCAGCCTTTCCTTCGCTCGGAATACCAGTGTAACTCCAGCTGATTCTTGATCGCCGGCCCCCCTGCAAGAATCCTACGGTCCTGTTCTTCAAATTCCATTCCCAGATCCTCGGGAAACACCTCGCCTGCCGTTTTGCCCAGCAACTCGTCTTTACTTTCAAAGCCACCGCGCTCAACCAACGTTCGGTTAACGAAAACATACCGCCCTCCCCCATCCTTGACGAAGTAGACGGTGTCTGCAACGTCGTCGAAGGCCTCGTCTCCCCCGAAGCCTCCTCCAAGGAGTTCCAGAAACTCTTTTTGACGACCGTTCATGACCGGTATCCATCAAAGACTTTGTGGGAGAAATACCTCTCCATTCGATCCGGAAAGACCGTCACGATCTTTGCTCCCGATTTCAGATCACCCGCGACCTGGAGAGCGGCCGCGAAGTTCAACCCCGAACTCGGCCCCACCGGGAACCCCATTCCCCAGAGCTTTCGGGTCAGCTCGAGACACTCGCCATCGCCCACTTCCCGCTCTTGCAAATCTTCGCAGTCCCATTCGCCATAGAGCTCGCTAATCCCATCGGCCACCCCGGGAACGTCCGAGCTGAATTTCAGACTACAACACTCAAGGTTCGAGCCAAACAACTCGCCTTGTCTGGGAATGGCTGCATTCGCCGAAACCCGGCATCCGGCCTGATGGAACGCTTCATACAATCCTCTCAACGTTCCTCCCGTCCCCACACCACTCACCACCGCATCCACGCACCCCCCGGGAATCTGGGACAAGATTTCTGCTCCGGTATAAAGTCGATGCGCCTCAGTATTGTCGGTATTGACAAACTGACGGCCCAGAAACCACCCCTCTTTTTCCGAAGCCTGTCGAGCTTCTTCGAGAACATCCACCATGGACCCGGCCACCCGGCGAACCTCGCCACCGTATGCCCGAATGATCGACTCACGCTCGGAGGTGGCACTCTCGGGAATGAAAGCGACAAAGTTCAAATTCATCTGACTGCAGGCCAACGCGAAGGCGATGCTTGTCGATCCGCTCGATGCTTCCACCACAGTGTCCCCTTCTTGCAGTTTTCCATTTCGCCAACCCTTCTCGAGAATATGCCGGGCGATCCGGTCCTTGGTCGACCCACTTGGATTGAGAAACTCAACCTTGCACCAGATCTCCGGTCCACCTTCCACGCTCACTGGAACCAAGGGAGTTGCAGGAATCTGATGAATATAACGTGCCCCTTCCGGTAGCGTGTTTCCTCCGTGCTTCTCAGCCATGGCCGGAAGACTAGCTCTCTTCTCCGTCCACCCAAGTCCGCAATCGCCCCACCCTTCATACATCTGTCATTGTCCAAAAAATGACGATCCACTGCGATTCCGGACAAGACAAACCGTCCGCGAATGAACAGACTCCCCGCATGTCTGACTCACGCCCCATTTTCGAAGGCTGCATCCCGGCGCTCATGACCCCGTGCGATGCCGAAGGTTCCATCAACTACGATGCCCTCGTGGAAACTGCCACCGATCTGATCAAGCAGGGAATGCGCGGCGTGGTCTATTGCGGTTCGATGGGTGACTGGCCCCTACTCACCGACGACCAGCGGATGGAAGGAATCCGACGGCTGGTCGAAGCCGGCATTCCGACCGTTGTTGGAACAGGCGCCCAGAACACCAGGGTTGCCGCCGCTCACGCCACCCACGCCCGCGAAGTGGGAGCCGACGGCCTGATGGTCATTCCCCGTGTTCTTTCCCGGGGAAGTTCACCCGCCGCGCAAGTTCACCACTTCAGCGAAATCCTCAAGGCCGGCGGCGACCTTCCCGCGGTCATTTACAATTCTCCCTACTACGGATTTGAAACCAAAGCCGACCTGTTCTTCTCCCTCCGCGAAAAGTTCCCCTCCCTCGTGGGATTCAAGGAATTCGGAGGAGCCAATTCGCTGAGTTATGCCGCCGAACACATCACCAGTCAGGACGAATCAGTCATCCTGATGGCCGGCGTCGACACCCAAGTCTACCATGGCTTCGTCAACTGCGGAGCGACCGGCGCCATCACCGGAGTCGGCAACGCCTTGCCCACGGAAATTCTTCGCTTCATCGAACTCTGCGAATCGGCCGCCAAAGGAAACGTTCAGGACCGTCGCTGGGCCCAAGAACTTTCCGAAGCCCTCACCGTTCTCTCCACCTTCGACGAAGGCCCCGACCTCGTCCTCTACTACAAGGAGCTCATGGCTCTCGAAGGACACGACGCCTACCGGCACCAGATCAACTGCTACGATCAGCTCTCGGCCTCCCAGAAGCAGTTCCTCCATACCCAGCACGCCCTCTTCCGCAATTGGTGGGAAAATTGGGACGGCAAATAACTCCAACCAGCCGACCCTTTGAGGATTCAAGTTATCGACTCCCACACCGGCGGCGAGCCTACCCGGGTCGTCATTGGCGGAGCCCCTGTGCCTCCGAAACCCGGAGCCTTCGAAGCCCGCGAGTTTCTCGCGACCGAAGCCGATTGGCTCCGCTCGGCTCTCATCAATGAGCCGCGGGGATTCGATGCCATCGTCGGAGCCTATCTTTGCGAACCCGCAGACACCTCCTGCGTCACCGGGGTGGTTTTCTTCAACAACGTCTCCTACCTCAATGGCTGCCTCCACGGCACGATCGGAGTGGTTCAGACTCTCGCCTACCTGGGTCGAATCAAACCTGGTGACCACAAGATCGAAACTCCGGTGGGAGTGATCACTGCAAGGTTGGATGAGGACGGAAGAATCACGGTCAGAAATGTCCCTTCGTATCGCTACGCCACCGAAGTCCAAGTTGACGTCCCCGAACACGGAACAGTGACCGGCGACATCGCCTGGGGAGGCAATTGGTTCTTCCTCATTTCCAATCAAGGACCCGAAGTTTGCTCGGGCAATATCGAGGCTCTCACTGCGTTCAGCTGGGCCGTGCGCCAGGCCCTCGAGGACCAAAAAATCACTGGCGAAGATGACGACTTGATCGACCACATCGAAATCTTCGGCCCCACCACCGAAGGAGTTGAAGGTGACGGACAGAATTTCGTCCTTTGTCCCGGCAAGGCCTTCGACCGATCCCCCTGCGGTACCGGGACCAGCGCCAAGCTCGCTTGTCTCGCCGCCTCGGGAGAGCTTGCCGAAGGCGAAATCTGGCGCCAGGCCTCCATCATCGGAACCATCCTCGAAGGCTCCTATGAAAACCTTGAGGACGGCAAAATCCTGCCCATCGTCTCCGGAACCGCCCACGTCACCGGCGAAACAACTTTCATTCTCGACCCTCTCGATCCTTTCCAACACGGAATTCACTTCTAAACTTCTATCATCATGACACTCACCGGAACTTCCTTCATCGGCCAATCACGCGGCAGCGAAAGCGGCCAGACCTTCACCGTATCCACCCCTGCCACCGGCGAAACCCTCGAACCCGCGTTCCACGGAGCCACCGAAGAGGAACTGCAACAGGCCCTCAGCCTCGCCAAGGCCGCCTTCACTCCCTATTCCCTGACTTCTCCGGCCAAGCGGGCTGAATTCCTGCGCACCATCGCCGACAACATCGAAGCCCTTACCGACGACATCCAACCACGCATGACGGCTGAAAGCGCGCTGCCCGAACCGCGTTGCCGGATGGAAACCGGTCGCACCTGCGGGCAACTTCGCCTCTTCGCCAGCCTCCTCGAAGAAGGCTCCTGGGTGAATGCCCGCATCGAGACCGCTCTTCCCGATCGCGCACCCGTTCCCAAGCCCGATCTTCGTTCCATGCTCCGGGCCCGCGGCCCCGTTGCCGTCTTCTGCGCTTCCAACTTCCCCCTCGCCTTTTCGGTGGCCGGTGGTGACACCGCCAGTGCCCTCGCCGCCGGTTGCCCCGTCATCGTTCGCGCCCACTCCTCCCACCCCGGCACCGCCGAAATCGTAGCCGGAGCCGTTCAAAAAGCGGTGGCTTCCTGCGGCATGCCAGAGGGAACCTTCTCGATGATTTTCGACAGCGGGCGCCAACTTGCATCCGCCCTCGTCCAAAGCCCGATCATTCAAGCGGTCGGCTTCACCGGCTCCCGCACCGGCGGACGCGCCCTCATGGACCTCGCCGCCGCCCGTCCCGAACCCATCCCGGTGTTTGCCGAGATGAGTTCGATCAACCCGGTCTTCGTCCTGCCCGGGGCCATGGCTGAACGTGGGGAAACCATTGCTCAAAACCTCATCGGCTCGGTCACCCTGGGCGCCGGACAGTTTTGCACCTGCCCCGGCCTCGTCTTCACCGGCGGTTCCGATTCCTTCAACGAAACGTTGGCCAACGGATTCTCGGAGTTGCCCGCCGCCACCATGCTGCACGAAGGAATCGCAGCCAATTACCAGTCGTGCCTCGCGACCCTGGGTTCTCAATCCGGAGTGGAAACGCTGGCCAAAATCGACGCTTCCGGCAGCCAGGGCGGACCCGCCATTCTGAAGGCCACTCACTCGGAATTCATTGCCAACCCGGAACTCAGCGCCGAGGTTTTCGGTCCGTCCTCTCTCGTCATCGAGTGTGGCTCGCAAGCCGACATGCTCGCCGCCGCCGCCAGCCTCGAAGGACAGCTGACGGCCTCGGTTCATGGCACCGAAGAAGACCTCGCCAATGCCACTGAGCTTCTGGATCTGCTTGCCCAAAAAGCCGGACGCCTGATCATCAATGGTTTCCCCACCGGGGTCGAAGTCTGCCACTCCATGGTCCACGGAGGGCCCTATCCGGCAACTTCCGATGGCGCCAGCACCTCGGTTGGAACCGCGTCCATCAACCGCTTCACCCGCGCGGTGGCCTGGCAAAGTTTTCCGGAATCGGCCCTTCCCGACGAACTCAAATCCGCCAATCCACTCGGCATTACCCGCCTTGTGAACGGCGTCTACACGACCGATCCGGTTTCCTGATCAATGAGTCCGGACAAGCGGGAAGTTCTTATCATTGGCGGAGGAGTCATCGGCCTCTCCTCTGCCTACTATCTCTCCCGGGCAGGCCATTCCGTGCGCGTTCTCGAGAGCGACGCCTCGTTGAGAACAAGTTGCTCGGAAGGCAATGCCGGCATGATCGTGCCCTCCCACTTCATCCCGCTCGCCGCCCCCGGCGTGATTTCACAGGGACTCAAGTGGATGCTGAATCCGAAGAGTCCGTTCTTCCTGAGGCCGCGTCTCGACTTCGATCTGGCTCGTTGGATTTGGCTCTTCGCCCGACACTCCAACTCGCAGCACGTTGCCAACTCGGAATCTTTGTTGCGGGATCTTTCCCTTGAAAGCCGGCGTCTACATGTCGAGCTCTCCAAATCAGAAGACTTTCCTCTGATCCAAAAAGGCCTCCTCATGCTCTGCCAGTCTGACGGAGGGCTGGAAGACGAAGCCGAAGTGGCGGCCCACGCCCATCGACTCGGCCTGGAAGCCGAAGTCTGTGACCCTTCAAGAATCCGTGAACTCGAACCACAAGCCGACGTCTCCGCGCAGGGAGGAGTCTGGTGGCCGCAGGACTGCCATCTTTCTCCTCAGGATTTTCTGACAGCCTTGCGCAAATCCATCATCAGCAGTGGCGGCGAATTCATCGAATCCCGGGCCGCCTCTTTCCAGATCGAGCGAGGCCGGATTCAGGCCGTCAAAACAAGTGATGGCAAAACTGAAAAGGCCGAGTCATTCGTCCTCGCCGGTGGAATTCAATCGCTTGACCTGACCCGTCAACTTGACCTGAAGCTCCCCATGCAGGGAGGAAAAGGATATTCGCTGACCCTGACGGATCCCGCCCACAATCCTCTTCTCTGCTCTCTCCTCAAGGAAGGCCGGGTCGCAGTGACTCCGATGGGCTCCAGTCTCCGTGTCGCCGGAACGATGGAAATCTGCGGGCGGAATACTTCGGTCAGCAAAGGACGACTCCAGGGAATCATCGAATCCTTCTGCCGCTTCTACCCCCAGTATTCTCCGGAGCAATTCAAAGGCATCTCGCCCTGGGTGGGGCTCCGTCCCTGCACGCCCGACGGTCTTCCCTATCTCGGAATCGCGCCCCGCCATGACAATCTGGTCATTGCCACCGGACATGCCATGATGGGGCTGTCTCTCGCCCCCGTGACCGGACATCTCGTGACTCAACTGATCAGCAAGGAGGAACCTTCGGTCAATCTCTCCTCCATGGCCCCGGACCGCTTCGGTTAACCTTTCACCCGAACCCAGACCTCGTCCGGCGACCCCACCCCGTTGACGATGCGAGCCCGATCTCGATCGCAGTAATATTGGATCGTTGGCACAACGAGACGCCGATACTCAGCCAAACGGCTCTCAAACTTCTCGGCAGAGTCGTCTGCTCGCGTGATCAACCTGCCTCCGCACTTGGGGCAACGTTCGCCTTCTCCCTCCCGCGAGACTCGATGGCAGTCCTCACATTCCAATCGGCATACCACCCTCCTGCGAAGCTCATCGTCAGGAACATGCATCACGATGGCCTTGGGCGGATTGGCAAGAGCTGCATCCAGAGCTTCCGCCTGAGGCACCGTCCGAGGAAAGCCATCCAAAAGCCAGCCTCCGTCCTGATCCTCGACCCATTCAAGGACCATGGGAACCATGATCTCATCAGGAACAAACTCGCCACGATCCAGAAACGGCCGGGCTTGTTTACCCAATTCGGAATCACCAGAAAGGGCGCGCCGTAACAGCGCGCCCGTGGAGAGGTAGGCCAAGCCCTCGGCTTCGGCCAACCGCCGACCTTGTGTTCCCTTTCCAGAAGCCGGAGGCCCCAGGAAAACAAGGCCGCGTTTCATTACCCCTGTTTGATGAAGTAAGCGGAAATGGCAATCAGGAGAATCACCGCCAAGACCACCCAAAGGTAAAGAATTGAGGAGCTTGAAGCCTGAGCCCCGGAGACCTGACGTTGCTGACGTCCCTTGATCTTACCCTTGCGCAGGAAGCCGTCATACTGGCGCTGCAAGAGGTGGGTCTCGATCTGACGCATCATGTCGAGAATCACACCCACCAGAATGAGAAGACTGGTGCCACCAAAGAAGGAAGTCACCATGTTGTTGGCTCCCAAGCCGAGAGCCAAGCCGATGAAGTAGGGCAGCATGAAGATCAGGGTCAGGAAGATCGCACCCGCAAAGGTCAGGCGGGTCATGGTGTAGTCGAGGAAGTCGGACGTCGGCTTGCCTGGACGGACTCCGGGAATGTATCCGCCTCCACGCTTCAAATTCTCGGCCACCTCGGAAGGTTGGAACATGGTCGCCACCCAGAAGAAACTGAAGAAGAAGATCATGAATCCGGAGATGATGTAGAACCAGATGTCGTTCGGAGAAAGAATGTCGTTGAGGGTGATCACCCAATCGCTGGTGGGCGCCATCTGGGCAAGCAACTGGACCGGAAGCTGGAGGATCGCAGTCGCGAAAATCACAGGCATCACCCCGGCGTAGTTTACCTTGAGAGGAAGATACTGGGTGCCTCCGGACATCTCACGACGGCCCGCCACGCGACGGGCATATTGCACCGCTATCCTTCGTTGCGCCTGGGTAATGGCGACCACCGCAGCAATCACGAAGAGGAAGAGAACGACCATGAGCACGATCAGAAGCGGGCTGAAGGCACTCTGGCTATCGAGCACGAAGATGTTCCAGATTTGGACGATCACCCCGGGGAGAGCCGAGATGATGTTCACCGAAATGATCAGCGAAATTCCGTTTCCGATCCCGCGTTCGGTGATCTGATCACCAATCCACATCAGGAATAAGGTTCCTGCCACGATGATCAGAACAGTCTGGGCAATGAAGCCGCCACCATTTCCTGCGGCAAACGCAGGGACAAGGTCCTGACCCACGGTATCGATGGCTCGACCGATGCCCTGCAAAAGCGGGTTGCGGTCCGGGAATTCGAGGGACTTGGCGAGGAAGAAGCCTTGGATTCCGGCAATCGCGATGGTCACGAATCGAGTCCACTGGTTGATCTTCTGCTGTCCCCCATCTTCCTTCTTGAGGCGGGCCAGTTTGGGCACCACCGCACTGAGAAGCTGCATCATGATCGATGCCGAAATGTAAGGCATGATTCCCAAGGCAAAGAGCCCCATACTGGTCAAGCCACCTCCGGAGAAGACGTTCAGGATCGCTCCGACACCGCCACCGGCACCGTCTTCATTGTCCTTGGCGAGATTCTTGAGGTGCTCGGAAATGACATCCATGTTCACCCCGGGAAGCGGCAGGTGCACACCAAGACGCACGATGACAATCATGGCCATGGTAAAGAGAATGCGATCCCGAAGCTCGGGAATCTTCCAGGTATTGGTAAATGCGGAAATCATGGTGATTTAAGTGATCTAAAAATTTATTGGGGCGATCCCTCCCCCGCCATGGGAGCCGGGTCATGGATCGATTGAAGGGCCAGAACCATTTCTGCGGTTCCCTTCCCGGACTCCTGGAGTCGACGGAGGGCTTCGAAAAATGATCGATTGGCTTCGGCGTAAGCCTGGTGGTTGGCAATCTCGTCAACCTCTTTCTCTTGCGGCTTTCCAAGGGCATTCAATTCCCTCTTCAAGTTTTTGAATGATTCGGCCAGCGACTCCAGCTTCTTTCTGGCATCGGCCGGATCGGATCCCTCTGCCACCGAGTTCATCACTGCGGCCATTCCGGCAAGCGCTTCCGCTTGCTCGTTCATCAGGGAAACACGGGTGGGCTTTTCCTCGCCACAGGAAGTCATGACGAGGAAACCCAAAAACGCAAAAAACGCTGTAGCCCGATAGAGCGGGCTCAACGTGTTGTTTGCGTGAGAAGCGGTCTTCACTGGGGTGTGAAAGAAACCCGGCGATTAAAGTTCGATCGAACCGCCGGCTTTCTCGATCTTCTCTTTTGCGGAAGCACTGGCCTGATTCACCGACACCTTGAGGGCCTTGGTGAGATCACCTTGTCCGAGCACTTTGATCTGGTCGATCTGCCCTTTGACGAGACCCACCTCGCGGAGGCTGGCTTCGTTCACCTCGGCACCGTCTTCGAAGTAGTGCTCAAGCTGGCAGACATTCACCGTGGCGATGGTATCGCGGAACTGGTGGTTGCTGAAGCCGCGCTTGGGCAGACGACGGGCCAGAGGCATCTGACCACCTTCGAAACCGGGGCGGACGCCACCGCCGGAGCGGGACTTTTGTCCTTTGTGGCCCTTGCCGGAGGTTTTGCCGAGACCGGAGCTCTCTCCGCAACCAAGGCGCTTCTTGCGATGCTTGGCACCAGGATTTGGTTTGAGATCGTGGAGATTCATTGGTTTTTAACTTGGGATAAACGTTAACAATCGGAGAGCCGCCTTAGATGGCCTTCTCCTTCTTCTTTCCGCGGAGGGCGTTGATGTCGTCCTTATTACGGAGCATGGTGAGTGCCTTGATGGTGGCCTTGACCACATTGGCGTGGTTGTTGGAACCGATGGACTTGGCGAGGACGTCGTGGATACCAACGGCTTCGCAAACGGCGCGCATTCCGCCTCCGGCGATCACACCCGTTCCGGGAGAAGCCGGCTTGAGAAGCACCTTGCCACCTCCGAATTCGGCGTAGACCTCGTGAGGAATGGTCGCTCCGTCAAGCTTGACCTTGACCAGGCTCTTGGCAGCGACGCCGGAAGCCTTCTTGATGCATTCGGCCACTTCGTTGGCCTTTCCGAATCCGACTCCGACAGAGCCTTTTTCGTTTCCGGAAACCACGAGAGCGGAGAAACTGAAGCGACGTCCACCTTTCACCACCTTGGAGCAGCGGTTGATAAAGACGACCTTCTCGGTCAATTCGTTGCCTTCGGCATCGGTGGGAGCAGCTTCACGCTGGCGACCTCCGAATCCACCGCGGTTGCCGCCAGGGCCACCCCCACGGTTGTTACCACCGCCGCGATTGTCACCGCCACGGTTGTTGTTTTGACCTTCAGCAGGCTTTGCGTCCGCGGCAGGCTTGTTTGCGTCGTCAGCAGGCTTTTCAGCTGCTGGCTTGGAATCTTCGTTGTTTGCCATTTTCGTTCGGAGCAGAGATTAGAATTTGAGACCACCTTCGCGGGCGGCGTCGGCGAGGGCTTTAACCTTACCAGTGTAGATATGACCACCGCGGTCGAAGACAATTTCTTCGATCTTGGCATCAGCGGCACGCTGGGCAATGAGTTTACCGACGGCTTCGGCCGTTGCGATGCTCGCTCCGGTGGCCTCGATGGAGGAATCCAGAGTCGACGCAGCACAAAGGGTCTTGCCGGCGATATCATCGATCACCTGGGCGTATACGTTTTTGTTCGAGAAGTGCACGGCAAGGCGGGGACACTCGGCGGTTCCGGAAACCTTCTTCCGGATGCGACGGTGAACCTTGCGGCGAAGTTCCTTTCGATTGAGAGTGCTCATTGTAAATTGGAGTTCTTGGTTTTCGTCAGGATTTACTTAACAGACTTACCGGCCTTGCGGCGGACGTATTCATCAACATAGCGGACTCCCTTACCCTTGTAGGGCTCGGGTGGGTAGTAGGCGCGCACTTCGGCGGCGAACTGACCAACCTGCTGCTTGTCGATTCCTTCCACCTTGATCTTGGTGTTGTCGGTAACGGACACCGTGAGACCTTCGGGGATGGGATGAATGATGGGGTGTGACTTACCGAGGCTGAGGTCAAGGTCCTTGCCCTTGACTGCGGCCCGGAGACCAACGCCTTGAATTTCCAGCTCCTTGACGAAACCGGTGCTCACCCCTACGACGAGGTTGTTAACGAGGCTGCGAAAGGTTCCGTGAAGAGCACGGACGTGGCGCAGCTCGCTGGCGCGCTCCACGACAATTTCGTTTTCCTCCTGCTTGGCGGAAAGTCCTTCCGGAAGCTCCACAGAGAGCGTTCCCTTGGGTCCTTCCACGGTGACATTCTGTCCGTCGATCTTGACTGACACCTTGTCGGCGATGGCGACTGGTTTGATTCCTACTCGTGACATTGTTCTGCTTTCTGAGCCAGGGGTTACCAAACGAAGGCGATGATTTCGCCTCCGACTTTTTCCTTGCGGGCCTGATGTCCGGTCATCACTCCACGGGAAGTGGAGAGAATGGAGATTCCCATGCCGTTGAGGACGCGGGGAATTTCCTGAGAACCGGTATACTTGCGACGTCCACACTTCGAGATCCGCTTGAGATCAGTGAGGGCCGGCACACCGTCGACATACTTGGTCTTCACGACGAGCTCGGGGAACTTCCCGGCGGTGTCGACTTCGTAATTCCAGATGTATCCTTCTTCCTTGAGGATACGCGCAATCTCCGCCTTCAGCTTGGAGTGTGGAGCGCGAAATGATTCGTTGCCAGCGCGCGACGCATTCTTGAGACGAATGAGAAAGTCGGCGATGGGGTCGGTAAGAGTAGCCATGGTATGAAAGTGTCTATGGGTTAGGCAGCGGTCTCCTCCTTGACGTTGTCACGGAAGGGCATTCCCACAGCTTTGAGCATGGCCTTGGCGTGCGCGTCTTCCTTGGCGGAAGTGACGAAGATGATATCGAATCCGATCTGACGCTTGATCTTGTCGAGCTCGATCTCCGGGAAGATCGACTGATCGGCAAATCCAACAGCGTAGTTGCCGCGTCCATCAAAGGACTTGAAAGGCAGACCGCGGAAGTCACGGATGTTGGGGCAGGTGATGGCGATGAAGCGCTCGAGGAATTCCCACATGTGGTTTCCACGAAGGGTCACACGAGCTCCTACGGCTTCTCCTTCACGGACCTTGAAGTTCGCGACCGACTTCCGGGCGTAGACCACGGAGGGCTTCTGACCGGTGATCTTGGACATATCTTCCACGGCGTCCTCGACGGCGGCCTTACGCTCGTTGACGTAATGACCCACGTGGGAGTTGATGGAGATCTTCTCGAGGCGAGGCACCTCGTTGACGTTCTTGAGGCCCAGTTCTTCCTGGAGAGCATTGACAAGCTTCTCCTCGTACAGGCGTTGCAGTGTTGGTTTCATTGTTTTGGTGGCGGGTCAGCTTGGTTAGTCTGCTTAAGCGCACGGGGTGCTCCCCTTTCCGATCTATTCGAGTGGTTGGAGCGGGCGGCGGGTTCCTGACATAGTCAGGCGCTCCAGCCTAGACTTTTTTTACATTGGAAATGTGAATGGGGCCGTCTTCTTCTTCGATTCCTCCGTCAGGATTGGCTTCGGAACGACGAATGGCCTTCTTGATGGTGCGGACACCTTCCACAATAACCTGCTCTTTGGCGGCATTGACGGAGGTAACGGTGCCCTGCTTGCCCTTGTGGTTTCCGGCAATCACGACGACTTCGTCGCCAGCCTTCACGTGGGTTTTGATTTTCATGGTCCGGTCAGTGTTCTGGGTTGATTAGAGAACCTCGGGAGCGAGGGACACGATTTTCATGTAGTTCTTCTCGCGAAGCTCACGGGCAACGGGTCCGAAGATGCGGGTTCCTTTGGGATTTCCATCCTTGTCGATGATGACGATGGCGTTCTCGTCGAAACGGAGAATCGAACCGTCGGCACGACGAACAGGATAAGCGGTGCGGACCACCACGGCCTTGACCACGGTGCCTTTCTTGATCGAAGCCGTGGGAATGGACTCACGAATGTGAGCGGTGATGACATCGCCGACACGGGCGGACTTGGTCCGCTTGCCGATGACACCAATCATCTTGGCCTGGCGGGCGCCGGTGTTATCGGCGACCTGGATTTTTGATTCCATCTGGATCATAGCGAAATAGGTATCGTTGAGTTGATTGAGTCGTGGCGGACAGAGCCGTCGCTCGGTTTAGTGACTAAGGATTTCAGCAAGTTTCCAGCGCTTGAGCTTGGAGATGGGACGGGTTTCCACGATGCGGACCTTGTCACCCACGGCTGCTTCACTGTTTTCATCGTGAGCGTAGAACTTCTTCGACTGCTTGATGATCTTCTTGAACTTGGGGTGAGGGACGCGGTTGACGTACTCGACCACGATGGTCTTTTCCATTCCGGTGGACTTCACGATTCCGACGCGAACCTTAAGGTTCTTCTTCTCGGCGGCATCGGAGGGAACGAAATCGTCCTTGGTGGCGTTGCTTTCCTGATTTTCAGACATTTTTTGGGAAATAAGTTTTAATGGTTTTCAGTCAGGATGATTTCTCAGGAGGACTTGCGCTGGTTGAGAGCGGTCATCACCTTGGCAATCTCACGACGGACAATGCGGCGACGGGCGGTGTTCTCAAGTTGACCGGTGGCCTGCTGAAGGCGGAGGGTCAGGGCTTCTTCCTTGAGGTCACGGAGACGGACCTGCAACTCCTCGAGGGAGAGCTCGGCGATTTCTTTAAACTTGGTTTGTGGCATGACGTGATTCCTTTCGATCAGTTATGGTTGGGCTGGTTCCTCTCGAGGGAATCAGTGCTTGGAACGGGCAACAAAACGGGTTTCGAATCCAAGCTTGTAAGAGGCAAGGCGCATGGCCTCGCGAGCCTGGGACTCGGGCACACCACCGACTTCGAAGAGCATGGTGCCAGGGCGGATCACAGCCACCCAGGCATCGACGGAACCCTTACCTTTACCCATCCGCGTTTCGGGCGGACGGCGGGTGATCGATTTGTGAGGGAAAATACGGATCCAGGTTTTACCCTTACGCTTGAGGTAACGGTTGATGGCAACACGGCAGGCTTCGATCTGACGGTTGGTCATCCATCCCCGACCGAGGGCCTGGAGTCCGAAGTCTCCGAAGCTCACGTCGGTTCCGCGCTGGGCATTACCACCCCGGTTGCCACGGTGTGACTTCCGGAACTTGGTTCTTTTGGGCATCAAAGGCATGATTCTATCCTCCTAAAGTTGGTGTTGATTGGTTTGAGCCGGTTAGGAAGCGGGAGCGTCCTTATTCTCGGTAGAGCTATTTTGATTGTTATCAGAGCGACCGCCTCCACGGTTGTCTCCTCCACGATTGTCACCGCGACCTCCACGGCGGCGTGGACGGTCATGTCCTGGAGGACGTCCTCCCTTGTCGGCGTCCTCGTTCTTGTTGATCCAGCACTTCACGCCAATGATTCCGTAGACGGTTTTGGCTTCGGCGAATCCGTAATCGATGGGGACACGAAGAGTCTGAAGAGGCACCTTGCCTTCGCGATACCATTCGGCACGGGCAATGTCGGCACCGCCAAGACGGCCGGCGCAGCGGATACGGATTCCGTTGGCTCCGAAGTCCATGGCGGTTTGCACGGCACGTTTCATGGCGCGGCGGAAAGCAATCCGGCGCTCGAGCTGGATACAAACCTGCTCGCAGACGCATTGGGCATCGAGCTCAGGCTTGCGAATCTCGACGATGTCAATTTTGACCTGGGCACCACTGGCGATCTTGCTGATGTCATTGGTCATCTTCTCGATCTCGGCTCCCTTGCGTCCGATGACGAGGCCTGGGCGCGAGGTGTGAAGGGTGACACGAACACTGTTCCAGGCGCGCTCGATCACGACCTTGGAAAGAGCAGCCGACTGAAGACGTCCGGCGACATACTTCCGGATCCGGAGATCTTCGTGAAGCTTGTCGGTGTAGTCCTTGCCGCTGGCAAACCACTTCGAGCGCCAGTCCTTGTTGACGGCGAGGCGGAATGCGATTGGATTAACTTTTTGTCCCATGATTCTGTAACGTTGAAATTTAATTGGTTGGCTTATTCAGCGGACTCTTCGGTGGCTTCGGCGGTCTCTTCGACCTCGGCTTCCTCGGCAGCGGGAGCTTCCTCCTCGGCGACAGGGGTTTCTTCCTTCTTGGCAGCAGCCTTGGCGCCGAACAGTGACTTGATGGTATCGCGCTTCTTCGGCTTGCCGGAACGCTTCTTCTCCTCGGGCTCTTCAAACTCGTCGGTCAAGGTGATGAAGATGTGGCTGGTGCGCTTGCGAATGGCTCCGGCGGATCCACGGGCACGCGGCTTGAAACGCTTGAGGGTCGGACCTTCACCGATGACAGCCTCCTTGATGATGAGCTCGTCTGCGGAGAGTTCATGATTGTTCTCGGCATTGGCAATGGCGCTCTTGAGCGTCTTGCCGATGAGATGAGCGGACTTCTTCGGAGTGTAGGTCAAAGCATCGAGAGCATCGGAGACGGCAAGCCCCTGAATTTCACGAGCAACGTCGCGTGCTTTTTTCGGAGAAATCCGAGCGTATTTGGTGGTCGAACGAACTAACATCAGTCTGTCGGGTCAGTATTGAGAATAATTTTGGCGAGGTCACCGGGTTGAACCGGCACGTCAGGATTGGTGAGTGATTGCATCAACAGCCCGCTGACGTTGGGCCGTGTCAGGGCGACAAGAGCGTCGCCAATATGGGTTCCGGACCGTTCGATGCGAAATTGCATCCCCACGGTGAGTTCCGCATCCTGGCCGGCGTTCACTACGATGGCTCCGGTCTCGGAGTCAACAGTAACGACACGGGCTTCTTGTGCGGTCCCCTGTTCGATCTTGCGCTGGGGACGCTTGCGCATCCCGAGTGCCGCCTCGAGGTTCCGGATCTTACCTTCTACTGCGAGGCGCGCTTCCGGGTCGGAAGCCACCGCAGTGCGGAGGTAATCTTTGAGAACTGGAAGAAGGTCACCTGCAGCGAGATCGATCTCATTGAGCTTCTCGTTGGCGACCTGATAATCGGAAACAGCCTGGAGGAGTTTGTGATCACCCCCTTCGAAAAGATCCTTTCCGAAAAGAGCGAGATACTCCCTGATTTCCTTGAGTGCCTTTGTTTTTGCCTCTTCCCGTTCCAGGGAAGCCGTCAGGGTGTCGCGGAGATTCTGAAGTTGCAGCTGCAACTGTCGGTTCTCACGCTCAAGCTTCTGATACGGCGTCTCTTCTGCACCAGCAAGCCCGGCACCGAAGAGCAACGCTCCGGCGATCAGGGACATTCTGGATGAGGGAAGAGACATGACAAAAAGTGAGGCGGAAATTTACTTCTTACCGATACCACCGTGGGCCTTGAAGATCCGGGTGGGAGAGAACTCACCCAGCTTGTGGCCCACCATGTTTTCGGTGACAAACACGGGAACGAAGGTCTTGCCGTTGTGAACGGCGAAGTTGTGTCCGACGAAGTCAGGAGTGATCATGGAGCGACGGCTCCAGGTCTTGATCGGCTTCTTGTTGCCGGATTCGACAGCGGCGTCGATCTTGGCGAGAAGCTTCTGGTCAACGTAAGGACCTTTTTTCAGTGAACGTGCCATAATTTGAAATGGTTACTTGGTAATGAGAAAGTGAGGACTACTTGCGCTTGGACTTGCGACGATCTTCGATGATGAAAGAGCTGGTTGGGTTGTGCTTCTTCCGTGTCTTCTGTCCCTTGGTGTGACCCCAGGGCGACTTGAGGTGCTGACGACCACCACCGGACTTGGACTTACCCTCACCACCACCGTTGGGGTGGTCGACGGGGTTCATGCACATTCCGCGGACGGTTGGGCGAATGCCCTGCCAACGGGAGCGACCGGCCTTACCGGACACTTCGTTCATGTGATCGCGATTACCCACGGTTCCGATCGTGGCATAGCACTCTTCACGGAACTTGCGAACCTCGCCGGAAGGCATCTTGATGAAAGCGTATCCTCCATCGCGGGAGGCCAGGATGGCTTGTTGACCAGCAGCACGGGCGACCTTGCCACCGCACCCGGGGCGAAGCTCGATATTGTGAATGGCCGTTCCGAGAGGAACATTCTTGAGAGGCATGGCGTTGCCGATGTTGGGCTCGACGTTTTCACCGGCCTCCACCTTGGCTCCGTCGGTCAGACCGGAAGGAGCAAGGATGTATGCCTTGGTTCCATCGGCATACTCGAGAAGAGCGATCCGGCAGGTCCGGTTGGGATCATATTCGATTCCGACCACCGTCGCTACTTCGTCACGCTTGGTGCGCTTGAAGTCGATGATGCGATACTTCTTCTTGTGTCCCCCACCGATGTGACGGCAGGTGATGCGACCCTGGTTGTTGCGACCACCCGAACGCTTCTTGGGCTCGAGGAGGCTCTTTTCAGGCTTCGACTTCGTGATCTCCTCGAAGGTCGGCAACATTTTGTACCTGTTCGAGGGAGTAAATGGCTTAAAACTTTTCAGTGGCATTGGAATGATCCTTTCTGACTGAGGTTCCTAAATAAGGGAAAGTGATTTGAGATTAGAGGAGGTCGAGTGACTCACCGTCCTTGAGACGGACGTAAGCCTTTTTCCAGGCGGCGGTGCGTCCGGCGTCGGCACGACGGCGGCGCTTGGCTTTTCCGGCACAGTTGCTGGTGCGGACATCGAGGACCTTCACCTTGAAGAGTCTTTCAACGGCCTGGCGGATCTCGATCTTGTTGGCACGACGGTCAACCTTGAAGGTGTAGGTGTTCTCATCTTCCTGGAGAAGGGCGGCCTTCTCGGACATGCGAACGGTATCAATAACTTGGTAAATATCTCTCATGGCTGGGTCGTGTTAGGCAGTGCGACTGGCGAGGGTTTGAAGGGCATCGTCCACAAGAACGACGGTGTCGTGGTAAAGAAGCTCCTCGACGTTCACGTTTTCCGCAGTCTGGAGAAGGGTCCAGGCGACGTTGCGTCCGGAAAGGTAAGTCTGGGTGCTGAACTGACCACCGATGATGAGAACCTTCTTGGAATCGGTAATACCGGCGAGGGTGCTCACGAAGTCCTTGGTCTTACCGGAAGCGATCTCGAAAGAGTCGGTGCTGATGACCTTGCCTTCGTTGATCTTGTCACCCAGCACGCGCTGAAGAGCGAGAGTGCGGGTCTTCTTGTTGACGGTCTTGGCGTAGGACCGGTTGCGGGGACCAAAGGCGACACCACCTCCGACGAAGATCGGAGCTTTGCGGTCGCCGTGACGGGCGTTACCGGTTCCCTTCTGGCGATACATCTTCTTGCCGGTTCCACTGACTTCCCCACGGGTCTTGGTCTGGGCGGTTCCGGAGCGGCGGTTGGCCTGGTAGGCCACGACGAGATCGTGCACGGCCTGGCTTCCCTTTTCCCCGTCGGTGACGAGCTTGATGTTGGCCTTTTCGGCGTCCTGGATTGTGAATGCTGACATGGATCAGGTTCTTTCTATCAATCTGAATGGTTTACTTGGCAGCGGCCTTCTTGATGGCCGGACGAACGGTCACGTATGCACCGTTGTGGCCGGGAACCGAGCCTGAGATGAGGATGACTCCGTCCTCGGGACGGACTTGAACGATCTTGAGATTCTGGGTGGTGCGACGAACGACACCGTCGTGTCCCGGCATCTTCTGGTTTTTCCAGACGCGGGCAGGAGTCGATCCGGCACCAATGGCCCCAGTCCGGCGGTGCATCATGTGTCCGTGACCGTCAGGCTGACCATTGTGGTTGTGACGCTTCACGTTGCCCTGGAAACCCTTACCCTTGGTGGTGCCAATGACATCGACCCACTGGCCTTCTTCGAAAAGGGCGGCTCCGGGATGTCCGTCTTCCTTATTGGGAAGATCGGCATCGCTCTCGAAGCGGAATTCGCGAACGAGCTTTTTGGCACCAGTAGCACCTTGCTTGGCCTGATGGGTGCGCTCCGGCAGGTTGAGGCGACGCTCCTTCTGGTCGTCATAGGCAACTTGGATGGCGGCGTAGCCGTCAGTTTCGGAGGTTTTCACCTGAAGAAATTCGTTTCCGTTCACGTCGACGACAGTGACGGGGATGCTGCGACCGGCCTCTGCGTCAAAGACGCGGGTCATACCGACTTTTTTACCGAGGATTCCGAGTGACATGGGTCTGGGTTCCGTAGTGGAAGGTTGGATTGAAATGAAAAATTAGATGTGGATCTGAATATCGACACCGGCGGGAAGATTGAGCTTCTTGAGCTCGTCCACGGTGCGCGCGGTTGGGTCGACAATGTCGAGAAGACGCTTGTGGGTCCGAACCTCGAACTGGTCGGCCGACTTCTTGTTCACGTGAACCGAGCTGTTGACGGAGAACTTCTCAATCCGGGTGGGCAGAGGGACGGGGCCAGCGACTTTGGCACCAGTGCGCTTGGCAGTTTCAACGATCTCGACAGTGGAGCGGTCGATGGCCCGGTGGTCGAAGGCGCGAAGGCGAATGCGGATTTTCTGATTCATGATGGAAAGGTTGTCTGTGTAGGTGAAAAGAGAGTCTTAATACCCGCCACCGCGCTCGGCGACGAGTTGATCAACAATATTGCGAGGAACTTCCTCAAAACTGCTCGGCTCCATGGTGTAGGAGGCCCGACCGGATGAAAGAGTGCGAACATCGGTGGAATAACCGAACATTTCAGCGAGAGGAACCGCGGCCGAAACATTGGCCACGGGGCCTTTTGTTTCGATTTCCTGGATCTGGCCGCGACGACGATTGAGATCACCCATGATATCTCCCTGGAATTCATCAGGAGTGGCAATCTCGACATCCATGACGGGCTCGAGAAGAATTGGGGATGCCTCTTTGAACGCTTCCTTGATGGCAAAGATCGCCGCGATTTTGAAAGCGTTGTCGTTGGAGTCGACTTCGTGGAAAGAACCTCCGCACACGTTGACTTTGACGTCCACCACCGGGAACCCGGCAACCTGGCCGTTGGTCATGGCATCCTCGATTCCCGAGATGATGGCTGGCATGAACTCCTTGGGAATGTCGCTAGCGGAAACTGACTGCTCGATCTCCAAGCCCTTGCCCTGCTCGTTGGGAGCCACGGAAACAATGACATGCCCATACATGGCCTTGCCACTGACCGCGGCATCGCGGATGAACTTCCCGTCTCCCTTGGCCGGAGCGGTAATGGTCTCGCGGTAGGCAATCTGTGGTTTACCGACGTTGGCCTGGACGTTGAACTCGCGCTTGAGACGATCGATGATCACCTCAAGGTGAAGTTCGCCCATCCCCGCGATAATGGTCTGGCCGGTTTCTTCATCTTCACGGACCACGAAGGTCGGGTCCTCATCAGAGAGGCGATCGAGACCTACCGCCATCTTGTCGGAGTCGGCCTTCGTCCGGGGCTCAACGGCCATGGAAATGACGGGCTCAGGGAAAACAGGAGGTTCGAGCAGAATTCCGGCCTGCTGGTGAGAGAGAGTGTCACCGGTCTGGACATTCTTGAGACCGACGAGGGCCGCGATGTCCCCTGCGAAGCAGGTGTCGATCTCTTCATGCTTATCGGCCTGAACCTGAATCAAACGGCCCACGCGTTCCTTTTGTTTGGTGCGTGGGTTGTAGACCATGTCTCCCTTCGAGACGGTTCCGGAATAAACGCGGAAAAATACGAGTTTACCGAAGTATTTGTCGCTCCAGAGTTTGAAGGCCAACGCGCAGAACTTCTCGTCATCGGCGGTTTCGACAGAAACGACCTTTTCCTCGTTCTTGGTGTCAATCCCTTCAGCTGCCGGCACATCGAGAGGGCTCGGGAGGTAATCGATCACCGCATCAAGGAGGAACTGAACCCCCTTGTTCTTGAAGGCCGAACCTCCGGCGATGGGGACGAGAGCGTTGCTGATGGTGGCCCGACGGAGACCAGCTTTGAGGTCCTCTACGGAAATGGGTTCCTCCATCAGAAACTGCTCGCCGACTTGTTCGTCGACGTCAGCGACTGCCTCCAGCAGTTCGGCATAGGCTTCCTCGGCGAGAGCCAGCTGCTCATCATCGAGATCGGCAATTTCGTAGGTCGAACCGATGACGTCATCATCGGTGTAGAGAACCGCCTTCTTATTGAGGACATCAATCTGCCCACGAAGAGTTTCCTCGGAGCCGATTGGAATCAGAATACGGACCGCACGCGCTCCCAGCTTTTCGCTCACCTCCTTGACCACATTGTCGAAATCAGCTCCGACGCGGTCCATTTTGTTCACGAAGACAAGGCGGGGAACGTCATACTTGTTGGCTTGCCGCCACACCGTTTCGGACTGAGGCTGCACTCCGGCGACTCCGCAGAAAACAACAATCGCCCCGTCCAAAACACGGAGCGATCTTTCTACTTCAGCGGTAAAGTCAACGTGGCCCGGAGTATCAATGATATTGATTCGCTGGTTCTGGCCGGAGAAAAGCTTGGAGACCCCTTCCTCCACACGCTGGTTCCAGCTGCAGGTGACGGCTGCGGAGGTAATGGTAATCCCCCGCTCGCGCTCCTGCTCCATATGGTCGGTGGTGGTGGCACCATCGTGCACCTCACCAATCCGGTGAATCATGCCCGTGTAGAAAAGAACGCGCTCCGTGAGCGTGGTCTTCCCCGCATCGATGTGCGCCGCAATCCCAATGTTCCGCGTCCGCTCAAGCGGCACGGCACGGGTGGGAATATTTGCGACCTTGGACATCGGGTTGGGATGGTCTGGTGATTCTTAAGGAGAGAGGGAATTAGAAGCGGAAGTGGGCAAAGGCACGGTTGGCCTGAGCCATCTTGTGAACATCGTCGCGCTTGCGGACCGAGCTGCCGGTGTTGTTGGCGGCATCCTTAATCTCATTGGCGAGGGCCACGTGCATCGGAGTTCCCTTCTTGGAGCGGGCGAATCCGATGATCCAACGCATCCCCAGAGACTCGGAGCGGTTGGCATCCACCTCGAGAGGCACCTGGTAAGTGGCACCACCAACCCGGCGGGACTTCACTTCCACACGTGGCTTGGCGTTCTCGATAGCGCGGGTGAGGATTTCGAGAGGATCGATGGTGTCGGTTCCTTCGTTGGCGCGGTCAATGGCGGCGTATACGATACGCTCGGCAAGAGAACGCTTGCCGTCCTTCATCACTTTGGAAATCAGGCGGCCGACAACCTGGCTGTCGAACTTGGGATCTCTGTAATCCTTCTTGGGATAAACTCTTTTTCTGCGGGCCATGGTCGTGGTTGGTCAGATCTTGAAATGATTGGAAAACTTACTTCTTGGGGCGCTTGGCTCCATACTTGGAACGTCCCTGCATCCGGTTGCTCACTCCCAGGGTATCAAGCGCGCCACGGACGATGTGGTAACGAACACCTGGAAGGTCTTTCACCCGGCCGCCTCGAATCAGCACAATGGAGTGCTCTTGGAGGTTATGCCCCTCACCCCCAATATAGGCGATGACTTCGTAGCCGTTGGTCAGACGCACTTTGGCGACCTTACGAAGAGCTGAGTTCGGCTTTTTGGGTGTCCGGGTGTAGACCTGAAGGCAGACACCACGACGCTGCGGGCAGTTGTTCAAAGCCGGAGATTTCGACTTGGCGACTACTTTTTTACGACCTTTGCGGACGAGTTGGTTGATGGTAGGCATAATGCAATCGTTTTGGGATGGCGGTTAAGCTGGTTCTTATTGAGAGGAGTTGTAAACTTTTCTGCTGATTCTCAACCGGTGGGGTCGCCGGGATCTCAGCGAGATTCCTCGCAAGAGCCATTTTTCCGGTGGACACCCGATAGTTTTGAATCGTCTTGAAGGGTCTGAAACCTTGTATTCTCTAGGAGCTCTTGGTTCCGGGCCCGATTTGGGGGCCGCGACTATAGGAATGAAAGGTGGTCTGGCAAGGCGTTTCTCGGAAATTTTCGAAAAAATTCGCAAATTCTACTCATGGTGACCCACACGATCGTCGAAAGCCCCAAAGACCGGGGATTTCCGATCCTTCCGGTCAACGACCTCCTCCCGACTGTTTAGTTAAGGGAAGCTGACAAAGATGCACCAACGGGTGAGTTCAGCCCCATTTCCCCCCTCTCAGGTCCCCTGACCGGACCTTCACCCAATCAGGAAGCCAGTAATGAATTCCATTTGTTTTTAGTTCTTGGCTTTCAAGGCCATCTTCTCCCAACCTCCGCGCGCCATGGCCGGTTTTTTCAAGAAGCTCTTCAATAAAGTCACCAACAAGGCCGAGATCGATTGGGATGATCTGGAGGCTGACCTGATCTCAGGTGATCTGGGAGTCAGGCTTGCATTGGAAATCGTTGATGAGCTCAAGGGCCTGGGACGGAAGATTTCGGCGGAAGATGTCGTGGAGGTCACGCGTTCCAACCTGGCTGACCTCTTCCCGGAAGACTCCCCCGCTCTGCAGCCCCGCCCCGATGGCAATCCGGCCGTCATTCTAGTAGTGGGAGTCAACGGAACCGGAAAGACAACCTCGACCGCCAAATTGGGCCACCTGCTGAAAAGCCAAGGTCATTCCGTCATGCTGGCTGCAGCTGACACTTTTCGAGCTGCCGCGGTGGAACAGTTGGTCCGTTGGGGAAATCGACTCGACCTTCCGGTGGTGACCGGAGCTCATGAAGCCGATCCCTCTTCGGTTTGCTATCAGGCCCATCAGCGTGCGATCAACGAGGGAGCGGATTTCCTTCTCTGTGATACCGCGGGACGCCTTCACACGAGGAACAACCTCATGGAGGAACTCTCCAAGATCAAGAGGACCATTGGCAAGCAGGACGAAACCGCTCCTCATGAGACCTTTATTGTAGTTGATGCCTCGACCGGCGGAAATGCCCTCAATCAGGCCCGTGAATTCCAGAAGGCTGTTCCGCTCGACGGATTGATCCTGACCAAACTGGACGGTTCAGGCAAAGGAGGAGTGGCTGCGGCCATCCAGAAGGAATTGAGAATCCCGCCCCGATTCATCGGAACCGGCGAGGAACCCGAGCAGTTCTCAAGGTTCGAGCGTCAGGTGTTCGTGGAAAACATCCTCTAGTATTTTTTCCAGAGCTGCCGGCTGAAGAGAACGAGTAGCGCCACATATTCAAGACGACCCAGCAACATCATCCCGGTATAAAGCATCTTACTGGCCGGAGTGACCTCTCCAAATGTCTCGGTGGGCCCCATCTCCGCAAATGCCGGACCAATATTTCCGAGGCAGGCAATCACCGAACTCACCACCCCCATCAATGACATCCCGGGGTTCAAAAAGGCAATGGCCAACGTCCCGGTGATGGCGAAGAACCCGAAAAGCGAGAGAACCAGAAACAACTGGTTGACGGCATCATCGGTCACCTGCTTGCCGGCCAACTTGATCGGACTCACCATTTTGGGACGAAAGGACCGCTCCAGTCCTGAAACGACGAAGCGAAACCAAAAGATCACCCGGCTCATTTTGAGGCCGCCCGCCGTCGACCCCGAACAGCCTCCGATCATCATGAAGAGAAGAATGAATCCGATTCCGAGCTTGGACCAATGGTCATAGTTGTCACTGACATAGCCGGTTGAAGTGGCAATCGATATCGCATTGAACAATACGTCCACCAGGGGCACGCCAAGATGGCCGGTCATCACCTGAATGACCAAACACCCTAGTGCCACTACCAGAAAGACCAGATACCAGACGACCTCTTCAAATCGCACCCTGAAATCAGCCACCTTTTTCTTCATCAAGGCGAAATAGACTGGGAAGCTGATGGCACTGATCAACATAAACACCATCAACCAAATCTTACTCCCGGCGTGAAAGATCGTGCCCACGCTATCATTCTCCGTTCCGAACCCACCGGTGGCCACCGCCGTCATGGAATAGTTCACCGCCTGAAATGGCGTCAAACCAAACAACCAGAGTCCGCCAAAGCAAATCACGGTCAGGAGAAAGTAGATCGCCCAGAACCGCCTCATCGTCTGCCTGAGACTCGCGATATCTGAATTTGCCAATGACGACTCGGCGCCAATCAAAGTCCGGCTGCTTGAAGTCATCCCCGACAAGACCAACACAAACATGGCAAGAATGCCCATGCCTCCGACCCATTGTGTGGTCGACCGCCAAACCAGGATCGACTTGGGCAGTTTTTCAAGATCCGGGAAGATGGTCGCTCCCGTTGTAGTCAGCCCGGAAACTGATTCAAAGTAGGCGTCATAAAAAGCGACGTGAGGATCACACAACATGTATGGCAGAGAGCCCACAAGAGTGCAGAGAATCCAACCGGTTCCCACCAAAGCCATGGCCTCACGCTTTCTCATGGCGGCTGCTTTCCCCGACTTTACGGACTGTCGGTGACCCGCGATCCATAGGCCAGCGCCGAGGGACAAAGCAACGCCCAACGAAAGCCCCCAACCTCCAAGATGCAGTCCGGTGGCGTGGGTTTCTCCGGAAGGAAAAACCGCAGCAATCATAATAGAGACTCCCATCGCCACTCCCAACAAGAGCACCATGGTTCCAAGTGACCGGAATAGAACGGGAATATTCACAGCGATTCCATCTTCGGATCCCTTCGGGAGTCCAAGAAAGACTTTAGCGACTCTCGTGAAGAGATCGACGTCAAAATCGACCCGTGACAGCAGCTCGTGAAAAGCTGTTGACCAGTACAAAGAAGAGCCCCGTTTGAGCGTGTGATGCTCAAACGGGGCTTATAACTGGCGACGACCTACTCTCACAGGACCTATCGTCCCACTACCATCGGCGCTCAAGAGTTTCACTTCCGGGTTCGGAATGGGACC
>JBMHCW010000032.1:0-49290 GCA_049889715.1 Akkermansiaceae bacterium | reverse complement strand
CCCGCGCCTGAAACCGAAGAGGAAAACCCGGCCGTGGCCATTGGCCACAACGGACTGAAATACCGTATCATTCGGGACTGGGCCAAGGTTGATCGAAAGATTGCTCCGGTCATCAATGCCCACGCCATGGTGGAAGGAAGTGACGGTCATTTCTATCTTGTCACCGACCACCCGAAAAATGCCGTCATCGTCTTTGATTCCAAAGGCAACTACCTGCGCTCCATCGGCGAAGGACTGCAAGGTGGCCACGGCATCGACCTGATCAAGAGCGGGGACGAAGAGCTCCTCATTCATATCGATTGTGGCTGGGACTTTTCGGAAGGAGGCAAACCCACCAAAGCCTTTGGATCCGTGAACATTCTCAAAAAGAATGGAACCCTCGTGCGAACCTTCCCGTCTCCTGTCGATCCCGGACTGACCAAGGAGGGCACTTTTATGGCCCCTGCGATGTCGCGATCACCCCGGACAATACCATTCTGGTCGTCGACGGCTATGGCTCCAACCTGGTCATGGAATTTTCGCTCGAGGGCAAACTGATCCACCATTGGGGAGGCAGTAAAAAGAACGACCCTTCCACCATCCAGCACGGGCACGGAATTTCCATCGATCATGCCGACCCGGAGAATCCCGTGGTCTGGGTCAGCTCCCGCTCGGAGAACAAACTCAAGCTCTTCAACCTGAAAGGGAAGCATCTTGATACTCTCGACCTCCCGGGCGCCTACGCCGGACAGGCTGTCTTCCATGGTGATGCCATCTACACCGGCGTCTGTTGGTCAAAGGACCCCAAAACAAAACGCCAAGCTCCCCGCAGCGGATTCGTCCTCGTGCTCGACCGCAAGACCCGCAAGGTCATTTCGGCCCCGGGGGGAATCGAACCAACTTACGTCGATGACAATCTGCAACCGATGAAACAGGAACTGCGAGCCTTCCGCCATGTTCACGACCTGATGGTCGACAAGGAAGGCAACATCTACGTCATGGAATGGAATGCCGGCTGCCGCTATCCCACCAAGCTGGCGCTGATCAAGGAATAAGCTCTACTTTGCGCGGGCTGTCACGCGGGCAAAAGCTGTCTCCTTCGAACTCAGAAAAGTACAGCTCGCCACGCCGTCGATAATCTCAATTTCGGGATCAAAGAGCCCCACCCAGTTCCCTTCGGTCAGGTCGGAGCTCAATTCGATTCCATACAAGACCCCTTCTTCCGCCAACCAGAAAAGGGTGACTTCCCAATCGTTCCGTTCGATCGAGAGCAATTGAACCGCTTCGTTCGTCAAGGGAAGAAGCTCCAGATCGAGATAGACCGGTCGATGGTCGGAAACCGTCACGAGGTTCGCTCCATCCTGCCCGGTCGAGGGCCAGAAGACTGCTCCGCCCTTGATTTCGAATCCAGCTTTGGAGGGAAGCACGTAATCCACCCGCAAATTGAATTGCGCGGTGTTGAATCTGGCCGAAGGAGACACTCCCTCGCCGGTCCGTTCCGGGGTGAAGGAGGAATTCACCCGGGGATGATCCAGCAACTGGTTGATCGCTTGATCGACACTATCGCCTTGAGTGGGATCCGCATTCTGATCACCGGCAATAACAAACCTCAGATCTTCCGGCAGTCCCGCTCCCAAGTACTCGTTTGCCCCCTCCGTCAGATAGTCAGCCCAAAGCCGAATCTCGTCATGGTTGCGCCTTCCATTCCGGTCTTCCGGGCCATCGAATACCGGAGGGGTCGGGTGGCTGACCAAAAAATGGAACGTCCGTCCATTCACCTCAATGGGCACGTCCCAATGACTCTTGGAAGAGAGCCGAAAAATCTCCTGCTCTTCTTCGGAATAGAATCCAGTGGGAAGGAGATTCCCTGGTTGATCCTTCCAGAGAACTTCCTCAAAGGTCTTCACTCTTTCCACGTCGATAGGAAACTTCGAGAACACTGCCATGGCATATTTCCCGGGAAACTCTCCAAAGCCATAGGCGTCACCCCCATACTGCCGGCTCCCGGGCGTGGACACGATCCCGTTGGCATTGTCGAGATCGAATCCCGAATGGATCCCGGTATTGGAAATAGCGACATATCGGTAGGGGTAATTCTGTGGCTCCCTCCCCTCGCCCTGGCTGACATTGAAAAACTTGTCATTCATCCGGGTCGCTCCGGTCCCAAACTCATCGTAGTCGAACTCATTCAACAACAGAACATCCGGTTTGAGAATCTGCACGACTTCCGCCACCCTTTTGGCATGGGTATTGGTTCCGTCCCGCAAGGCGGCCGCCAAATCGCGTTCCTCCGGAAAATCAAAAGCCACGTTGTATGTCGCCACCCGGATCTGCTGACCAGGAAGCCAAACGGTCATCAACAATAGGAGGGAGAAAATCCTCATGGGGGGGAAAATACCCGATCTTGGCGAGAGTGACAGTTGAGAATCACTCCGGTTGTGACCATACTGCCACATGCCCCTGATCTCCCCAAAGGAAGCAGAAGCTCTTATCCTGGATTCCACCGAAGTCCTTGACACGGAGTCCGTGAATCACGAAGACGCTTTGGGAAGGGTCCTTCGCCAGGATCTTTTTGCGGACCGCCCCTTTCCTCCGTTCGACCGCGTCACCATGGACGGGATCGCCTTTCGCGCGGGCGACTTCGACGACAATCCACTCACCCTGCAGGGACTTCATGCCGCAGGTGACCCAACTCCTCCACCACTCAAGCCCGGACATTGCTGGCAAATCATGACCGGAGCCATTCTGCCGGACGATTGCGACACCATCGTTCCCTACGAGGAAGTGGAGATTTCTGAAACGCACGCCAAGATCACGGACAAAATTTCTCCGGGATCGTTCATTCACCGAGAAGGGTCCGACGCAAAATCAGGCGACCTCATTCTTAAGTCAGGGCTCGTTCTCGGACCGGGACACCTTGGGATCGCCGCGTCAATCGGAGCGGTCACACTCAAGGTCACGCGCAAGCCCGTGGTGTCGATTCTTACGACCGGAGACGAGCTCATCCCGCCCGACCAGACTCCGCTTCCCCATCAACTCCGACAATCCAACGGACTCACGATCGAAAATGCCCTTCGGCAATGGGGACCGGCCAAAGTCACGCGTACTCATCTCGCCGACGACCTTGAAACCACCACCCACGGAATCGCCTCGGCCCTCGAAGCTTCCGATCTCATCATTCTGTCAGGTGGGATCTCGAAGGGGAAAAAAGATTACGTGCGCCCCGCCCTCGAATCTCTGCAAGGACCACCCCTCTTCCACGGAGTCGCCCAACGTCCGGGTAAACCCCTGGCCTGGTGGCCCGGCGCGGCGGCCCTGCCCGGAAATCCCAATTCCTCGCTGACCACTTTCAACCGCTACTTGCTCCCCCTCCTTCAAAAACTGACTGGAGGCCCGCCACCAAAGTCGATGACCCTGCCTCTTGTCGCCCCGATCGAGAAGCACACCGCCTTGACCATCATGTTGCCTGCAAACATGCAAACCGACGGCAAAGTCATCGGTCTTCAGCCTCAAAATTCAGGCGACTTCCTCACCCCGCTCTCCGGCACCGGCTTTCTGGAAATTCCTCCCGGATCCGGCGCAGCCCATGAGGCCGCTTACCGCCCTGCCTAGAGACGAAACATCAATCGTACAGCGACCAGCAAAACCAACCCTCCGGTAACCTTCCGGATCATCCCCTCATGGAAGCGGCCTTGCAAAAGGCGCGCTCCAAACAACCCACCCAAGGCCACGGCAAGAGGCAACCAAAGAAATTCCCGCAACACCGACACCCCCTCCTGCGATGAGATCACTGAGAAACCGACGGCTGAATTGACAAAGATGAAACAGGTCGCCACCGCGGCAACTTCATGCGCCTTCCCTGCTCTCATCAAATAAAGGACCGGGGCGAGATAAATTCCTCCCCCGATTCCCGTCAAACCGGCCAAGGCCCCGAGCGCCGCTCCCAGAACCAGAAGAGAAATCGTGGGAATCTTTCTGAGCTCCTTCGCCTCGGGAACGGTCACAAACAACAAAATTCCGGCCACCGCAAGAGCCAGCGCCAGCACCAGAAAGAATGTCTCATCCAATAGCCGCCATCGAGCCGCGAAATAGACAGCCGGAATCGCTCCAACCAACAAAGGCACAATCAACCCACCCTTGATCCTCTTCCATCCGGCCAGTCCTCCGATCACCACCACAACGAGGTTGCACAACAAGGAGACCTGACGGATCACAGCAGACTCCACTCCCTGCCAGGCGAGGATCGCGGTATACGACGATCCTCCCCCGAAGCCCACTGAAGAGTAACAGAGGGCCACAAGAAAAAAGGAGACGGCTAGCCAAGCCATCGCCCTACCACTTGGCGACGACCGACTGAATCACATCAAGCGTGTCATCGATGTCCGCTTTGGTGTGGGCCAGAGAAATGAACCCGGTCTCATACGGACTTGGTGCAAGATACACGCCCTCCTCCAGGCACCCCCAGAAGAGTTTCTTGAAGATCCCAAAGTCCTGCTTTGTCACGGTGTCGACATTCACGATCTCTTCATCGAGGAAATAGAGACAGAACATCGAGCCCACTTGGTTGACCCGATGGGGCATTCCTTTTTCGGTGAAAATCTTTCTCAGGCCATCGGCCATCTGCTCACCGACCTCCGCCAGATATTCGTAGGCTCCCCGCTTGTCGAGCTCCCTCAACTGGGTGAGGCCCGCCACCATCGCCAGCGGATTTCCGCTCAAGGTGCCCGCCTGATACACCGGCCCGACCGGAGCGACCATGTCCATGATATCAGCCCGCCCACCGAAGGCTCCCACCGGAAGCCCTCCCCCGATGACTTTTCCCAACGCGGTCAAATCGGGATCAAAGCCCTCCAATTCCTGAACACCACCTCGCGCAAGACGGAAGCCGGTCATGACCTCGTCGAAGATCACCAAAGCCCCATGCTTTCGTGTCACTTCCCGCAGCGTCTCCAGGTATCCCTCCCGGGGAAAAACGAGTCCTGCGTTCGCGGGATAGGATTCCACGATGACCGCCGCGATCTGCTCGCCGTGATGAGCAAAGACTTCCTCAAGACGCTCCACATCATTGTATGGCAGGGTGATTGTTTCCGAAGCAAAGGAACGAGGAACTCCCGCGGAGTCCGGCTCGCCAAACGTCAACGCCCCCGACCCGGCCGCCACCAGCAAGGAATCGGAATGGCCATGGTAACACCCTTCAAATTTCACGATCTTGTCGCGTCCCGTAAATCCTCTAGCCAATCGAATGGCCGACATGGTGGCCTCGGTTCCGGAATTGGTCATCCGGACCTTCTCCACCGACGGGACCCAATCGATGATCTTCTGGGCCATCTGGACCTCAAAGGCATTTGGGATGCCATAGGACACCCCATTCTTGGCCGCTTCGTGAATGGCACTGGTGATCTCGAGAGGCGCATGACCGAGGATGTTCGGCCCCCAGGAGCCGATGTAATCGATGTAGCTCTTGCCATCGACATCCTCGATGCGTGCATCCTTGGCCCGTTGCACGAAGAAGGGATCGCCATCGACATTCTTGAAGGCCCGCACAGGGGAGTTCACGCCACCGGGAATCAAGGTCTTGGCCTTGGCGAACAATTTTTGGGAAATCATGCCAGTCACGGGTCAACGTTGGCTCAGATCTGGGATCGAAAAAAGTCCGAATAAAGCAGGATTGGCTGACGTCAGATTCTTGTCGACAGTTCCATTGTCCTATTTTACTTTGTATACACCATGAAAGTCCTGTTTCTCCTCCTCTTTCTGGCCCTCCCTCTCACCGCGTCTGTGGATAACCCCGAAGAAAACGTGGTCTATGTCGAAGAGTTCTCGCCGAAAGAAATCAAACTCAAGGTCGAAAAACCGGGCTACGTCTACGCCACCAACAAAGGAGGCCGGAAGCGGGGAATCCTTAAAACCGGCATCGAAGTTGAACTCGTCTCCTTTACTGACCGCGCTTACTTCGTCCGGGGAAAACGCGAAAACGGAACCGGCGTTTCGGGTTGGGTGATCCCCAAGGCCTTCAGTTCCAAGGACCCCAAATTCGTGGAGAAGCTCAAGGAGGTCCACACCCGTCAGATCACGGTTCGCGAGCTCATCGCCAACAAGGAAGTCGCGCTCGGGATGACCCCCGAGGAAGTCGGCAAGGTCCTCGGGAAGCCCAACAAGACGACCTTGCGACGCAATGCCGAAGGTCAAACCGAGATCTGGGAATTCATCGAATACGAAACCATCGATCACTACACCACCCTGCGTGACCCTTACACCGGGGCCCTTTACCGCCAGCGCACCCACACCACCGAAGAGATCAAGTTCAAGCAGGTGATCGAGTTTGAAAACGGTTACGTCTCAGCCACCGAGCAAACCGAAAACAAGCGGGGAGCACGCCCCAAGATCGTGACCTCTCCCATTGTCTTTGCCTGGTAGGTTTTTCTGCCGACCGCAAAACTTCCCTCGCCGATGACGTAAAGCAGTCATCGAAATGCACTCCGTTCCTGCTGCTCTTCTCGCCTCGATCGCTGCTCCTCTGGGAGCCTGCTGGGCACGATGGCATGAATTCAGGGTTCTCTCCAAAGGTTCTCCCCTGACCAGAGAACTTCAAAAGTGGGCCGAAGAACAAGGCGTCCGGAACGCAGAAAAAATCCGCCTGTCCTACGCCAGCCCGATCCCGTTACCGGCTCCCATGTTCCTTTGCAAGAAGCTCGACGGCTTGGGTCTTCCCACCACGGAAGTCGCCGGCCTGTCATTGCGACATGCCATCTACCTCGACGAAGGCACCCCTCTCAACGGCGCTGTCGTCAGGCACGAACTCATTCACACCCGACAGTATCAGCAGTCCCGGGCGATGACCGTTTTCATGTTCCGGTATATCTATCAGTGCCTCACCCAAGGTTACTACGATTGTAATCTGGAACGGGAAGCACGCGAAGATTCGGCCCCTTGAGTCTTTCTACTTCGCTCCCACCGCAAACAAGGTTCCATCCTCGCTTCCGATAAGAATCAGGCCGCTGGCAAATGCGGCATTGGCCACCAATGATTCGCCGAGGTCGAGCGACCAGATCTCCTCCCCTTCGTCAAGAGTCAGGGCATACAGACGACCATCGCTCGATCCGGCAAGAAGCCCATCTTTGAACAACAACGGAGAGCTCTCCACCCGGCTTCCGGTCTTGAAGGTCCAATCCCTCGTTCCTTTCTCTCGCGAAATGGCATGCACTTTTTTGTCGCGACCTCCGATGTAAATCCGCTCCTTGTCCACTGCCGGAGCCGACATGAAGGGGAAGGCCCGATCACTGTATGTCCAGCTCGCGACACCCGCATTGATATCCGCCCCCATGACTTGATTGGCATGGTTTCCCCAGGCCACAAAACTTCCTTCCGTTCCCACGGTGGAGACAATGGGAGCCTCGCCCTCGATCTGCTTCACCGGCTCACCATTCGCCAAATCAAGGGTGTAGAGATAATTGTCACAACCCCCGAAAACGACAAACTTCCCGTCGACCACCGCGGGCGTGCCATTGATCGGACTATCCGTTTCCCGCACCCAGACTTCTTCACCATTCGAAGCCTTGAGCGCCCGACAAACCCCGTCATATCCGTTGAGAATGATCCACATCTCATCATTCGTCGGACTCGTGGTCAGGTTGACCGCTGCAGTGATCTTGTCATTGGTCTCGATCGACCATTTCTCTTGGCCGTCGGCAAGATTCAAGGCGTAGAGGAAATAATCCTCGCACCCAATGTAGATCGTATCTCCGTAGATCGCAGGAGCGGCTTCGAAACTTTGATCGAATTCCACCTGCCATTTCTTCTCCCCGGATTTCAAGTCCACTGCTGTAAGAAATCCGGCGCTGTCTCCGACGACGACCAAGCCATCGCTGACAACAGCCTCCCCAAGAATTCCCCCGAACGATTTAAAGGTCCATTTAATCTCAGGGTCGACCGGAAGAGCAAACCCCACCTGCCCAGACAACCCCGCTCCCCCACGTGCCAACGGCCAGTCGGACTCGACCAAGACGGCAGGCTCCGGAGCCGCCTTTGTGCTTTCGGGATCCTCTTGTTCGTCCTTTTTCTGATCACACGACACCAGGGAAAAACACAAAAGACCGGGAAGAAGTTTGGTGGAGAATCTTGAAATCATAGCGCTCGGAACTTGGTTCTCCGCAGAACTTGCCATATTCGCTCCAGCTTACAACTCCGCACCGCCTCGATTTGCCTCACGGGAAAGCCCGCTCCCATCCTTCCAGAATTCCCTTGTGATCGCAGGACTTCCCTCCTTCACTGAATCCGATGAAGACGAACGTCCTCACCTTCCTGGCCGGAATTGCCCTTGGCGCAGCTCTGCTGAAAGTCACTGACGGTCTGATCTCAAGCCCTGATCACAACGCCGAGAATGACGGTCGAGACTCCCCGTCGATCAGCTCCTGGCAAAATTCCGGCGGAGGCTCGGGGCGCTCCGGAGGCCTCTCGCGATCACCGGGATCTTCATCTTATGGCAACGTAAAACAAGACAACGCCAGCCTTCTCGATCAAATTGCTGATCTCAGGTCTGCCGGAGGTCTCGAAGCCTCCACTCTCGAGATAGGAAGAATCATCGCCGACATCGGGGCCCTTTCCCTCGAAGAGACCCACGCTTTTCTTCTCGAGATTGGACAACTCGAGGAACACGAAGACTGGTACGACCCCCTTAACGAAATCGCGATGACTGCCGCCCTCCGACTCATTGAATTGGAGGGTCTCGACGCGATCCACGCGATCGAAAACGATCGATATCCGGAGTTCTCCGCCCGCTATGCGGAGGACTTCGGCATTCCCATGATTTCCTTCTGGACCAGCCACGACTCCGATGCCGCCCGCGACTGGTTCCTTTCCAATATGAATCTCAATTCTGATGCTCGAAGTCTCCTCGCGGGACAGCTCGAGGACGAAGATGTCGTCGAAACATTTTTCCTGAGCTACGAAAGGCAGCGTCCGGGACAGGGCCTCGCGCTTGTTCCTCATGCCGGTTCGGAAGAACAGAAAGAGCTTTTCCTTGAACACGCCCTGCACGCCCGAATCAATCTTGCCGACCAATCTACCAATCTCCCGGGCGTTCTGGATCAAAGCCTGGCCCTCAAGGACCTCGATGCCTTTGAATCCCTCCTCGAGAGTGCTTTTGAAAAGGATTGGGAATCTTCAAAACAATGGGTCGAGGAGCTCGAGCCATCCCCGCAGCGCGACCGGAGCGTGATCACTGTCGGCAACTCTCTCATCAACCAGCAGGACTCCGATCAGGAAGAAGCCTTGGAATGGTTGATGAGTCAGGAGATCGACGACCACTCTCTTCGCATGAACCGGCTTTCTCTAGTACAACAAGGACTAACACCATCGCTCAACTCCGACTTCATCAGTCCTGTGGATCGGGTCCACATCCCCGGCATTCCAGATTCTCCTCACGACACGGTGGTCTTCGACAGTGTCACCGTCTCGGGAGGCACCATCATCAGCCGCAATTCCATCGACGCCATCTTGAACAACCCCCTGCGAATTTCGGGCGCAGTCGTGGACCCGGCGCAAATGGCGGAAAGTCTTCGCAAGACTGCGGAAGAGAATTACGACGGCAGATTCGCTGACTTCGTCAACTCCGAGATCCAGGAACTGGGGCTGGAGCAGTCCGCTCCAGAGCTTCCGAATAAATCGCCCGAAAATCAGCCGCCTCCAACGGTCGGGGATTGAACTGGCCGGTCCATTGTTGGGCCGCCGATTGAGCGAGTTCGGAAAGATCTTCGGCCGGAGCAAGGACCGGAGCCAACTCAGCAATCTCGCGCAAGCCCTCGACCCACTCGATGAGATCGGGTCGCAAGGAATCGTAGACGTCCCCCACCACCTTTGAATTCCAACGCATCACCGTCGGCAGCATGGTGAGGACCGCACGACCGTGCACCACGTCATACTTCGCAGTCAATGGATTGGCCGTGGCATGGGCCGCTCCGAGCATACTGGTCTCAATGGCCTTCCCGGCCAAAGCGGCACCCAACAACATCTCGCCCCGCTCTGCAACGCTGGCACTCCCTTTCAAGATCGGTTCAATCACCGGCTCAATGGTCTTGAAGGCGTCCCGGGAAATTCCCCGCGACTCTTCGGTGCTCTTGTTGCACACCAAACTTTCCAAGGCATGCGAAAGAGCATCCAAAGCAGTCAGACGAGCAACCTTAAGCGGCATTGACGCCGTCAAATCCGGGTCAAGAATGGCAGCTTGGGCGAGGGCCCGGGGATCCCCGCAGGCCATCTTTTCGTGCGAGCCATCACGACTCAACACGGCATAACTCTGACACTCACTCCCCGTTCCAGCCGTGGTGGGAATGGCAATGAAAGGCAGCATCTCGCCCTTCGCTTTTCCATGCCCCTGATAGTCAGACATCCTCCCGCCTCCGCTCAGGAGGAACAACGTTCCCTTCGCGGTATCCATCGAACTGCCTCCGCCGAGACCAATGATGACATCGGGATCAACCGACCGGGCATACTCCGCACAAGCTGCGACATCAGATTCCGTCGGGTTCTCATGCACCCCGTCAAACACCACCACCTCGTTTAATAGAGCAGCCGCCCGGTCCACATGCCCGGCTTCCACAATGCCGGAATCGGACACGATCAAGGCTTTCCCTTGAACCAACGATGACAGTTCGTTGAGGGAGCCCGCTCCGTGGATGATTCTTTGCATGATGTTAACGCTGGGAAACCTGCCTTTGTTTCCCTTCGCCGCAAGGTCGATCTGACATGAATCCGATCAATCGATGTTGAACCGTTGGTGCTTACCTCACCACGGTGAGGTCTCCCTGGATGGCGCGACGATGATAGAGAAACTCGAAAAGGTTTCCCTCGTGAGGCTGCTCCCACTGGACCCGGTTGGTCGGGAACGGTCCCATGTTGAGACGCTCGATGTTGTGACTCATCATCATCTGCTGGGCCCATTCCTTGTTTTCCGTGAAAGCACTGACAACCAGGGTTTCTCCGATGTGACCGAGCATTTCCTCCTGCGGCATTTCGACGATACTCGCGAAGGGGAACATGAATTCGGTGTTGGCAAGCGGATGCTCCCGGTCATCGCATGAAACAAGGGTAGGACGAAGGTAGGTCTGACCGAAAGCTTCCACTTTCCGGTCACCATCGCGGAACTTGGCCGTGACATCACGGGCTCCCGGTTCGTCCTCGAGCATGCCCTCGATCATTCCGTCGATTCCGTTGGCAAGGTCGGTATTGGCAAATCCACAAAGGAGCGCATTGTCATCATCGCGAGCCAAGGGCTCAACCTTGGCGAGCTCGGCAGCGATGGCGTCGGCAATCTCATCGCGCCCCGAGGGCACCAAAATGGCCGAGGTGTTGATGCAACTCCGGCCTCCGTTCGCTGCAATGGAAGTGACGAAGACATCAAGGTAATCCTGCCACTTGTCCATGAAGTCCTCTCCAATGAGAATCTTGGAGCGCCCCGTTCCGTGAACCTGGATGGTTTTGAAGGGCGCATACTTTTTCACCGTCACATCGGACCCAAATGAAATTCCTGCTCCGCACGAGGTCAGCAAAGTGTCTCCGCCTTCGTGGGTCGTTGGATAATAGCCAAAGGCCTCTTTCGGGAAACCAGCCTGAATCATGGCCTGCACAATCCGAAGAGGGGTAAAGGGATCCTCACGGCCAGGCTTGAGCAAAACCGGAATTTTCATCACCGGGGCAGGAATCCAGAGCGAGTTCACGGCAGGAGCATTACTGGGAAGTGATACTCCGAGCGAATCGGTGGCTGGGTAGAAATTAACATCAAGATCACCCATGGTGGTCACTCCCCGGTCAAACATCTCGAGAGGAATTCCGCGGGTCAATCCGCCGATCACCGTGCGGATCTGCGACATCGCCGCGTGAATTTTGCCCATGTTCATCCGCACCAAGGTGTGAGGCAGACGGGTTAGCGCGGAGAGAGATTCGATGTAGTCTTCCGGTCCTTGCATCGAATCGCCGCAAGGCAGCTCGGCATGCATGAAAAGCTCGGCCGCCGCCTCGCAATAGTCGGCCAGAGTCTCAGCCGGAATGGCATCGAGTGCATCTTTCGACTCCTGGACGCGAAGAAGGTCTCGTCTGATCAAACCGGGATTGGCGGTGTGAGTAATCAAACTCTCATTCAGTTCCACGAGGTCCGCGGACTCGTAGGTTTCGCCGAGGCGTAAAATTGGGATTTGCATGGCTTCTCTTAGTAGACTCCTTCGATAACAGCTTTCGTTCCACTCTGGAACGGACGGACGTCGCCGACTCCATCCCAGGGAAACTCATCACATTCGGGACGACGAATGGCTTCGTCGCGTTCAAGGAACCTTGGCACGAAAAACTCATTTGTCATGGTCGTGAGTTCCACACGTCCGTATTCGCCATACTCAACCATCTTGGTGGAGTCCTTGGGATCGACCACTCGAAGGGTGGCCCGGGGCTGCGGAGCGTAATAGGTCAACGAATATTCGCCCGGCTCGCGCTTTTTGGAAATGGCAAGTCCCATCAAGGTATTTCCATAGGTGGGTGCGTAGTTGATTTTCCCTTCCAGAACTTCTTCCTGAATGAACTTCACGTATTGTGGCGTCATCGTCGTTCCACCGGCAAACACTCCCCGGATCCCCGCATCAGCCAGGGACATGCGAAGCGAGAGGCTCTCGAGAAGCTTCGGAGTGGTGAACAGGCATTTGATGTCACGATGACGGATAATGGTCACCGCCTGATCAATGACGTGCTCTTGATAGGCCTTGGCCATTTGCATTTCCCCCATGCCGATCAAGCGCTTCACCCAGCGGGGGTCTAGGTCGATGAAATAACAGGCGCCTCCACGCACGTTGGCGAGGTGCTCGATGGCCAGCCTCAAACGACGGGGGCCGGTCGGCCCCACCATCAGCCAATTGGCACCCTGCGGGAAAAAGTCGGGACCATAGTGGTCGGAGAATTCCGAATAATCCGTCTTGTAGTCCTCCCAGCCGATCCGTTGCTTGGGCATCCCGGTCGTTCCTCCGGTCTCGAACACATTATACGGGCGGCCTTCGTAGGCTTTCGGGATGAATTTTGCCGGGTCCTCCTTCCGCAACACCTCATCATCGAAGTTGTCGAAGTACATCATGTCCTCGAAACGCTTTACCTTTTCGCGAGGATCCCATCCGGCGTTCTTCGCCCAATCCAGCCAATAAGGACAACCGGTCTCCGGCGAAAAGTGCCAATTGATCATTTCTACGGTATGAGCATCGAGCTGCTCGCGGGCTTCTTGAACGGTGAGGGAAGAACTCATGATTTCTATGGGAGTTTTCTAACCCAAGGAACAAATGCTGCAAGGGCGGGTTTTCAAGAGAAGGCAATTCCCTCCTTGAAGACCGTCATTTCTACGCCCTTCCACCCCCGAATCCTCCGACGGATTTCAAGTTGTTCACAATCAAACAACTACGGTGCCTTCACGGATCAATGGTCCAATTCCGATTTTACCCTTCCGCCTTGATTCTTGGCTCCTCCGCCTCCACGTTTCGGCCATGTCATACGATCTTGTCGTCATCGGAGGAGGCCCGGGAGGCTACGTCGCCGCCATCCGCGCCGGCCAACTTGGAAAGAAGGTTGCCTGCGTTGAAATGGAACGCGCCGGAGGCACCTGCCTGAACTGGGGATGTATCCCGACCAAGGCTCTTCTGAAGAACGCCCATCTCTATCACCAACTCAAACACGACGCCGATAAGTTCGGACTGAGTTTCGACAACCTGAGCTACGACTGGTCAAAAGTCGTCGGCCGCTCCCGACAAGTCTCCGGACGGCTTGCGGGCGGGGTGGAGTTCCTCTTCAAGAAAAACAAAGTCGACTACGTCAAAGGCTTCGGATCGCTTGACGCCAACGGCAACGTCGAAGTCCGCAAGGAGGACGGTTCGACTGAAACGCTGGAAGCCGCCAACGTCATCGTTGCCACCGGAGCCAAGTCGCGCGAAATGCCCGGACTTCCTTTCAACGGAACTTCGGTGATCTCCTCCAAGGAGGCCATGGTCCTCGAGAATCAACCCAAGTCCATGGTGATCATCGGAGCCGGGGCCATTGGGGTGGAATTCGCCTACATTTACAACTGCTTCGGCACCGAAGTCACCTTGATCGAAATGATGCCGGGACTTCTCCCTGTCGAAGACGACGAAGTCAGCGATGCCATCACCAAGAGTTACAAGAAAGCCGGGATCAATTGCCTGACCAGCACCAAGGTGGTCGGCACGCAGGACAACGGAAGCTCGGTCACCATCACGGTTGAAAACGACAAGGGCACCCAGGAAATCACGGCTGAAACCTGTCTGGTCGCCATCGGCGTTTCGCCCGTCCTTCCCGGCGGACAGCAACCAGCGCTCACTGACCGGGGCTGGGTCGATATCAACGAACGATATCAAACGTCCATGCCCAACGTCTTCGCCATCGGAGACATCGCCGGCCCTCCCTGGCTCGCACACACCGCGAGCTTCGAAGCCATTCAATGTGTCGAAGGCATCTTCGTGGAAGGCCACGCGGTCAAGCGGGTCGACCAATTCCCGGGCTGCACCTACTGCTATCCCGAAGTGGCCTCGGTCGGAAAAACCGAGCGCGCGCTCAAGGAGGAAGGCATCGAATACAAAGTCGGCAAATTCCCCTATCAGGCGCTTGGCAAGGCCCAGGCCAGCGGGGAAACCGAAGGATTCGTCAAGCTCCTCTTTGGCAAGGAATACGGCGAAGTTCTTGGCGCCCACATCATTGGTGAAAATGCCACCGACCTCATTTCCGAAATGGGTCTCGCCCTTTCACTGGAAGCGACCATCGACGATATCCACGCGACCATCCACGCGCACCCCACTCTTGCCGAAGCCATCCACGAGGCGACACTCGATGCCGATGGCCACGCCATTCATTTCTAAGAGACCTGTCCGCCTCCATTGGCCAAGCTTCCAACCAAAACCCCCGTCGAACTTCCCTCGACCTCGAACCCATCCGCCGGATGGTGTTTCGAAATCCAGGGGGAGATTTGCGGGCCGATGAGTTTTCGGGAGCTACGCCAAATGGCATTGGACTACAAGCTCCTGGGCCATCACAAAGTCTGGAAGGATGGCTCCGACGAGAGGCTACCCGCCTCGAGCATTGTCGGCCTCATTCCGCAAAAAAATACGACGACTGATCCACCGTCCTCGGATCTCAGCGACGACAAACCTTACGCGCCCCCAAAGACCCGGACCATCACCGAGGGGCCTCCCGGAGGCCTCTATCTTCCCCATCTCCGGCACTCGAGTTTCCTCGTCTTTTTCCTGGTGCTGGCGGCGGCCATTGGACTGGCGGTGGGAGGAAGCCAGACCAGTCACCCCATCCTGCAATTAAGTCTTCTCTTCCTTTCAGGCCTTTCCTTTGTCTCATGGATCGCTCTCGGAGTCACTTATCTCCATCGCGCCTGGGAGATGATGCACATGTTCGGTGCTCCCTTCAATGGGTCGAAAGCGGTTCGCTTCCTCTTCCTCCCGATCTTCAATGCCCTCTGGTGCTTCGTTGTGCTCTTTGGTTGGGCCAAGCTCTGGAACCATAGCGTCAATAACCATCCGGGCCTGTCCCTCGCCAGTCGTGTCTGGCGCCCGTCCTTTTTCCTCTTCCCCATTTTCTTCCTCGCGGCCCAAACACTCTTGGTGATTCACCTGGTGACCAAAGACTGGCCCACCAACATCAACAATCCCGACCATCAAGTCTCCTTTCTGATCTTTGGAATCTGTCTCCTTCTGGCTCTACTCTGCTGGTTCCAGCTCTGCCGGTCGATCAACTTCCTGGCCCGGAAGAAAATCTAGCCCCGCCTACTTTCTTTTGGCCCGCTTCTTGAGAATGCCTTCCCGGGTTTTACCCTTCTCGTTGGCCTGCCAATAGTGTCTCGATTTGACATCGAAACATGTCAACCAACCACCCCGGCAAGCTGCCGTATCGATGCACACGGTGTGACGCTTGCACACGGGAATCCCCCGCCGCTGAATGGTGTGACCACAGATGACCGTTTTACCGGAACAATGCTTTTTGGCATTGGGGAATCGACGCCAGCTCAGCTCGTCCTGATCCTGCTCCTCCATCGGAACCTTCGGATCAACTCCTCCGTGCACAAAAATGTATTTCTTGGTTTCGTAATAGGGCAGCCCGCCACGAATGAACTTCCAATGCTTTTTGGGGATATCCTCAAATCGGGCATCATAGGAAACCACGGTTTCGATTCCTCCGACGTCGCACCAATATGCAAAATGCTCCTCGGACAGGACCGCATCCTCCATGATCATCTCATGGTTACCTTTTAAACAAATCAGCTCAGCCTCCCACGGCCAGTCCAGGAGATACTCGATCACTCCCCGGCTGCTTGGACCACGGTCGACATAGTCGCCCAGCATGATCACCCGGTCACCCGCTTCGGGCTTGACCAGCTTCAGCAATTTCTTGAGGGATTTCAAACAGCCATGAACATCCCCAATGGCCAGTTTTCTGCTCAAAACTCAACGAAAAGATTAAGGGATTCAAATCATCTGTCCACGCTCAAAACTCTTTCATGGACTCCCAGCGGTCCTGTTTCCCCCGGATTCTCTCCAGCAACAATTCCAACATGGGCTTGGGATCGATCTCCTCGACATACCGCGGAGCCCTCATCACTCCGGCCTCATCAAAATAAAGATGCCACCGGAACCTCGGACTGATCTTCCCCTCCTCCAAATCCCTCATTTCCCCAAATCGCACGTCCACCAGCACCAGTTTCCCATCGTCTAATTCACGGGCCACCCAATGCCCCTTGGAAAACCACTTCAACGATTCAAAGTGGTCCTGGCCCTCGAACTTCTTCAGCAAATCCCACTGTTTGGGGATGAACTCATACTTCCCCGGCTTTTCGTCAAAAGGAGACCAGTAAGTCGCCCAATAGGCCTCGTCGGTCTCAATCAATCCGCGCCACAGGAGGGTGTTGAAAGGCGTCGGGGCCACCGAAACCACGTCACCACCCGGGATTTCATCCGCCAAACGCGTCTTGATCTGGTCGATCGCCCACAGCTTCATCACGAAACTAAAAACAACGTATAGGCAACTCAGGGAAAATGCCCTCCACATGATCCGGCGACGCTCGGCCGACCCCGGTTCGCGAAACAATATCCAAATTAGCCCGACCAGCATGGGAAGGGTGAAGAAGAAATCGATGATAAAGAAATTGCTCCACGCCACCCTCTCATCCGAAAAGGGCTCGTATATTTGGGTGCCATAACTCGTGAAGACATCGATCAAGACATGCGTGCTCCATACCAGAAAGACAAACCATCCGGCCTCTTTGGTCGTGAGCCCTCTCCTTCGATGCAAGAGCGAGAGAGGCTTCGCAAAAATCAGGGCCGCGACCACCATCGCGAAGATCGAATGCGACAGCCCCCGGTGCACCCTGATCCGTTCCGCTTCTTCCACAAATGGCAGGAGAAAGAGATCGAGATCCGGCAAGATTCCGAATCCAAGGCCCCAGGCCACCCCCCGCCATCCCAGCTTCCGGCCGAGAACCAACTCGCCCATCACGCCGCCCAGAGCTGCCTGTGTCACCGGATCCACGGAGGCAAGCTAAGGACTTGCTCCCCATTGTCACCCCCAATCAGGAGACAAAAAAGTGCCGCAGGAAATTCCAGCAATCTGCTCAGAATCTCCTGCGGCTTGGGGGGAGCCAACATAAGGGGCCGATCAACTCCGGGGCACGGTTGGAGCTGACCGGGCGAACAGACTCATTTGAACACCCTTGAAAGACAAGGCTAAAATTATGTCCAAAATATCACCCTTTCATGATTAACATTTTCAATCCCACAACTACCAGAAGCGCTCCGAAGATTCTCGTAAGCTGCTGATTACCAAGAGATCTCATCAGATCCGCCCCGAACCACGAGGCCAGAGCCGCCCCGACCGCGGTCACTCCCACCAAGCGCCAATCAATCAATTCAGACTTCATCGCATTGTTGAGCGTTCCCGAGACTCCAGCCACCACCACGACCGCCAAGGAGGTCGCCACCGCTGTTTTCTGTCCCATTCCCAGAATCATCACGAAAGCCGGAACCATGATGATTCCGCCCCCGACCCCGCAAAGGGCGCCCACCAGCCCAGCCACCAATCCGACCCCAAGGCCGGTCAAAAGAAACTTCGTCATGCCCCCATCAAAGACACGATCTTCGCTGGATTCAATGGCAACCCACCGACGGACCTATTTGGAAAGGTGATAGTCAAACACCCCCAGAATGTCTCCCACACGCCCCTGATGACACTTCAGACAACTCCCCTCCACAATGATCGGAGCCAAAACACGTTTCTCCCTCTTCGTTTCCCCGGAATCCTTGCTCCCAACGTTCAGCTGATAAAAACGTGACTGCTTCTCGCGCAGCAACGACACCGCAATGATCTCCCCCGGAAACAAGGGACGAGTCGAAGACTCCGCAAGATCATCCTTTGTGGCATGACTGGCCACGTAACCATCCAGATAATATCGCTGCCCATACTCCGGAGAGGCTCCAATCAGATAGACCTCGTCAAACTTCCAGACTTCGTCGCCAAGCTTCAGCGAACGTTCATGAAAGTAGCCACGCTTCTTGAACCGAGCGATCCCGAAGTGTTCCCCATCGACAAAAGACCGGACCGCCTTCTCCTGAGCCTCAAGAAAAGGAGTCTCCACTCCCGGCTCCGAAAGCACATACTTGAAGTAATAGACGAAGTAAGCTCCGAATCCAAGAACCAGAAAACCCACGACGATCGAGCAACGGGTCGCGAATTTACTGATGGCCATGGCATCAGACCCTACCCCAGCAACTCGCTCCTTGTAAAGATGCTCACCACCGGCACTCCGTCCGCCTCGATGGCATCGCGACCACCTTCCTCGCGATCAACCAGGACCAAACAGAAAACCACCTCACCTCCGGCCGCCCGGATGGCTTCGATCGCTTTGAGCGTCGATCCCCCCGTGGTGATGACATCATCGACCACCACGACCTTGTCTCCCTCCTTGAAGTTTCCTTCGATCTGCTTTCCGCGACCATGCCCCTTGGGCTCTTTGCGAACCGTGAAGACCTGTAACGCCTTCTCGTGCCCGGCACTAGCCATTCCCACCACGAGGGAAATGGGATCGGCCCCCATTGTCATCCCGCCAATGGCGTCGATTTCAAGACCTTCGGCCTCAATTTTCTCCAACACCAGCTCCCATCCAGCCTCGCCAATCCAACCCGCCCCCCGGTTGTCCAAAGCCGTCACCCGACAGTCGACATAGAGGTCGCTCTTTTTCCCGGAGGCCAGCGTGAACTCCCCGGTTCTCACCGATTTCTCCAGTAACATTGACTTCAGATTTTCCTTGTTGCTCATCAGCCCGGACCTTGAAGACCTTGAGCAAAAAACTCAATCCTAGTTACAAGGATTCCACTCCGGCATAGCCAAAGCCCGGCCCGTCAAGCGTTCTCAGATTCACCACTCCCTCCCTTCGCTGGTAGAGACCAGGATGAACCTTGAGAAACTCTGACGAAGCCTCGGGGTAAAACTGCATCGCGTTGCTTTCCACTCCGCAAATCGTCCCCGCATAGCTCGCTAACAGCACATGGGGAATCTGAGCGAGCCGCGGATTGGTCAGATCCTGCACCATCAAGGTCAGGCCGTGCTCCTTGGCCCAGCACAGACTGAGGATCGCCCCCGTCAGGGTCTTGCAGGTTTTCAATGCCACGCTGGTCCAACCCAGGTCACGACCCATTCTCACAAAGCGCCAATCATGCGCGCTCTCATCCATGAACAAGGGCTTGCGATCACTCACGGAGTGAACGTCGATTTGGTTTTTCTCAAGATCGTAAGGAAAGGGCTGCTCCACATAGACAATGCGATCGTAGATTTCCTTTTCCGATTCCTTCAGGCGATCGAGAATCTCGTTCACGTAATCCGGATCGATCACCATGCAGTTGAAGTCGGTCGTCAAATTGTGCACTCCCTCCTCCAGTGAGATCCGCCCCACTGCCAACAGCCGCTGGTAATCCCACTCAAGATCATTGCCCCGTAACTTGATCTTCAAACAATCGAGGCCATCCCGACGGATCCAATCCCGCAGAAGAACGGGATAGCCATCATCAGGCTCGCCTCCGGTCAATTCGCTTTCATCGATCGGGTCCAGCCCGCCCACCAAATGCCAAACCGGCATCACGCTGGCGGGTTCCACGAAGTAGTCCGCCGGATACTTCCCGACAAACCGTTCCTTCGGTTCCAGAAAATGACTGAGATCCTGGTCTCCCAACCACGATTGGTCGAGACACTCGAAAGCCTTTACGCCATGCAACTTTCCAAAGGCATCATAGAGGGCCAGGTCGAAGGCCGACAAACAAACCAGACCCGCCAAATGAGGCATGTGAGTGCTCTCCTCCTTCCCGGCATTCTCATCGTCCAAACGGTCGTGCAGCCTGTCTTCGATGTATCGATGCCCGATGACAAAGGGATGACCAGTCTCACCGTGGGCCGTCAGATCGTCGCGCAGGACTTCACAAAATCCCTTGAGCCGGTCTTCCCGCTCGCGGTATCCCAGTGACGACGGCCAAACCCACGCCACACTTAATGGTGTCTCCGCCCAACCGGTCGCCTTCTTCCCATCTCCCTCCACATGAATGGCGACCCGCGCACAACTGACCTCGGTCAGGGTCTGGTCTCCAAACTTCAAAGGCACCCGGGTCACCACCGGGACAAAGGAAAGGTCAATCCTGGATATCTTCATCGGCTCTTGGGCGCGACTCTGCCCGTCACCGCTTCCAACATCAACCCTCGTTCTCGGTTCCCACCAGAGTCTTGCTCACCTTGCGACAGATTCTCAGGAAATCCTCCTCCACCATCGAAAGGTGACGGGACTCATGACAGAACATCCCCCAGGAACGCCGATGACTGACGTGCCCCAGAGGCTTGGTCACCAATTCTCCTTTCTCCACTTCCTGAGTGACGGTCCATGGCGCAACAATCCCGGCACCCATTCCGACTTTGACCATTTCCTTGATCGCTCCCATGTCGCCCAAACTCAAGCTGGGGCGAAGCCTCGATCCATTCGACTCGAAGGACTCCTTCAAAATCCGGTAAGTTTCGCTGGCTCTGGCGTAGACAAGGAAAGATTCCTTCTCAATTTTCGCCGTCGACACCTCCTCCATGGACGCCCAAGGATGGGTCGGCGCCACGATGAACACCATTTCGTCTTCAAAAATCTTGTCGAAACGAGCCCAGCCAGGGGTTCGACCTTCGATTCCCAGCGCCAGATCAATCGCACTGTGATCAATGCAGGAAACCAGATCGGAGGTATCTCCCGACTCGATGTGGATCTCGCAGCGGGGATAAAGCTCGCGGAACTCCCTCATCACCTCCGGCAGGAGAAACGTGCACAAAGTATGGGTGACTCCCACCCTGAGACGGCCCTGTCCCCAGCGATTCAGAACACCCAGCTCTTCCGATGCACGCTCGAGCTCGGAGAGCACCGATTTGAACCGGCGAAAGAGGACCACTCCATGCTGGGTCAAGGCGACCCGTTTTCCGGACCGCTCCAAAAGCTTGCAATTCAGCTGGGTCTCCAGGGCCCGAATGGAATGACTGACCGCCGATTGGGTTACCCGCAATTGTTCCGATGCCTTGGTGAAGCTCTCCGTCTCCGCGACTGCCACGAGGGATCTGACCTGTCTTAAATCCGGTAATTCAACCATCTCGCCCACCCATGAGCAGAGCGCATACCAACTCTGAATCCGTTAGAAAAATCACCCGAGGTCCGCCGCACCGGCCATCGCCAGCACCTCGTCGTCGAGATATGCCTCCTCCACGATTTCCCGACACCAATCATGGTCTGAGGCCAGAAAATTGAGGATCCGCAGCGACATCACCTGCACCACGGGATTTTCGGACCACACAAGCTCTCCCAGGTGCCGCCAATCGTCAGCGACCAAAAGAGCCGGTTTTTCCAAAACTTGGATCAATTCCTCGGACAAGAGAAGGCAGCGCTCGAAATCCGGCTCGGCGGGAACCGGGGGAACTTCGTAAATCTTCAAGGGAACGCCTTTGGCCTGACTGAGCTCGCAGGTTGATTTAGCCCTCCTCGCCAAATCCTTGCCAAAACTCTGCAGCACCCCGAGCCGGGCTTGATTCGCTTCGTATCCTTTTCCCATGATCCCCGGGCACTTTGGCCGAAACCTCCGCACCTCGAAAGGGAAACTTTCCACTACCGTTGCCCGCCCGGAGTGCTACTTTGAACACCGAATCCCCGAGCCTCAATGAGTTCCCCTTCCATTGGAAATCGCCCTCTTCTCCTCGGCCTCCTGCTGCTTCTCAGCCCGATGAAGGCCAACGCCGAGGAAACCATCCTCCAATATTTCAATACCAGTTGGGCAGAAATCGAACGTCGCCTGCCCGAAGTCGCTGAAGCCGGCTACACCTCTCTCTGGCTTCCCCCTCCCTTCAAAGGAGCTTCAGGAACCTATTCTGTCGGATTCGACACACACGACCGGTTCGATCTCGGCAACCTCGACCAATCCGGCACCATTCGGACCAAGTATGGCACCAAAGCCGAGCTCCTCTCTCTCATGAGGATGGCCCACCGTTTTGGCCTCAAAGTCTACTTCGACAATGTCATGGCCCACACCGGAGGCCCTCTCGGAGACACACCGGCGGGCAGCCTCTTCCCCGACGTCCCCGGCTTTGTCCCCGAAGATTTCCATCTGGTGCGCAACGAAGGGGGCGGTTGGCGCAAGGCCACCGATTCCGTCGACTGGAATAATGAGTGGCAGGTCCTCAACCGCAATCCTTTCGCGTGGGACATCGCCCATGAATCGCCCAATACCTCGTTCGATCCCGACGGACAGAACGAAGGCCGCGATTATCCAAAGTGGGTGGGCGTCCGTCATCCCGGGCAAACCCACCTCTACCCCGATCTCGATCTCATCGTCGCCCGCGATTTTGACAACAGCCCGCTTCACACCTTCGCCGACAAGGAGCCCTTCGAGGACGTCGGATATGGTCCCGACAATATTGGAGCCGGCAATGGTCGTTTCGACTTCGATGATCTCGACAACGACGGCCAACATGATTTCGGAGAGACCTCCGAACCCTTCACCGACTCTGGAATCGATGGCTCCAACCCCGCCCGCAGAAATGCCAATTGGGGATACAACGACGGCATTTACAACATGGGCGACCCGGTCGATGAAGACGTGAACGCTATGCTTCTCAGGGCCTTCCGCTGGTTCATCGACGAAGCCCACCCCGATGGCTTTCGCCTCGATGCCGTCAAGCATGTCCCCGACTACTTTTTCGGAGAGCAAAATGATGCCAACAAGGATCGCAGCGGAGCCGGATACAACGGACAGGCCCAGGTCCAGTTCAATATCACCCGGGGACACACCGACTGGGGCAACCATCGTGACTCGGTTTTCTCCAACACCCTCTCGCGCGATGACCTCCTTCTCTACGGAGAACACCTCGGTGCTCCTCCGTCCAACGCCGGCTACCTCGCTGCAGGCATGCGCATCGCCAACGACGATTTCCTCAACAACATCGGTGGCTTCGGGGGAATCGGGGGAAGCCTCTCCGGATATGATCAGCCCAACTACGGCACCTTCGGGACCACGGCCCAGAATGCCGCCTACCCACTCTCACACGACAACAACTCCATGTCGGAACTCGACCGGCCGGCAGCCCACCAATACCTCCTCACCCGCGAAGGACTCCCCATTGTTTACACCGACGGATACAACCAGGACGGCCCTCCCAGCTACTTCCCCAAACCCTCGCACATTCCCTTCCTCGGCCAATTCGGAAAGAACTGGGTGACCGGCCCCCTCGCGGTCCGACGCGATTTCGTCCGTGGTTCCCAAATTCCCAAGTGGCAGGACAATGACTTCGCCGCTTGGGAGTTTCGCGACAAGCGCGAGAACAACGGCATGACCGATGCCGACGGAACGGTCCTCCTCATCCAGATGGCCCGTAATTACACCGGTGGACAATCCCGGGACATGACCACTACTTTCCCCAATGGCGCCCGCCTGCGCAACTACTCCAATCACGGGGGAGGGTTCCACGTCACGGTGGAGAATGGCAAACTCCGCAATGACGACGGCGTCCCTCCCGTTGTGCCCTCCGGCGGCATCTTTGCCTTCTCATGGGACAATCCCCGCCTGCCCAGAATCTGGAACAACAGCGAAGTCCGGCCGATCACGATCTTTCAGGGCAATAACCCCGCCCCCATGATGGCGCACATCAGAACCGATGGACGCGACGGTGATCGCGGGTATGACCAAACCGTGATGATCCCGAGAGTCACCGATGGAAAGGACCTCCGCTTCGTGGCCCGGGCCGACGGTTCGGCGGTCGACATCCTGATGAAGCTAGATGGTGGCATCGACCTCAACTCGCAATTGGGCATCGACAATTCAGACCCAGCCGAACGGGACAACCCCCCTCCAAAGGATCGTTTTTTCGAATCACCGGCCCAAGACCTTTTTACAGGCTATGAAAGAATGGAATTTGTCGACCGGGCCGCCGAGAAGTTTGCCGCTACCAACGTTTCCCGAAATGTCATCGGGTCGGCCGGAGCCGAAACCTGGGAGATCGTGATCGGTGGGAATCCCACCCGGAACGATGGAGGTGGCCTCAACACCGGTCGAGACAATCTGGTGGTGACCTGGGTCTACCACAACCCGTCCGATACCTCGAACAACAGCACCCCTCAGTACGTACTCACCCCGGGGAATGGCGTCTCACTCCGCGTGAAGACGGGCTATGACGATGAAATCAAGCAAGGCTGGGTTTACTACACCACTGATGGTTCCACCTACCCCGAAGGCTCGATGGGTCTTGGCAAAGGAAGCACACAAGTCGCGCCTCTCGTTTTCTACGCCAATGGAAATCCGGACGGAGATCGCACCCCGAAATGGTTCCAGGCCAATCTCCCTTCCCTGCCGAACGGCACCGTTCTGCGTTACAAGATTGGGATCCAAGCCAACAACACCTCGGACGCCTTTCCCTTTTCTGCTTACGATATCGATCTGAAGCGCAGGATGGAAACGATCTTTGAGATCGATAACTTCGACGCCACCGATGTCGTCCATTTCCCACACAACGACTTCGGCGAAATGGCCACCGGACTGGAAGAGGGCTTTCATATTCTCCGCACCAAGTCCTTCCTCAGCCGCAGCGGACGCTCTTCGATCTTCCGCACCGAATCCCAGACCTTTTATTACGACGTCGAACGCCCGTCGGCCCAACTTCTCTACCCTTTCGAAAATGATCAACTGGGGGGATCGGTCTACGGAGCCGTCGCCCTGTCCGATGCCAGTGTCACCGGAGTTCAATTCAGAGTTCTTCATTCCGACCCCGCCCAAAACATCGATTGGACCGACGCCTACCAGGTCGACACCCCCTCCCTCCTCGGTGATACCGGCTTCACCCGGGAATGGCGTTTTGACTACAACGACATTCCCGCCACCGGATCGGCTCAAATCCAGGTCCGGTTCCGCGAGGTCTCCTCTCTTCCTGACAACTCGCTCTCCGACGAAGACGGCCACTTCACCACCTTGACCCGGAATGTAACCACCGGCGTCCCTGTCAATTACCGCTTCGCCTATCCCGCTGCCGATGGCGAAACCGTCGGCGAGGGATACGTCGCCAAGGTTCTCTTCGACAAGGCACTCGCTGCCCAGCTGGAAGAATTCACCGTTCTGATCGACGACCAAGCGGCCCAAATTTCGTCGCTTGCCATGGTGCGAAACGAAACAGCCGACGATGACGCCATCGCCATCACCCTTCCAAACCTCTACGACGGCGACGGCTCCAAACCCCACGAGATCCGGGTCGTTCATCAACGGGGAGGCAGCACCCTCTCCGCCATCCGAAACGTTCTCGCCGTTCCCACCACCCTTCCTGATGGCGATGCCGACGGACTCCCCGACATCTGGGAGTTGATCCACGGGCTGGAACCAAACAATCCCAATGGCGTCCATGGAGGTCAGGGCGACTTCGACCAGGATGGCTTGAGCAACCTTCTCGAATTTCTTTCCAAGAAAAACCCGCTCGTTTCCTCAAGCCCCATCCTTGCAGCCAGTCGTACCAGTGATGGCAATACGCTCCTCGAATTCGAGGTCTACACCGATCGCCGCTACCGAATCTGGCGAGGTTCCGATCTGAGCAACCTCACGCCGGATCCCACATACTTCACCCCACCATCGGATGATCCCGACCACTCACAGCTAGAACCTAGGGATGGTCCCCGCCAGTTTTATGCTCTCGAAATTGCGCTTCCGGAATAGGTTTCCGCCCGCCTCTTAGCATGGCTGGGACCTGGGAGCGAGAGCCATCCCAAACGCACCAGCTCGTTCCTACTCCGACCGGAGCAGCCCTGACCTCAAAGGAATGGGAGGAGAAATTTTCTGCTCCGACGTCCGGTTGTCTGGCCCTTCTCCGCAATCCGCGAAAATGATTCATCAAGATCATCGAGAGAAAGTCGATGAATCCCAGTCATCATTTTTCGCGCCGGTGGCTACTTTGCTTGGCACAACCATAGCTGTCGTGATGTCCACAGCCTCCCGAACCGAGGCCGAACATCATGAATCGCAAAACACTCCTACTCTCGTTGACCGCGCTGACCCTTTGGTCATGCAAGGACAGCTCGGAAGAAACCGCCACAGCCGCTACCAGCAGCACTACCGCGGCCACCTCGACCCCGGCAAGCACGACGCCTGCTCCCTCCGACACTCCTCCCCCCGCACCTGAACCTGCCGGTGGAAGTTCAGAACTGGCCATCGAAAAGGACTCTCTCAAGTTTGGCTTCATCAAACTAACGGACTGCGCCCCCATCGTCATCGCCAAGGAGAAGGGATTTTTCGAAGCTGAAGGCCTTCAAGTCGAAGTCATCGCCCAACCCAACTGGAAAACCCTCCTCGACAACGTGATTTCAGGAGAACTCGATGGCGCCCACATGCTCTCGGGTCAACCCATCGCGGCCACCATTGGCTTCGGAACCAAGGCCCACGTGGTGACCGCCTTCACCATGGACCTGAACGGGAACGGAATCACCGTCTCCAATGACATTTGGTCCAAAATGCAGGAGAACGATGCCAAGCTGGACTCTCCCACTCCTCCCCACCCCATCACTGCAGATTCGCTCAAGCCCGTCGTCCAGGAGCTCCTCGACGACGGTCAGAAGCTTCAGATGGGCATGGTCTTCCCGACTTCGACTCACAACTACGAGCTCCGATACTGGCTGGCCGCCTCTGGCATCCACCCTGGAATGTATACCCAAACCGACATCGGCGGACGCACCGATGCCCAAGTGGAACTCTCCGTAACCCCTCCTCCCATGATGCCCAAGACCCTCGAAGCTGGAAACATCCAGGGATACTGCGTGGGTGAACCATGGAACCAAGCTGCCGTCGCGATGGGAATCGGCGTGCCCGTGACCACCAACTACGACATCTGGAAAAACAATCCCGAGAAGGTCTTCGGCGTCTCCAAGGAATGGGCCGACGAGAATCCCCAAACCTACATCGCAGTCACCAAGGCCCTGATCCTGGCTGGCCAGTGGCTCGATGAGACCGACGACTCCGGAAATCTCGTCAATCGTGTCGAAGCGGCACGCATCCTGTCCCGCCCCGACTACGTGGGTGCCGATTTCGATGTCATCAAGAACTCCATGACCGGCTTCTTCCTCTTCCAGAAATCGGACAAGCGCGAAATGCCCGAGTTCAACGTCTTCTTCAAGAACCACTGCACCTATCCATGGTATTCCGACGGCATCTGGTTCCTTACCCAAATGCGCCGCTGGGGTCAGATCTCCGAAAGCAAGCCCAAGGAATGGTATCTCGAGACCGCCAAGGAAGTTTACAAGCCGGATGTTTACCTGAAGGCCGCCCAGATGCTTCTTGATGAAGGGAAGATCGCCAAAGAAGACGTCCCTTGGGAGAGCGATGGCTTCAAGCCCACCACCAGCGACTTCATTGATGGCAAGTCCTACGACGGACGCGAGCCCATTCAATACATCAATAGCTTCAAGATCGGAAACAAGGATCCCGAATAAACTCTTCTCCAATTCGTGACGCAAAGCCCCGGGAATTCCCGGGGCTTTTTTTGTGGTGATTTCCACCACACCTATCAACTGATCCATGAATGGCATTCATTTATCCCGGCCCGCATCGTGCGTGTCGCGAGGTCCGCTCACATGAAATTCTTCCAGAAAATCAAATACCCGATCCTGAAGGCCATTGACGTCTCCGGACTGACCTTCCTCTCTCCGGTCGTAAGACTTTGCTACGGCGAAGAGCCCCGCGAACAGCTCAAGAAAATCAGCCAGTGGATCCTCGTGCCCATCTGCGCGATGATTCTCTTCGTCATCGTCTGGAATTACGGATCAAAGGTCGTCAAAACGAAGTCAGGATCCGTTCCCGGTCCTGCCGCCACCCTCCAGGCCAGCGACTCCATCATCACCTTCGGCGACTACGAAAAAGCCAAGGAAGATGCCTACACCCTGACCGGCAAGGAAAGGGAGGAGGCCCTCGCAAAAGCCCAGGCCCGCCTCGGCGAAATGGACGCCATCATTGCCGGCGCCAACGAAGCGGTCACCAAGGCCAAAGCCGACCATGAAGCAGAAATCAAGAACCGGACCAGCGGCTTGAACGAACAACTGGCCACCCTCAAGGCCACCTACAAGCAAAACCAGACCAACCGTTCGGCGGGACTCGCCTCCCTTTCAAACACCCTCGTTCCTGGAAACCAAAAAGCCTACGAAGATTTCCTGACAAAGGTCAAAGAACATACCGCCCAGACCGATCTGGAAAAAGAAGAGCTGAGCAAGCTCACCAAGGAGATCAAAGAAATCACCGACGAACCCTCGGACACCGTAGCTGCCGCCCTGTTTGCCCAAACCCAGGCCGCCGAGGAACAGCAGTTCTTGAAGAAGCAAATCGACCAGCTGACCAATCAAAACAAGGCGATCAAAATCGAATCCGCTCAAGCCAAGATCCAGGCCGATTCGGAGACCCTGATGACTCTTACCGGAGCACCGGCTCTTAAAGCAGCCGAGCGAATTGCCAAGGCCGAGACCCGTCTGGAAAAGACCAAGGAATCCTCCTACGCCGGACCCAAAACCCTCGGCTATCAAATCAAGCGTTCCATCCTCTGCGTCTTTACCGGATTCCTCCTCGGTGCCTTGATCGCCATTCCCATCGGAATCCTCTGCGGACTCAATTCCACCTTCATGGCCGCCATGACTCCGTTCATCGCCATCTTCAAACCGGTCTCACCCATCGTCTGGCTTCCCATCTGCCTGATCATCGCGAGCGCGCTCGTCCCCGCTCCAGAGGACTCCGAATTCATGACCTGGCTCTGGGAAAGCGCTTGGGTTCTGAAGAACTACGACATCAACCCCGCCTTCATTGCCTCGGCCATCACCGTCGCTCTCTGTTCCCTCTGGGCGACCTTGGCCAATACCGCCCTCGGCGTGGCGAGTATCGACAAGGATCATTTGAACGTCGCGCGCGTTCTCAAGCTCGGCTTCTGGCCCCGCCTCTTCAAGATTGTCATTCCTTCTGCCCTCCCCCTGATTTTCGCCGGATTGCGGATCTCGCTTGGAGTCGGCTGGATGGTTCTGATCGCCGCCGAACTCCTCTCATCTTCTGAAGGAATCGGTAAGTTCGTCTGGGACCAATTCAACAACGGAGCCTCCGATTCCTTCGCCAAGCTCTTCGTGGTGGTCTTCGTTGTCGGCATCATCGGACTGACCCTCGACCGGATCATGATCATCTTCCAGCGCCTCGTTTCCTTCGAAGGCTCACCAACCGCCATCTAATCGCACGCCATGTTGGAACTCAAAAACTGCTCGGTCTCCTTCGGACCTCCTTCCAATCGGGTTGACGTTCTCAAAGACGTCAATCTCCAGGTGAAGAAAAACGAATTCGTCGCGGTCATCGGATTTTCGGGCGCCGGAAAATCCACTCTCATCTCCCTTCTGGCCGGCCTACAAAAGCCCACCTCCGGGCAAGTCCTCCTCAATGGGAACGAAATGGACGGACCCGGTCCCGACCGTGGGCTCATGTTTCAGAACTACTCCCTTCTGCCCTGGCTCTCGGTCAACGACAACGTCAAGCTCGCCATCAAGACGGTCTTTCCCAAGCTCTCCAAATCGGAGGTCACCGACAAGATCCACCACTACGTCAAGATGGTCAAACTGGATCACGCCGGCGATAAGAAGCCGCACGAACTCTCCGGGGGAATGCGCCAACGTGCCTCCCTCGCCCGCACTCTCGCCCTTGACCCCGAAGTTCTTCTGCTCGACGAACCACTCTCGGCCCTCGACGCCCTGACCCGTTCCGAACTTCAGGACCAGATTCTCAACATTTGGGAAAGCGACAAGCGCACGGTCGTCATGATCACCAACGATGTCGACGAAGCCGTTCTCATGGCCGACCGAATCTCTCCGCTGACCATCGGGCCAGGCGCCACCCTCGCCAAGGATTTCGAAGTCAACATGGACCGCCCGCGGGATCGTCGCACTCTCAATGACCATCCCGAATTCATGAGACTCAAAACCCAGATCACCCTCTTCATGATGGGTCTCAACAAGGACGCCAAACAACAGAGTGAGACTCCCCTCATCTCCATGCCCGACATCAGCCCCAAGGACTTCTCGCTTCCGTCCGCCAATATCCGGCTCAAGAACAAATCTTCACAGCCGACTTCGGCTGCCTGAATCCACACCCACACACAATCATGTCCTCTTTGGAAATCATGCCCGACCCCGCTGCTCCGCGCAGATCGGTCGAAATCTCAAACCTCGTCAAGGAATACCCCAATCCCTACGGAGACGACTTCCGGGTCGTCGAAAACTTCAACCTCAATATTCAGGAGGGAGAATTCATTTCTCTCATCGGTCACTCGGGCTGCGGAAAATCCACCGTCCTGACCATGCTCGCCGGCCTCAATGAAATCTCCGACGGAGGCATCATTCTGGGCAACAAGGAGATTGATGGACCCGGCCCTGATCGCGCCGTTGTCTTCCAGGCTCCCTGCCTGATGCCCTGGATGAACGCCTTCCAAAACGTCATGCTGGGAGTGAAAAACATCTATCCCCACGCCACCAAGGCCGAGCGCAAACAGATCGTGGAAGCCTCGCTTTCTCTCGTCGGCCTCGCTGATTCGATGAAGAAGTATCCCTCGGAAATGTCCGGAGGAATGCAACAACGGGTGGGAATCGCCCGGGCCATCGCCCTCCAACCCAAAGTGCTGTTGCTGGACGAACCTTTCGGCCGGCTCGACTCGCTCACCCGCATGGAACTCCAGGATGTCATCATCGACATTCTCGCACGGGAAAAACTGACTGCCATGATCGTCACGCACGATGTCGATGAAGCCGTCTTCATGGCCGACCGCTGTGTCATGATGTCGAACGGCCCCAAAGCCGGTGTCGGTGAAATTCTTGAAATCGACTTTCCCCGCCCCCGCAACAGGGAGGAAGTCTTTCAAGACCCGGCCTTCTTCCGCTACCGTGAACACCTTCTCGCTTTCCTCGAGCAGAGGGCCCACATCAAGACGAACACACGGACCTTCTCCAATGGCGACACCATGGGTTTCACCGACAAGGAAGGATCCGAGCTGGAATCTCAAGCCAACGAGTCTGCAACTTCTGTTGCATGAATTTGATTCCAGATTCCAAGGATCGTGATTCACTGCGAATGGCATGGCGCCAGCTAACCTTCCTGCGATGAAAAACATCAACACCACACTCAAGGCTCTCTCTCTCAGCCTTCTGATCACGCCCTCAGTATTTGCTGAAATCAACACCGGCGACTTCCTCAAGTTCAGCGGTATCGTTACGACTCGTTACGAATTCCGTGAAACCGATCCACTTGATCCCTCGCATGCTTTGACTGCCAGAGCCCGCGTCGGCCTGACTCTCGGCGAGTTCAATGGCTTCTCCGCCTTCGTCGAAGGTGAGGGAACCCAGGGCATCATTGAAGATTACCGGAGTAACCCGACTGGTAACGACTCCACCCGCCCTTACGTGCCCGGCAATTCGGTCATCGCCGATCCCAACAACGCCGAGCTTAACCAAGCCTACCTCAAATACGACAACGAAGGATTTCTCGTCCAGGTCGGTCGCCAGCGCATCATCCGCAACTCGGCTGCCTTCATCGGAAACGTCGGTTGGAGACAGAACGAACAAACCTTCGATGCCGCCCAAATCGGCTATTCCAAGGACAAGCTCTCGGTCAGCTACGTCTTCTCCGACCGGGTCCAGCGAATTTTCGGAGCTGACGCCAACGACGCCCCTCCGGGACCTCCTCTTCGCGACTTCGAAGGAGACTTCCACTTCTTTGACCTGAGCTACGACACCGAGTGCGGTGAAGTCGGAGGCTACGCCTACCTCATCGACGTCGACAACAATGCCGCCGTCGGGGAAAGCAACACCTTCGGTGCCTTCATCGAAGCCAATGGTTTCTACGGTGAGATCGCCTATCAGGACGGATCGAGTTCCCTTGTCCGCGGCGGCGACTACGACGCCATGTATGGCCATCTCAAATACTCCACCAAGGCCTGGGGAGGAACCGTGATGTTCGGAGTCGAATACCTGGAAGACAACTTCAAGACTCCCTTTGCCACCGTTCACGCCTTCAACGGATTTGCCGATGCCTTCATCCTCCAGCGGATCGGTCTCAACAAGGGGCCTGGCGGCAACTACGACGGAATCACTGATTTCTACGTGGGATACGTGAAGCCCGGACTCCCCTGCGGTCTTACCTTCAAAGGATCTCTTCACGCCTTCATGGATGGCGATCTTGATGCCACATACGGATATGAAGCCGATGCCGTTCTTGTGAAAAAGATCAACGACAACACCTCCGCCCTCCTCAAGGCTGCCTACTTCAGCGGAGAAGACTTCTACGAGGATATCAAGCAGGTGTCCGTCCAGCTGGACTACAAATTCTAAGACCCCTCCCCCAAACAACTGCCACCCGACCGGTCCCAAGCCGGCGGGTGGTTTTTTGTGTCCCGGGTGTTCGTCGGCCATCCCGACTTGCAGTTTTTCCGTGGCATGAGATGGATGGACCGTGCCTCAAAGCTATCGCTCATCATCCAATTCCTTTTGGGGAAGACTTGCCGACCTCTCCTGGTTCATCGGCCTTCTTTGGGTGATCGAACTCGTGGACCGATTCTTTTTCGGTGGAGGTTTGTCAGTCTACGGAATTCGTCCCGGCCAGTATTCCCACTGGGAAGGCATCATCTTTGCACCCTTCCTTCACGGTAGCTGGAGCCACCTCGCCGGAAATTCAGTCTCTCTGCTCGTCTTAGGCTCGGCTGTCCTCCTTCACGGATGGAAGAACCTCGTCTCCGTAACCTGGGTGTCGGCATTGGTGGCCGGACTCCTCGTCTTGTTCATCGGTGAGCGCGGCTCTGTCCACATCGGGGCAAGCTCGGTCATCTTTGGCTACTTTGGATTTCTGGTAGGAGCCGGCATCTATCAGAAAACACCCAAGTCCATTCTTCTCGCCGTGCTGGTCATCCTCTTTTACGGAGGAGCGTTTTATACCATGTTCCCCACCGAAATTACGCGTGCTTCCAGGATCAGTTGGGAAGGACACCTCGGCGGCGCGCTCGGAGGCTTCCTCTTCGCCCGCTCCGCCCGCCATCGCCCCAGACCCACTCCGGCCATTTCCAACTTTTCCTCCTGAGTGATTCTGTTTCGACACCCCCTCGCACCGGCCCTTCTTTGTGCCCTCCTCTGGGGGAGCGCCTTTCCGGTCATCAAATTCGTCTACGCTCACTGGGAAAACCTCGGAATCACCCGGACCCTTCCCCTGATCTTTCTCTTCGCAGGCATCCGCTTCATCATCGCCGGCACCGGACTTCTGGTCATTGGGAAGAACTTGCGAAATGAACTTTGCCAATCCAATCGCCGCCTGATCCTCCTTTTCGCACTGACCCAGACCTTCGTCCAGTATGTCTTCTTCTATCAATCAGTCGCCGTTTCCAGCGGAAGCCTCACCGCTCTTCTCGTCGCGACTGGAAGCTTTTGGTGGATGCTCTTTGCTCCCTTAATCCTCAAGTCCCCTTGGCCGAGCATCCGGCAGTGGCTCGGCCTCTGCCTCGGGGGCTTGGGAGTGACCGTCGCAGTCTACGCCCCGGGTGCCGGCGCAGGAAATCCTCTCCTCGGGGCCCTCTTCATGCTGACCGCCACGGCCAGCGGAGCCATCGCTCTCATTATCTTCCAGAGCCTGAACACATCCATGTCTTCCATCAACGCCACCGGACTTTCCCTCCTTCTCGGCGGACTGGCCCTGACCGCTCTCGGCTCGCGGTCCCTTCCCCACGTTACCCAAGTATTCACAACTCCGGTAGTCATCGCCACGCTCTGGCTGGCCTTTGTCTCGGCAGCCGCCTTCAGCCTCTGGAACCATCTCTCCACTCTTTTTCCGGTCACCCTTCTTTCCAGTTACCGCTTCCTCATCCCTTTATGTGGCGTCCTTGAGGCCCTGCTATTCATCCCGGGAGAATCCGCGGGATGGGGATTATTTGTGGGAGTCCCCTTGGTGATTCTCAGCATGATCATCGCGAAACGTTCCTCGCCATCCCCTCGCATCTGAGAGTCCGATCCCATGAATCACGCTCATCGCCTTCATTGATGACATGAATCCCGAGCCGCTGTTCTGGCACGCATTCCGCTTCCGGAATGAGAAACATGCAAGGGGCTCCACAATCACCATTCACTGACGAACAGACCGGCTTTCTCAATGGATTCATGGCCGGCTTCCAGCAAGCCGCCCCCTTCGTCGGACAGAATGCCTCGGGCCAATTTACCAACGACCCCGCTGAAGCGGTCGAAGCAAACGTCCACGGCACTCCAATCGATGATCTCTGCCGTGAAGAACTCGTCAAATACGAGCAGAACGGCCTCGATTGCTACGACACCATCGTCGATCGCGCTGCCAAGAACGAGTTTGCCTCCGACGGCGACATCTTCCGCTTCAAGTTCCACGGACTCTTCTACGTGACCCCCGCCCAGGAAGCCTACATGCTTCGCTGTCGCATTCCCGGTTGCGCCCTCGACTCAAGGCAACTGCGTGGCCTCGCCGAAATCGCACGGGATTGGGGGGGAAACCATTGTGATGTCACGACCCGCGGCAACATTCAGATTCGCGAAATTCAGCCCCCGGACACAGTCAAGATCCTCAACAAACTCGTTGATCTTGGCCTGACCTCACGCGGCTCTGGAGCCGACAACGTCCGCAATATCACCGCCACTCCGACGACGGGATTCGACAAGGATGAACTGATCGATGTCATGCCCTATGCCAAGGCCATGCATCACACCATCCTCAACAACCGCGACCTCTATGGCATGCCGCGGAAGTTCAACATCTCCTACGACTCCGGCGGTGCCATCTCGGTCTGCGCAGATACCAACGACATTGCCTTCTACGCCGTCACTCTCAATGAGCCCACTGCCGACCTTGAGAAGGGCGTCTATTTCAGGGTTCAACTCTGCGGAATCACCGGCCACAAACAATTTGCCTCCGACTGCGGACTTCTGGTCACGCCCGTCGAGTCGACTGCACTGGCCTCAGCCATCCTCCGCGTCTTCATCGAGAATGGCGACCGTACCAACCGCAAGAAGGCCCGATTGAAATACCTCATCGACGACTGGGGAACGGAGAAATTCCTCGAGGAAGTGCAGAAGAAACTGGACTTCCCTCTCCGCTTCGTTTCCGAAGATCTCTGCTCCCGCCAGAAGCCCAAGATCAAGCACGGCCATATCGGCACCTACAAACAAAAAGACGAAAACAACTACATCGGCATCGTCATCCCTGTTGGCCGCATGCCCGTCGAAACCGTGATGAATATTGCCGACATCGCAGACCAATTTGGAACCGGCGACATCCGCCTCACGGCTTGGCAAAATCTCATCATCCCGCACATCCCGGATGAAAAACTCGCCGAGGCCCAAGCCGCCATCAAGGCCGCAGGCTTGGCTTATGCCTCGACGTCGATCTCGGGAGGACTTGTCGCCTGCACCGGGAACACCGGTTGCAAATACGCCGCCGCCAACACCAAAGGTCAGTCCGTTCTCCTCGCCAAGTATCTCGACGAAAAGATCACCCTCGACCAGCCGATCAACATTCACCTCACCGGCTGCCACCATTCCTGCGCCCAACACTACATCGGCGACATCGGCATGATGGCCACCCCGGTCAAACTTCCCTCGGGAGAAAAAGTCGAAGGCTACAACATCGTTCTCGGCGGAGGAGTCGACGACACCCAGGCCATCGCTCGCGAGGCCTTCAAGAGCGTGCCTTTCACCGAAATCCCCGCCCTGATCGAAGAGCTTCTCAAAACCTACCTTGGGAATCGCAAGCCCGGCGAAACCTTCGCCCAATACACCCAGCGGGAACGGGTCGAAGACCTGGTGACCGCCTAGACTTGAGCCATGGTCTCCCTGTCTCCGGATCCTTTCCCTCAGGAGAATCTCATCGACAAGCTCCTCAAGGAGCAGTCGTCCCTGCAGACTCCCGTTGCCCGGTTCTCGGAGGCCCATGATCGTGGTGAAGTCCGAACAGATCTCTACAAGCACCTCATCCCGATTGAGAAGCCACGTCAGGGCGAACAGTATGCCTTTCAAGTCGAACTCGACAAATGCACCGGATGCAAGGCCTGTGTCGTGGCCTGCCATACCTTGAATGGACTCGACGATGAAGAGGCGTGGCGCGATGTCGGCCTGCTCGAAGCAGGCAACGGATTCCAGCAAACCGTTACCACCGCCTGCCATCACTGCCTCGATCCCGGATGTATGACCGGCTGTCCCGTGGGGGCGTATGAAAAGGAAGAGGACTCCGGCATTGTTCGCCATCTCGATGACCAATGCATCGGCTGCGAATACTGTATCCTCAAGTGTCCCTACGACGTCCCGAAATATTCCCATGACCGCGGCATCGTTCGGAAGTGCGACATGTGTCATCAACGATTGGCCGAAGGCGAAGCACCCGCCTGTGTTCAGGCCTGCCCCACTGAAGCCATTTCCATTATCAAGATCGACACCCAGGCCTTGCGGGAATCGAACAAGTTTCTCCCGGGAACTCCAGCACCTGAGATCACCCTGCCCACCACCCGCTATGTGGGACGGGCCGTCCCTGAGAAAGTCAAACCCGCTGATCAAGCCAGCTTGCACCCACAGCCCGCCCACTGGCCGCTCGCCCTCATGCTGACTCTGACTCAAATCGGACTAGGAATCTCAGCAGCCTCGATCTTCGGCACAACTGCATACGCTCTCGCCGGGTTCCTGATCTTCAATCTCGGGATGATCGCCGCCACTCTCCACCTTGGAAAACCTCTCAAAGCCTGGCGCTTCTTTCTCGGCCTCAAAACTTCATGGCTCTCCCGGGAAATCCTCGCCTTCTCGCTCCTCGCTCCCCTGCCGGCCCTCCTGGCCTTCCTTCCTCTTTTACCTGACTTCTCTTTCAAAGAAGGCCTCACCACCATCGCCCAACTCTCACTCGTCCCGGTTTCTCTGGCGGCCATCTTCACCAGCGTCATGATCTATCAGGACACCAAGCGGGTCACTTGGAACTTTGGCCGCACCTTGCCGCCCTTCCTGTTGACCTTTGTCACCGCGGCAAGCCTCTTCATCCACCCGGCTCTCTTCGCCGTTTTCCTCCTCGCCTCGATCGCTCACGAAGGGCTTCTTCTTCTGCCCGCCCGCAACGATTCCTGGAGCCCGCACAAACACAGTGCCCTCCTCCGGCTCGAGCCTCTCGGCACGATCACCAACGCCCGCTTTCTCACCGCCGCCTTGGCCATCCCCCTCGCCTTCTTCTCACCCTGGTTGGCTCTTCCCGTTCTCCTCACCAGCGAGCTGCTCTCGCGCCATCTTTTCTTCCGGGGTGTCTACGCTCCCAAAATGCCCGGCGGGTTAAGCACATGAAAGGGATCCAGCTAATCACAACCATGAGTCCGGATCATGCTCAATTGATTCAAGCTCCGCCTATCATTGGAGGTAGGATTCCAAAGTCATGACCACCGCCCTCGATAAGATTCTCCACCAACGAACCGGGCCGCTCACTTCCGAGCTTCTGCTTCGCCCCAACGAGTTCGGACTGGGACGGCTGCCACGCAACCTCGAAACCGATGGAACCACAACCTCCATCTGCGGATTCTGTTCCACCGGGTGCCAGCTCAATCTCCACTTGCACGAAGGCGAGGCCATTGGCCTGACTCCCTCCGCCGGTTATCCGGTCAATCTCGGGATGGCCTGCCCCAAAGGCTGGGAAGCTCTCTCGGTTCTGACATCCAGTGAACGAGCCACCGCCCCCCTCCTCGAAGGTCGGGAAATCTCCTGGGACCTTGCCGCCCGCATTTTCTGCGATCGCTTCAAGGAAATCCAATCTGCCCACGGCAAGGAGTCCGTGGCCTTTATTTCGACCGGACAGATCGCGACCGAAGAAATGGCCTTCCTCGGCGCCTTCTCCAAGTTCGGGATGGGAATCAAACACGGCGATGGCAATACCCGGCAATGCATGGCCACGTCGGTAGTGGCCTACAAGCAAGCCTTCGGGTTTGATGCGCCACCCTACACCTATGCCGATTTCGAAGAGTCCGATGTCGTCGTTCTGATGGGCTCCAACCTCGCCATTGCCCATCCCATTCTCTACCAGCGACTGGCCCGGAACAAACGAGATGCCGAAATCGTGGTCATCGACCCACGCCGGACCGAAACCGCCCAGATTGCCACGCGCCACCTCGGGATCAAATCCAAGGGCGATCTCCCCCTCCTCTATTCCCTCGCCCACTGCATCATTCGAGACCAGCGGGTGGATCATGAATTTCTCAAGGACCACACCGAAGGTTTCGACGACTTCGCTTCGTTCATCGAAGACTACCCGCCCGAAGCCACCCAAGCGCAGACCGGCATGAACCCCTCGGAAGTTGAATCACTGGCCCGCCTGATTTCCGATCCCTCAAAACGGGTCTCCATGTGGTGGACGATGGGCGTCAATCAATCGCACGAAGGAGTTCGCACCGCTCAGGCCATCATCAATCTCTGCCTGATGACAGGAAACATCGGGAAGCCCGGCACCGGTCCGAATTCGATCACCGGCCAATGCAACGCCATGGGGTCCCGCCTCTTCTCCAACACGACCAATCTTCTCGGAGGCCACGACTTCGCCAACCCCGTTCATCGCGAGAAAGTCTCTCGTATTCTGGGTGTTCCCGATGAGAAAATCCCCGATGCCCCCAGCTGGGCCTACGACCAAATCATCGATGGAATCGACTCGGGAAAAATCAAAGGTCTCTGGGTCATTGCAACCAACCCCGCTCATAGCTGGATCAACCAGGGACGGTTCCACGAACTTCGCAAGAAGCTCGACTTCCTGGTGGTTCAGGACATGTACTCCACCACGGAAACGGCCAAAACCGCAGACTTGGTCCTCCCGGCAGCAGCCTGGGGAGAAAAATCCGGAACGTTGATCAATAGCGAGCGAAGAATCGGTTCCATCAAACAAGTTCGGCACGCGCCCGGCCAAGCCCTCAGTGACTTTCGTATTTTGCAGCTTCTGGCCAACACCTGGGGGTGCGGTGAGATGTTCGAAAAGTGGTCGAGTCCACCCGCCGTCTTTGAAATTCTCCAAGAGCTTTCCGAAGGACAACCCTGCGATATTACCGGGATCAAGGGATACAAACATCTCGATGACGAAGGCGGTATCCAATGGCCCCTCCCTCTTTCAGCCGAAGACAAGCCTGCCAGGGAACGAAGACTCTTCGAGGATCACCAATTCCACACCCCGAATGGACGGGCCAAATTCCTCTTCGACCCTCCGGCCCCCCTTCCCGAACCCACCACCCGGGCCTATCCCTTCACCCTTCTCACCGGAAGAGGCACCAGCGCCCAATGGCACACCCAATCGCGCACCAACAAAAGCGCGGTCCTGCGGAAGCTCTATCCCGATTCGCTCTTCCTCGACCTGCATCCGGTGGACGCCGAGAAGCTCGATATCAGTGACCACGACAACGTCACCATTTCCTCGCGACGCGGAAAGATCCGGGCCCTTGCTCATCTCACCACGAGCGTGAAGCCCGGGGAAGTCTTCCTCCCCATGCACGAGGGAACCACCAACCTGCTCACCTTCCCGGCCTTCGATCCCCACTCACGCCAGCCCAGCTATAAAGCCTGCGCCGTTTCCATCAGTCCGGTTGTTCGCTGAGAAACGAACACACGTAGTGGCAAGGCTCCCCTTTCACGGTGATGGTGAATCCGAAGTTGGCGGGAATCTCGAATGTTCCTCCGGTTGGGACCTCGATGGATTCTTCCGCGTCCTTCAAAACATAAGAGCAAGATCCAGCGACGATCTCCATTCCTTCGGCAGCTTCTGTTCCGAAGTAATAGCTGCCGGGAAGGATGACCCCGAGAGTCTTGCGTTCCCCCGTCCCTGTTAGAATGGTGTGGGAAATGACCTTTCCATCGAAATAGACATTCCCTTCGGCAACGGCGGTAACATTTTCAAATTTCACGCTCCTTGTATTGCCGGAAGCAGCGCACCAGACAAGCCCTATCCCTGGGGTGCCAGTTGGATGGTCACGCGTCGATTGGCCTGCCTTCCTTCCGGAGTATTGTTGCTCGCGACAGGATGGTCCTCACCATACCCGCGCATGTTGAACCGACGCGAGTCGACCTTGCGACCGATCAGGTAATTGCCAACCGCTGCGGCCCGATTCTGCGACAAGGAGTAGTTGGAAGCCTTACTCCCGACACTGTCGGTATGTCCGCCGATCTCGATTCTTGTCCGGTCATACTTGTTCAAAACCTTCGCGACTGAATTCAACGTCGCATAATGCTGGGATTTGATGCTGGAGCTACCGGTCGCAAAGGTCACATCACCCGGCATGTTCAAGAAAATCTGGTTTCCGGAACGCGAAACACTGACTCCCGTTCCCTGCAATTCCCGGCGAAGTTCAGCTTCTTGTTTGTCCATGTAGGCTCCGATTCCTCCTCCTGCGAGCGCTCCGATCCCCGCTCCGATCAATGCCCGTTCCTTTCGCTCGGAACTATTGTCACCGGTCAATGCTCCAATCCCGGCTCCTACCAAGGAACCGATCACCGCACCGGAAGTGGTCTTGGAGGTCTGGCTCTCACCCGTGTAGGGATTGGTGGTTTGACACGAGGTCAAGGTCAGGGAAGCGGTCAAAAAAAGAGCGAGTGCTTTCATCATGATTTAGGGACGGCAGGACGATACTTTAAATTCATAAAATATCAACAAATCTCTCACTGCCGCCCCTTGATCATATCCAGCGCCCGGGCCGCCAGAATTCGGGCTTCCTGATCAGTTCCCTGCCCCATTGATTCAAGAACGGGAATGCTCTTCGCCGTCCCTACTTGCCCCAGCAGAGAAATCGCCGAACGCCGGAGAGCTCCGGGCGATTCAGTGACATGGAAAATCATCCGGTCTTCGATTTGCCCTCCAAGACTGCCGTATTGCTCGTCCCATTTGGTCGGATCATCCACCCAGAGGCGGTCGATGAGAACCAACACATTAGGATCATTATTCTCGATAAGAAACTCCACCATCGTCCTCTCCACTGGAATCTCGCTCTTTATCCAGTGAGGAATCAAGCGATTGATTTTCTCGACGGCGACCTGGCTGTTCTTGCCAAACACCTTAAACGCCTGACCGATATCCGAAAGAATCGTCGACCCTGTTTCCTCGGAAGCCAACAAGAGAAGCTCCTCGATGATCTGGTCTCGGTTCTTCAGTTCAATCTCCTCGGGAACCCGTCCCAATCGGCGGACTGCTTCAGAGACCCGCTCGTAGTCAATGTTGCGAAGCTCGTTGAGGTTTTGGGTGAAGAATGCCGGATTCTCTACATTGTTCAACTTGTCGAGAATGTCCTCGCTCGGAGCTTGAAAGTGTCGGGCGGAAAGCTCGACATCAAGAACCCTCGATTTGGGATAGCTGGTGGTCCGCCCCAGAAACTCACAAAAGCGGACCATCAAATCGAAGTCCATAGGGACGCCCGAGATAATGATGAACCGATCATTGTCCCCATTTCGCTTGTACACCGAAAGGGCTTCGGATTTCGGCAGCGATAGCTTCTTCCGGAAGTATCTTTCGATCGCCTGATACTGGGTTTCCCGCAAATCAGCAATGTAAACACCGGTCACAAAATCGTCGGCCGGGCGGCCATCGAGCTTTGCCTCCTGCCGGGCCAGTTCTCGATCCATCGCCTTCTTGTCAATTTCACTCAGAAAGTCTTCCAGATCACGCACATCGTCATCCAATCTGTTAGAAACGGCTCCTTCTTCCTGGTCGTCGTTACTGACCTCGGACTCAGGAGTGATGTAAACGGGCCGCATCACAACCATGGCCATCAATCCAGCCACCAGAACCACCGCCAGGAGAATCCCCTTCACGCGCCAATTCTTTGCTCCAAAAATCACCAATCCCCCACCCAGCACACTGACAAAACAACCTAACAGAAACCGTTTCTGCATTTCCACATCCTGGAAGATCTGACCGGGCGATGTTCCGAAGAAGAAAATCAGCGAATAAAGCACCAGCATGGTCACCCCGGTGGCCGCCGCAATCGACTGCCCGGGCGAGGCCGGCATAATGGAGTCCACATGGGCCATCCCACCCGGTTGCATCGGTGGGGCCTGGGCACCCCCATCGCCCTGCGCCAGCGGAGAACTCTTACCCAATCGACTCAGGAACTCATCCTTGTGTTCGCCAGGGTAAAACTTTTCCCGCTCGATGATGATGGTTTCGGAGGTTACCGGAAAGCGATGATCACACGCTCCACATTCAACGGTCTTGCCGGTGATATCTTCGTGAACCGTGAAGCGTTTGCTGCAATTGGGGCACTGGATTTGAAGATTCATGAATCAAACGATGACTCTAGTTGGGCCTACGTACTATCAGGTTGTTGGACCCTCCTGACAACCATTCGTTCAAGCAATCGTCGATTATTGCTCCGAAGGATGCTTGATTTTTGCGATTTCCTCCATAATCCGGTCGGAGATTGCCTGATAGGCATCCCTTCCCTTGGCTTTCTTCTCCTCTTCGGTGAGCTCCATCGGATCTCCAACGACAATCGTGATCGGATGGAACTTCAGCCGACCGCTTCCCCTCGGCAACGCTTCCCGCGCTCCGAAAATCCGGACCGGTTGGATCAAGGCTTTGCTCTTTACCGCAATCAATCCCACACCGGCCTCTCCGGGCTGCAACTTTCCGTCCAAGGTTCGGGCCCCCTCCGGAAAAACCACCACCTGCTCGCCACTCCTGAGAATCTTCACGATCCTCTTCAGACTACTCATGTCCGGCGCTTCCTGGTCCACCGGGATGGCATTCCACCGGGGATACAACCACGCGCACGGCCCCCTGAACAAAGTCTTGCGGGCGAGATAATGGACGTCGTCATCATAAGCAATCCCCACCAGCGGAGGATCCAGAAAGCTTTCGTGATTGGAGGCGATCAGAACACTCCCGCTCTGCACCAACTTTTCACGTCCCACCACTTGGTACCGGAAGAAGGCCTTGGCCGCAGCCCGGAAGATGGTGTGTCCTACCCAGTATGTCGTCTTCATGATTTCCTAATGCCACCCGAGCCGTTCGAGAGTCTCTTTCGCCGCAACGACCACCTCGTCGATATCCATTTCCGATGAATCAATCACCACCGCCCCATCCGCGACTTTCAAAGGTGCGGTTTTTCGCTGACTGTCCTGAGCATCCCGGGCCGCCACGGCATCGGCTTCACCATCCTTGGCCCGTCTGGCCCTCCTCACTTCCTCAGAAGCATCAATGTAGAGCTTGAACGGGGTGTCGGGAAAGACAACCGACCCGATATCACGCCCCTCCATCACGACATCACTGCTGTCGAGGTAGGAACGCTGTATGGCGACAAGCCTCTCCCGCACTTCGGGAACGGCTGCCACTTTCGATACATGATGATTCACCTTCTCTGACCGGAGCTCGTCGGTCAGGCGACGCCCATTGATCTGGATACAGGACATTCCCTCTTCAACGCCGCAAACGATTTCCATCTTTCCGAGTGCCTCCACCACCGCGGCCGCATCGGATGAGTCAATCCCTTCTGCGAGAATCTGCCACGTGACCGCTCGATACATCGCTCCCGAATTCACCATCACCAACCCAAGCGAGGCCGCCAACCTTTTGGCGACTGTGCTTTTCCCCGACGCGGCCGGGCCGTCAATGGCCACTGCTCGATATTGCCTACTCATCTCTGTGAAAAGGAACTGAGGTGTTTTTCAAAGGTCGGGTAGGAGGTCGCGATACACTCCGTGCCCTCGATCGTGGTTTCTCCGTCCTCCGCCAACAATCCGGCAATCGCAAAGGCCATGGCGATCCGATGGTCTCCGTAACTTTTCACTGCCGCGCCCCTCAACGACTGCCCCCCGGTGATCACCATTCCATCCTCGAACTCTTCCACTTCCCCCCCCATCGCACGCAGGTTGCGCGCCGTTGTTTCGATCCGGTCGGTTTCCTTCACCCTGAGTTCACTGGCATTCCGGATACTGGTCTTTCCTTTGGCAAGCGCTCCAGCCACCGAGAGAATCGGAACTTCATCGATTAGGTTGGGAACCTCTTCCTTCAAGATCTCCGTTCCTTCCAGTTCTCCTCCGATGACTTCAATCAGCCCCCGGGGTTCACCTCCATCCTCGAACAAAACCTCTTCGTTAATCCGGGCTCCCATGCGGCGGAGAACGGTGAGAATCGCAGTGCGAGTCGGATTGAGTCCGACATTCTTGATCACCAGACGGGACCCCGGCTGACTGGCCGCCGCCACCACCCAAAAGGCAGCGCTTGAAATGTCGCCCGGAACATAAAGATCTCGGGCCTTCACGCTCTGCCCTCCGGCGAGTGAAATCACATTGCCCTCGGTTTTCACTTCGACCCCGAAGTAGTTCAGCAAGCGTTCGCTGTGGTCCCGGTTGGTGGCCGGCTGAATGACGGTCGTGACTTCCGGAGCAAAGAGACCCGCCAGCAAAACCGCGCTCTTCACTTGAGCGCTGGCCATCGGCATTTCATACGTGATCGGCTTCAAGGTGCCGCCGTGAATGTGAAGAGGAGCGCATCCCGGCTTAGCGCCGCGAGTCTCGATCTTGGCCCCCATCATTTCCAGAGGAGTCATCACTCGCCCCATCGGCCGCCCGGACAGCGACTCATCCCCCACCAAGACACTATCAAAATTCTGGGCCGCCAGCACTCCCGCCAACAGGCGCATTCCGGTTCCCGAATTCCCACAATCAAGTTCATTCGCTGGCGCGAACAGGGTTCCCCCGCAGCCGGTGATCTGGAGATCGAGAGGTTGTTCGTCGCTTCCCCGGGTCACCTCGTAACTCACGCCCAACTGCCCCATCGCCCGCAGGGTGTTGACGCAATCCTCGCTGGGAAGAAAATTCTCCACCTTGCACGAGCCATCCGACAATCCTGCCAGGATCGCCGCACGGTGCGAGATACTCTTATCTCCCGGAACTTCCAACTCGCCGGAAATGCCGGGTGACGGGCCTACCTTTATTGTCTCACTCATTTGAAATCCTCGATGTCTCTTTCCGAAGCTTGACCTCTGCCAAGTATTCTTCGAGCCCCTTCTGGTCCGAATTGGCGAGGTGATCAAGCATCTCTCCCATCTCCTTTCTGGCATCTTCCAGCGCCAGCGACAGAGCCTCCCTGTTTTCCATCATGATCTCGGCCCACATCGTCGGGTCACCGGACGCCACCCTCGTCGTATCCCGGAATCCCCCCGCCGCGAGTGCCACATCAGCCGGGAACTTCAAGGCCGCTTCAGCTGTCGCGACTGCCATGGCGTGAGGCAAGTGACTGATCCGGGCGACCGCCCGGTCGTGGTCCGCCACCGACATACGATGCACCCGGCATCCAAGAGCTTCCCAAAATTTCACCACCTTCACCACTTCGCGGTCAGCTTGGCTTCCGTCGTTGGTCACCACACAAGCGGCTCCCGTCAAAAGATCAGCCCTCGCCGCCTCGATTCCGGTCTGTTCGGATCCGGCCATGGGATGGCTGCCGATAAAGGGAAGCCCGGACAAGACTTCGTGAGGCAGGGACTTCACACTACCGACATCGGTGACCAGCGCCCCCTCTTCGAGGTGACCTTTGATCTGTTCGGAAAGTTGCTTCATCACGCCCACCGGGACCGCGAGGACCACCAGATCCGCCCCGCACACAGCCTCCGCCAGATCAGTGGTTGCGGGCAATCCTGCTTTCCTTGCGGCCTCCACTCGCTCCGACTTTCTTCCCCACAACACGACTTCGTAATCCGCAGCCTTCGCCGAATGACCGACAGATCCACCGAGCAAACCGGGCCCGAGAATGGCGATCTTGGAAAAACTCATGGTCACAGAAAAAAAGAGCCGGATTCCCTGAGGAAACCCGGCCCGTGAATAAGTCACAACACCCGTTTAGGGAACACGGAATATGTGATTTTTATTGGGGTCATGGGGATCACGAACAGCCTCTCCGCTTGGAATCCCACGAACATCGACCGCTTTGTTGGTCCAGGGATTGTAGACAAAGCCGGGCTTTCCGGGAATGACCACTGCGGTGCGATACTTCGGCTTGCTTCCGTTTCCGGTAGGAGCAGGGGGCGTATTGGCTCCCTCTCCGGTGGTAGTCGGATTATCGGCAGTGCCGGTTTCCCCATTCTTGGCAGCTTCGGCGGCTTCACGGCGCTTTTGCTCGCGAATCCTCATCCGCTCGGCGGCAGCTTTCGCTTCTGCTTCCTGCTCAGGGGTCAGCACAGCGGGTGCCACGGGCACGTTGTTAGGATCAACTGGAGGTTGGCTGCCTCCCGGAGGAACCGGAGCACAGCTCACAAACAAAAAACCGACAGCGATCAGGCTGCTCAGGTGCTTGATTGAAATCATCGCTTTAAAATTAGGTTGGAGTCGGGAATAGTGGGGACAGGGCTGACACCGCTGTCTTTGCGGCGATCAGCAAAAATGTCAAGCCACCTCCGCAACCAAAAGATGCACCCAAAATCCATCGATGCAATGGCTGATTCCGTTAGGGAGTTCATTCTGGCCCCGGATCCGGGTGCTTTTGAGCCAACCGCCCTCCAAGTTTTCCACTTTCAGTTCGCTCAAAACCTCCCCTATCAAAAATATTGTCAGAGCGTCGGGAAATCCCCCGAAAACGTCACCTCCTGGCTCGAAATTCCGGCCATCCCAACCAACGCCTTCAAGTTCAACAAGTTCCCTCTGGTCAGTGGCGGAGAATCCCGCACCACTTTTCTCACTTCGGGGACCACCACCGAACTCAGAGGGGAACACCATTTCCCCGATACGTCACTCTACGAGCTTTCGATTTCCCGGACCTGGCAAAACGCTGGCCTTCCCGGCCTCCCGGCCTTGTTCTTTGCCCCTTCCCCGACAGAAGCACCCCAGTCCTCCCTCAGCCACATGTTCGGTCATCTCGGGAACAACAACCCGGATACTTTCCTCCTCCGGGAAAACCGATTCCACCTCGCCCCGCTCTTCCGCCAGATCGATTCCGACCAACCCCTAATGCTGATGGGAACCGCCCTGGCCTTCCTCCACCTGCTCGAAACCCACAGCTCCCTGCCTCTGCCATCCGGTTCTCATGTTCTCGAAACCGGCGGTTACAAGGGATCACATCGCGAGCTCTCGAAACCTGATTTCTATCAACAGCTCTCGTCTTTTTTCAACCTCCCTCAAAGTTCTCTGCACAACGAATACGGAATGACCGAACTGTCCACCCAAGCCTACGCGACCGGCCCCAAAGGCTCCCATCGCTTTCCCCCGTGGTGCCGTTTTCGGGTCATGAATCCGGAATCGGGACTGCCGGCCCCCGAAGGTCAAATCGGCTACCTGCAACTTTTCGATCTGGCCAACCTCTACAGTGTCGCCGCCATCCGGACCCAGGATTTTGCCATTCAGCAGGCCAACGGATCCTTTTCCCTGATCGGGAGGGATCCCGGAGCTTTGCCCAGGGGCTGTTCCCGCACCATCGATCACGCCTTTTCATCATGACCACCGCCGAACGCCTCGACCTCATTGCTTCAGCAGCCGGCTTCTTTGAAACATTTACCGGTCGATTCGACCGCGCCCTTCTTCAAGAAACCTGGGACCGCGAGCTTTCAAGCCCCACCGTTCAGCTTCCGGGAAAACTTGTCCATATCATCAGCGGTAATACGCCCCATGCAGCCTACCAATCGCTTCTCAACGGATTGATCCTCGGTTCTCACAACAGACTCAAACTTCCATCCAACGCCCTTCTCGACTTCCAAATTCCGTCTGAATTCGATCACCTCATCGAAATCTCACGAACTCTTCCGGGCCACTGGATCAAGGAAGCCGATGCTCTGATCGTCTACGGTTCCGATGATACTCTGCGGCACTTTCAAGCCCTCTGCCCCCTCGAGACCCCCTTCATCGGACATGGTCATCGATACGGCATCGCTCTGATTTCCGATCCCTCACCTGAAGCCGCCCGCCTTGCGGCCCGCGACATCGGACTCTTCGATCAAAACGGATGTCTCTCGCTCCAGACGATCTATTTGAAAGACCCCCGTCTTTTCGCCCCCCTGCTTGCGAAGGCTCTGGAAGACTTCGAGCGAGAGCACCCGCGTTCACCTCTCGACGCTTCCGCCTCGGGCGCCATCTCAACCCTTCGCGAAGAAATCCGCTTCCTTGCCGCCAACGATCCTGACGACTATCACCTGTGGGAATCCACCGGGTCCACCGCCTGGACCATCATCTTTCACAACTCATCGGATCCCGTTCCCTCGCCCGGAAACCGCACCGTCTATCTCCGCCCCCTTCCCGATGACTTCTCCAACTTCGAACACCTTTCGGGCATTGCCCTCCATCCCTATGAACCTCGCTCCGATCTTCCATCACCCAGGATATTTCCTCTCGGAGCGGCCCAGTCGCCTCCCACTCTATGGGCTCACGATGGGATCCCACCTCTTGCCTCACTGGTGAAACACCAAACGATCCCAGCCTGAAAACAAAAGAACTGCTCTGACGTGTCAGAGCAGCTCTCAAAAAATCAATGATGCGGATCAGAACTAACGGCGACGGCGAGCCACCAACCCAAGCCCAAGAAGACCGAGAAGACCCGTAGATGATTCGGGAATGACTACTGTTCCCTCGAATTGCACCTCCGAAAGCTGCATTGAGTTCGCTAGACCTGCGTCCTTGACCGTGGGAAAGAGAAGAAGGTAGGTCGAGTAGGCCTCCGTGTTGGCAAAGGTCACAACCTGACTCTCTCCCACGGCATCAGCCACGTCGTCCCGAATATC
>JBMHCW010000031.1:0-63313 GCA_049889715.1 Akkermansiaceae bacterium | reverse complement strand
CCTCCAGCGTCACGACATGGCTCCTTCGCGATCGGTTCAAATCTTCGAGAGCCGAAGCGATGGTCGTCGACTTTCCCGATCCGGTCGCTCCCGTCACAATGATGATCCCTGAAGACCGCGTCATCCATTGGCGGATCATTTCCGTGGGCAACCCCAGCGATTCGAGCTCTGGGATCTCTTCCTTGATGGGCCGAACTGCAGCCGCCAGTTTGTCCATGGTTCGATAAAGATTTACCCTGAGGTAACCCCCACTGCCCATGGGAAGGCGGACATCCCGATCACGATCATTCTCCACCGACGCCCCGCAGGCCTGCCACAGAGTCTCAAGATCACCCCTCTGCAAAGGCTCCATTTCCAATGGTCACCAACTCACCATTCATGCGAACCCGGGGGATTTCCCCTTCGCTCAAAAAGACATCTGTCGCCCCGTGTGACAACCAACTCTGGATGGCGGATTCGAGCTCTAGCAATGTCTTCCCAACTAACCAACCAGCGACGTCCGGCGAGGGGAAGATAATTTGCCTTTCTTACTCAACTTCAAGAAACTTTCCGGTCACCACGGGTGCCAAATCGTCATCTTCGTAGAGCACCCTCATCGACAATTCCTCCCAATCTCCAAAGAGCGTCTTCGGGTCCCCTGCCAGACAAGCTGCCGTGGCCAGAGGGTCGGTGTACTTTGCCTCAGGCATGATCACCGATGCCGCTCTCCGCGACGTCAGACCCAACCCGGTCCGCGGATCGATGATATGGGAGAAGACCTGTTCCCCGATTGCGACCCGTTGATGAAGATCTCCTGAAGTCGAAACCGCACCATTGGTCAGACTGATCGTCGGTGTCGGGGTCAGTCGAAAGGTTCTCAGGCCAATCGTCCACCCCTCCTTCTCTGGAGGCGAATCCCCCACTCTGATATCGCCCGCTGCTGCCACCAGGGTCTTGGGAAACCCCTGCTCCTTCAAGTGGTCAAAAATCAAGTCTGCCGCGAATCCCTTCGCGATTCCTCCCAGATCAAGCTGCATCCCCTCCTTAAGAACCTTCACCGTCCTTGCCTCCGAATCAAGTTCGAGCAGATCAATCCCGCACCGTTCCCGGGCAGCCGCTAACTCTTCTTCGCCCGGCTTCTCGCCGGTCCTCTTCATCGCCCGCCACAAATGAGTCAAGGGACCCAAGGTCGGGTCAAAAACCCCGTCTGTCTTCTCAGCCAACTCCACGCCCAGCGAAATGACCTCGAACAATTCCTGGCTCACTTCCACCGGTGTTCCTACCGGAGACTGACAGAGCTTGTTCAATTCCGATTCGGGATCGTAATCAGTGGCTCGGTTGCCAAAGTCCTCCGCGAGATCCAAGGCCGCCTCCATCGCGGCCCGCCCCTCCTCGAGATCTTCTGCATAGGTGACGATCCGAAACAAAGTCCCCATCAAGGGCCGCTGGGTCTCTATCCGGGTCAGGGGACCTGCCACCTCTTCCTTTTCCTCGGACTGGCAGGATACCAGAAAGAAGATGAAGAATGAAAAGAATGCGGGAAAGAGCCGGTTCATAGCGTGGCGGAAAATTCGACCATGGAAGGATACTGGAACTCCGCGGCCGAGAAATCAATGCAGGCGGTGATTCGATTCGGAATGGCCGCCACCGGACAGCCTGCGCCGTGTGCCGAAAGCATGCCGTTCATGGAATCCTCGATCACCAGACAATCAGCCGCCGGCAGCTTCATCCGTCTCACCGCTTCAAGATAAAGGTCCGGCGCCGGCTTGATTCGCTCGGCATCGCCACGGGTCACCATTTCATCGAAGCAGGAAAGCAGATCCAATTTCTCAAGCCATCCCTCGACCCAATCCTGAGTCGAGCTCGAAACCACTCCGCAAGGAATGTTCTGCTCACGACATCGATCCAGCGATTCCCTGACTCCCGGCATGGCATCCAGCTTCTCGATCTCGGAACGAATCCACTTGTTGCGTCGCACCCAGATTTCCTCCCAATCAAAATTCTTCCCGGTCAATTCCTCGAGCCACTTTTCGGGCGACCAGGTGTTGAAGTCGGACCCAATGCATTTCACGTATTCCTCCAGCGGAAGGTCGTGCCCGTTCTCGCGAAAGACCTCGAGCATGCTCTCATAAATCGACCACTCGGTATCAAGGATCACACCGTCAAAATCAAAAAGGATGGCACCGGGAGACATCGCCGGAACCCTGACCTCCTTCCCCAACATGACAAGAGCGGATCTTGCCTGTTCTTGTCGATTATGTCAGAAACCACCAATGGACTTTTCCGTCGACGACTGCCGCGCCCACATCCTGACCCTCCCCCGGGTTACCGAGGAGACTCCCTTCGGCCCCGACACCCTTGTCTACAAGATCCTCGGCAAGATGTTCGCCACCCTCGGATTCAAAGACGACCAGGGCCGGATGAACCTCAAGTGCAATCCCGACTGGGCCCTTGAGCTCAGGGAAGAAAATGAGGCCATCATCCCCGGCTATCACATGAACAAGAAGCATTGGAATACCATCGTCCTCGACAATTCCCTGCCCCCGGCTCTCATCACCGAGCTCATCAACCACTCCTACCGCCTCGTCATCCAGTGCATGCCCGCGAAGAAGCGCAAGGAGCTCGAGTGACTCACTGCGCCGCCCTCACCATCTCATCGATGAAGGCCCGCTCCCACTCCGCGAGCTTCCGCTTCCGAAGGTAGCCCATCGCGATCCGAATCGGACGAGCTTCGGGCTTCAACTTCAAGGTGGTCATCCCGGGAGGCGATCCAGCCACGAAGGCTAGTCCCAGTCCCGCCTCAACCCCCATGCGGAGACTGGCGATGCCATCAAATTCCCCCGCCACCTTGACATCGATCTGATGCTCGGAAAAGTAACCGCTCACTTCCGACCAATAGGCCGGGTATTCATGACGCGACAAAAGCAAGAGCCTCTCGTCATTTAACAAAGCTGGTGTCAAAAACCTCTTCCTCGCCAATTCATGACCCGCCGGAATCGCCACCCTCACCGGCTTCTCGGTAAAAGGCTCCCAACAGATATCGCTATCGTCATCCGCAACCTCGAGGATCAAATCCAATTCCTCTTTCTTCAACCTCTCCGCCATTTCCTGCGTTGAACAATCAAACCAACTCACCCTCACCCGGGGGTATCGTTTCGAAAAACAAGCGATCACTTTCTCGATGTAACCACTCGCCAGCGACGGGGCATACCCGACCCGCAGCTCCGCCCCCTCGATCTCCTGCTCCATCCTCTTCAATCCCATCTCCACCGACTTGCGGATCTTCCTTCCTTCACGCACCACGATCTCGCCCGCCCTCGTCAAGCTGATCGACTTCTTTCCACGCTCCAGCAAATCCCACCCCAGCAATTCCTCAAAAGCCCTGACCTGTCGGCTCAAGGCCGGCTGCGTCATCCTCAACTTCCGCGCCGCCTGCGATATGTTCATTCCCTCAACAACCTCGAGGAAATAACCCAGCTTTCTCAAATCAAATTCTTCCATGCCTTTTAGGTATACTCAGACAGATAAGACAGCATTATATAACATAGTCAATCCCGGGCATAGTCCTCCCATGACAACAACCCAACTGACCATCCGGCGGGCGAATGACCGCTTCCACTCCAACCATAGCTGGCTCGATGCCTACCATACCTTTTCCTTCGCCGGACACGATCATCCCGATCACCGGGGCTTCGAAACGCTCCGCGTCATCAACCAAGACACCATCTCTCCCGGGCAGGGCTTCGGCACCCATCCGCATCGCTCGATGGAAATCTTCACCTACATCATTTCGGGGGAACTCCGCCACCAGGATTCCCTCGGAAACGGCCGCACCATCAAGGCGGGCGAATTCCAATACATGTCTGCCGGCAATGGTGTCGAACACTCCGAGTTCAACCCCTCGCCCGACACCCCGACCGAGCTCCTGCAAATCTGGATCCAGCCCAACAACCCGGGCGGCACGCCCCGCTATCAGGATTTCGATCTGCCTTCGCATGTCGCCGGACGAAAGATCGTCCCCATCGCCTCACCCGACGGTCGCGACGGCTCCATCGCCATCCGCGCCAATGCTTCTGTTCACTACAGCCATCTCGAGGCCGGTGATTCGCTCAACTCTCTGTCAGGAGTAGAACGCAGCTGGCTCCAGCTCATCGACGGCGAACTTGAAATCGATGGCGAAACGATCAAGCCCGGCGATGGTGTCGGAATCGACGGCCCGCCGCCCAAAATCAGTGCCCTGCGCGAAAGTTCCTTCTTCCTCTTCACCTTCAACCACTAGACCCCATTAAAAACATCCTCATCATCTCAGGCTCCAGCCACCGCAATTCCATCAATCTTGCCCCCGCCACTCATGCAGGCAAACAGCTCGATGGTGCAAACCTTGAGATCCTCGATCTCAACGATTTCGAAATGCCCATCTACTCGCAGGACCGCGAGGAGGCCTCGGGCATCCCCGAAGAAGCCTCTTCATTCTTAAAGAAGATCCAGGCATCCGACGGCGTCATCATCTCACTTGCTGAACACAACGGCAGCTACGCCGCCGCCTTCAAGAATGTCCTCGATTGGACTTCGCGTGTTGAACAGAAGCTTTGGTCCTCCAAGCCCATGCTCCTCATGGCCACCTCTCCCGGTGGACGTGGTGGCGCGACCGTCCTCGGAGCAGCCGAAGCCACCTTCCCGCACTTGGGTGCTGAGATTGCAGCAACGTTCTCGTTGCCATCCTACTACGACACCTTCGACGCGGAGAGCGGTATCACCACAGACGAACACCGCGCCTCGTTCGAGACCGCTCTTGAGGCCTTCAACAACTCACTCTCATAAACCAACTTCAACTCAACAGAACAATGACCAAAGCCATTCTCGGCGCCCGCATACTTCTCGGCGTCGCCTTTCTCACATTCGGCCTCAACTACTGGCTCAAGTTCCTCTCCATGCCACCCGCCAGCGGACTGGCCGGACAATTCATGGGCGCCCTCTTTGTTTCGGGCTTCCTCGCCTTAGTAAAGTTCCTCGAAATCGTCGGAGGCGCGGCACTCCTGAGCAAGCGATTCGCTCCCTTGGGTCTGGTCATCCTCGGACCAATTCTGGCTAACATCCTCCTCTACGATATCTTCCTCGCCAAGGCCTTCAATCCGCTCGGTACCCTCCTCCTGGTGCTCGAAGTCTTCCTGATCTGGGCTTACCGCAAGAACTTTGCGGGAGTCTTCGAAGCGCCCAAAGAATAGCAACGAAACCTCACCCTTACTGATGCCGGAGACTCCCAAGGGATCTCCGGCATTTTATTGTTTCGACTCTGAAAAGGAGGCCTTTCCGACTTCATTCACGGTCGACTGAAAGCGATACCCACCAGCTTCGACAGTCAACACGCCACTTCCCCATTCGGAGTGGATGACCGGACTCTCATACATCGCCAGATTCTTCAAATCACGCCTCTTGCCATTTCGCCAGACTCCCAGATCCAAAGGGTCATCCTGCCAGTGAATCCCGAGATGCTTTCCATCCGGCGTCTTGCATTTAACCACACCTTCCTCCAATCCACTCACGTCGAGTTCACTCTTCAAAACCGCTTCTTGAAATTTTTCGAAGGTCCCGTGCGATTCCTTCTCGCCCGTCTGAATGACCAGTCCGCAGAATTGCTTCGCATTCCCGGTCGTTGACCAAACCTGATGCCCGGGAAACCTCTTCTCGCGAAGCTCCCTGGCTTTTTGGTCCGACTCACTGTCCTTCTTGAAGGATCCGACCCCCAAGCCATGAATCGCCACCCATGTGCGATCACAACGCAAGAAGGTCACACCCTTCTCCTCGCTGACTTTTACACTTTCTGGAATGACCCAACGCCACGGAGCCTTCCCGGACTTGGCCAACCACAACACCAGATTCTCCTGCTGCGCCACCCGGTTCTGACAAGGAATGATGCCCTTCTGATACATCGGAGAACCTACATAACCGGCTTGGAAGGCCGGAGCAGCGTGAAGCGCAATGGCTCCCTGCTTGCCATCATAGGCCAGAATCTTGAACCCGTTGACATCTCCACCATCTGGCGACGTTCCCCCGGTGAGCGAACCCATGTGATAACTGTGGGCGATGTACTGCGTCTCAGCAGACTCGGGAGCACTATCGAATTGATGCGAGGTCGTGGCGGAATACGACGGCTTGGCCGCGAAGATCTCAACCGGACGTTTGAAGTTCTTCCTCGCCAACTCCACCACTGCCAGAGGTGGGCGATAAGCGCTGGTGATCTGATGCACCTCATCCGATTCCCAATGGTCCTGCTTTCCTCCCGGATGATCTCCAAACCAAACCCACAATGAATTGGCCGCACTTCCTCCGAAAGGCTGGGCATGATTGTAATCCCGCTTGGTCGGGCCATTGAACCCGCCACGATAATACTTCACCGCCCCCGCCGCGGTATAGAAATCAAGACAGGCCTTGGCCGCCGCCTTAACCTCCCGATCCTTGCCGAAGTCGTAAAGATTCAAAAGCGGCGCGATGGAATGGCCGTGATAGTTCTCCGAATCCCACTCCCCGATTCCCACGCGATAAAGCGTCTTGGTATAATTCAGGAGATGCTGCTTGTAGAGCTCAGCCGTCTTCTTGTTCCCCGTCTCTTCGGCCATGAGATACACCGAAGTCACCCGCATGAGATACAGGTTCTCGGTTGAACGCACATCCACCCAGGAATTCCGCGCATCCGGTCCCCAACCGGTCTTCTTGGCAAAGGCATAGTGAGGCTTCTTCAAGGGATCGCTTACCGTCCACTTCTTTGCCCCGCTGAACATTTGCTTCTTGTAGGTAGGCTCCATCAGGTCTCCGAAATAGAAATACTTCCGCATCTGGTGCTTGAGCGTGAAGCAGGCGTAATAATCGATACCATCTGTTTCCCGGTGCCACACCTGATGCTGGTGGTCCTGTTGCTGGAGAACCTCCAGCCCTTTCTCCCGCTGCCCGGCCAAAACATGAGCCATCGCCGTCCCATAGGTCCGCTTCTCGTTCTCGAAATAGGTATTTCCCTTCGGGGTATTGTCTTTGACCTGAGTCGTGAGGATCCGGTGAGCCCTCTTCTGGAATTCTTCCTCCAGCTTGTCCGGCCATTCGTTGCGCAGCTCGTCAGGAACTGCGAGCCCATGATAAGTGGCCTGCCCGCCCTTCGTAGAGATCATCTTTTCCAAAGTCCACTTGGCACCGCCCGGAAGAACACTCACCAGAAAGCAAAGGAAAATTTGTTGCCTGCAACACATGATCACCCTACGAACCCACCCCATTCCTCATATCAGTTTTTAAGAACTGATTCTGTCACCCCTTCGATCTTCCCTCCTTTTCCCTTTTCATCCTTCCGCTCATTTCAGAAGAACTCCACTCCACATCACCGATGAAACTCATTCTCTTCCTCCTCACCCTACTGCCTCTCGCCGCCCAGATTACTTACGAAGGCAAAGCCGGCCCCGGTAAAAGTAAACACATCGTCTTCGTGGCCTCCGACCATGAATACCGAACCGAGGAAACCTGCCCCGCTCTCGCCCGCATCCTCGCCCAGCATCACGGATTCAAGACCACGGTCTGCTTTGGAGTCGATGAACAGGGATACATCAAGGCGGGAGCTTCCGACATCAAGGGTCTCGAAGCTCTCAAGGACGCCGACCTCATGGTCATTTTCACCCGCTTCCTCGATCTTCCCGATGATCAGATGAAGCACATCGATGACTACATCAACCGCGGCGGCCCCGTGGTCGGTCTGCGGACCGCTTCCCACGCCTTCAAGATTCCCAAAGGTAAGAAGTATTCCCACTACGACTTCAAATACGGCGGCAAGGAATTCGAGAAGGGCTTTGGGCACCAGATCCTCGGCAATACCTGGGTGGGGCACTATGGTCGCAACCACAGGCAGGCCACCCGCATCCAGATCATCCCGGAGCAAAAGGACCATATCATCCTGACCGGAGTGGCCAACAATGCCCTCACCATTGCCGGAGCCTATGTCGGCATCCCCGATGAAACCTTCACCGTGCTGACCGAAAGCCAACCGCTCAACGGCATGACTACCGACTCCCCGGCCGATCCGAAGAAGAAGCCCAGCCCGTCAACCTGGACCCGCCACTATACCTCCAAGTCCGGCAAGAAGGCCCGCGTCTTCCACTCCACCCAGGGAGCTTCCCAGGATATTGTCGATCCCAACTACCGCCGCCTTCTCCTCAACGGAATTTACTGGGCCGCCGGGATGGAAAAGGACATCAAGGCCGATTCCAAAATCGATTTCGTGGGCAAATACCAGCCCAGCAAGTTCAGCTTCGGAGGCGAAGTGAAAGGGGTGAAGCCAGCCGATCTGGCCGACATCAACTCGCCCCTCATGCCGAAAAAAAAAACAAGTGAGGTAAAAGAAAAGAAGCCGGCAAAAAAGGACCGCAAGCCCGACGCCAAAAATACCAAGCTCAACAAGCCCGCTCCCAAGAAGGATCCGGAGCTGGCCAAATACTACATCAACCTCAAGACTTCGCCGCGACCTGCCAAAGCCCAGCCGGTTGAGACCACCTTGCCCCTCGAACTCGAGCCCGGCTCGCGAATCGCCCTCGTCGGCAACCTCCTCCTTGATGCCGAACGCCGATACGGCCACCTCGAGACTCTCCTCCACCAACACCTTCCCAAGCACAAGCTCACCGTCCGTAATCTCGCTTGGCCGGCCGATGAAGTGGACCTGATGCCCCGTCCCGACAACTTCGGTGACCTCGACCAGCACCTCCACTTCTTCAAAAGCGATGTCATCATCGCGGCCTTCGGATACAACGAATCTTTCGCGGGCAAGGAAGGCCTTGCCGCTTTCAAGGACCGTCTCGACAAGTTCCTCACTCACCTTAAGTCACACGCCTACAACGGCGAAAGCGCCCCTCGCATCATTCTCCTTTCACCTGCCGCCAATGAAGACATCGCCCAGGTGAAAGCCGGGACGGCCAATAACGGAAACATTGGCCTCTACACCAAGGCTCTTGCCGAAGGAGCGGCCAAACACAAGATCGCCTTCGTCGATGTCTTCGAGGCCACCAAAGTCGAGGTCGTCGCCAGTCGCCGCCTTCAGCGCACCATCGATGGCCACCAACACAACGCCCAAGGACACCACTTGTTTTCCAACGCCGCCTTCCAGGGCCTCTTCAGGAAGGATCCCACCTCGATCAACGAAGACCTTCGCAAACTCGTCGTCGATAAGGCCACCCAGTTCCACTACCGCTACCGGCCACTCAACACCTTCTACTACACCGGGGGCCGCAACAAGTCGTATGGCTATCTCGATTTCCTGCCCGCCATGCGCAACTTTGACCTCATGGTTGCCAACCGTGACAAGGCCATTCACACCACCGCCTCCACCGGCAAGCTAACGCAGCCCGATGACTCATCCATTCCCAAGATGGACGACGTCCTCCTCTCGCGCGGAGCCAACAAGTTCCTCTCGCCTGCCGATGAACTGAAAGCCTTCAAGATTGATCCCCGCTTCGAAGTCAATTGCTTCGCCTCCGAAGAGGACTTCCCCGAAATGGCCTGCCCCATCCAGATGCGCTGGGACAAGCACGGCCGCCTCTGGGTCTCCACCTCGGTCACCTACCCGCACATCTATCCCGGACAAAAACCCTGCGACAAGATCATCATCCTCGAAGACACCGATCAAGACGGCGAGGCCGACAAGTGCACCACCTGGGCCGACGATCTTCACATCCCACTCTCCTTCGTCCTCGATGGCAATGGCGGTGTCTTCTGCTCCGAAGAACCCCACCTCACTCATCTCACCGACCAGGATGGCGACGGCAAAATGGACACCCGCGAAATCGTCTTCACCGGCTTCGGATGCGAAGATTCCCACCACGCCCTCCACGACTTCACCTGGACGCCCGGGGGCGACCTCCTCTTCCGCGAATCGATCTTCCACAACACTCAGACCGAGACCGCTTATGGTCCGGTGCGGGCCAAGAACTCGTCTTGGTTCCTTTATCACCCGTCCACCCGAAAGCTCACCGCCTTCGGCGCCTACCCCAACACCAACCCTTGGGGCGTGACCTTCGACAAGTGGGGCAACCATGTCGCATCCCACCCTGTCTTCGCTTCGACCTTCCACGCCACCAATCCGGACTACCCCAACCAGCATCCCCGCCCGGGCGGAGTCCAAGCTTACTCCGGAGTTTGCGGACAGGAATTCGTGACCCATCCTTTCTGGCCAAAGGAGATGCAAGATGGCTTCTTGAAAGTTCGCTACAAGCCCACCAATCGGGTGGAATTTCACAAGTGGGTCGAGAAGGAAGACCACTTCGCAGAGGAGTATCAGTCCGATGTCATCTTCTCGACCAACCTCTCCTTCATTCCAGTCGATCTCCAGTTCGGCCCCCGTGGTGCCGCTTACGTCTGCGACTGGTACAACCCGGTCAAGGGCCACGCCCAGTATTCCCTCCGCGACCCTCGCCGTGACCGCAAAGCCGGCCGCATCTGGCGCATCGTTCCCAAAGGAGCCAAACTCGCCGAGGCTCCAAAAGTAGCCTTACATGCCGGAAACGGAATTGAAGAACTCCTCGAGCATCTCAAGTCTCCTCACTACCGCACCCGCTACTGGGCCAAGCGAGAACTCCGCGCTGTCGCTTCCAACGACTCTGGCCGGTATCACGGGTATGGAAACGGCCAGCGTACGACCGGTTTCCGAGACTATCAGGATACCATCCACGCGCTCGAGCAATGGACCAAAAAACAAAGTAATCCCCTCCATCTTCTCGAAGCGCTCTGGCTTCACCAAGCTCTTGATCTCCCCAACGAAGAACTCTTGGAGAAGCTCATCCGCTGCGAAGACCACCGCATTGCCGCTTCCGCCTTCGGCCCGCTCCGCTTCTGGGCCAACCAGATACCCAAAGAGAAGGTCGCCTCACTCCTCAACTACGGAGCGACCCACTCTTCCCAGCATGTGCGCCGCGAAGCGGTCATCTGCGCTTCCTACATCGGAACGAAGGAATCTTTCGATGCCGTCACTCCCGTTCTCGATCAACCGGCCGGCACCCACCTCGCTTACGCCATCAACACAGCCTTCAATTCCACCGCCTTGAAGAAGTACTGGCAGGACACGCCGAAAGCCGAAGCGATCACAAAGGCCATCGCTGCCTCCGCCAAGTCCTCCAAGATGAGACCCATCACCAGGAATTCCAACGAAGCTGCTTTCGATTCCCAGAAGGGGCTCCAGAAGGTCGAGATTTCCTGCATCCCGGAACGTCTCCTCTTCACCAAGGACAAGTTCACTGTGAAGGCCGGCAAGCCTGTCCGCCTTCACTTCACCAACCCGGATGTCACCGAGCACAACCTGCTCATTCTCGAGAAAGGCACTCCCATCTCCGAGGTTGGTGAAGCCGCGAACCGCATGGCCGCCGATCCCGAGGCCGCCAAGAAGCACTTCATCCCCAAGGACAAACGGATTCTCCACGCGACCAAGCTCCTCAAGCAGAACACTGCGGAAACCCTTCGCTTCGTCGCTCCCGAAGAGCCCGGTGATTACCCCTACCTCTGCACCTTCCCCGGCCACTGGGTCATCATGAAGGGAGTCATGACCGTCAAATAGTCAGTGATTTCCTATCTGACGCCTACAGGCAGACTAATTCGACTTCATGCGAAAAACGTTGGCCTGCAGCGAATTCATCTCCCGACGGAACACGCGATAGTCGTCGGGAAAATCGCGGTTGTCCGGAAAGAAATACCGCCGCTTCAACCAGAACCCGTATCGTTCGTCGCCTCCGGCTCCGTCCCCCGACAGCGGATGGGAACCCAAAGCCTCTCGGCTCAAATCCCACTCATCGACCGCTGCCAGCGCAAAGAGATGAGGAGTGCCCCAGGACCCTTCCTTTTTCATCGCCTTCTTCAAACGGTCTAGCAGCGTCTTCAAGGCCTCCTGATTGCCATTGACCTTGTAGTCGTATGCCAAGAGCAGGTCGTCGGTTTCGACGTTCTTGCGAAGCTCGTCTCGATCGAGCAACCAGCGATACTTCGGGTCGCCTTCTGCCGCGACTCGCGAAAGCCAGGTTGACAGGATAAAGCCATGATCTCCACTCGCTTTGGGATTTGCCACCAGCTGCTTCAGTAATTCGTCATCGATCGGTCGAAGAAGACGCCGGCCCACGAGGTTGTATTCATACGAACCCTTCTTCCCGAGCATGGCGGTCAACTCGACCTTTCGATCAACTCTAGTAAGATCTTGACCGAGACCCTGCCTGATCTTTCCGGGAAGATCCGTAGTGATGGATTGAACTCCTAATTCCAACAATCTCTTGGCCTCCGCCAAGTCATTGATGGTCCAAACGTGCCATTGATACCCCTTCTTTTGAAGAGCCACGACCACCTCCTTGGGAATGGAAGCCGATGAACTGAGTCCGTCAGCCCGGGTCGTCTCGAGTGTTTTCAGAACATCACCGAGCACTGGTTTGATTTGGCCATTTTTCTCCTCTTTGAAATGGCACAACCAAAAGGCCCGATACTCCGGCGCCTGGGCTTTCATCTCTTGAATGACTTCCTTCTTGAACGAGATCACCACGATCTGGTTCTGGGTGAGTCCGGATTGCTCAATCTCTAGCAACAACGGAGGAATGATCTCCACCCCGCACTTGATCTCCACGTAAATCTTCTTTTCCGGCGGAACGGTGGCGAAGACTTCGGAGATGGTCGGAATCAAAGTTCCCTTGAACTCTTCTCCGTGCCCGGAACCCACGTCCAGCTGGCGCAACCCGGCAAGATCCGTTTCGCGAACAACGAGATCAACCCCTGCCGCCTTCTTCGTGTTGGCGTCGTGAAGGGAAACGATCTTTCCATCCTTGGTGAGATGAAAGTCACCTTCGATCGCATCAGCCCCTTGCTGCCACGCCATGCGGAAGGCGGGCAGGGTGTTCTCCGGAGCATCATTGGAAGCCCCGCGATGGGCGACAATGGCCACCTCTCTTCCTGTCGACGGCAAACACATCAGCATGCAACATCCAAATACATTCAAGATTCTCGTCATTTCCCCGGATATTTCCTCTACGAAGTATGCCATCGGAGAAGCAAAAGCGAGCTTTCCCGATCAGTTGGAAGGTCTCCTCACTCTGAGGATTTCACCACGGGTGTCTCCCAACCGTCATACTCCCCACCAAACTCTTCAGCCTTGCGGCGAAGAGCCACTGTATGATTTCCAATGTCACCAATCTTCAAAGTCCCATGGTGATAGAGTCGCACGCAATAGCGGCCATCGTCGGTCTCGTGTGAATATTCCGTCTCTTCAGTGAATCGATCACTCTCCGCCCAAGCTACAAATCCTTTCGCAGATTCCTTGTCCTTGAAAAACAACCAGTGATCCACCTTGCGCTTGGCCGAGCCATCGTCGCCATGCTCGCCAAGCTGTTCGATCACCTCGAGATCCTTGATGATTTGCCAGTCGTCAGCCGATGGATAGAGGTCATTGAAATAGCCCTTGTGCTCGGGGTCATCGCTATAGGAAACAAGAAGCTCGTATCCCGATTGACTTCCCAATTTTTTGATGAATCCCTCCCAGACTGATTCTTCCCGGGAAGTGTAGACAAAGAAAATTCGGTGCCCACCCACCGTCACCCGACCGACATACCAATCGCGCTCTTCCTCCGAAAACGCCTCAATCCGATCTTCGATTTCATTGACGGGTTGAAATTCTTCGTTCGTTGGAAGCCCGTTTTCATTCGGCGCCTGATAGGCCAGCCGGATCTCGACCAGATTTGCGGGAGCCGAACCCATCTCCTCCGCAATTCCGGTATTCAAATAAATGAATGCCTGGTCCTCTCCCATCGTGCAGGGGAAAAAGTGCCATTGATCGTTGGGCATGCTCATCTTCTCGGGATTTGATTCTTGTCGAACGGTCTGCGGTTCATCATCCGAGCATCCCATCAGGAAACCCGCCAAAACAATGGTCATCAACCTCACAACACAGGCCTTTTATCGAGGGAACCTGTCCCCGTCCAAATCAATCTACCCGATCAACAGGCACTAACGCACCTGAACCACCCGGAAGAAGAGCTTCGGAGATTGCCGGAGTTCATTAGACAGAAAGAACTCGAAAGTGACCACTCCGTCGTTGTGGTCGACTTCTTCGATGGTCAATCCGGCGGAGCTCCATTCGCTTTCTCGTTCAAGCGAAGTTGCCGCCTGAATGATGAAGTTGGTTCCCTGAAAGTCCTGGAACTTGAGCATCACATCCGAGTCGGAGTGAGCCATCAAAGGGTAGTCATACTCGGGACCCGGAATGTCCAATTCCAGAGAGATGATCTTGATCCCCGAAACCAAGCCGTCGTTGGCAACCACTTCGGCCACCATCGCTGGTGACAAAAGAAGCGCGAGCGGGAGAGTCAGTCGTTTTTTGATCATGGCGTGATGAAGAAATTTTTCGCCAGCATCACGCCACAGAATCGTTCATTAGACATGACTCTCGTTGTGACACTTCCGTGACCACGGCGGGCCGCCAGCGCACCTGTTAGCACCCTCGCTTTTAATGATCATCCTTCTTCGGAAGCGGAGCCTTTTCGGCGCCTTTCAGAGAATGCATCCAGTGCCAGATCGCTTCGAATTGCTTGTCGGCATCTCCCTCGAAGTAAGCTCCGTTGAGAGCCTTCTTCTTGTCCACGGTGTACTTCGGCATGATCGTTGTCGGCGCGAAGCGTTGCGGCCAATACATCCAGGAATGATAAAAACCGGGACGCAATCGTTCACCTGAAACCTGAAGATTCGGCCCCTGACCTTCGAAGGCCTGCACGGCTGGAATCTCACCATTGGCATGGCAAGTCACGCAGGCGTATCCCGTCATGCCCGCAATGGTCGCTCCGGTTTTCGCGAGGGCGGCATCATGTTTGAAATCCTCTTCGCTCAGTGTCATCCCGGACCGATAGGCCATTCCCTTGGCGAGGGCTTCCGACCGACTGGAGAAACCTGGCATCCTCGCGTGCATCCAAGGACGAACTTTCAACCCCTCACCCTTCAAAAGAGACTCCGTCCAATCGGACCGCAACTTTTCGCCCGCAAGAGAAATATCCGGCAATTTGTTCTCGCCCGAATGACAGGTCGCACATTGCAGACGCTCCATCGTCCGGGTAGCGTATTCGTGCGGCACGAAGCGACGGGCCGAACTGACGTTGCGGTTTCCATCAAAGTTCTTGAAGGCGAACAAAGCCTGCTTTTGTTCAATACTGAGTCCCAACTCAGGCGCGTTCTCTTCTTCCTCGGAAAGGCACCCCTTTTCGAACCATTCGGTCTCCCACATTTCCTTCACCTTGGTGGCCGGGAACTCATAGGCGACTCCCTTGCCCGGTTCGTGACAAACCGCACAACGCTGGGCCACCATCTTCTTGCCTTTGGCCACATCACCGGGAATGGGCGAGGCCATCTTCGGCTGACGTGATTCAATCCAGGCCGCGATATCCGCCGCTTCCTTTTCGGTCAGACGCAAATGCGGGAATGTGGTATCAGCTGCGTGTCCGGTTGGGTTGACCAAAAAGGCCTGCAAGCCACCTCGGGTGAACTTGGCACTCTTCGCCAACATCTCGGCCCAAGGCTGGAAGTGGAGTTGTTCGATCAAGACCGCTCCCGCTTCCGTATCGCCGGTCAAGGCTGACAGCTCATCCGTCTTTAGGGTTGCCAGATAAGCCGCAATGTCTCCGGCCGAATCCGGTGCAACGGTCGGACAGTGGTCTTCGGGTTTCTTAACCCAGGCCGCCAACCAACCTTGGTTCATGCGGTTCCCGATATTCTTGAAATCGGGAAGGCTCTCCATCAACTCGGGCATGGTTTGGCCGGGCTTGAAGATGTTGCTGTCGGCTTCGTGACAACGGGCACAACCGACCGATGCGAAGAGATCACGTCCTTTCCTTGCCTTTTCTTTGACGGCCAGCGTCGAGTCCGAACGATAACGATAGGCCGAAGGCTTCACCGGTTCCCAAACGAAGTCTGCGCCACTCCAAAGTAGCCGGATCCGGCTTGTTCCGTTCTCGGCCTTTTTAAAGTAGCAATGGATGGCATGAGGACCCGCCTCCAACTCGAGAGGTTTGCACTCCAGAGGAAGTTCGCCCTCCATCACCTTCTTGCCGTCAATCTTCAAGCTGGCCCAGCCACGTCCCTCAAGACGGAAGGCCCGTTGATCCCGAGACTCCACCACCAGGTCCCCTTCAAAAGTCGCCTGCGCACTCGGGATGAATATCGTCATGGCGGTTCCCTTCTCCAGAGTGAGGGCCAGTCGATCAACCACCATGGCATCTTCGGAACTTCCCCGCGAGGTTTTCAAGAGCAGCCCTTGTTCGCCGAGCGCTTCCTTTTTGATCTCGGGAAGGTTGGCCAGATCGAGACCATGATTTCCAAACTCCGGACGCAGCTGGTGAATGGTATTCCAAATCGTTTCCTTGAAGGCCTTCTTGTTGGCGTCAGAGAGATCCATGCGGATCTCCATCTGCATCGCTGGAGTCATCTTCGGGATGTAAAGGAAGACCGATTTGCCATCGGGCAACAACTTGGCCGCCCGGACTTCCACAGAATCGACCTGGTTCTCGGATTCTTTAGAGGGTTCAACGAGGGCCTTTTTGCGCGCTTCGGAGTCATAGTCATCGATCGAAAATCTTCCCGACCCATATTGCGGACCCCAGACGTAGTCCCACTTGCTCACGGCGTAGCGGCGAGGATCGTTCGCGACCTCGGCATCAAGGGCTTCGCTGAATTCCACGCGCAAACCATTTTCAAAAGCTTCCAGCTTGAGCGGCACAGGCTTCTCGTCTTTGACAAAGCGGATCCGCTGAAAACCGGTTCCCCCATTGGTCTGCCAACCCCGAAAACCAATCACGTAGTAATGCCCCGACTGGGGGTGGAATCGCCCGCGCATTGAAGCGGTGGTTAGATCAATCGGCAAGCGATACACTCCTCCCTGAACCTGTCCGTTCACTTCATCAATCAAGGTCCGGTAGATCGAACTCTTGCCATAGGACATATGCAGCATGTGCCCGGCGTGGTTCTTCCAGGAACTATCCTCGGGCACCCACATCTGGCTGCCGCTTGAGTTATCGACATAGTAAGGCAGCCAGCACAGCGGCTTCTCGTAGTCCGAAGGCATCCCCGGTTTCACCCCGACGAATTTCTTGTTCTCCCATTCACTCGGAATCACGCCGTGGAAACTGCTTCCGTCCTGCTTGCTCCAAGTGATCTTACAACGGGGCACATAACTTCCCTCGTTCTCACCGGTGGTCATCTCACCATTCGGACCAATGCCAATTCCGCCTGGTGCCCGCAGTCCCCAAGCCATCTTCTTAAGCTCCTTTCCGTCTGGGCTGACCCGAAGAATCACACCCGAATGATTCGTGAGCTCGGTAAAGCCACGTCCCCCCGACATCACGGGCGCGCCCTTGCTGAAGTAGAAGTTCCCCTCGTCATCGGTTTGCAGGTCGAAGGCAAACTCATGAAACCCTTGTGTGATCAGGACGTCATTGTTGAAGCACTCGTAGAAGTCGGCTTCGCCATCGTTGTTCAAATCATGAAGCCGGGTGATCTGATCTCGTCCGTGGGTATAGATCACTCCATCGACAATCTTGAGACCCAGAGTTTGAAAGAGCCCGCTCGCAAAGCGACGCCATTTGATCTCGGAGAGATCTCCATCGATTCCCTCGGCAATCCAGACGTCCCCGTTCCAGGTCGAACACGCCACCCGCTTGCCGTCGGGGAAGAAGTCGTATCCGCCAAAGCGGATGTTCGACATCCAGGGATTGTCCTTGGGCAGAGGGATATCATCGGCGGCGTAGCCATTCTTGGGATCAGCAAGCCGACCTTTGACCGTGATGACTTCGGGGAAGAGGGCCGGCCAATCTTCATCTTGGCCCGAAGGAATCCCATGTTTCCATACCTCAACCGGAGAACCTTTGGGAGCGTAGACAATCACGAAAGCTCCCTTGCTCCCCTTCTTCAGAGAAAGAACAACTCGCCCGTTTTCGAGAGTCTTGATTTCAATATCCTGAGGTATTCCTACACCGACACCAAGTGGCCTCCCTTCAAGCTTCACATCCACATCCGCTCCGCTCTCGAGAGGATCAAGAAGCAACAATTCCACGTCTTGCTTCATTTCCTCGATCTCAAACGAACGTATGATCCCGCCATCTTTCGCGATCGGCATCTCAAGCACGTTTGTCCCCCCAACGGTATAACTGAGAGAAACTCCCCAATCGCCTCGGTAAAGCCCCAGATACTCTCCTTGCGCGTCCGGCAGTGGCCCGTTCTTGGTCTCCCTAGGATCCTCCCAATTCCCATTCACCGCCACGCCCGGCCCCTTCTTCGTGGCAAAAAAGTAGTCCTTCTTGTCCGCAGGCAGATACGAATTGTCGGCATGCTTTCCGCTCCAAGGCGTACCCGCCAGTTTCACATTTCCCTTGAACCCTGCGACCATGCGCAGGGTCTCGGTATCGAACACCACAGTGTGATCTTCCTTGTCCCCCAGCTTGATCGCGATCCCCTTCAAGACGGCCACATCCCCCTTCGGCCCGAAGCCCAAAAAGGTGTCGCTGATGAATGGACCGGTATCCACCTGCTCCCACCACTTCGCCTTGGGATTGGCCGAGACCCGCTCCTGAGTCAGCTCCGCCCTTGTTTTTCCTGAGACACTTCCGAGAGTAAACAACGAGATCCCGGCGAAAAGAATGGTACGTTTCAGCATCGCGGCGACCCTAGCGGGCCCCTTCCGCCCTTCAACACCTAAGAGTTCCGCATCCGATTTGCCCCCAAAATCTGTGCGACACCCGTCAGCGATAACCTCAAACTTGAAAAAACTCCACGTTTTCGACAGTTCTCCTCTCGAAATTGAAATTCCGATTTCTGCGACTCCGTATCCCACGTGAGAACCGGTCATTCCGACCTTTTCTAACAGTTAGAACTCTATGGAATCACTCTTGGAAAAAATCGGCGGCGAGGCCGTCATCGAACTTCTCGGAGCGACCCTTCAAGAACTTGGCGTGGCCGATGATTTGATTCAGGAAGTGGCCGCGATCGGAGAGTCGACGCGGAATGACGTTCTGAATCGTTAATCGCTCAGGGGAGAAGTGGAATGGGGCACCTTGTCGCCCCCGGTCCTCATTCAAAAGATCACCAAGAGATCCTCGGCCAAGTAGGAAATGCCCTGCCCAAATCGCAAATTCTGGGTCATGCTTGCCCCATGAAAGTGCTCCTCGTCATCCCCTTGTTATTCCTGGTGGCCTGCTCGAATCCTTACAAAGAGGCCGAGGAGGATCGTCGCAATCTCCACCTCGCCCAGTTCTACTTCGACCAAGGCATTCCTTCCAAATCAGTAGCGCACGCCAAGAAGATCAAGCCTGACTCTCCCCAGTATGCCGCGGCCCAGGAATTCATGTATCTGGACGAATAGCGTCTCCATCCGTACTTCGTTCTCGCTTCCCGGTCGCTTCGAACGGATAACCCTTTCGTGCCCCACATCCTAGTCATCGGGGGCGGTCCCGCCGGTCTGCGGGCTGCCGAAGTGGCCTCCGCAGCCGGAGCCAAGGTCACTCTTTGCGACCAAAAGCGCTCGGTGGGACGCAAATTTCTCGTGGCCGGAAAAGGCGGCTTGAATCTGACCCACTCGGAGGAACTCGAGACCTTCCTCACCCGCTATCGAGGACCCGGACAACCCGATGACTTCTGGCCCCAGGCTCTCGCCAGATTCGACAACAAAGACATCCGCGCCTGGGCCGCTCGCCTTGACGTCGGCACCTTCGTGCAACGATCAGGCCGGGTGTATCCCAAGGCCCTCAAGGCCGCGCCTCTTCTCCGCCGCTGGCTCGAACGCCTTCGGTCACAAGGAGTCACGTTCCGCATGCGGCACCGTCTGAGCAAACTTTCCGAAAAGGCCGCCGAATTCGAAACTCCGAATGGCCCGGTAACCATCGAAGCCGATGCCCTCGTTCTCGCCCTCGGTGGCGGCTCATGGCCGGAGACCGGATCCGATGGCGCTTGGGTGACCACTCTCGAATCAGCCGGAATTGAAGTGACTCCCCTTTCCTCGGCAAACTGCGGATGGGAGGTTGACTGGCCCGAGGAACTCCTTCCCGCAGTCGACGGCCAGCCACTCAAAAACGTCGTCGCTTCAGTGAACGACGAAACCGCTCCCGGCGAAATCATGCTGACCCGATACGGCATGGAAGGTGGACCGCTCTATCAACTCGGGCCTGCTCTCCGCGCGATGGAGCAACCGGCCATCACGCTCGACTTGAAGCCCACCTTCTCGGTTGACCAACTGGTGGCCAAGATGGAATCGGTGAAGAAGAATTTCCTCAAGGAATCCAAATACCGCTGGAAACTCAACGACCCCATGAGGGCTCTTCTCGATCACTTCCATGGCCCTTTTGAGTCCGTAGAAGAACTGGCCCGGCACACCAAAGCCTGTCGTCTTCCTCTCACAAAACCACGTCCCTTGGCCGAAGCAATTTCATCCGCCGGAGGCATCACCTGGCCCTCTCTCAACGAGCATCTCATGCTACGCGATCTTCCGGGCGTCTTTGTCGTCGGTGAAATGATCGACTGGGAAGCCCCGACCGGAGGCTATCTCCTGCAGGGGTGCTTTGCCTCGGGAACGCTGGCAGCCGAAGCCGCTCTCACCTTCTGTGGAATCAATCAAACCACTCGTCCGCCGGATCAAAAGTCGGAACGGGAATGTTGATGATCTTCATCTTGCCCACCGCCCGATGACGGCACCCCGGCTTGATCATCACCGTGGTCATCGGCTTGACCGGAACCAGTTCGCCATCGAGTTCGAGGTGACCTTCGCCTTCAAGAATGAGGTAAATCTCGGTCATCTCCTTGTGGTAATGAACTTTGGCTTCCTCGGAGATATCGACCAAGTGAATGCTGGCCACCTTGTTCTCCGGAATGCAAAAAGCCCGACGCGACGTGCCACACGGACAGGGCGTTCCTTCCACGTCGTCGAGTTGCTCGATGAGATAATTCGGCATACCTTCCTTACGAAGAAGCGCGGCCTGATCTTATCGGAACTGAGACTATAACCCCAACCTCTTCCGATTGGCCTCCCGCCACTCGGCCGCCAGCTCGGTCACGGTCTTCCCGGTCCACTCTTTCCAGAGTTCCTCACGATACCCCTGATGAATCGACAGATTGATCTTTCGCATCAGATTCTTGTCGTAGTTCTTGATGACCCAATCGAAAAAATGAGCGGTGATCCGGTAGGAACTGTCATGACGGGCCTTCTCGAAATTGCGATGATTGATACGGGCGCCACGCTTCTCGGGTTCAAAAAGAAACCAGCGAATGTAGTCGGCAGCCCCTTCTGTAACCCAGGTGGGAAGACGCTTGCCCCGCGTGATGCGGCCGTTCTTGTCCCTTCCCCCGAACTGAACCACGTGTACGATCTCATGAATTCCGGCCCCGATGGCTTCCCCGGCAATCTCGCGGCGCACGAAGTCCGCATTGAAGACCACCGAAGCACCACTCGCATAGGCGGGAACTCCCTTCATGTTCTTTGGTAGATTCCGGGCCTCCTTCAGAGTGAAGGTAATCTCGGTGGAAGGCGTGATACCGGGAACGGGGAGCATCTTGATGATCTCGGGATACCATTCGTCCATCACTGGAATGAGTTTCTCACCAGCCCAATCGGCCAGATCAGGGGCATCCGAAGAATCGACAACATAAGTGAACTTCCCTGACTTCGAAGGAAACTTCTTCACGATGATCTTGGGAGGTTCGAGCCTCTTCAACTTTTCTCCGTTTGCATCGATGACATCGATTTCACTGTAGAAAGTCTCGTTGAACGGCCCCGGATTCTTATTCGGAAAAACATCGAAAATCAAATAACGGAAACGCCCCAGGTTCTCTCCCTTTTCTCCCTCCACCACCACGCCGTGCTGTCCCGGCTCCAGTGCCGAAGTGTCCACCGACTCGATCAATTCCCAGTCGTCCCCCGGTTTTGCAGGACGAAGAGCGGCCTTGGGAACCCCCTCGGCATCCGAACCATAAAGGTCATAACGTTGGGCGGCCCGCGAACTGCGATGCCACGAATAGGTCACCACCGACCCGACCTCGATTTCCTTGCCAAGATCAACCATGATCCGCCCCCCTTTGCTCCCTTGGGCAAAAAAGAAGTTCCGGCCGGGGTCGTCACTGCCTCCCGGGACTTTGCCATCGAAGAGAACCGTCAGCGGACCGCTCGCGCGATCAGCCTCGCCATCGAGAAGCTTGGCAGATGACCCGGCCGCGGCATCGTTCTCCGCCGGCATGGGGATGTCCTGAATGGAAAACCGCGAGGCCGCACTTTGGCCAGTGCGCACTGCTGCGATCATAACTGCGGCAGGAACGAGCAGCCCAAGAAAAAGACAAAGACCCGGTTTCATCTGGCAGAAAATAGGAAAGACTTCACCTACTCGGGAGACCTCACCGAAATCGCGAGCGCTTCGGTGTGCTCCACGGTCACACTCTGGCCAACCTTGGGTTTGGACAAGTCGATGCTCGGATCCACTTTCACCACCCGCTGAGTCTTGTCGGGAAGTTCCAAAGTAACCTTTCGTTTGGCCGTATCGATTTTCTTGATCAACGCCGTCGTGCTCACCGTTTCGACCGACGTCGTTCCAGGCTTATCACCCAAACGGGCCAACTTGGTGGTCGACTCTCCTCCTCCGCTGGGTTTCTCGTTGCCCAGGAAAATGGCGAATTCCTCGACCTGAACGATCTCGATCAAATCACCGACCTCGATTTGATCAAAATTTCTGACTTCCGGACCACAAGTGACCCGTCGGGTTTTGCCATCGGATGTCACCAGCGCAAGTTTCCTGGTCTTGGGATTGATCGCCGTGACCTTGACCACTGCCCGGAAGGTATCGACCTCAACCGCTCCATCATCGGTTTGGTAAAAATCGATTGTTTCAACTCCGGTGATCTCCTTGGAACACGATGACAGAGCGAAAACAAAGCCGGACAAAGCCCCCAATCCGGCTTTCGAAGATTTCAGGAAAAATGATTTCATGACGAACATTGGGTGCCTTGCTGGTACCACAATCAAGCGCCGTTACAAGCCCGACCGATGGACATAAGAAGACCGGGAACCGTCATCTTTTTGAACAGGTTCAATCCCAGCTCCCGTTCTATTCCCCGATGAAATGGAACTCACCAAATGGGCTGCCTGGATCGGTCTTCCGGGCATTCCTGGCACTGTTGGTCTTGTTCTCCATTCTAACGGAAGCCTCCGGCAAGTCCAACATCATCCTCATCATGCCCGATGACCGGGGCTGGGCTAAGGTCGGCTACTACGACCACCCCCACCTCAAAGGGAAGGCCTCCAACCTCGAAGCGACGGCAGCCAACGGGATTCGCTTTGATCGATCTGACGCGGGGGCTTCGATTTGCACTCCGACCCGCGGGACCGTGATGACCGGAAGAACATCGGGGCGCAACAACACGACAGGACTGCATCAACGTCTCTGCCTTCAGAAGAAAATCATTCCCCAGGCACTTCTAAAAGCAGTCTACAAAACCGCTCGCTTCGGCGAATGGCGCCTCAACGGCGTGAAGCGAACACCAAGAAGGAAGAGAGAATCATTTCCCACCCTGAACTCATGATCCGTTTACCACTCATTCCCTTTCTGGCCATCATCGCCGGATTTCAACCTGCCCACTCCAGTCAGTTGCAACTCAGCGAATCGGACGATGTCATCAGGGTGACACTTGGCAACAAGCCTGTGCTGGAATACGTCAAAACCGAAAAGCCGGTCCCCGAGGGAATCGCTCCCCATTTCCGACGAAGTGGCTATCTTCATCCGGTTTATACGCCCACCGGCGAGGAAATCACCGGTGACTTTCCCGCCGACCATTCTCATCAACATGCTCTGTTCTTTGCCTGGACCAAAGCAACCTTCGACGGAAAGGAGGTGGATTTCTGGAATCAGGCCAAGGATCTGGGACGTGTGGAATTCCGCGAAGTCGTCAGGTTGAAGCGTGAGGAAAAACACGTTTCCTTTAGCGTCAAGCACGCCTTCAAAGTGAAGAAGAAGGACCAATGGATCGATGTCCTTCATGAAATCTGGACAGTCACGGTCCATCAGACTTCGGGAACGCACTTTCTCTTCGACATCGAAAGTATTCAGGAATGCGCCACCGACAAACCCCTCAGTCTCGCCAAATTCCGCTATGGAGGCATGGCCTTCCGGGGGAACTACGAATGGCTGAGGACCCAAGATGACCAGAGCCATCGTCCCGGGGATCTGCGATATCTGACCAGCGAGGGGAAAGACCGATGGGAAGGCAATCATACTCGTCCCAAGTGGGTGGCCTTCTCCGGAGATCTCAACGGGCAAGCGGTCTCAGCCGCCGTGTTCTGCAGCCCGAAGAATTTTCGGGCACCTCAGCATGTCCGAATCCATCCGGACAAGCCCTATTTCTGTTTCGCACCCATGGTCGAGGGGCCCTTCAAGATCGAACCGAAAAGCAAGTTCATTTCCCGATATCGCTACCTCGTCACTTCGGCCAAGGCCGACCAGGAACTCATTGAAGACACCTGGAAGAACTATGAAAAATACGAAGGAGGATCTACAAAGTAACTAGTCCGGAATACGATGCAAAACGGCAAAGCGGTCAACGAACTGCTTTAATCAAAACAGATCCTCCCTCGCAGTCACACAACGCGAAGGCCATACACATGGGAGGATTGCCGTCCGGGCCTTGCCGACGGAAAGTTCATTGTTTCCGTTGCGAAGAGATTTCTGATTGAGGAGATCATGCGATCTGTGTTTCTTTCGCCGAACACCTCGATGAAATCAGCCGCGATTCTTCTTTGCTCCCTTCTTTCCATCGCCTTTGGCCAAACCCTGCGGATCGACTTTAATGACAGCGGCATCACCCAGAGCGGATGGCAGTCACTGGCTTCAGGAAACAGCGACCTTGGTGACTCCTGGTCAAAGAACTTTCCCGGTGGCATCGGGCTCGATGTCGACCCCATCGGTTCGGTCACTCTCGACGACCGGGATCGCGGCAACAACAATGGCGGCGGCGGGGAAGCCTCAATGTGGCGTGACTTCCTGTTCGCCAACGGAAGTTTCGGAAACAAGCCCGGATCCGGACTGCAGCTCGCCTTCAGCGGACTTCAACCAAACACCGAATACCCGATTCGAATATGGGGATACGACTCCGGTTCCACGGGGGGCCGGGCGGCCGATTGGTCAGGAGGTGGGGCAGCGACCCAACGGCTGACCTTCAATACACAACCCGCCACCCTTTCTGACAACGTGATTACTCTCAACGTGATCACCAACGGATCGGGTGTGGTCACAATCCAGGGCATCGTCTCCGCCACCAGCCCCAGCAATTCACACAATGTCTTTATCAACGGACTTGAGATTGGCAATCCCATCGCCACCGATGGCCCGACCAATATCACCCTTTCGAATTCCAACATCGCCAAGACTGCACCTATCGGGACACCGGTGGGCACCCTTTCCACCATAGACCCAACCCCCGGCGACACCTTCACTTACTCGCTCGTCGCAGGCACTGGCGACAACCACAACGGACAGTTTGCCATCAACGGAAACTCGCTCGAATCCGACCGCGACCTCACCGCCTACACCGGAGGGACCGTTCTTTCGGTGCGTGTTCGCTCAACCGATGGCCTCGGTGCTTTCACCGAGAAAGTGCTGCAGATCGAAATTCTCAACGACTCCGATGCCGACGGCCTCGATGACGACTGGGAACTGACCTACTTTCTCAATCTGGCCACCGCTAGCGGAGCCGGTAACAACGACGGCGATACCTTGACCAATCTCCAGGAACAGAATCTCGGAACCGATCCCACCGATCCCGATAGCGACAGCGATTCTCTTCTCGACCACGTTGAGACCAATACCGGAAGCTTTGTCAGTCCCTCGGACACCGGAACCGACCCACTCAATCCGGACACCGACGGAGACAGTCTTCTCGACAGCGTCGAAACCAACACCGGCGTCTTCATAAACGCCTCCAACACCGGAACCAACCCCAACCTCGCCGACACCGACGCCGACGGCTTCAATGACGCTCTTGAGATCTCCGAAGGAACCGACCCCAACAGCAGTGCCGATTTTCCCAACACCCTGATTCCCCTTCGGCTCAACGAAATCCTCACCCGCAATGACACCGACATCCAGGATGGCTTCAGCAACCGCGAAGACTGGATCGAGATCTACAATCCCAACAACACGGTCGTTCAACTCGATGCCTACTACCTCACCGATAACCCGGGTGATCTGACCAAGTGGAACTTCCCCGCAGTCACCATTCCGGCCAACGGGTACCTCGTCGTCTTTGCTTCCGGGGCAGATACCATTGACCCCTCTGGATACGCCCACACCAATTTCAGCCTGTCCGCCGACGGAGAGTTCCTCGCGATCGTCAGGCCCGACGGAACGACCATCGACGACTCCTTCAGCCCCACCTACCCGGAACAGTTCACCGACACTTCCTACGGCCCGCCATCCACAGGCGGCCACCCCGTCTTCTTCCAGACCACGACCCCGGGTGCGATCAATTCCGCCTCATCCTATCCCGGAGTGGTCAAAGACACCAACTTCCTCGATGACCGGGGATTCTACAGCGAGCCCTTCCAACTTGTCATCACTTCCGATACTCCCGGTGCGACCATCCGCTATACCACCGATGGATCCAAACCCACTCCGACCTCCGGAACGGTCTACACCGGCCCCATCCTCATCGACACGACATCAACCATTCGGGCCATGGCCACGTTCAGCAACTGGCTCCCCACGAATGTCGATTCCCACACCTACATTTTTGTCGACGATGTAGTGCAACAACCAGTCGCACCCGCCGGCTGGCCCACCACCTGGGGAACTTACTCGGGACAACCCATTCCGAGCGACTATGAGATGGACCCCCGCGTGGTCAACAACACCAACGGGCTCGGCGAATACACCGTGCAGGAAGCCCTCCTCGACATCCCGACCGTCTCCATCACGATGGCTCAGAACGACTTCACCGGAGGTAGCGGTGGACTCTACTCAAACCCAACAGGACGATTCGAGCGCGAGTGTTCCATGGAGTATTTCTTCCCTGATGGAACCACCGGATTTCAAGAGGATTGCAAAATCGAAACCCACGGAAACTCCTCACGCAATCCGGGCCGAATGCAGAAACATTCCCTGCGTCTCACCTTCTCCTCCACCGTCGACAAACCCAAACTCAACTACGATCTCTTCCCGGGATCACCGGTCCAGGAGTTCAACAAGCTCGTGCTGCGTGCTTGCTTCACCGACTCCTGGGCTCTCACCTCATGGTCGTCCGGACGATACCGCCCCAACGATTCCCAATACTTCCGCGACGTCTGGATGAAGGACTCACTGGGGGCCATGGGGCAACCTTCCAGCCATGGCAATTTCGTTCATCTCTATGTCAACGGACTTTACTTCGGTCTGCACAACCTCACCGAACGCCTCGAAGACGATTGGTATGCCGACCACATCGGCGGCAAAAAGGAAGACTGGGAAATCTTCGTCGACCTCAGCAGGTCCACTCCGCGCTGGAATGCCATGATATCCATCGCCAACGGCAACATCACCGACAACGCCGTTTACGACTCCATTCACGACTACCTCGACATCGACAACTACATCGATTACATGCTCCTCCATTTCTATGCGGACTCGGAGGATTGGCCCCATCACAACGGATATGCCGGCGCCAACTTCAACAGCGGAGACGGCAAGTTCCGCTTCCAGGTCTGGGACCAGGAGATCGCTCTCGATAAGTTTTCCTGGAATCGCTACGGCTCAGGCTCCGGTGGCGGCGCTCCCTTCCAAAGACTGCGCCTCAACGACGAGTTTCGCATGCGCTTCGCCGACCGGGTCCACCTGCACATGTTCAATGGCGGCGCCCTGACTGAAAGCAACTCCATCAATCGTTATCTCGGACTGGCCAACCAGATCGACAAGGCCATCGTGGCCGAGTCCGCCCGCTGGGGAGATGTCCAGGCCAACACTCCTTACGGGAGCACGGCAAGTTCTTCGACCAACATCGATGCCGACTACTACCCGCCCACCATCAACAACCCGATCTACTTCACCCGCGAACAACACTGGGTGGTGGAACGCGACAATGTCACCGGGCATTACATTCCAACTCTGCACGATCAATCAGACTCCCGCTCCATCATCCGCGAACTTCGCGCCAACAATCTCTATCCCTCGATCGACCCTCCGGTCTTTTCCCAACACGGTGGTATTGTTCCCACCGGACACGACCTCTCCGTCACCGCCACCACCGGAGCAATTTACTACATGACCGATGGCTCCGATCCCCGGCTTGAAGGTGGCGGCATCAACCCCTCGGCCGGCATGCTCGCCGGTGGAGCCAACCTCGATACTTTCGTCGACTTCGAATCCACCGGATGGCGCTTTCTCGACACCGGAGTCGCGCAGAGCGAGAGCCAGGTTGTAGTTGGCCACGGCAGCTACAATAGCACTGACTGGAAGCATCCTGACTTCGATGACTCGGCCTGGGGAACCGGGCAAGCCATGCTCGGCTATGGAGCTGTCGGGTCAGTCCCCATCAACACCACGGTAGGACCAGCCTCCACTCCGCGCCATCTGACGACCTATTTCCGCAAGGAATTCAACGTAGCCAATGCCTCGGACTACACCGAACTTTACACTGACATCATCCGCGACGACGGAGCCATTGTTTACCTCAACGGACGGGAAATCGACCGCACCAATCTTACCCCCGGTAACATTACCTATTCCACCACAGCCACCAGTTCCAGCCCTGAAGACGAGATCGTTCCTCTCGATGTTCTCGTCCTTTCGCCCGGTGATCTTGTGGACGGGAGAAACGTCCTCGCCGTTGAAGTCCACCAGACCTCCACCGGAAGCTCCGATCTCGGCCTTGATGTCCGGCTCCGTGCCAGCAAGCCCAACACCGGCGCCAATACCATCACCCTCACCCAAACCGGTACGCTGAATGCTCGCGCATACAATGGAGGCGAATGGTCCGCTCTCACCTCAGCCGATTTCATCGTCGGCACCCCGGCCACCAATGCCAACCTGGTGGTCTCCGAAATCTACTACAACCCACCGGGTGCCGATGAATCGACCGAGTGGATCGAGCTCATGAACATCTCGGCCGGAACCATCGACCTCACCGACGTTTCCTTCAACGGCATCGCCTACACATTCCCTGCCGGCACTCTTCTTGCCGCAGGTGAGCGAATTGTCATCGTCAAGGACCAGACCGCCTTTGCCACTGCCTACGACACCACAGGCCTCAACATCGCCCCCGGCAACTTCTCTTCCAGCTTGAGTAACTCAGGTGAGGAAATCGCGGTCATTGATGCTACCGGTTCCCATGACATCCAACGCTTCCAGTACCTTGACACCCCACCCTGGCCCACCGCTCCCGATGGCGGAGGCTTCGCTCTCGTCCTCATCGCTCCTGAGACTTCACCCGACCACGGAGTGGGAACCAACTGGCGTTCCAGCGTTGCTCTTGGAGGAAGCCCCGGAACCAGCGACGCCGTCGCATTCGCCGGTGACCCTGATGCCGACAACGATGGCGATGGCATGAACGCCTTTCTTGAACACGCTTTCGGATCCCTCGACGGCGACGCTGGCATGAGCCCCGAATCCAACGTGCAGGCTTATATCGGCTCCTACAACGGAGGTAGCGAAAACAACCTCACCATCACCTTCCGACGGAACCTCGCCGCCGACGACGTCCTTCTCGAAGTTGAGGCCACCACCGACCTCGTCAATTGGAGCAAGCTCGGCATTCAACTCGTTAGCACCACTCCCAATGGCGATGGCACCGAAACCCTCACTTTTCGCTCGACCACGCCCGAACTCGTCCTCTCCAGACAGTTTATCAGGGTCAAGGCCAGCTTCCGTCCGTAAGCATCGGACCGATCATTCTGCCGGAACCGAATTCACCGTCGCGTGAATCGTTTGTTCAACCGGAGTTCCGTCTTTTGAGCGGATCTTCCAGGTCACTGAAATCGGAGCGTTGATCGAAACAACCCCGTCCTTGTTCGTCCGATGCTTCAAGTCCTCCTTGTCGATTCCGGGAATGTCCACACTCACCTTCTTTGAATCGATCAGGCGAACCGCACCCAGTTTGACCGGAGTAATGTTGGCCTTGGGATTCTTCTTATCCTTTTTGTCGGACTCCCTGACCGCCTCGAAGGCAGATGGCTTGACCGATGAGGAATCCAAATCCGATCCAAACGAAAGAATCAGTCCGGTCGCGGTAACTTCCGCGCCAACAACGCCACGGGTGGGGTCTCCGGTATGACGGATCCGGTAGAGGGCTCCGTCGTAACGAGCCGAAGTATCCCAGCCCTTTTGGCACACCAGATACACCTGTTGATCGACCGGGCTGACTCGAAGCCGCATCGCGCCTGATTTCAACGGATGCGAAAACTCCACCGCAAAACCATTCGGGTAGGGTTCGACATCCTGAATAAAACAGTAAAACGAGGAACAACGACTGTAGGAGGTATGGATCACCGAGCCACTCAAGGGTCCCCAGCCTTTCAGAGGCGACCAACACTGACCTCCGCTTGAACTGTCAATCCGGGCGGGCAACATCACCAGCATCGGCTCGGTCCGGCCTTTTTCATATCCATAGACGGCACCCTCCTTCGCGAGTGAAAACCCATTGTAGACGGCCTTGCCGCTCGGATTGTCGGCGATCGTCACCCAATCCTTCGGACCGCCCGCCCCCATGCCATTGGGATTGCGCAGATCCGTTCCCACGAACCCCAGGTCCTTCCCCTCCGGGCTCACCTTGACCACCGCCCCTGTGAGCGGAGACTTGTAGCCTGATTGAGAGAAATAGAAGTTTCCCTCCCGATCGGTTTGCAGGTCGTAAATGAATGCATGATAGCTGGCTCCGATCTCTCCCTTTTCCTCGTAGAAATTCTCATAGAAGTCCGCCTCACCATTTCCGTTGAGATCATGTAAACGAGTGATGCGGTCCCGACCACGAACGTAGACCACGTCATCGATCACCTTCAGTCCGAGTGGTTCATAAAGTCCCGCCGCAAACCGACTCCAAGTAAGGGCATTCGGATTCTCCTTGGACCAGCTGACGATCCACACATCTCCGCTCAAGGTGCTGACTGCGATGCGGCCATCGCTGAAGAAGTCGAATGCCGTCGTCCGCATCCAACAGCCGTAGGGATTGGCCAGAGGCACGATCAATTCATCGAAGGCATACCCGTCTTGATTCTCACCGGGTGCCACGGTGGTCTGCACCGTCAGCGGCCAACGACGTGGGCCGCCCTTGATCAACTTGCCGAGATCAGCAGCCTCTGCCTTGATCCCTTTTTCCCCGAGAACCACCACGTAGGTCTTCGATCGGTCAGACACAGGAATCTTCAACCAATGACTTCCCTGTTCATCCTTTACCATGCCGGCCCGATGAACCTTCATCCCCTTGCCGGCAATAAGGCAGTAGAGTTCCTCTTGTCCCGGTCCGACTTTGAAAGTGCGAATGATGGTCTTCCCGTCTTCGGTCGCGGAAGGCGATTCCAGAACCTCGCGTTCTCCAACACGATAGCTGAGAACAACCTGCTCTTCGTGCAGGTACAATCCCCGATAACGAAAATGATCTCGGCTCTCTGAAACCTTAGGTTCTCCAACGGCCCAACCAATCACATCAATATTCTCATAGACCGGCTTACTTCCCGGTGTAAGACAACGCCCCCCCTTGTAACTGGTGTGATGAGTCTTCGCGGTATCCACCGCCTTGCCCTGCCAGATCCCGCTGATGCTCAGCCGGTGGGCGTCGTAACAAATCACCGCTTCTCCCGGCAGATCGATCACGATGGCCTTCTCGGTGACATCAGGAATGAACTCCGCATTCTTGTTCTTGATTTCGGAGTAGGCCATCCCGTGCTGAATCATGGGTCCGTAGACCATGTTCTGGCCGTTAGTGCCATCGATCATCCCAGGAGCCGCTTCAACCCGCTGAGCCTTGGCGGCTTCCATTTTGGCATCAGCGGCGGCACGCGCGGGCAGCTGGGCGAAATAATCCTCGTCCGGTTTGACATACTGTCCGGGATTCTTCTCCTTGACGATTTCTTCTCGAATGAAGTGCACCAATTGGTAGCGCTCCTTGTCCGAAAGCGCAGCATCCCAGCGGAACATCAATCCGTTTCCATAGCTAATGGTCTTCCAGATCGCATACGGGTCGCTCCCGAACTTGAACTCATCGAGAGCGAAGCGCCGGGCCAACGGATTGAGAGCCAGCTCACCCTTGGGGCCATGGCAAGACGCACAATGCAACGCATAAAGCGCCCGTCCCGCCTTCTGGTCGGGGTACTTCAAAGACTTAATCGCTTGGACATGATCCAAGGGCTCAGCCACACCAAAGCCGATGGTAAGAAGACCAAGCGCCAGAGTGAACAAGGTCCTCATTCCGACTTCTCCTTTTGGCCAGCAGTACACCAAGCCAAAGCGTTGGACAACAACTTCTGAAATCGCTCGTCTTCGAAGTCGTGGACGTATCCCATCGACGTGTAAAAAACCCGCTGGCCGTTCTTGTTCTCGCGCACCCAGGTACCGGGCTGCGGCTTCTTTCGTTTGTCGTCCAAGGTCATCAGCACGACATTGTCTTCCTTGAATTTCCCCTTGGGCGAACCACTCTTCCCTCCGGCCACCGGAGGGTTGTCATAGATTTTTCCCTGCCGCTTCCAGCCTTCCCCGATCCCGGCGAGAACCGGATGCTTCAGATTTCCGGCCTCCAGAGTCACCGTCACCTCGCCGCTGCCTCCGTGTCCGCTGTATGTCCCACCCATCACCTCGTTGTCGAAAGCCAACCAGGTTTGAAAGGCGTGCGAAGCCGTCCGGATACCGATAACTGGCTTGCTGGTCGCCACCGGCTTCAAATGAGCCAGGGCCTGGTCATCAAGCTTCCACCGTTTGCAAAACACGACCAGCACATCGCAATTCTTGAGATTCGCAATGTCATCCTCTTCCTTGATTCCAGTCGCGATGGTGCAGGTATGGCCGTCCTTCTTGAGTACCTCGGCCCACTTGGGCAGGGATTTCGCCGACTTGTATTCCTTCGACCCGCTGAGCATGTGGATCCGTAAACTTTTCGTCTCAGCGGCAGCGGTGTGACTGAAGGAACAAAGACATCCAACGGCGATAACAAGGGTCAGGGCAAACTGTCTCATGAGAAAAAAATCCACTTACTAATACGGAGCATGAAAACAATAGTTGCATGAAATAGATCAACTCTCCCGGTCCCGGGTCGGTGAGTTGGCCTCCCACGTCTCCAGAGTCTTTGTCATCATCTCCAGTCGATCTTCCGGAACCGGCACGACCAACTCATGGTCGACCATTCCCCTGCCCGTATTCACTTGATAAGAGATCTTGAGATGATGTTCATCACCCTCGCGACATAACTCACGGGACCGCGTCCGGATTCCAAAACCATCGATAAAGAACGTCACGCGATTCACCAGGAGACCTCGTTCCGCCACCCAGACCAATCCTTGGTTCCCGGAGAGAGCGAACCACTGCAACATCACGATGGTCCATACCACAATCACGAGAGCCCCTCCCACCATGAGAGTAATCGGCAGGACATCCTCGAGTTTGCCATCCCGAGATCCCAAGAACAGGATCACGCCAACTACCAGTCCAGGCAGAATTACCCCGGCAAAGAAGCCTCGCTTGACTAATCGTCCCTTCTCTTTCTCCAGATGTTCCTTCCACTGCCTGCCGGGAACCTCCCATTGACCGAGGAGACTCTCTGACCCGAATCTCTTCTCAAAACCTTTCCAGCCATAATAGGCCCCAAAGAACATGATGACGGAGATCGTCATCATCATCACCCCGGGCAGAAAGATCCCGATACTTGGCTGCGGACGCGAACCCACACCCAACGCCGAAATCATGATGGGCCCGGCCACGAACAGGACCCCGAGCACCACCAGTGCCGGGCCATAGGGATTCCGGGGTTTCGCAGCCGATCCCGGAGCCCCGGACATGGTCCCAACTGTTGAGCTTCCTGACCTTCGGACGCCTACTTCTTCACATCAAAGCAGAAGAACAGATCCTGATCACGAAGGTAGAGCTTCCCGTTGATCACCACCGGATGAGTCCAAACCTTTCCGTTCGTTCCCTCGCGCAGCTTGGTGACATCGGGCATGGCGAACCGTCCCGTCTCCTTGTAGCCATCCGGGGTTGCCTCGACCAAAAAGACCGAGCCCTCTGATTCGTCGACGCAGTAGAGCATGCCATCGGCGTAATGAACCGCTCCCTTTTGAATGCCATTCCCGCTCTTGTTCCACTTCGCCTCGCCAGTCTTAAGATCCTGGCAAACCAATCCACGTCCGTCGGAGAACCCGTAGAGATATCCATCAAGCAGAAGGACACCACCATGATGATTCTTCATCACTTTGTTCTCCCAGACATCTTTGGCTTCCGCTCCGGAAATATCGACCAACTTACACCCCGCGCCATATCCCGAAGTCATGTAGACCTTGCCATCATGATAAATGGGAGTCGGGATCACAGCTGTTCTCCCCTGCGACCACTTGGACGTCCAAAGCAGCTTGCCGGTTTCGGCATCCACCCCGGCCAAAGTCTTCATGAACAATTGCACATACTGCTTTTTGCCATTTACCATCGCAATGATCACCGAGGAATACTGAGCTCCGTCGGTCAGGTCCGTGCTTCGCCAGATTGTCTTGCCGGTCTTCTTGTCGAGCGCAGCAATCGCTCCGTCCTTGCCTCCGGGAGTTACGATCAGCCAGTCCCCATCGACCAACGGAGACTCGGAATAACCCCACTGGGGAACCTTGCCCCCAAAGTCACCCACCATCTCCTTGCTCCACTTCTCCTTGCCGTCCGCCGCATCCACCGCTGTCAGGGAACCATTCGCACTCATGGCATAAACGATCCCGTCGCTGACCGTCGGAGTCCCCCGCGGGCCCGCGCCCCATCCGGTGGAATAACCATTCTCAGGATCCTTGCCGAGGTCCACCATCCAGACTTCCTTCCCGTCGCTTTCGTTCAGACAAATAATCTTGGCCTCCCCGTCAATCGTTCCCGTCAGGTAAATCTTGCCGTCGACGATCGCCGGACCGCTGTAGCCCTTGCCACAAATGCGCGACTCCCAAAGTAACTTCGGGCCACCTTCCGGCCACTCTTTCAAAAGTCCCGTGTCAGGGGAATGGTCGGCCCGGTCGGCGCCCCGGAACGAACTCCATCCTTCACCTCCGCCTCCCTGTCCCTGGGCCGCCACGAACTCCTGATCAGATTTTGACAGCAAACTCAGATCAATCGGAATCACCTTCCCGTTGCGGTTCCTCACCATCACCTTGCCATCTTTCACCCCGACAAAGTCGGCTTCCAGGGTGCGGCCGGTCTTGGCATCAGTCCAAGTGCGCCCTGAGGCGGGAAGAAATCCACCGATGAGAAAGAGGGCGGAACCAACAATGGTCGGGAGGCATTTCAAGGTCATGATGGGAACAGTTATCGTTTATTTTTTGAAAAGGGAAGATTGTAACATCACTAATACCGCGAATCCCGAAGTCCCCTTTCGAAGCTGAACCCTCGCCTTCTCCAACGGGATCCCATATCCTTCGATCATGAAAACCCTCCTCGCTCTTTTCCTTCTGACTCTCCTTCCTTCATTCGCCGAAAAGGCCCACACACCCAAAACGGGAATCAAGGAACGAACTGATATTCTCAATGCCATCCGCGATCCGCTGGAAGACACCCTCCACCAACCTCTCATCTTCCGGGTTGATCACCTCAAAGTTCAGGACAACTGGGCCTTTCTCATCGGAACGCCTCGCACCAAGGACGACAAGCCCGTCAACTACAAGGGCACCCGGTTCGAAGGTGAGGCCGACCTTGCCGACGAACTCCTCGTCTGCCTCCTACGCTTCAAACAAAACCGTTGGTATGTCGTCACTCACGGGCTCTTCACCAACGATGTCTGGTGGATCGGCCTCGACAAGGAGTACAAAGCCCCGAAAGGAATCTTCCCCGCGCTCCCAACAATCGAGGAGTAAAATTCTGGCGCTCCTCCTAAAACCTCCACGTCCAACCGACTTTCGCCACGGCCTCGGTTGTCGTGCTTTCAAAACGCCTCTCAGGACCGACTCTCGCCAGGCTCTGGTTGACGACGAAGTAGACATCGCTCCCGGGTTTCACCGTCCATCTCACCCGGCCATTGATTCCGATCTCCTCCGACACGTTGTCGTATTGAAGATCACCCGTCAGCAAGAGGTTGGTGGTGGGCGTCCAGTCCAACGCGGTATTGACCACCAGCGTGTGAAAATCCCCGCCCGGCAATTGATGCCAATCGTTCGCCATCGTCACCCGGGTGGTCCAATCCGGATTCGGCTTCCAAACCAATTCCAGTTCGACCCCCTGCCTTTGGCCTCCAAGGAATTCGCCGGCACTGATTTCCAGCTCGGCTCCCCACCTCCAAGACGAGGGCGTCTCGATCCCTCCAAAAACGTGTGTGTAGCGATAGTCCCCCACCGGAACAATCACTCCGTCCGAAATTTCAAAGTCCTCCAGAAAGACCTCCCGGTCATGGGCCACCCCGACCTTGAATTCACCCCCGCCCCGACGCGCAAAGGTCACGTCGAACTCATACTCTTCAGACAAAACCTCCCAGTCCAGATCCGCATCAAATCCCGCTGAAAAATCAAAATCCACCTCACTCCACGAAGGCGAACCCGGCTCGAGCTCATAGGAGAAGAACGAAGTGAATTCATAGATGCCCGGACGTCTCACAAAACCCATCGCCGGATCCAGGTCCTCGCCGATCCGCTGGATTCCCACCCGCATGTAGAGAGGGTTGTTCGGATAAATCCCCGTCAAACCCCACCCATAATCGTCCACTCCGTCATTCTCGGTTTGCATGACCCAACCGATCAGCTCGCCGGTCTTGGACTCCTTCCCAAACAGCTGACTGTTCTTGAGTTGGAAATCGAGCCCGTAGGTTCGGGCCGGGCCATTCCCACGCGGATCACCGTCGGTGACGATCGCTCCGATGTTCGACTCCTCGAACAAGTCATAAGACAATCTCCCCGCAAAAACCTCATCACTCTGCAAGTCTTCCAATCCCTCCAGCCCGACCCCCAGCAGACCGATGTTCCATTTCCCGATTTTACCGGTGAGCTTGCCCCCCGCTTCAATTGGAACCCGCTCTCCCGCCCCGGACAAACCAATGGTCCGGGAGTGGAAAGGCAGTGGACTCCGTTGAATTCCACCAAATCGAAAATACCGCGCGTCCTCCAAAAAGAAGGCGCGCTTTTCGGGGAAGAAAATTGGAAACCGCGTCATGTTCACCACCCGTTCATCCACCTCGGTATTCGCGAAGTCCGTCTGCCACGTCAGGGTGGCCGTCAGCGACGGGGTGATCCGGTAAAACAGATCCAGCGAGGGCTCGATTTCGAAATCTTCCGAACCATCCTCGCTGTCCAGCCAACGCGCCACTGCCGATGGCCTTACATCCAAGCCCAAGCCGGTTTTCAAATTCTCCATCCCGGTCATCAGTCCCGCCCCTTCCATGGCATAGAGCGACTTCTGACGCGTTGCCGACGCCCAACGTAACTTCTCCTCCTTGCGCCGAATCACCCGTTCGACATTGAAGCCCCAACTCGTCTGATCCGGCTTGAAGGAAAGACTGCGGAAAGGAATCTCAACTTCGGCCACCCAACCGTCGGCCGTCACCTGTGTCTTCACCTCCCAGATACAATCCCACTCCATCCCGGGCCGATTCCCTTTCCGGGTAATCCCATCCGCCAAAGATCCTCCTGCCGCAATCCCGAAGAAATACCCCTCCGTTCCCCTTGCAAAGGGATCGATGACAATCCGCAAACGATCATCCGCCCCGCCCGAGGAATCTCGGCGACGATCCCTCGCCAGCACGCCTCCGGGAGTCCCGTCGAAACAGGTGATTCCCAGATACAGCGCTTCATCCGTCCTGATCAGCCGCACCTCGGTGCGTTCCGTGGGCGGTTCTCCTTCCCTCGGCTCGACCTGCCCGAAATCGGTCATCTTCGCCGCCCGGCCCCACACCTCTTCATTCAGGCGGCCATCGATCACCGGCTTGCTCTCTACTCTTGCAGGCGTCACTGCTGGACGGGCCGACGCCCAACCAACCATGAGACAGGCAGAGAAGAAGAAAGCTCTTCCTTTCCACCCGCGCCAAAGGGCATTCCTTTCCTGAAAAATCACTCCCCCGTTACTCCAGCTTCAACTTCCCGGCAATCTCGGCCAGCATCGGGTCATACTTCTTGTTTTTCATGTCATACTCCACGCGGGCCCGGCCACCTTGGCCTTGCCGCTATCCACCAGCGTCGAATTGGGAACCATCAAGACCTTGGCCAATTCAATCGGATCCATCTTGGCATACTTTGGATCCGGAGCATGAATGGACTGAAAATTCAGTCGATGCTCTCCATGGCCGGCATCACTCCAGAAGCAAATCAACTCGGCCCTCGATGCCGGCGCGTCCGGCTTCCAGCTTCCCGGATAAGTCAGGAGGTAATGCACCTTGTGCTCTTTCTTGTCCATCTTGGTGGAATACCCGCCGGCCCAGCCATCCTGGATTTCCTTCAAGGGGTTGGCCCGGTAGTCGGAGTTGAAGGCGACGACATTGCGAAGCACTTCAGTCGGCACCCGCCCGTCGGCCATGGCGTCGGCATTGGCCAGTCCGATCTTGGCAGCCTCAAGATCAACCTTCTCCTTGCTCACATGCTCCCGGGTGGCCTTGCGTGACTTGGCTTCAAAGTCGGGATACTCCCGGCCCATCCGGCGCTTCAATTCCACCACCACCGCTTGAAACCCTTTTCCAATCACCGAATCATCCATCTTCTTCTGAGTCACCTTCACCTGCTCCGCCAGCGAAGGATGCTGGTCGGCAAGAACCTTGGTGAACTCCTCAAACTGAATCATCGTCGAGAGACACTGCGACAGCTCCCCGAAGCGGGCGTCGTTACCATCGGGCAACGGATCCTGCTTCGCCAACTCCTCGTTGGTCTGCCCACCGGAAACCAAAACACCCGCCATCAAGAAACCCCATACCAACAATAAGCTTTTCACTCCTGAGGGGATATGAAGCGACGCCCCGACCGTCAAGCGGATCAAAAATCGAAGGGCTTTAAATCTGTCGGACAAAACCCGCCGACTCTTCTTCACCACTCCCCCAAAAATCCTCAATTCAAACCGGCCACGATCCCTCAACCTCCCGGCCTCATGAAATACCTTTCTGCTTTGATTCTTGTTGTTCTCGGTCTCGGCTTCTCTTCGTGTGGTTCATCGGTCGGACTCGACGGCGGCTCGGGATATTCCTCCGCTTACGCGAACAGCACGGACATTGAAAAAGCACGTCGGATCACCAAGGAAGTCTTTGCCGAAGAAGGGTTCATCTTCATCGGAGCTTCGCACTCAACCCTCAGCTTTCAGAAGGAAGGAGGCGCTTCCGCCCAAGTCGTCTGGGGCAGCTACGGCCACCGCGTCATGATCCAGCCCGATGTCTTGGTCCAACAACAAGGCAGCCGCATCCTTCTCGACTGCGAGCTCTACCTCTCCTCCTTCAACGGTGACGACCGCAAGCCTTGGCTCGCCGGCAAAGGTCCCTACAAGCGTCTCATGCGTGAGATCAAGCGCCGCATCGAGTCATAGAAATCCACCGTCCCACTTCAACTTCACAAGCCTGGCCCGAGTCTCTCGGTCAGGCTTTTTTGGGCGTCGTAAACTTGAGGGTCTTCTCATTCCAGATCCGGCTTTCCGAATCCTGCATCAAAACACGATAGAAATAGGTCGTTCCCGGTTTCAGGTTTTTCAGCTCGACCCGGTTCACTCCTCTCTGTGGTGATACCAGTTCGCTATTCTTTCTCCACACCCTGTTGTTCACCGTTTTACTAAGCTCGGAGTTTCTCTCCGTCCCGTGAAGCTTGCGCGGAGCAAAGGTCAAGGCATCGAAGGGACCAAAGAACACGGTCCCTTTCTCAAGCTTCCCCGATTTCCGAATATCAATCGCAATGGTGGCACTGGTCGGGGAAATGTTCTCGGCCCGAATCTCTCCAAACTCAATCGGGAGCAAGAACACGTTCTTGAGACTCGGGCTCTTCAAGAAGTCAGGCAACTGGTCCTCGGCCGTTCCCACTTTCACCCACTCCTTCTGATGTCGATAGAGCCGGATTCCCCCACATCCCATGGCATACTCACCCTCGTTGGTCGTATACCAGGATTTGTTGACGGCCACCTCGCCCTTTCCTCCTTTCCCACCAGGCAGATAGGTATCCATTGATATCCAGTTCCCCTCACGAAAGGCCCACAACCGACGTCTGACTTCCCGATAGACATCCCCCGTCCGTTCAACCTGGGGAGGACCGGGCACTTCACAAAACGATCCCAGTTTCAAATGGAGACGCGGCTTTCCCCCATGCCATTTGTTGCCAGCCCCGAAGAACTTCCAGGACTTCAACGGATGATCAAAGTAATACCCGAAGTAGCTGTCATATTCCTCACCCGGAACGACCCGCAGGGCCTGCACCACTCTTTCCGGGCGATCGGGCATGGGAATCCAACCGCGTGGTTTCACTCCCGATCCCTCATGGCCAAAACCACTGAATTCACCTTGCGGAGAACCCACACCCAACAAGTGGGGCATGAGCCTTAAGTCATCCACCGCCCCTTTCTTGCCCCACATCGAAAAATTAAAACTTCCCCCACTCCGTCGATCATTCCCAAAGGTTGTCCCATAATAACCGAACGGAGTGGTGATCGGTGAGTAACTCGATACGTCCTCCATACTTCGAGTCGTAAAAACAATCGTCCGAACCTCGTCCAATCGACTGGCTTCATAGCTTCCGTGGGCAGCCGACGGCCGCCAACGCACACGCAATAGATGCGCACCCTCAACAGCCGGCCCATAGGCATCGACCCGGTGCAATCGACCCACCCCCGCCGGATCGGCCATCTTGTTCGACTGAAGCGAAAAGAGATAAGCCCCCGCCTTTTTCACCTCAAACAACAATTCCCACGGTTGGGGTGTCTTGGAATCCGAAGTGGAAGTTCTGACCTTTCTCGTCTCATCCCCGAAGCGCACCTCAATGTCCGAACCGGCCTGATCTACTTTCAAATGAACAAGAAAACGCACCGTTCCCGGCTTCCGAAAATGGACATGCCATCGCAACGAGCCTTCCGCCTTCTTCCATTCCAAGTGTTCGAAGTTGGGTACAATCAAATGCTCATCACCGACCTTGGGGAGCGTTGATTCCCCGCGCGCGACAGCCGTTTCCTTGGAGAAGAAGCCATTACTGGCGGTCAATATCAGCTTCCCCTTCCCCGCCTCCTGCCCCAGATAAACGAACTCCCGCCCCCGTTCATCAACCCCACCCTGAATAATCTCAGGCTCTTTCTTCAACTGGCCAAACCCCTCAGGTATTGCCCCCCAACAAGCCACCGCTTGAACCACTCCCAAACTCCAAAACCCAGTCATCCTAATACTCATTTTTTCCGTGCTTCTAAATCAATGGTCACCATTTCGAGCTCCATTGTCCATCCCGGCCCCACAAGAAACCTCCTTCCAAAAACGCCGAATGAAATCCACGCTCCAATCTCCCGATCCTGATTTTTCCAAACCTTGTGGCACTACCAAGCAGGGCCACATCTGTGAAACGGTCCCAGCAAAGAGCGGGTATTCTTGGCCCTACGCCAGGATTTTCTTCAAGACCTTCATCGGCTCCACTCCGGTGAGTTTTTGGTCGAGTCCTTGATAGCGAAGAGTGAAGCGTTCGTGATCGATGCCGAGACAATGAAGGACAGTCGCGTTGATCTCGTTGATGTGCACGGAATCCTTCACCGGGTTGTAGGAATACTCATCGGTTTCACCGAGTTCGACACCGCCCTTGATTCCGCCACCCGCCATCCACATGCAGAAGTTGCGTGGGTGGTGATCCCGTCCGTATCTCATCTCGGTCAACGTTCCTTGCGAGTAAACCGTCCGCCCGAATTCGCCACCCCAAATGACGAGGGTTTCGTCGAGCATGCCCCGCTGTTTCAAATCAGTGATCAAGGCCGCACAAGCTTGGTCGGTATCGGCACACTGGTTGGCCAGCTCCTTGGGCAGGTTCCCATGGGAATCCCAGCCACGATGGTTGATCTGCACCATGCGCACGCCGCGTTCGACCAAGCGGCGAGCCAATAAGGCACTTGAGGCAAAGGAACCCGGCTTGTTCACCCGGTCGCCATACATCTTCATGGTGGCTTCCGTCTCCTTGCTGAAGTCGGTCAACTCCGGAACACTGGCCTGCATGCGGTAAGCCATTTCGTATTGGGAAATGCGGGTTTGGATATCGGGATCTCCAAACTTCTGGAAGCCCCGGTTGTTTAACTCGCCCAGTGAATCGAGCATGGCCCGCCGGTCATCCCGGCTCACCCCCGGAGGGTTCTCAAGATAGAGGACCGGATCCTTTCCCCCTCTCAACACCACCCCGCTATGACGACCCGGAAGGAAGCCCGGCCCCCACATCCGACTGAACAGGGCTTGGGCATTAGACCCATTGGGAAAGTTGGGATTCAAGGCCACGAAAGCGGGCAGGTCTTCGGTCTCGGCACCCAGGCCGTATGAAATCCATGACCCCATGCTGGGCTTGCCCGCCACTTCGCTTCCAGTCATGACGAAGGTGCAGGCCGGATCATGGTTGATGGCGTTGGTGTTGACCGTTTTCACCACCGCGAGCTCATCGACAACCTTGGCCGTATATGGCAGCAACTCGCTGACCCAGCGGCCGGATTCACCATGCTGTGAAAACTTGAATCGCGAAGGAGCCACCGGAAACTTGGCCTGACCACTGGTCATGGTGGTGATCCGGTCGCCCAGGAAATCCTTGGGCAGATCCTTCTGGTATTCCTTCAGGAGGTTGGGCTTGTAATCCCAGGTATCCAACTGTGACGGCCCGCCATTCATATGAAGGTAAATGACCGCCTTGGCCTTGCCCTTGAAGTGAGGCATGCCCGGCAGGGAAGGATGAACCTTCGAGCCTGCTGCTTTCATCTCCTGCGAGGCCAGCAGGGAAGCCATGGCAATTCCTCCCAGCCGAATGCCGGTGTCACCGAAGAACTGGCGGCGGGTCTGAAGAAGCTGATGTTCGAGAAATGGGTTCATGGAATCTGTTAGTTGCGGACGATGGCTTCGTCCATGTTGAGCACGAGGTTGGCGACCAGCGTAAAGGCAGCCAGTTGGGGAACGTCGAGTTCGGCGGGCGGCTTGGACTCACCAAAGGAAACCGCCTTGGTGGCTTCTTCCGGAGTCTTCTGATAGACCGCCAACTGGCGTTCATAAAGCTTGCGGGCGATGGTAATTTCCTCGGCAGCGGCCTCTCTGGCGAGAACGGTCCGGAAGGCAAAAGCCAGTCGGGCTTCAAGATCAGGCGAGGCTTTCATTATGCGTCCGGCGAGCCCTCGAGCGGCTTCGTAGTGTTGCACATCGTTCATCAACTGAAGAGCCTGCAAGGGCGTATTACTACGCTCGCGAACCAAGCAAAATTGCTCCCGGTCCGGTGCATCGAAATTCGTCATCGCCGGATGGGGCGCGGTTCGCTTGAAGAAGGTGTAGATCGACCTCCGGTAAAGATCTGACCCTGTTCCCTGTTTATAGAAGCGAGTATTCGATCCTCCGAATGCCACCGGCTCCCAAATGTTGGGAGGCTGGTAGGGCATCACCCCGCGGCCTCCCATCTTGAGATCCATCAGACCACTGACGAACAAGGCTTGATCACGAAGCTGTTCGGCATCGAGACGGAAGCGTGGCCCTCTGGCTAACTGTCGATTCTCGGGATCCTTTTCCCAACGCGGACTGGTCGTCGAACTCTGCTGACGGAAGGTTCGGCTCGTGATGAGCGAACGCATCAGCGCCTTCACATCCCATCCGTTTTTCTGGAAACGCCCGGCCAAGTAATCGAGAAGCTCGGGATGACTGGGCAGCTCTCCCTGGGTGCCAAAGTCATGGCTCGTCTTGACCAAACCCACTCCGAAGACCTGTTGCCAGTATCGGTTGACCGCCACCCTCGAGGTTAGCGGGTTCTCCGGGGCCACCACCCATTTGGCGAGATCAAGACGGTCCGCCCGCTCGCCGCGCTTCTTTAATGGAGGAAGAACCGCCGGGGTGTCCGGCTCGACCTTATCGCCCGGCTTGTCGTATTCCCCGCGGATCATCACAAAGCTTTCCCGTGGCTTGGGAAGGTCCTGATACACAAAGGTCGAGGGAATGCTCTTATCGAAGTCCGTTTTCTCTTTCGCCACCGCAGCCAACTCACCTTTCAAGCCGGTAAAGTTGTCCCGCGTGCTGGCACAGATTTCGCGGACGTAGAACTGACGCATCTTCGCCAGCTCTTCCGGCTTACGTTCCTGGTCCGGGCCCGCCTTCAACCAAGCCTTGATGTCTCCCGGCACATTCGGCGTGTCCTTGCCGGCCTGCGCTTTTCGCCATGCCACAAAGGACAAGGCGGGGTCGTTCACCGGGTCGCTGACTCCATTCACTCCGAAGCGGTCGAAGTAGACCGTGCCCCCGTGCACGGTGAAGGCAAAACCCTTCACCTTGTCTCCCGCCTTCAGGCCCATCTTCTCACCAGCCACCTCAAGCTTCACCCACTTGCCCGCTTCGGGAAGATCTCCCGCGCGAAAACGTTCGGTCGTTCCCTTCTTTCCAAACTCAATGATGTCCTGCCCCCAGAGAGCCCGATGGCTCCAGGCCGCGGTGTAGAACTGGATCATGACCTCCTCCGGCAGGTCGACCGGATCAAGATAGACATGAACGAAAAAGTGCGCACCTTCTGGGACAACAAGATCCTGCGCCCCGCTTTGGTAGTAGTCCTGAGCCATCGCAGGACCGCTTCTCTTTAAGGCCAGCTTGCCACTCTTCACCGGCTTTTTCACCAAGGTCAGCGGATGTCCCGAAACGCCGACCTGGGCCCCTGACGGGAAGGCGTCCTCAAACCACACCTGCTCGGTCACCGACTTCCCCGGAGGCGGAGAAGTCTCAGCGGGATCTTGATAAACAACCTTCGCCGCAACCTCGTCAATCTTTGCGTTGATCACTTTCTCTCGTTCCGAAAACTCCTTCATCGTTGCATCAAACTCCGGAGTCTTGACCTTAATCACCGGTTCCGTGAGCAGCTTGTTACCGTCCATCGCCGGGTCGGCATTGGAATTGAAGAAGGCATAAAGCGAATAAAATTCCTTGGCCGTGATGGGGTCATACTTGTGGTCGTGACAAACCGCACAACCCGCCGTCAGCCCCAACCACACCTGGGCCATCGTGCTGGTTCGATCGACGGCATAACGGAAGATGAATTCTTTCGCGATACTGCCACCTTCACCGGTGGTGACATTGCATCGATTGAATCCTGTCGCCACCATCTGTTCCTGGGTCGGTTCGGGCATCAAGTCTCCCGCCAGCTGGTCGATGGTAAATTGGTCATAAGGCAGGTTGCGATTGAAGGCTGCAATGACCCAATCACGATAGGCCCACATCTGACGTTCGTTGTCGAGGTGCATGCCATGGGTGTCGCCGTAGCGTGCCGCATCCAACCAGTGTCGCGCCATCTCCTCGCCGTAATGAGGAGAAGCCAGATAACGGTCGACCATCCGCTCGTAAGCTCCGGGTTTCTGATCGTTGACAAACGTCTTCACCTCCTCAGAGGTTGGAGGCAATCCGGTCAGCGCAAAACTCACCCGACGAATCAGGGTTGGCCGGTCGGCCTCGGGCGAAAACTTCAAGCCCGCTTCCTTGAGCGCAGCTCCCACGAATCGATCAATCTCACTTCCCTCTCCAGCCGGAACCTGGACCTCGGCGACCGGCTCGAACGCCCAATGCTGCTGATACTCCGCTCCTTCTTCGATCCACTGGCGAATGATGGCCTTCTCCTCCTTGGTCATCTTCTTGTGCGAATCGGGAGGAGGCATAAGGTCGTCCTCATCCGTCGTGATCATGCGCAGCCATGCCTCGCTCTCGTCGGGCTTGCCCGGCACGATCGCCGACTTCCCCCGCTTCTTCTTCCGGAAAGCCCCCTCCGGAGTATCGAGACGCAGCTTGGCCTCGCGCGTCTCCTCATCGAATCCATGACAAGCAAAACATTTGTCCGAGAGAATGGGACGAATATCCTTGTTGAACGACAAGGGCTTCGCTTCGGACGCTCCAGCGCCCAGAAGCAGAAAAAACAAGGACCTGTATACTTTCACAATATCGGTATGTGCCATGGACCACCCTGTTACGAAAGGGGGAAGGTCTGATTTTCAGTCTCGGGGAAGAATTTGTCTGACAGCTCTTCCACCCCTCTCCCGTATTGGCCTCATGCTCAAAGCCCTCGCTCTTTCTCTCTGTCTTGCCTCAATCGTTCCGGCAGCCGAAACCAAGGCCGGCAAGGCGGTCGACTACTCCAAACTCGCCTTCTACCCCGATCGCTGGAAGAAGCAGGGCTTTGAAATGCAGCTTCACCCGTGGGCCGGAGATGAGATTGTCTTCCTCACCATTTCCGATGATCTCGATCCCAAGGCCATGACCGGCTTTGTTGGCAAACTTGATGGCGGATGGAAGACCTACCAGGAGTTTACCGGCAAGTCTCCTCGTCCCGCCCGTCAGCTTGACGGACGGGCTCCCATCGCGGCCATCCCGGGAGGCGGGCTGACCTGTGGATTCGGATGCGGGTTCGTGGGCGCCACCGGCATCGAAGTGAACGGATTCTATAACGGAACTTACGAATCGATCAAAAAGGACCCTCGCAACACTCCGCACGTCTACTTCTATGAGATGGGGCGAAACTTCTTTACCTTTGGGGACAAGCACAGTGCCTTCACGACGGGCTTCGCGGTTTTCATGAGATACGTTTGCATCGACACCCTCGAGCTCGCTGACAACGACAAGCGCACCCGCCAGGTCATCAATGACGCAGTCGATGGCTACGCCAAAACCGACATGTCCTTCCTCAAGGCCTTCACCAATGCCCACGGCCTGACCGAGAAACAAAACCGTCTCAAGCATGGGCCCACCGACCAGCCCGTCCTCTACGCGAGTGCCATGCTGAAGCTCTGGAAAACGCATGGCGATGATTGGCTCAAGTCCTTCTTCCGCCACATCGACAAGGCTCCGGGTGCCTCGCAACGCTCCAAGGAAGGGGCCCGCCACCAATCGCTGTCATGGTACTTCGCTGCCTCACTCGCTGCTGGAAAAGATCTCGCCCCCACCTTCGTCAACCAATGGCGGCTTCCTTTGACCCATGAAGAAACGAAGGCACTCTCGACCGTTAATTGGGAAGACAAAAGCCTGACCCTTGCCGATCTTCATCAGAAAGTGGCAGCGGAATAGTTCTGTCCGATCCCACAAAAAACCCGGCTCCACGAGCCGGGTTTGAAATTCGTTGCGACGATCAGATCGCTGCTTTACTTGCGGCGACGCAACAAGGCCAGAAGCCCGAGACCGCCGAGGAGAGCGGTGGAAGGTTCTGGAATGGCACTTGCAAGCAGTCCGACATCGGTGGGATCATTCAAAGCAACCGTCAGGTTGTCCCAAGTGACTTCTCCGCCAGAACCAAAACGTACTGCAGTCGACCAGTTGGTCCCCGTGTAGGCCCGGGTCATATCGGCGCTGTTGCTTCCATCGGTAACATCCCAGAAATCAGTCACTCCATCGGGGTCTGCAAAGAGGCCGACCAGATCATTATCAAAATCAACAACGGCCACCATGTTATGGGTTCGACCATCGATCAGCTGGACAGTGCCCAAGGTTTCGCCAACTCCGGATTCGGCAATCCCGATGGTATCGGTGGTAGCCCCACCCCCGGGAACAATGAGGTGGGATCGAGAAGATCTATTCTTCGTTCGAAAGCTCAAGCATGGCCCTTGCAAACGCTCCTCCCATCCGGTTGAACCAAATGGCACTCCCCAAATAGTGGTATCCATGATCGGATCCGACTTTCTCCCACTCCGGGATATTCTTCCGCCACGTTGGATAGAGGGCTTCCGCAGCCTTGTCGATCAGGACATCCGTTCGCACCGCCCGAACATTCCCTTCAAAGTCAGGGACCTTCTCCATCGCCATCTGGGCATCCTGAATCACCTTCATCGCGCCCTTGGGTTCCTTGGAGCCATTCTGCCCCATCACCCCGATCACCACCGGCATTTTAGGTGCGTTCAAATCCTTCCGCACATCCCGAATGAAGTGTTCCATGTTGGCGGCGTATTCCTTTTCGGCTCCCCCGTATTGATCATTCCAACCCTGGAACCAAACCAAACCTGCAATCTCCTTCTTCTTCCCCTTCAACTCCGGAAACAACTCGTCGCACTTCTCCAAAGTCTCCCTGACTTCCTTCATCATTTCACGATAGGACAATCCATACTTAGACTTGATGTCATCCATGGTCGGCGGCGGGGTATTCCGCTTGTGCTTCTCGTTGTTTCGCTCAACGGCCTTGCGGGCCTTTTCCAATTGTTCCTCAAGCGCTTCCTTCGAAGGCAGCCCGGCTGAGGGCGGACGAAAATTCCGGAAAAGGGAATGACCTCCCCAAGCTGTTTTGATCAACAACACCGGTTCGTCGTAGTGATTGCCGATCACCGTTCCGAACTCCAGCTCCGTCCCGGTCCGGTCGCGGGACCCGAAGCCAATCGTCAACTTTCCATGCCGACCCAAATACTTGATTAAGACATCATCCCGCTCAATCCATTTGCCGTCCTTACGAAGATGGGCAAACAACTCCTTCGTCTTCGGAGCCTCGGCCTGATATTCCAACAACTTATTCTGGACCTTTCCCTCCATGTTCGACTGGCCGGCCAGAATATAAACCCGGACAGGCTTTTCGGCCCAGGCCGACGCACAGGCGAACAAGGCTATCCAGAGATGTATGAGAAATCGCATGGCATACTAATCGAGGCGAGGTTTCCCACTCTTTCAAGTCCTCGTCAAAAAACGGCCACACATCGCTGAAAATCGACAATTCCGACGAAAAACGACGATGATCGGGCCGTTTATTGCCCTCTCCGCGGCGGCCCGCGGAAATCAATCTTCCCGTCCCCGTCGCGATCCTCGCCATATTCCATCGGCATGGTCCACTCGACATTGTGACGTCGCCCTTCCCGAACATGGTCCCGATAAACCTTCTTCTCGGTTTCCTTCGCAAAAGTCGCATTGGCATCGAGCAGCGCCGCCTTGACCTCTGCCGTCGTCGCTCCGAACGAAAGGCTCTTCATCACTTTGCCCTTCTGACCAAACTCATCTGGCAGGACAATCATCAGGCCTTTCTCCACCATTTCTCCTTCAAGAATCTTCTTCCATGTCTTGGCATCGGATTCGAAGTCATAATGAAACCTTCCAACAATTTCTTCGTCGTTGGCGAGGGTCCGAAGCCCTTTCTCTGCCTTTACCAGTTCATCGTCGCTCCCGCTCACCAACACCATCAAACGTTGGTCCGCTGAAGCCACATTCAAACCGAGTCTGAAATTGGGAAAGTCGGGCACTGCTGCTTCTCTGGCTTTCCCCTTCTCCTTGTATCTCTTCGAAATCGCCTTCAATCCGTCCGCCAAGTCACCCCGAATGGCATGATGAGGTCCGCGACCACTCCTCGTGAGCCGTTCCTTGCCATCAGGTGACAAAATACAAAAAGCGGTATTCTCAAAGCGCCCGTTCAAATAACTCCGCACCAACTGCTGCGCCTCCTCACTCTCATAGGAATCGATGCGAATACAGACAAAGTCACGGGTCGCTTCGATGACCCTTTTGTCGCTGAACTCACGGTTCTGCGTCGCCGTGTAACCCGGTCAGAACACTCCGGAAACCCCACCACATTGCGAAGCCACCGCCATGAACAGGATCGGCTTGTTCGTTCTCTTGGCCTCGGCCAGACCATCTTCGAGAATCGGGTACCAGACTATCCCGGCCGAACCCAGGTCTGCCGGAGTCGAACCGAGATTCTCCGGCCGTGCCCCCCCCCGTTCACGCGGACCAGCGGGACCTCCGGGGGGCGGACCTCCGGAAGGCGAACCTCCGGGTGGCCGGCCCTCGGGACGAGGACCCAGCTGAGCCTGCACCTCCCAACACCCACAAAAAACGGTGAGCAAAAGAACTCTCGAAATCACTTTCATACTCCAGCAAATACCAACTACAGCCTGAATCCAAGATGAATGACCCGAGGGAATCTTGTCATATTCAATTCACTTTCCTTCATGATAATGACTTCGACCAGTCGAGTAACTGGATGAAAACCGACTAGTCTTCGGAAATCTTCAATCGGAAAAAGCGCTCCGTTCCAGAGATTGGACCCTTCCATTTCCCAGACCCGGAATGGGACGACGGAATTCCGTTGTTCTCCGGAACATTCCAAGGTTCCCACACCACCAGATCGGTCGAAGATTCGACAACCACCCTCCTGTGAGGCAACTCAGGCCGATCGATCATCAACATGCCTTCCTGCGATCTGATGGTCAGAGAAAACCGATCCAAATTCGATGAGGGGTCGGTCTTGGTAAGAAACTCGAAAAAATTATCACCTCCATCCCGATCGAAATCAAACGCAGGAGAACCTGCTGAAGACGTGCTGCTCCCAAAATGAAGAACACGCCACTCGTCATAAGTTTGATAATCGCTGAGCTCCTGTTCAATCCATTCTCTGAGTAGTCCGGCTCCTTCCTCATCCACCACTGTCGACCCAAACGGAGGCATTCGCGAATACCCTTGAGCTCCAGTCAAGCGATTGAAAATGATGGAGTGATCGGGTTGCCCGGGAACAATGAGGCGATCGTCAGGATGAAAAGATTCACGCGTGGGAATCCCATTCATCATGCCGGTGGCTGCCAATGCAAGATGGGATCTCGTATCAAAAACAACCGGCGAATTCCCGTCGAGCTGATGACAGACGCTACAATTAACATCAAGGTAAGAACGCGCCCGGGCCCCGAGTGAGAACGACGTCTCGTTTGCCCGCACATATCGAGGCATGGTAGCCACCTGGCCTGATAGGCCCGTGAGAAATCCGTGACTCTCGAGCAGCTCAATGAAATTCCCCGTGCTTCCTGACAATTCACCCTGAAGATTCAGCTGTTTGGTATTGAAAGAAAGAGCTGAACCGGCCTTGGAGTTGTGGCAACTCATACATTGGGCTCGCGATGGAATGCGCCATCGCTGTGCCAAAGACCGACCTTCCTCCTCGACTTCCAGCTCCCATTCCACACCTTCCTCCCCAACCAATCTTGCTTCGGTTCCTTCTTCATTCCATCGATACGAGACACCATAAGCAGAGTCCTCGGTTTTCACGAAAACTCTCGTCTCGATCCTCTTTCTTGTTTCAGGATCTCCTCTCTTCGTCTCGAGATCAAAGTGCTTTACCCAAACCATACCGGCCGGATAGGTCCACGGCTGGTCCTTGTTGAAACCAATGGTCCCTGTTCCCTCGGGAAGGGCAAACCATCGCTGCTTGATCGCGTGATCCGACCAAAAAGGCAGATTGACCGGGTAGCGAAACAATCCCGGATTGGGATTAAGAGTGGAAAGATCCTCAAATAGTCCCGTTTCCGACAATGTCTCAGGGATCGTTCTTTCCGGCTCGGAAACAACCAGACGACGAATCAACCTGTCATTGTAATCGACAAACAGAATATCGTTGTTCGAAGGGTCGACCCCAATTGATACAATCCCGGCTTCTCCCGTAAGACGCTCAAGACTTGAAGCTCCGGCATCGAGATCCATGGCCCAGATATCACCATTTACGTAGTCGCAAAAAACATACTTCCCATAAAGACTCGGAATGCGGTCACCCCGATAGACGAGCCCCCCTGTAACCGATCCTCTCGGAGTATGTGAATAGACAAATGTCGGAGAGATAAACTCGCTGGAATTGCCATCGGGAACGGGCTTCGGACCGCTGACATCGCCTTCAAAATAAGGCCAACCATGATTGTCTCCTTTGTTGACGAAGGAAACTTCCTCACGGGCATTCTGACCAACATCCCCAACGACCATTCTCCCCGTCTGCTTGTCGAAGCTGAATCGCCATGGATTCCTAAAACCGATCGCAAAAAACTCAGTTCTCACATCATCAGGGGTGATCGGCGGTGTGAAAAAGGGGTTGTCGGCCGGAACGGAGTAGTAAGCTTTTCCGGTGTCGTCCAACTTGATGGCGGGATGTGGATTGGGCTCGACATTTCCAGGCTGCTTGTCGACATCGACACGCATTATTGAAGACCAAAAATCCCTGTTGACCTTCTGAGCATTGCCGTGGAAATCATTGTCGCCACCTTCATCCCCCCAACTCATGTAGAGATATCCATCGGGACCAAAATGGAGGTCTCCCCCGGTATGGCTGTTCGGGCTCCCGGTTTGTTCGATTTCGATGAACACAGTCTCAGATTCAGGATCAACCAAGTCCGGAGACGTTTTTGACATTAAGAATCGGGACAGCCGTTGATAGGTAATTCCGTTTATCAAAACCGTGTACGAAACGAACAACTGGCCGTTTTCGGAAAACTCCGGATGAAAGGCCAACGACAAGAGTCCACGCCCTCCACTGGCCTGAAATGATTCGTTCGGGCGGCTGTCTACCAACAACTTGAGTTCGAGCGACCTGACAAAAGTTGACGCCGGATCGGAAGCATCTGGAATCAGAAGAACCCTTCCAATGAGTTGGGTCACAAACAAACGTTTCGATTCTCCGGGAGGCGAAGCAAGCGCTGTAGGCGATTGAATCCTAAAATATGGGTAGGCTATCTCCGCTGAAAAAGTTCCCACCGGAGCCTTAGGAGGAAAAGCAAGGGTCGTTGCAGGAATTCGCGCTTCATCGGTGATGGATAGATCAACCGTGGCAACACCGGGTTTGCCCGACAAATCTTCCACGAGATAGGTAAACTGATCAATTCCGGTTCCCGACCCGTTGTGTGCATAGTGAATGCCGCCATTCGATAGACGAACCACGCCGTGCGCCGGCGCATCTGCAATCGCAATTGTTTCATCCACCACATCACCATCATTCCGCAAAACAGGGATTAGAATCTCATCCCCCACTCCCAGAATGACAGAATCATCTTCAACAGCGTGCGCCGGACAGGCCAAGAGAAGGAACCAAAGTCCTTTGACGGGGGTTGACGGCATGATCGATTGACAATGATCCTTTCACACTACAGTCCGTTTTGACAGAGAAAGTGACCAGATATTGAAACTGAAGCCACCGCCATGAACTGTAGATGGGATCAACACGGTCTACTCTCAATTGATTCCGCAACTTTCCCCATTCATCTCCTGTTCATCTTCGCCAATTATTCTCAAGCTCCCCCAAAACCACCCCCCAACTCTATTCATCTGTTCCAAGCCCATGAGAATCCTTGTCGTTGAGGACCAAGACGATCTCCGCGAAATTGTCGTAGAGACTCTCCGCGAAGAATCCTTCGCCACCGACTCGTCGCCCGATGGCGAGGAAGGACTCTACAAGGCCCTCAACTGGGACTACGACCTCGTCGTTCTCGATGTCCTCATGCCTGTCATGGATGGATGGGAGGTCCTCGAAAAACTCAGAGCCCAGAAGCAAACCCCGGTTCTCATGCTGACAGCCCTCGACTCCGTGCGCGACAAGGTCAAGGGGCTGAACCACGGAGCTGACGACTATCTCGCCAAGCCCTTCGATCTCAACGAGCTTGTCGCAAGGGTCCGGGCCATCCTGCGTCGACACGGAGGCGAACGACGACCGGAAGTCACCCTTGGTGAGATCACCATCAACACCACTTCCAAAACGATCTCCCTCCAAGGAGAACCAGTCGAGTTGACGGCCCGCGAGTATGCCATGGCCGAGCTCATGATCCAGCACTGCGATGAAGTCGTGACCCGTGACTTCCTCTACGAACACCTCTTCGATGAGAATGACGAAACGATGTCCAACATGCTCGACGTCTATGTTTACAAACTACGGCAAAAGTTTGGCAAAGGCTTCATCAAGACCCGGCGGGGACAGGGATATATCGTCGAAACTCCGTCCTAGATGATCTTCTCCCAATCCATCCGCTGGCGCATCCAGCTCTGGCACACCCTTCTTCTGGCGGTCATCGTCTCGGCATTGCTCTATGCCTTTCACCAAAGCCAACGCGAGATCACTTATGAAATTCTCGACAAGGAATTGAGCGCGCCCATTACCGGCCTTCTTCCTCGAATGGAACGAGCCGGGCCGGAGCGACCTCCACGATCCGAGCCGGGAGCACCCGACGAATTTGAACGCCTTCTCGAAGAATTAGCTCCCGAACCCGAAGGCCAGCCTCGCCCCGTAATTGGCCCCGGCGCAAGACGACCCGACGGATCGCGCCGCCCCCGGCGCCCCGGAGGGTCCGATGGCCCGGGACGCACCGGTCCCCCGGGAATTCAGAATCAGGACGAGCTGGACGAACGAATGACCGAACTTGAGGAGTTTGGGATCTATATCGTCGCCTGGGGACGCCCTCAGGACCTCGTCATCTACCAAAGCCCCAATGCCCCCGACCCCCTGCCCTCGCGACCCTCGGTTTCCGAAACCGGTTACTCCTCACGCACCCGGGATGGGTTTCGCGAAATCGTCCATGTCTCACCCGGGGGCCATATCATTGTTAGCGGCACCTCCCTGGAACCCTACGAGGAAAAACTCACCTCTCTCCAGTACCGTCTGATTGCCATTGGGGTCGGTCTCACCACCTTCGGATTTTTTGTCGGTTGGTTTCTCGTCAGCCGGTCTCTCCGTCCCGTCAAACAGATCTCCGGCACCGCCAACCGCATCGCCAAAGGAGACCTATCCAGCCGAATCGAGATCAGCAAACCGGAAAGCGAATTGGGGCAGCTCTCCACCGTCCTCAATGACACCTTTGAAAAGCTGGAAACCTCCTTTGAACACCAGGTCCGCTTCACTGCCGATGCCTCACACGAAATGCGGACCCCGGTCGCCGTCATTCTCGCCAAGGCCCAGTTCGCGCTGGCCCGAGAGCGCAGCCCGGAGAAGTATCAACAAGCTCTTCAAACCTGCCACGACTCAGCCCAACACATGCGGTCGCTCATCGATTCCCTTCTCGATCTCGCCCGCATCGACTCTGGCGAGTTCAACATCCGCAAGGAGCCTGGAGACCTCTCCACCACCACCCGCGAAGTCATCGAACTGATCCGACCGCTTGCGGAGGAACGGGAAATCACCCTCGACTCGAATCTCAACCACGCTCAACTCCCTTTCGACGCTCAACGCATGCGACAGGCCATCCTCAATCTCTTGAGCAACGCCGTGAAATACAATCGCCGCGAAGGGAGGATTGCTGTGACGCTTTCAAGCGACAAACAGGGCGCCACTCTTTCCATCAGTGACACCGGCAACGGGATCCCGGCGGAAAACATCCCTCACCTGTTCGAACGTTTTTACCGGGCCGACCGGTCCCGCACCCGGGGCAAGGAAGGGAGCACCGGCCTCGGCCTTGCCATCACCCACGCCATCGTCAAGGCGCACGGAGGATCGATCGAAGTAGAAAGCGAGCTCGACGTTGGGACCACCTTTACCATTAGGATTCCCTCCGATGAATGAAGCCAACTTACCTCCCCACCTTGCCATTGCGGCTGATGTTACCGAGGAGGAATTCAAGAAGGCTCGCCTGCAAAACCGCGTCACGAACATTGCCACGTTCTCTGTCCCCATTCTCCTCTTCCTTTACTGGCTCCTGGTTGACGCCACCTTTCTCAATGTGAAAGGAGAACCTCCCTACCGTTTGTCCATCGCCTGGGCTCTCATCGTCAACCGCGTCCTTTACTACTCCCTCAAGGAAGGAAGGAAAATGAAGACCATGAGGATAATTCGATATCAGGAACTGCGAAAGCTAAGACTCAACCGCCCGGAAAAATAGCCCTATCGATCCAGCTCAACCTCCACCACTCCAAACATGGTGGAAGCATCCACTTCATCATAGGGTTCATCGATGGTCACCCGTTCCCATTCGTCATTCACCGGTGTCACCAGTTCAGTGCCCGTCATTGGAACAAAGGAGGACTGTTCAAGGCTCGAGGATTTCATCGGCCGGTAAATCAACCCACCATTGATTCGACGCTTGAACTCCACTCGCCAGAATCTTCCCTCCCCATTTTCAAAAAGCGAATACCTTGGCAGTCCGGCTTCCCCGGGTTGGCCCCACATAGCGAACATTGTCAAACTCGTCACTCGAACCACTCCCGGCCCAACGGCCACCGCATTGACACCATTGGTCATCCCCGGATACAGGTCGCTCTCCGTCGCCGAGGTCCCCGTCCTTCCCCAGCCGGTCGACGAGGCATTGATCGCCGACAGACCACGAAACCCGGCCGCATCAGCGACATTCTCGTCCTGAAAAATCACCAACTGGTCACCGGTTCCAGATGGTGTCAGCGTCAGCGACCCCGGAACAGAATATGCCGTATCCACGAGCGAGGAATAACCGGCAGGAAGGTTCCCGGCATCGACCCCGCTCACCGTCCCGGCAGGGATATCCTCGGGCACTTCCAGCTTCAACAGATTCTCGGCAACAAATACCCCTCCATGATAACTGGCATCGGAAAAATAGAGAACCTCACCCGCCTTGATTTCATTCAACGCCACCCAAGAAAAGGCATCTCCTGTCGGCGGACTCGCGGTCGCCGAACCATCCATGTAATAGCCAATGAGCGCCACATCTCCGCTTTCGACAACCCGGTAAGACGGCAACACCAATCCCGCAAAGACACCCAGGTATGATTTGCGAAAACGTCCAATCATTAGCTCGTTCCAAGGAAGAAGATTTCTCCCTTCATCCACACGACAATTTTCACCTCAGCTCCTTCACCATGAGAAAGTGCTGGATCTCGCCCCAGAGCAAATAGCTGCGTTCTTCGACTCCATATCCGTTTCGTCGGTAAAACGGAACCGCGTTCTCCCGGGCATGAAGCTGGATCACTTTGGCGCCCACCCTCAAGGCGTACCCTTCCAGTCCCGCGATCAATCCACTCCCGACTCCTCCGCCCTGCTTTCCGGGGTCCACCGCCATGTAGCGAATCTGCATCCGCTCTCGATCCACCAGATGAAGTCGGGCTACGCCAACAACTTTTCCCTCGTCAACCGCCATCAAGTGAATGGCATCGTCATCATCCTCTCCCCGCTCGGATCCCCGCGGGTGCCCCCACGGCTCCCGCAACACCCTCCAGCGAAGCTCATAATAAGCCTCGAAATCATCATCGGACTCTGGCGATCGAAATTCCATCAACAGAATTCACTCTACCAAACGATATCCCTCGCCACGAACCGTTTTCAAACAAGCGGCGCCCTGCTCACCCAACTTCTTTCTCAGTTCGGCAATAAAGTTATCCACCGTCCGGCTCGTCGGGTTCGCATGATACCCCCAAACTTCGTCGAGAAAGCGATCACGATTCACTACCTTTCCCCTGTTTTCACACAACAACTGCAAAATGCCGATCTCTTTGGCATTCATCTCGAAGACCTTCCCGCCCACTTCGCAGGTCCGTGTCTGGAAATCAATTTTCGCCCCACCAACTTCAGCCGATTCGATAATCTCAGCTCTCTCGACCCGACGCACCAAGGCCCGCACTCTCGCCAACAGCTCTTTCAAACTAAATGGTTTCACCAAGTCATCATCCGCCCCGCTATCGAAACCCTTGACCCGGTCATCCACCATCCCCTTCGCAGTTAGCATCAGAACCGGAGTCTTCACCCCTCTCTTTCGCACTTCCCGGCACACCGCAAAGCCATCCAGCTTTGGCATCATGACATCTAACAGAATGAGATCGAATTCACCTTCGAAGATCTTCTCCAGCGCCTCTTCGCCATTCTCTGATGACGTCACCCGATAGGACTCCGCTTTCAAGGCTTCCATCAAGGCCATCCGCATCGGCAGCTCGTCATCGACAACCAAGATCCTCATTTCTCTTCAAACTCAATTCGGAAGACCACCCCGTCTTCGTTGCTCACACTCACCTCGCCATCATGAAGCTCCACCAGCTCCTTCACAAGACTCAGTCCGATGCCCACTCCTTTGGTCGATCGCCGAAGCTCGTCCTCACCCCGGTAAAAGCGTTCGAAAATCTTGTTCTGATCCGCAGGAGGAACCCCCGGCCCCTCATCCTTCACCGTCAACCACCAGCCCTCGCCCCAGTCCACCATGATGGTCCCGCCTTCAGGGGAAAACTTCAACGCATTGTCCAAGAGGTTGACCAGAATCTGTCGCAAAGCCACTGGGTCCGCTTCGACCTCCAGTTCGCCTCCCTCGACCTTGAACCCAATCTTCCTCTCCTTGGCCTGCAGCGACATCATCTCCAGCACTTCGGCCATCAAGCCCGCGAAATTCAGCTCCTCAACCTCAATCAACCGACGGCCATCCTCCACCTTCGCCAAATCCATGACATTCTCGATCAAGACCGACAACCTTCCGCTCTCGCGCGCGACCAGGCGATGAAATTCCTCCACTTTTTCCTTCCTCACCTTTCCCGATTCCAACGCCTCTGCCATCAAGCGAATCGACCCCACCGGAGCCCGCAATTCATGCGTCACACTGGCCACAAACTGGCTCTTGGCATAGGCCATTTTCTTTTCCTTGGATAAGCCTCGCAACATAAACCAAAGACCCGCTCCCACCGCGAGCAAAGCCAGACCAATCATCCAGAGAACCCATTGCCTCTGCTCCGCAAGACCAGCCTCCAACGCCAAGGGATCCACCACTCCGATCTCAAGTGTCATCCCTCCTGCGAACGACTGCATCGCCAAAACCTCTCCGGCATCGCCGATCTTCGAACTTCCCATTCTAATGGCCATCCCTATCCACCGATTCCCACCAGCCTCACGCTCCGAAAGGTAGTTCGCGAGAGCACTCTCGAATTCTTCGGGACCGGATACTTCCCAACTGACCACGTTCGGAGGGCGCACCACCTTGGGCTTTGGAGCTGATTTCTTTGCTTGTGCCAAGGCTCTCAGTATGGACCGATCATGCCCGGGGCCGTCTTCCACGAGATGGCTTTCGGCGAAACTAAAGTGCTGCCCCTGGGGTTTGGAGACAACGAACGTGTGATGTTGCTTCCCTTTGATCCAGTAGATCTCTCCTTCATGAGTCCGGAGACCACGTCCACCGTGCCTCTGAATTACCGCTCTCGCTCTTTCTTCAGTTCGCCAGAGCTCTTCGTATTTCTCGTGATCGAAAGAAATTGCGGCTTTCTGACAGATAAGACGAATCTCTTTCTGGATTCTGGGTGTCAGGAAACTGGGAGCCTTCACTGTCACCTCCCGGGACAATTCCTCTGCGGCCTTTTGGGTTGGATTCAGCCTCAAGAGGGCAAGCCCGGCCAAGACCCGAACCGGTATTCCTCCCTCGGTCATTTTTGGCGAAATCCTCCAAGCCTGCAACTGTTCTTCATCGGCCTGAGCATCGAACCCAACCCGACCGGATGCAGGATACTCTGGATAGGCCACCACGCTTCTTGAAGGAATGGTCGATGATAACCCGACCAAATGAAAGAGTCGCACATCCTCATTCAACGGATCGTTGTAGCCGAACATCTCCTTGCTGAGACGGGCAAGCCATTCATTGCTCTCTACCCTCGCGTCACTCCACACCCCTTTCTTCTGACTCCGCAAGCCCAGCCATCCCACCACAACCAAGGCCACCACGGCACACAGAATGAGTGCCGCTCCCAAAAACCATCCCGGGATTCGATGTCGTTGCATCTTCATCTCACGAACAACAGGATCAACAGACCTCTTAGCTACTTGGCAGGCTGGGGAACATACCTGACTCGAGGTCCCTTCTTTGTTTGGCTGGAGCTTGGTCCCCCCGGAGCTGATGACTTTGTCGGCGGCGACACATCACCCCAGTTCCGCTCGCTCCAGATCTGATCGCCCGCTCTTGGGAAGTAGTGATTCCGGCGGATCCTCACTCCTTCAACCGGGCCTCCCTCTCTCGTGACCTGAATCGTGATCAGACCATCCAACACTTCGTCGATCTCCCCCCGGGTGGCATCAAGATACAAAGGCACAACCTGCCTCATCGACTCCACCCACTTCGGAGCCTCATACTCAAGATTCCCGCTCATCAGGGGTCCGGGCACTCCCTTCGAATCTAGAACCTTCAAGGTCACAGGCAGGGCCAGGCCCTTTCTGAAATATGCCTCCACCAGTTCAGACGGCTTGTTCCATGCACCGTCTTTCAACATCAGCTCCACCCGGTCTCCTCGTTCGAGTTCCAGATCAAAAGGCTTCCCTTCACGGCCGCCCTGATCCCACTCCTTCATCTTCTCCTCAAGATTGACTTGGATCACCCGGTCGGCCTGCCCCTCCATCAGACGATGAACCCGGATCGCGGACCAATCAATCGAAGGCGCCACCGAGACCTTGGACCTCATCTCCGGCAACCGGAAGTTTCAACCCCATGGCCTCCAATTCCTGACGAGCCAACCACTCCTGTGGCTCCACCCCCGCAAACTCGGTAATCAGACGCCGATAAATCGCAGCCTCTCTTTTGTCATCCCCCTTCTTCTTTGCAATCCCCGCCAATCGATACAAGGCGATGGCGGCAATCTTCCGCTCGTTCTCATAGACCTTCAGCAAGGACTCATACTTCTCAGTCGCCCCCTTGAGGTTGCCATTGGCTTCTTCTTCGAAGAGAGCCTCGGCCAGAACTTCCTTCGAGGTCTGCCCGAAAACCAAGGCGGGAATCACCGATAAAAACAGCACAACCAATCGCATCATGCCGCGAATCTATCAAAGTCCGGCAATCCCACTGTCATGAAACTGTCATATCGACAAATTTTATGGCAACGGGGTATTCGGCTTCACCGCATCCTTTGGCCACGGGTTCTCTGCATCAAAGACCAGCAACTGCTCGTAGGTTTCATAGGTGACAAAAGACTCGTCCACCTTTCCCGCCTTCAAGGGCACCGCTTCCATCTTCAATCCCAAGTGCTTCGCGAGAAAAGGGTAGGCAGCCTGACGTTTCGAGGGACCATAGTCGTGCTTCTCCGTTAGAAAATGAGCGTTCTCGAGAGCTTTGCCGGCACCATACAGATCATAAACCGACTTGATGTAGGGAAACCCGATCTCCGGGATGTGCTTCGTCCAGTCATTACCGTTGGAGATCACCATCTGCGGACGGGGTGCCGCCAAGGCGGCGATCTCGACGTTGTTCGTCTTGTGATTCTCACTCCAGTGGATCGGCATGCCACTCTCACAAACACATCCGCCAAAGAAGTATGAAGACACCATGCACACCGGAACGGAAACGGTGATCCGCTCATCCAGTGCCGCTAGGACAAAACTCTGCGTTCCTCCCCCGGAACATCCGGTGACCCCGATTCTCTTCGGGTCAGCCCCGGGAACCTCTAACAAAAAGTCCACCGCCCTCATGCTGTTCCAAGTCTGCAACCTGAACACTTCCGGAGTCTTCTTGTGATCCCAACCCGCTTCCTTCGAATCACCATAGCCCACCATGTCGTACTGGAACACCGCCGCTCCCATGCGCGCCAGAACGGCACAGCGGGCCTGACGCGATTCCCGAAAGCGTCCCCCATGGCCATGAGGGCAAAGAATCAAGGCCAAGGACTCAAACTTGGCGGTGGGCCGAAACAAACTTCCGGTGACATAAAAGCCCGGCGAGCTTTCGAAAGCCACTTGTTCGATCTGATAGCCGTCGTAGGTCCGCTTCTTGAAAAACCGTGCCTTGAGAGGCGTCCTTTCCGGCAACACTTCCAGTCGCGCCCCTTTCAAAATACCAGCCTTGATCCGCGCTTTGCGGGCCTCCCATTCCTCTTTGTTTGAAAAGGTCTTCGCCATTTCCGCCAGTTCCTGCCTTGCCCCCTCCGGTTTCTCGGCATGACCCACCCGAAGTCGCTTCTCCGCAAATAGAACGCCACTCAAAACCAGCAGAGTGGCCAGCAAACACACCTTCATCCCCTCATCCCAACTCCCGGTTCATTCCCCGTCCAGAAAAATGACAAATCCCCCCGTCAGCTCCCGTTTTCAACCCCAGCATGAAACACACATTACTGACTCTCTCCTGCGTTTCCCTCATCACGGCTGCTAAGGCCGACGATGGCTGGGTCTCCATTTTCGATGGTGAAACTCTTAAGGGCTGGACCACCGCCTCGGGCAAGCCCCTCAAAGAAGGCGGCTGGGTCGCCGAAAATGGCGTTCTCCACCGGGCAAAAAGGGGTGGCAGCATCTATTCGGCCAAGGAATACGGCGACTTTGAACTGAAGTGGGACTGGAAGATCTCCGAGAAAGGCAACAGTGGCCTGAAATACAGAGTGACCAATTATGGCAAGAGCCTTCTCGGTCCCGAGTATCAGATCCTCGATCCAAAACACGGAGACGGTGCCAAGGCCTCACGCCGTGCGGGCTCGCTCTACGACCTTGTTGCCAACTCCGACGAAAGCGCCGTAAAGCCAGTCGGCGAGTGGAATTCCTCCCGGGTCGTTGCCAAAGGAAACCACCTTCAGCACTACTTGAATGGCAAGCTCATCGTCGACATCAAGGTGGGCAGCGACAAGTGGAAGGAAGTCCACGCCAAGTCCAAGTTCAAGGGACACGCCAACTTTGCCACCAACGCCAAAGGCCGGATCTTCCTCCAGGACCATGGGAACGAAGTCTGGTTCCGCAATATCGCGGTGAAGGAACTTTCCGGAGCCAAAGAGGCGAAGCCCACCGGCGATGACACCGGCTGGACTCCCCTCTTCAATGGAAAGGACCTCACCGGTTGGTCGGTCAAGAGCGGTAAGGCCACTTACAAGGTGGAAGACGGAGCCATTGTCGGCACCACTGAAGACGGAAGCCCCAACACCTTCCTCACCACCGACAAGCAATATGACGACTTCGAGCTCGAATTCGACGTCAAGGTGCACGACCGCCTGAACTCCGGAATCATGATCCGCTCGCTTCTCAAGAACGTCGACAAGGACAAGTACGGTGGGCGCATTTACGGACCCCAGTGTGAGATCGAGTCCAGCGGGGCTAAGGGAGCCGAATCAGGCTATATCTACGGCGAGGCCACCGGCCGCGGCTGGCTGACTCCCAAGGACAAGCTCATCCCCCACAAGACGATGAAGGACGGCGAATGGAACCACTTCCGCATCCTTGCCAACGGCGTCAACATCAAGACCTGGATCAACGGCAAGCAGATCTCCGATCTCTCGGACGAGGAAATCTTCGAGACCAACCCCAAGGGACACATCGGCCTTCAGGTCCACGGCATCCGCAAGGGATCCGGCCCCTACTTCGCCGCCTGGAAAAACATCCGCATCAAGGAACTCTAGGACGCCCGTAAACTTTCCCCCTCGTGATCGGCGGTTCCCGAAAGGGGCCGCCGATTTCCTT
>JBMHCW010000030.1:0-11577 GCA_049889715.1 Akkermansiaceae bacterium | reverse complement strand
TTGGAAAGGGACATCCTATCTGGTGGCTTGATTGACTCGATCGCGCTTCACGCCGGCCTCGAGACATTGTTCCTCGACATCCGACACCACTCCCCGAAAGGCGTTGGCATCGGCCTGAATAATCACGGGTAACTCTTCATCTTCAAGCAAGAGCGGACGCACCACGTTCTGGATGCCTCCCACTCCGATTTCCTCGCCTCCGTAGAAAACCTTGCTCTCAGCCGTGACCGCCAGAAGGATGGAGTTCTTTTCGAGAAGAGCCCCCTTGCTGGCCTCAGGCCGGTCCACCTCCACGCCGGGAGGCTTCTGGAATACGGTCGTCACGATGAAGAATATTAGGAGAATGAAGACGCAATCGATCATCGGCGAGAGATCCGGTTTGGCCTCTTCATCCTGGGAAAACGATCCCGAACTGCGACGGATCAGGCTCATACGTTTCTAAATTTGGTGGTCACGATGGTGCTCTGCAGCTGGGCCAGCGTGGAATCAATCTTGTTGCGCCTTTCCTTCACCAGCAGGGACATGAACATCCCGGGAAGCGCAATCACCAGTCCGGTCAGGGTGGTAAACAAGGCCTCCTTCATCCCCGAGGCGATCATGGCCATACTCTGCTTTCCTCCTCCGGCTGCCAGGCCGTCGAACATCGACAACATCCCGCCGACCGTTCCCAACAATCCGGTCATGGGAGCCGCGGCAATCAAGGTGGTGATGATGATCAGTCTTCGGTCGATTGATCTGATGAGAATCTCCCGAACTTCATCGAAGCGCCGCTGGACCCTCTTGATCGAAACCCGCTTGCCATGCAACGCGTATCGAATGATTTCTCCAATCCGCCCCTCCGCCGTTTCCGGGGTATCGATCCAGCCCTCCCATTGACTCCGCTGGGAACTGTTGAGGTTCCCCCGCACCACGAAATAGAGGGACGCGGTCGCGGTCGTGTAGAGGAGAAAGGCCACGATCAACAAGGCCGCCATCACCGTCCCTCCGTCGGTGAAGATATCGGCAACCTCTTGTAAGTTTCCGGGCATGATCTTTAGGCAGTGACAAGTTCGGTTTCGTCCATGTCATCAGGCTCGTCGCCATCTTCCGGTGACGTTTCCTCGATCTCGGTCGTTCCGTTCAGAAGAGAGAGAGCCACTCCTTCGGCCTGACCGAACTTGGACTTGGCCAGACTCTTGAGCATCCCGTGCACAATGATCACCGGGATGGCAACGATCAGCCCCATCGCCGTGGTAATCAAAGCCTCACTGATACCAGCCGAGAAGGCTTTGGAATCTCCGGACCCGGCGGTCGACATCATGGCGAAGGTCTTCATGATTCCCAACACCGTTCCGAGAAGTCCCATCATTGGAGCGGCAGCAGCCACCAGAGCAAGGAATGGCAGGAAGCGTTCCAGCTTCGGCTGGATCATCCCAAGCTTCTCAAGCAGCGCATCCTCCAGAATCCGGCGCTTGTCGTAAAAGTAGGTCACACCCGCTTCAACCATCTCACCACCCAGCCCCTTGAACTGCTTGGCTTTCAAATTGGCCTCTTCGGTTTGATGACTCAGCAGGTCGTCGAGGATAAGGTTGATCTTCTTGCGACCCGGAATCGGGAAACGATTGATCTCGATGACCTTGAAGAGCGCGATCAACATCGCCAACAGCCCAAGGCCAAGAATTCCATATCCCACGATACCACCACCGCGAAGGTATTCCTCGACGGTCTTCTCTGCCCGGGCAATTTGGATCGCTTTACCCATCGAGGCATCCATGGGCACCACCGCGGAACCGGTCTTGACGAACTCAGAGATTGTTTCTCCACCTTCTTTGACCGGGGCGATTGCCGGAAAATCCACTCCTTCGGCAGCGAAGGAGGTGAACCCCGTGACCTCCCCGTCGTTGGACGCAAAGTATCCCAAAGGCCCCAGATGGGCAAAACGCCCTTCCTTGACCACGTTCCCTGCACCCACCGCACTTCCTTCGATCAGCTGACCACCAGAGACATTGGTGAGGCGCTCAGCAGCCATGTGGAGCAAGGCCAGGCGGTTTTGAATCTCCAGGACCAGATCGTCACCCGAGCCATCAGCCCTCTTGCGACGTTCCTCGAGCTTCACACCGAAGTCCTGCTTCTCAAGCGGACTGATGCGGTTCTTGATGCTGGCGCCATAGCTGCGAAGACTTGAGAGGGTGAATTCAAATTCTCCTTTCCGGCGGGCCAGCTCGTTATCCAGCTCCCTTTGTTTGCCGAGGACATTGTCCTCGTCGCGCAGCAATTTGGTAAGGGTCTTGTGCTGCTGGATCACCATGTCGTCGATCTTCTCGACTTCCTGAACGATTTCCCGTTCTTCACGCGTGATTTCGACTTCCAGCTTGTTCAGCTGTTCTTGAGCAAGAAGAAGATCCCTCGCTGCTTTCTCTTGGGCGGTCTGACCAAAAGCCGATCCCACCAGGGTCAAAGACAATAGAATACGTTTCATCAAAAAAATCCTACAGGCTGCTTATTTCGTGATATCGAGCGGGAGGGTCACCAGGCCGACTTCACCCGATGCATTCCCGACATTGATCAGCTCCCGCACCTGTTCGATCACTTTGGGATCATTGATCCGGGTTTCCTCCCACCCCTCGGCACCGGGCTTCAATTGCACGGCCACCGTCCCGGCTTCATCAGCAGCAAATCCAATGGCGAGGCCAAAGTAAATCCCGTCGAGGATGATCTTATCTCCCCCGCTTTCAATGGTCCTTCCCTTGAAGGGAGTCACCACCTGATTGAATTTTTCCGCCTCGGTCAGAATCGTCAGCATCGCCGTCAGGCGCCCGTTCAGGCTGATCTTCTCCTTGTCTTCGCGGATCACGAAGTTCTTGTGATCGGCAATGGCCTTGTCCAGCTTGGGTTGCTTGGTCAGTTCTTCGGGCAACAGCGGGATAACCGCCGAAATCTTCTCGTCGAGGTCATTCAAACCGTCCCGAAGGGCCTCCCGGCCATCGTCGTAGCTCTTTTTTTCGGCCAGCTTCTTCTTGGAGGTCTCGTCGGTGGACCCGAGACGGTCGAATGCCGCCAGAATTTCAGTCTCCATCTGGGCATTTTCGGCGTAGAGAGACTCCTTGGAGTCGAGGAGAATCTGTCTCTGTTCTTTCCAGGCGCTTTGTTTTTCCTGGGTGGCCTTCATCACCGAAATCCATTTCTGGACGCTGGCTCGAAGTTGATCGTTGGCGACATTTCCGTCCTCCTGGCCGGTTGCCGGGAGAATCGAAAGGACAATTGCAGGGACTAAAGCAAGCTTCATTGAGATGCGGCCTTGTCTACCTTCCCCCCCCGTCACAATTGATTTTGGATTGGTGACACCTTTGTCACTTTGGCGATTCGGGCGCTCAAAAAGAAAAGAAAAGAGCCGCCCCACCACTCGGCGGGACGGCTCCTTTGTTGGATTACCTGCGAAAGGTTTTTTTACTCCACAACTTCCACGATGCGGAAGAAGTAAGCGTCGGCGCCAACTGGAACCGTGAAGGTCACAGTCTCCTGGGCTTCAGCTTCGGTCACCACGGCTCCGGGAACGTCAACAAACGTTCCGTCAAGCGAAGCCGCTTGGGTCACCTTGTAGCTTCCTCCCACTTCGGCGACGAAGGTGATGGAGAACTGGTCACCATCCAGCGAGGAGTCGAGCACTTCGAGTACTGCTCCACCCTCAACTTCGATGATGATGGTCGCTTCAGGAGTCGTGAGCTCGGAGAATCCGGGACGGACGATTCCTTCGGCAGACGCGTAGGTCCAGGTCGAGGTCCAAAGCTCGGTGCCGAAGGCTCCGCGATATTGAACTTGCTCTGGTGCTCCGGCAAGAAGGTCGCTGCCCCAGGCCGGGCCGCCATCAATCGATGGACGAGGATCAATGACAATCACTTCGCCATCTTCGTTTTTGGCCATATAACTCAACAACGGATTCGTATTTTTAACGTTTCCATCCTGAGACAGCAACAAAGCTTCCTCGTCCGACTGACCACCGTGGGTCTCGTCACCTCCGGGAGTGCCGAAGATGTTGTAGGTGAAGCGAAGGTCTCCCCCCACCTGACCAGCGGTGTCGGTATCATCAATGCGGATCAAGTTGTCTCCGATCTCGGTGAAGATCGAGTTATGGAACTGACCGGCATAGTTGTCCTTCAAGCGGAAGGCATCGTTGGCGTCGGGTGCTCCGACGTAAGTGGCATTGAAGACCTTGGCAGTCGTCTTCGGATCTCCGGTCTTCACGCCGGCTCCGGTGCGGTTTCCTCCGTCAGCCTCAGTGCCGTAGTCACTGAAGTTGGACTGAAGGGCGAACCAGAACTGGTGGATTCCCTGATGACCCTCGTCGAGGTCGAAGGACTCGTCCTGACAGTAGAGGGCGAAGAGGTAGCTGGTGTTCACCGTTCCTCCGAACCATTCGAAGCCATCATCGGTATTACCAACAACTTCAACGTGGTGGATGGAAGTTCCGGAACCAACACCGCCCATGGTGAGGCCGTTGATTTCCTCGTCGATCGCGAATTCGAATCCACCGAAGCGAAGGCTGGCGTAGCTCAAGCTCCCTGAGGAATCGGATGCATCAGAACCTCCATAGAGAATGCTGTCACCAGCGGCGTTGGTGGCGAATCCTTCCACGCTGTTCTCACCGAGGTTATTGGTGGGAGAGTCGTAGAAGTTGATCGGAGCGCGACCAAGAATGATCACACCACCCCAAGCTCCTCCATCAATGATGGGATCCTGCTTGACGTCGTTCACTCCATCCAGACCGTCGATGTCGACCCCATAGAGGAACTCGGCATCAGCAACGCTGGTGAAGATGATGGGATTGGTGGCTTCTCCGTCGGCATCGATTCCTCCGTCACGAGTGATGACGAGGGCTCCGACATCCAGACCATTGGTTCCGGTGGTGGATCCCGAAGCAGCAATCACGGTGCCGGGCTCGATGGTCAGAACCGGACGAGTCGCTCCAGTCAGGTCGCCTACGAAGACGGCCTGATTCATGAAGTAGATCCGGTCAACAATTCCGTCATCATTGGTGTCGGAATCCCAGGTGGTGTCGACGGCGATGGAGTCGCCAACGGCAACCACTTCCACTCCGGCAGGAGCGAGGAAGGAATCAACGAAGAGACCGTTTGCCGAAGCGTAGGTCCAGGTGCGGGCCCAGTTCTCGACTCCGAAGGCACCGCGGTGCGGGGCAACTTCAGGAGCTCCGGGAGTCAGCGTGGTTCCCCAGGCTGGTCCGTCCATGGCAGGGCGAGGGTCGATCAGAACAACCTCTCCGTCCTCGTTGGTGGCAACAGCGGAGTAAGAAGGATCGGTGTCCTTCACGTTTCCTTCTTGTGCCAGAACAGCAGCCTCAGCGGCAGGCTGTCCGCCGTGGGTCTCGGAATCTCCGGGAGTGCCGAAGATGTTGTTGGTGAAGAAGATGCGGCTTCCAACCTGGGCAGCAGTGTCGGTGTCATCGATCCGGATCAGGTCGTCGCCCTGATTGGTAAAGATCGAGTTGTGGAACTGACCAGCGTAGTTGTCCTTCAAGCGGAAGGCATCGTTGGCATCAGGGGCCCCGATGTAAGTGGCATTGAACACCTTGGCGAGGGTCAAAGGCTCACCGGTCTTCACACCGGCTCCGGTGCGGTTTCCTCCATCAGCTTCAGTGCCGTAGTCACTGAAGTTGGACTGGACAGCGAACCAATACTGGTGGACTCCCTGGTGACCTTCATCGAGGTCGAAGGATTCATCCTGGCAGTAGAGGGCGAAGAGGTGGCTGGTGTTGACCGTGCCGCCGAACCACTCGAAGCCATCATCGGTATTTCCGACAACCTCGACGTGGTCGATCTGGGTTCCGGCTCCAACGCCAGCCATGGTCAAACCGTTGATTTCTTCGTCGATAGCGAATTCAAATCCACCGAAACGAAGGCTGACATACTGGAAGATTCCAGAGTTGTCCGCGGGATCACTACCTCCGTAGAGGATGTTGTCACCGGCAGCGTTGGTCGCGAATCCTTCCACGCTGTTCTCACCGAGGTTGTTGGTCTCGGAGTCGTAGAAGTTGATCGGAGCATTACCAAGGATGATCACGCCACCCCAAGCTCCCCCGTCAACGACAGGATCGGGCTTGAAGTCAGTGATTCCATCCAAGCCGTCGATGTCGATTCCATAAAGGAATTCGGCTTCATCAACGCTGGTAAAGACGATGGGGCTGTTCACCGTTCCCTGGGCATCAATTCGTCCGTCCCGGGTGATGACCACGGTGCCAACGTCAAGACCGTTGGTTCCAGTGGTGGATCCCGAAAGGGCGATCACGGTGCCGGGCTCGATGGTCAGGGTCGGACGAGTGGCTCCGGAGAGGTCACCCACGAAGACGGCCTGATCCACGAAGTAGATCTGGTCAATAATTCCGTCATCATTGGTGTCGGAATCCCAGGTCGTGTCGGTGTCGAGTCCGGTTCCAACATTGACCACTGTAATGGCCGGAGGAGTGAAGTTGTTCACGACGATTCCTTCGTTGGAAGCGTAGGTCCAACCGGACACCCAGTTGTCAGCACCGAAGGCACCCTTGTAGGAAACCGGATGAGGAGCTCCCGGAGTCAGGTCGCCTCCCCAAGCGGGGCTTGCGGCCTGCGGACGCGGGTCGATCGAATCAACTTCTCCGTCTCCGTTGGTTCCAACGGTGGTCAGAAGAGGGTCAACGTCGGTCTGGTTCCCGGTCTGCTCGAGAAGAGCGTTCTCTTCATCGGGCTGTCCTCCGTGAGTCGGAGTGCTGCCGGGAGTATTGAAGAGGTTGTTGGTGAAGTTGAGGTTCACTCCCACCTGGCCAGCAGTGTCGGTGTCATCGATCCGGATCAGATTGTCTCCGATGTTGGTGAAGATCGAGTTGTGGAACTGACCAGCGTAGTTGTCCTTCAAGCGGAAGGCATCGTTGGCATCAGGAGCACCCACGTAAGTGGCGTTGTAAACCTTGGCGAGAGTCAAAGGCTCACCGGTCTTCACACCGGCTCCAGTGCGGTTTCCGCCGTCAGCTTCGGTGCCGTAGTCACTGAAGTTGGATTGGACGGCGAACCAGAACTGGTGGACTCCCTGGTGACCTTCGTCGAGGTCGAAGGATTCGTCCTGGCAGTAAAGGGCGAAGAGGTGGCTGGTGTTGACCGTGCCGCCGAACCACTCGAAGCCATCATCGGTGTTTCCGACAACCTCGATGTGGTCGATCTGGGTTCCGGCTCCAACGCCGGCCATGGTCAGACCATTGATTTCTTCGTCGATGGCAAATTCGAAACCACCGAAGCGAAGACTGGCGTAACGAAGAACTCCGGAGTCATCGCCTCCGTCATTTCCGCCGTAAAGAATGCTGTCACCGGCGGCGTTGGTGGCGAATCCTTCCACGCTGTTTTCACCAAGGTTATTGGTGGGAGAGTCGTAAAAGTTGATCGGAGCACGACCAAGGATGATCACTCCGCCCCAGGCTCCCCCGTCGACGATAGGATCAGGCTTGACGTCGTTGATGCCGTCCAAGCCATCGATGTCGATGTTGTAGATGAATTCAGCTTCATCAACGCTGGTGAAGACAATGGGCTCAAGGGCGGTTCCGGCTGCATCGAGGCGGCCATCCCGGGTCACAACCAAAGTTCCAACGTCAAGACCGTTGGTTCCGGTGGTGGAACCGCTTGCAGCGATCACTGTTCCCGGTTCGATGGTCAATGTGGGACGAGTGGCACCTGTCAGATCACCGACGAAAACTGCTTCATCGATGAAGTAGATTTGATCGATGGTTCCATCATCATCGGTGTCCGAATCCCAGACCGTATCAACGGAAATGGAACTTGAGACATCAATGACAGTCGGCATCGCCGAGGCTGCTCCAGCCACAGCCGCACTGAGGAGTGCGATCATGGTGAACTGTCTTTTGCTCTTCTTTATTTTCATGAACTTGGGTTGAAAGTGAAACTCATCGCTGCTAACAACAGCGCTGCTTTCGCCTTCGATTTAGCCCCCGTTCAAAAAAATCTGAGGTCTATTAAGTGACAACATTGTGACGATCACCAACGAAACAATTTCGTCACATTAGAACTTCCCTTCGAGGGAAATTCCGAACTCTCTTCCCGCGGAATAGAGTGATGCGGGGGCGATATCGTCGATCCCCTCGTAAGCCACCTCGACTCGTGAATCGAGGATGTTCTTTACCGAGAACTTCAGCTTGAGATCAGCCCAATCGGTCACCCAGGTCTTGCTCAAGTTGAAGTCGAGGGTGTGCATGGGTTGCCTGATTTCATTGGGCAGACCAGGTCCCGGATCATCGACATTCCGCAAACTTGCCAAGGTGAGATACTCGCCGGTGAAGTTGTAAACCAAGTTCGCAGAGATCCCGTGATCGAGGTTGTCGTAGGAAAGAATCAGGTTGGCCAACAACTTGGGCTGACCTTCCAGACTGTCGATGGTTGCGTTGAACTCCTGCGATCCCACCGGCACGGTTCCCGGCGTCGGACTGGCCTCGATGTAACTGATGTTACCGGTCAGGGAGAACCCGCCACTGAGGTCCTTGCTGGCCTCGAGCTCGATTCCCTTCACTTCGGTTTCCCCAAGGTTGGCAAAGGTCCGGGCACGGCCACCCTCCAAGGGGTCGACAATGGTGAAGATGGGGTCCTCGATGGTCTTGTAGAAGAGGTTGATCCCGAAGAAATCCTTTTCCTTCTCCCAGTTGAACCGGAGGTCGAAGTTCTCCGAATAGGCTTCGCGGAGATCCCGGTTACCAGTGACCAGGCTTTGGTTGGTCAAGTCAATGATCCTCGCCGGAATGAATTCGTAGAAGGTCGGACGAACCACTGTTTGGGAGTAGCTGAACTGCAGGAGATATTCGTCTTCATGCCCGAAGGTCCGGCCAATCTCAAGCGAAGGGAACCAATCCTCCACGTCAGTCGAAAAGTCCCCTTCCGCGTCCCCCGGGACGTTGAAGGCTCGGGTCTCGGACTCCAGTCTGAATCCTCCCATCAGGAACCACGAATCCATCTGGGCATCAACCCCGATGTAGGTGCTATCCAGTGTCGAGGAACCGGAATACTCCGGAGTGGCCTGCGTCCCCGCGGCAACCGGATAAAATCCTTCGTAACGTCTGGCGTTGTCTTTCGTTCCGATTTCCTCGTCGTTGAGCAGGCGCTCCGATGCTTCAAGGGCCTCGTCAATGCGATTGATGGCGTTACCCGCCTTGATCACCGCACTCCGCAGACTGCTGTCACGATCCCGCCGGTAGGTCCCCGCTCCGATCAAAAGATTCAGGCGCCGGTTCTCGGTGCTTTCAAAAATCGGGAGCACACCGTCCACCTTGTATTCCTCCAACTGGTCGTTGGTCTCATATTCGATGAAGTCCGAACTGATCGGGTTTCTGAGGTTGCCGATGTTCGGGATGGAAATCCCCTCGATCGGGTCATCGGTGCCCAACTCCCTGATGTAGGTTCCCTTCAACTCATAGCTTCGAGGGGATTCTTCGGTCGTTTCAGAGGTGTAGGCATTCCAGTTCAGTTTTGCCCCGTCTCGCCAGTCATCAAACCTGACCTCTCCTCCGACCTGCATGAATTGCAGTTCCCGGTATTTGAGTTCGTAGGCCTGACGGTAGGAGTTCATCGCATAGCCCTCGACCTCGATCAGGCCCGTCGCCAGGGAATCAGGCTCCACATCGAGGTCCGATGCTTTGGTCAGCCCATTGTCGACCAAGGAATACTCCGACTCTCCCGACCGGAAGTTGAAGAAGGTGGCGTTGAAATCGTAGTTGTCACCGATCGAGAGATTTCCGGTCAACAGAAGTCCCATTTCCTCCGACTCGACATAGCTGTCGCGCTCAAAATTTCCGTCGAGCCCCGAAAAGATCCGGTTCCCGTTGGAGTCAAACTCCAGCGTTGCGTCGTTCACAAAACGCGGATTCAGGTCTCCTCGATCCGGAGAAGAGGTAATCCGTGTGTTGTAATTCGATTCCTCAAGGCGGCGATATCGTTGCTTCGAATCGTAAGTGAAACTCCCCAGAAGACTCAGACTGCTTCCTCCATCGAGGTCATAGGTCTTACCAAAACCCGCACCGAATGCCTGATCAAACTTGGGGTCCGACTTCTCGGGGCCGAACTTCACCTTGTCGTAGAATCGCTGACGGGCTGCTGCCGCGTCAGGCCCGGAGCTCCTGGTGAAGGCTCTCGAATCAAGGATCGGATCTCCCTTGATCACCGGCGCCCCCGCCTTCAAGTCCGAGCTGATATCCAATCCGGGCACGGTATAAAAATCTCCGTGGGAATGGGTCGGCTGATGATACTTGGTCGAAAACTCGAGGCTGAAATAATCCTTCTTGGGCTGCTTCAAGGTCTGCAGCTGAACCAATCCCCCCACGAATTCCGCCGGCAAATACGGTGCGGCCGTTTTACGAATGGCCACACTTTCAAGAACATCCGACGGGAACAAGTCGAGCTGCACCGCCTTTCGTGCCGTCTCGGGGCTCGGAACAATTCCCCCGTTCAGCGTGGTGTTGTTGTATCGATCACCCAATCCACGGACGACCACGAACTTTCCTCCCACCACGTTGGCGCCCGAAATTTTACCCACCGCTCCGGCAGCATCACTCGCGCCCGACTTTGAAAGAAACTCCTTCGACAAGCCCCCTCCCGCCAAGCCCGGACCGGTGTCAGTAGCGATCCCGATGGCTCCGACCTCCTCCTCTTCGTAGTCGAGGATCACTTCCTGTCCCTCCAGAAGATACTCCCCTTCCGCGAGCTCCACTGGCTTGATGTCCAGAGCGATTCTCACCCGCGTCACGCCTTCAGCTTTGACCTGAAGGACATCCAGCTTGGTGATGTAATTCGGCTTCAGGAATTCCGCCGTCACCCCGGCAGCCGGCAAACCGGTCAGCCTGAAACTTCCGGTTTCATCCGTCCGCACCTGGAATCCACCATTGTCCGGCAGCGTAATGATGACCCCGGCAATCCCCTTGCCGTCGGCATCAAAGACCGTTCCCTCGACTTCTCCCGGTCCGTCACCCACCTTGAAATTCGGCAACACTCCGGCCGCTTCTTCTTCAAGGGTCACCGAAACTTCGGTCACTCCTTCTTCGTTAACCTCAAAGACTTCCAGCTTCGGGAAAAACGCTGGTTTCAAAAATTCCGCCGAAACTTGACCGGATGGCAATCCGGTTAACTGGAACTTCCCTTCCCCATCGCTCTTGACCTTGACTCCTTCGAAATCAGGGAAAGAAATCACCACTCCTTCGAGTCCATCTCCGCTGGCATCAACCACCGATCCGGAAACTTCCCCGGGACCTTCACCCACTTTGACCTCCGACAAGAGCTCCGTCAGGTCTCCGACATCTTCCACCGAAACCGGCTCACCCTCTTCGTTGACCACCCCCGGCTCCGAAGGCAACTCTTCCGCTTTCACCTTCTCATAGGCCTTGCTCTGATCAGGCGGAAGCAAATCAACCCGCCCCAAGAGCGCGGTCAACCCCACTTCTTTAGGTCCGTCTGCAGGCTTCGCTCCATCTCCGTCCCCTGCCAATGGCTGGATCAATACAATTCCCGCCAAGGGGACCATCCTTCGAATGAACTGCGACATAGGTTCGGTGGGAAGAGATAAAGG
>JBMHCW010000029.1:0-8409 GCA_049889715.1 Akkermansiaceae bacterium | reverse complement strand
CTGTGTTCAAACGACTGTCTCTTCTCACCTTCCTGACCGTCCTGATTCCGGGCCACGCGGAAGTTCTGGTTCCATGGGTTGCGTCCAGCAAGCTCGATTCCGATCTCAAGGGACATGTTCTGATGGAAGAGCTCAATTGTGCCGCCTGCCACCAGTCCGAAGACTCCCTGACCGCGACCTCCCGCAAGTCCCCGCGCCTCTCGGCCGTCGGAGGACGCATCAATCCAGAGTATCTCCTGAAATACATTGCCGCCCCTCACGAGGTCAAACCGGGCACTCCCATGCCCGACGTCCTGGCCTCGCTCAGCGTCCGGGAACGCGGAGAGGTTGCCGAAGAGATCACCCATTTTCTGGTTTCCCTTCACAAGGGGAAACCATTCGAACAACAAGCCCCTGATTCCGTGGCAGCGGCCCGGGGAAATGAACTGTTCCACTCCGTCGGATGCGTGGCCTGCCACTCATCCCGAGATCCGGAAGGCCGGGAGCTCCTGCCCAATTCGTCGGTTCCCCTCGGTGATCTCTCCCAGAAGTATTCCCATCAAAGCCTGCGGGACTTTCTCCAACGTCCGCACGCCACCCGTCCCTCCGGCCGTATGCCCGACCTTCGGCTTCCCGGTCAGGACCTCGACCGCATCACGCACTATCTCCTTCAGGATACCCAGGTTCCCGGCAACCTCTCTTACACCACCTGGCGGGGCAAGGTCTGGGAAGGATTGAAAGGAGACGTCACACCAGACAAAGCCGGCCTGGCCAAGGATTTCTCGCTCTCCGAATTCAAGGGCGGCAATGGCAAGGTGCCCCAACACACCGCCATTCGCCTCGAAGGATTCCTCAAGATCGAAAAGCCCGGAGACTACACCGCTTTTCTCGAAATGAACGGAGGGCACTTGATCTTCAACGGGAAGAAGGTCGTGGAGGAAGCACCAAGCGACCGCCGCGGCGTGAAAAGGTTCACCGGCACTGCCAAACTGGTGAAGGGCTGGAACGCCATCGAGCTCCTTTACTTCCAAACCGGTCGCAACGCCTCGCTTAAGTTCGAGCTGGAAGGGCCCGGCTTCAAGCGCCAGCCCATTCCTTCGTCGCTTCTTTCGATCTCGGAGGATCCCATCGAAGTAGTCAAGCCTCTCAAGGTCGATCCCGATCTCGCCGCCAAAGGGAAAGCCCACTTCGGCAACTTCGGATGCGTGAAGTGCCACGACGACGTGAAGACCGAGTCGCCGGATTACCCCTCCCTCGCCAGCCTGAAAATCGATCAGGGATGTCTCTCCGAAAAATTAACCGCCCCCCGCTTCGATTTCGCTCCGGGACACAAGGAACTCATCGCCGCCGCCCTTCCCAAAGCCAACACGCTGGAGCTCACCGATTTGCAGCAAGTTCACAAAACCCTGACCTCCTTCAACTGTATCTCCTGCCACGAACGCGATGGCCTCGGCGGCATCACCGATGAACGCAATCCCTTCTTCACCGGCACTGCCGAAGAGCTGGGCGACCAGGGACGCCTCCCTCCTCCCCTTACTCACGTCGGGGCCAAACTCACCAAGAGCTGGCTCAAGGAAGTGATGATCAACGGCGGCCGCCAGCGCGAATACCTCAATACCCGCATGCCCATGTTCGGTGAAAACAACATCGGCCATCTTGTGGACCTCTTCGGCAAGGTCGACTCGCTCGAGAACGCCACTCTCCCGAAAGTCGAAAACATCCGGGAATCCAAAAATGCCGGATACGAAATGATCGGCGCCGGCGGACTGAGTTGTATCGCCTGCCACGACTTCAATGGACAGAAGTCCGGAGGAGCGGGCGCTCTCGACATCATCCACACCACCGAACGCTTACAGAAAAATTGGTTCCACCTCTACATGCGGCAACCCTCGCGATTCCACCCCACCGTCATCATGCCCAGCTACTGGCCGGGAGGGCAGGCCGTGCGGCCGGAAATCCTCAATGGAAGCACCGACCAACAAATCGAAGCCCTCTGGAATTACCTCTCCGATGGCCAACGGGCCAAGGCTCCCAAGGGCCTTTCCCGACAGTCCAATGAGATCCGGGTGGCCGATGAAACGGTCATGGTCCGGGGACGCGGCACCGCCAGTTATCGAGGCATCGGCGTGGGATACCCGGAGCGGATCTCATTGGTGTTCGACTCCCGCGAAATGAACCTCACCCACCTTTGGAAAGGCCAGTTCGTCAGTGTGGGACACGGACGCTTCAGCATCCGCGGAGACAACCGTATCACCTTCCCCGCCGGCATTCCCTTCCATCGCCTCAAGGACATGGACGCGTTATGGCCCTACAAAGGCAAGACCAACTACACCTTCCCGCACGATCATGGATACCAGTACCGTGGCTACACCCTCGATCAGAACAAGCGCCCGACATTCCGTTATCAATACGGAGACATCGCGGTCACTGATTTCTTCGAGGACCAACTCGATGACGGCAAGGCCTACTTCAAGCGCACCATGACCTTCGAAGCCTCGGCGGAGCAGGAAATGTTCTACTTCCGCGTGGCCTCGGGCAAGAAGATCACCAAGACCAACAATGGTTGGCAGATCGATAATCTCAACCTCCGCATCAACGGCAAGATCTCGGGGACCATCCGCGATGGTGAACCTCAGGAACTTCTCATCCCGATCACTCTTCACCCCGGCAAGAAAACCCTTCACCTCGAATACCGATGGTAACCTCTCTCTCACGATCCCTCCTCACCGGACTCCTCGTCTCTCCCGCTCTCTTTGCCGCCGAAGACCTCGGTGCAATGTGGGGCACCGCAGCAGCCGAAGCGGAATACTACCGCGTCGTCGACATTCCCATCCCACCCGAAGTTCCCATGCACCCCGGCAGCTTCGAAAACCTCCCCGGCGACAAACTCGCGGTGGGAACCCGCAGGGGCGACGTCTATGTACTCACCGGAGCCTTCGACGAATCCCCCAATCCCACTTACGAACTTTTCGCCAGCGGACAGGATGAGATCTTCGGCATGTCATGGCGCGACGACGCCCTCACCATCACCCAGTTCGGCGAAGTCACCCGCCTCAAGGATACCGATGGCGATGGACAGGCTGACGACTTCTTCGCCCTCACTAACAACTGGGGTTATGCCGAAGGACACGAATTTGCCTTCGGATCCAAGCACGACCCTGATGGCAACATCTGGGTCGCTCTCGGTCTGAGCGGTTCCTACAAGTCCCACAACCTCTTCCGCGGTTGGGCCGTGAAGGTCACGCCTGATGGCAAGATGATTCCTGTTTGCTCCGGCCTGCGAAGCCCCGCCGGGGTGGCCGCCAATGCCGAAGGCGCGATGTTCACCATCGAAAGCCAAGGCCCCTGGAACGGCTCATGTTCCCTCAAGCACCTGAAGCAAGATCACTTCCTCGGACATCCCGCCAGCTACAACTGGTATCCCTATGTCGATGGCCTCGATGCCCCGGCCGAAGAACCCAAGCCAAACTCCCGCATCCTCGTCGAAAAGAAGCGGGTCAAGGAGTTCGTGCCTCCGACCATCCTGTTCCCTTACATCAAGATGGGCCGGTCCATCTCGGGCTTCCAGCTCGACCAAACCGGAGGCAAGTTCGGGCCGTTCGAAAACCAGTTCTTCTTTGGCGACTACACCCTCAGCCTCATCCTCCGTGCCACCACCGAGAAGGTGAACGGCGTCTGGCAGGGCGCCTGCTATCCTTTCCGTGAAGGTCTCGCCACCGGGATCATGAACGTTCAGTTCACCCCCAAGGGACAACTCATTGCCGGCGGTTTCACCACCAGCCGCCAATGGCCGGTGCGAGGTACCGAACCCTTCGCCATCCAACGCCTTGACTGGACCGGCAAGGTTCCTTTCGAAATCAAGGAGATCAACATCAAGCCTGACGGCTTCCTCGTGAACTTCACCAAACCGGTCGATCCCAAGACCGCTTCAGACCCCAAGACTTACACCCTTGAAACCTACACCCACAACTTTACCGGAGGATACGGCAGCCCCGAAGTCGACCACACCACTCCGGTCGTCAAGTTAGCCACCGTTTCCGATGACAAACTCAGCGTCCACCTTGTCATCGACGGCGTGCAAGAGAGTCACATCCACGACTTTGATCTCTCGCCCCTGAAAAGCGCCGAAGGAAAACCCCTCCTTCACAAAAAGGCCTACTACACCGTCAACGAGATCCCGTCCAAATGACAAGACGGCGAACCACCATCTCAGCCTGAAGAGTTCATGATGAAGCTGACGCAGAGCCTGTTCCTCATTTTGAGTTTCATCGCATTCTCATGCAAGGATTCGACTCAGGAAGACAACACCGACCCTAAACCTTCCGATCCAGCAGAACCCGGGAACATCCAGCCCGAAGCAGAGTTCACCGAGTTTCAACTCACTGAATTCGCCCATCGATTTGTCGAAGAACGAGCAGACTGTTCAGGCCGAAGCGTTCTTCGACAAAAAGGCTCTTGGGGAGGAGGCAAGTCGTGGACTTCAAACCACCCCGGAGATCACCAAGGCCTTGTCGGCCAGATTTCATTTCGTGCTAAGAAAAAGCGGTGGCTTGGGAATTCCGTTGGCAAAGAAAGGAACCGATGTTGGATTCGTCGGAATCACCAACTTCGAGGGCAATTCATATCCCGTCATCAGGAAGGAAAGCCCCACTACCTTCGATTACCTCCTGCTGGATTTGAAAGAGGATGCCCAGGGGAACTTTCGGATCTTGCGAACCTACTCCCTCCTTGCGGGTGAGTGGTCAACAACGGTCTATCGGAGAGTCCTCATCGAACGCTTTGTCGAACTGAAGGGAGACCTGAACAAGCTCGAGCCAGCTGACCGAGATTTCGCACAGAATTCAAAGCTCATTTATGACTTCACCGTCGCCGGCATGACCGGGAAGTTTGCCGAAATGAACGGGATTTACTCACAACTTCCTGATTCCCTGGCCAAGAAGCCGTGGTTGAGAAAGCTGCGCCTGTAATTTGCCTCCGCCGACAAAAATCTTCGACAAGCAGAATTGGCCAGTCTCGAACCTGATGCCCAACAGAGCGTCAGTATCGCCCTGCTCACTCTCAATCCCAGCTTGGATGCAGGACACTTGAATGCAGCCTCCACCAAGATCAAATTGATCGATCAGTTTGTGGGAGGAGATCCCTACCTCGACTACTTCCGCTATATGATTACCAGAAGCAAAGGCGAGAATGAAGCAGCTCTGGGGTTCATCCGAACAGCCGCCCTGGCTCTTCCTGACAACTTCAAGGTGAACAACGGCTATCTGATCATGCTGAACCGCACCAAGAACTTTGAAGACATGGCCAAGCAGATCGTTCACATTGCTGACAATTTTGGGAAAGCCATCCCGAAGCAGACTCTTCTCGGAAGTCCGAGATACCGCGAGTTTTCACAGTCGGAAGCTGGAAGAAAACTGATCGAGAAAATGCGCTAAGTAAAAACATCCGCTCCCAACAAAGGGAAGCGGATGTTTGAAACTTTGTTTTTAAAGAAAAAGGCGATTACTTCTTCTTCGCTTCGGCCGCAGCCTTTTCGTTCTTCTCTTGCAGCTGGCCGCTCAGGATCTCGACTGTTCTCTTGAGGTTTTCGAGTTCCTTCTTCATCGCGATCATCTGAGCCCGCTCCTTGGCTTCGAGATCACGTTTCGCACGCTCTCTGGTCTGCTCGGCTTTCTTGCGGTCGTTCTCAGCCTTGGCACGAAGCTGGGAAGTAATCCGCGCCATTTCGGATTCGATGTTTTCGACATTCTTCTCGGCATCCCGCAAGGCGTGGGCTGCTTCGTTGCGAATCACCTCGGCCTTCTTCTTCTTTTCCCCGAGCTCTTTCAAACGGGCCACGGCTTCTTTAACCGCTTTCTCGCCGGCCTCTTTCTTCTTGGCAGCTTCAGCGGCAGCCTTTTTGGCAGCTTCTACCTTTTTGCGCTCAGCCTCCATCTTGGCCTTCTGAGCATCCACAGGTTTCTTGGGAGCAGCCTTCTTCTTCTCAGCCTTCTGGGCCTGTTCGATTTTTTTCTTGGGAGCAGCCTTCTTCTTGTCATCGGGTGCAGCAGTGGCAGCACCGAAAAGGCAGGCGGAAAAAGCAAGAGCAGTGAGTTTTGTCATCATGGTCATTGATTTGTTGGGCCGGTAAATACCCCGCCTCCCCAGTCCCTCTTTCAGTGAAAATGTCAAGAGAGTGCTGGATCACGCCTGCTTCGTCTGACCACCTTTGAACAACCAACCCAGCACTCCCAGACCCGGAACAAGAAGTAAAACACTGCGCATCAAGTCGCCATAGATCGCGAGCCCCGTCCCTAGAAGAATCGCGAGAATGGCCGCACTGCCAAAGAAGACCTTCACTAAATCACTCCCCACCGATGGCTCATTGGGATCAACCGGATTGGTCCGGAAGCGATCCCACCCCTTGCCCGGAGGCGATGTCTTGTCGGCGAATCTCGTCAGCGTTTCCTGCGACTCCGGTGCGGTGTTGAAAGTCACAATCAACCAAACCGTCGTCGTCAAGACCACGGGTCCCAGGTAGGCCCAAGGTCCAAGGGCAACCGCCCAGCCAAAGGGATCGGCGAAAGGAAGCGTGCCCTTGCCGACAAAAAGATAACTCGAGAGCACCGCCGCCACGGTCGCCGAAATCTCACTCCAGGCATTGACCCTCCACCAAGTCCAGCGCAGGAGATACACCAAACCGGTTCCCGCTCCAATCATCAGGATCATGTCGAACATCTGAGCGGCATTGGTGAAGAGAAGAGCCACTCCCGATCCTAAGAGGAGTACCACGGCGCTTGTGATTCGACCGACCAGAACCTGTTGCTTCTCGCTCGAATCCGGATTCACAAAGCGCTTCCAGAAGTCCTTGGTGAGATAAGACGAGGCCAGATTGACCTGGGTGGACAGAGTCGAGATATAGGCCGCGATCAAGGAGGCCAGGACCACTCCTTTGAGCCCGGCGGGCAACTGGGCAACCATCGCCGGATAAGCCGCATCGTGCCCCAATTTATCCTTGGCAAGATCCGGGAAGGCTTCCCCAATGGAATCCAGAGTGGGAAAGACCACGAGCGAGGCCAGGGCAATGAGGATCCACGGCCACGGACGCAAGGCGTAGTGAGCCACATTGAAAAAGAGGCTGGCCTTGGTGGCATGTTGCTCATCTTTCGCCGCAAAAATCCGCTGGGCGATATATCCACCTCCGCCGGGTTCGGCTCCCGGGTAATAGGCGGTCCACCATTGAATGGCGATCGGAATGATGAAGAGCGCCACCCAAAGTTCCTGGGTCGACGGGAAAAAGCTCATCTTTGATTGGACCACTTCATTGGCAAATAAGCCTTCGAGCCCACCGACTTGCTCCATGTTGAGAACGTAGATGGTCGCCGCCACGGATCCAATCATGGCGAGTCCAAACTGGAAAAAATCAACCAATAACACCGAACGCAATCCTCCGGCCACGCTGTAGAGCAAGGTGGCCCCCGCTCCGATCATGATTGTTTGCAAGGGTGTGAGACCGATGAGGATTCCCATGATCTTGATCGCCGCCAACGAGACCACCGCGATGATGAAAACGTTAAACAAGAGGCCCAGATAAAGCGCGCGAAAGCCCCTCAAAAATCGACCTCCCGTCCCCGAATACCTGAGTTCATAGAACTCGACATCCGTCATTACACCGGAACGGCGCCACCTCCTCGCAAACACATAAGTAGTGAGCAGGCCCGAGAAGACAAAAGACCACCACAGCCAGTTCTTCGAGACTCCGTCGGTCCGGACCCAGTCGGTGATCAGCGTCGGAGTATCCGCAGCAAAGGTGGTGGCAACCATCGAGACTCCCAACAACCACCAAGGCATGGAACGACCGGCGAGAAAGAAACTTTCCGAAGTTTCCTTGTTCTTACGCGCAGCCCACCAGCCGATTCCCAGGCTGATCGCCAACGAAGCGGCAATGACCACCCAATCAAAGGTCTCAATCATGTCGTGATGACTAACAGGTTTCGCCAGGCAGGTCGAAACCTAGTTCACCTGTACGGTGATCATCATCCCGTCGTTCAAACCGGGAAATCAAATCGGAAGTTTGCTTTCGGGCCCTCCATTCCTCATGGTGGATTCGAAATCAAGATCGATGCCCTCTCTTCAACATTCTCTCTTCGCTCTTTACCAAGCTACTTTGATTCTCCCCGTCTTCAGTGCCGAGATCGAAGCTCCGGGAAGATTCGTCAACCTTCAGGCTGCGCTCGACTCGGCCAAGGCGGGCGACACCGTCCTTGTCGAGCCCGGTCGCTACGACGAGCAACTCACCATTCCGGCCGGCGTGACTCTTCAGAGTTCGGGGGACAACAAGAAAGGAAAGACCGGCCTGGCCCGCGCCGAAGCGGTAGTCATCGACAGCCAAGGGAAGGCCCCGGCTGTTACTTTACTGGAAGGCGCAGCCCTCGATGGAGTCACCGTCACCGG
>JBMHCW010000028.1:0-11003 GCA_049889715.1 Akkermansiaceae bacterium | reverse complement strand
AAGGGAAAGGCCAGTGCGGTGTGAGTGGCGTTCCCAAGGGGATCAAGAATGGCTGCAATGTCCGAACTGACTTCGGGAGCCAACTTCCAAACATTGGTGGCGGGCAAGACCAGATACTCAGCGAAAGCCCCGGGGTAATTCACCCCGACTCCCTTGGTATCCTTGCAGAAGTGTCGCCGTCCCGCCAGGCAGTTGCGACAGCGACCACATATCACATGGCCTTCTCCGGAAACCCGATCACCCGCTTTCAAATAGTCGACGTCGGCCCCCACTTCAACAATGTGGCCGACGAATTCATGCCCTATCGTCAGGGGCACCGGAACAGCCGAAGCCGCCCAGTCATCCCATTTGTAGATATGCAGGTCGGTCCCACAGATGCCGGTCCGGTCCACCCGGATCAAGACATCCTTTCGCCCCATCTCGGGATCGGGAACGTCGGTTAGAATCAGGCCGGGTGCCGCTTCGGTTTTAACGAGCGCTTTCATGACGAAGGTGGCCGGACCTTCGCTGAAATCACCAACAATCGCAATGGAAAACTTGAATGATATTCAACCTTTTTGACTGACAACTTATTCTACACCAATGACTCCCGGGCTGTAGACATAGTCGACCTTCAAGAACTGTTTGGCACCGCTCCGAGTGCCGGCCTTGATCGCGACCGGACTCCAGGCCGTCACCACCCGTGACCTGCTCCCGGTCTCCTCGATCTGCGAACCACCTGACCACAACGATCCGACGCCATAACCGGTCCGACTCCCGATCACCGTCCAGTCCACCAAATCCGTGCCATACCGAATGGTGAAGCGAACATCCTGGGGAAGTGGCGAAGGCACCTGATAAGTGAGGCCGGGATACACACCGCTCCTCAATGAGTTCGTCACAAAGCTCGGCCTTCGCAAAACCCTCCCGTTTCATGAAACCCACGAAGAAATCCTGGGTCAGATCCTGGGCGTCGGCTTCCCGACATCCCAGCCGACGCAGAAACGAATACACCGGCCCCCAATATCGCTGGCACAATTCATCGAGAGCCTCGCCACCTTCCGGCTTGCTGGCCCGATCCAGCAAAGTCCAGCGGGTGGTTTGAAACATGGCGGAATCCACAGTCATCGAGCCCACGTTGTAGCACCTCAAACGTCGGAAAATCGAGGGCAGAATTCTTTTTTACCCTTTTTGAAAATCCCGTGAATCCCCGGACAAAAAACGTGTTAGGAACCCTCTACTAGGAATCCGAATCCTCCACCGGAGGCTTCTCGAGAACCTCCACTTTCACCGGAGCAATTCCTCGCGAATAGAATCCAATCCGCTTGGCCACTCCGGTGGTCACATCAATGATCCGGCCTTTGATATAGGGCCCCCGATCCGTGATGCGCACCACTTCTGATTTGCCATTCCGCAAGTTTGTCACCCTGACCTTAGTTCCCATCTTGAGGGTTTTGTGCGCTGCCGTGGAAGCCTCCTCACGCAACCTTTCTCCGCTGGCGGTGTGAGTGCCGCCATTGGACTTGATGCTATACCACGAAGCCTCACCATGATGAGTGGATTTCACATGGTAGGGAGTACCCGTCTTGTTCTTGGACCTGACCACCACCCGTTCCACGGGCTCCTTCTTAACCTGTTTCTTGACCTCGGGGATCGGTGCCTTGGCCGAAGGCTCGGGGGACGAACAGGAAACCGTCAGCACAGCGGCGGCAAAGGAGGGAAGAACTTTGATCATGGTGTCGCGCAGTTCCCGGACTCTAGCCGGAAATCCTCCACTCTGACCAGTCGATTAAACTTTGGGGTAAACCAATACTAAAAATCTGTTACCGCCCGCCCCCCGCGATGACCACTTCATCCCATTTTTGTCAATCCACGATGCTTCCGGAAGGCAGCACCGTCGCCTTCGTCGCTGGCACTCTCATTAAATCCTATCGTCGCGATTGGACACTCCATGACCCGGGCGGGAACGATTTCCAGAATTAGCAGCTTTTAACGAGCAATCTCTTTTTGAAACCGGCCCCGCCCACCTCGAGTGAGCGGGGTCTTTTTTTTGACCAAGACCATGAAGACAACAAACAACAACACCTTGCCGACCGATCTCAAAGCCTTGCCGGGAGCCTACTAGGTTCTCTTCTGCGGAACTTTGATTAATCGCTTCGGTCACTTCGTGATGCCCTTTCTGGCGCTCTATCTGAACCGTGAAGGATACCCGTCCTGGGTCATCGCGGTGGCGCTCGCAGGATACGGGGCCGGTGGCTTCGTGGCCTGTCTCATCGGCGGGTACTTCGCGGACCACTGGGGGCGCAAACCCACCATCATCATGTCCTGCGCCGGAGGAGCGATCGCCATGATGATGCTTTCCCAGGCCGCCGCACCTTGGTTCATCATCACGTCGGCCTGCCTCGTGGGAATGTTCAGTTCGATGTACTTTCCCGCAGCCAGTGCCCTTCTGGCCGACTTGGTTCCACCCGAATTGCGGGTGCGCGCCTTCGGTTGCCAGCGCCTTGCCATCAACCTCGGATTCGCGGTCGGAATGGCGGTGGCCGGACTGATGGCGAATCACTCCTTCTTCATCCTCTTCGTCATCGATGCCCTGACGACGACCGCCCTCGGCGTGATCATCCTCTTCGGCGTGCCTTCGATGAAAGGACAGAAGAAGGCCAAGGCCAACTGGGCTCCGGCCATTCGTGAGATGAAAGCTCGTCCTGCTTACCTACGGGCAGTGGTCGCTTCGTTCCTGATCGCGATGGTTTTCTGGCAGCTCAGCAGCACGTGGGGATTACAGATCTCGAAAGTCGGTGGCTTCCAGAAATCGGTCTACGGAGCCCTCATGGCACTGAACGGGTTAATGATTGTCCTGATGGAGCTTCCCCTGACTTCGTGGACGCGCAAGCGCCCTCCGGTCTTCGTCATGATGGTCGGCTACACGCTGGTGGGGATCGAGATGGGACTGAACCTCTTCGGATCGGGACTGGCTGTTCTCACCACCGTGATGATTGTTGTCACGATCGGAGAGATGATCGCCCTGCCCGTTGCCAACAGCTACATCGCCGGCCTCGCTCCTGAGAAAATGAGGGGACGCTTCATGGGCGTTCTCGGACTAGCTTGGAATGGCGCCACAATGTTGGGGCCCGCCCTCGGCATGCTCCTCTTCGAATTCGCGCCCGACCTCGTGTGGGCAGGATGTCTGATCTGCGGAGTCGGTGCGGCCTGGGTCATCAAGCCACGCCGCCTTCCTATTCCCGGGTCAGATACAACCACTCCGTCCCATCTTCCCGCTTCACAATAACGGGATCGAGGTGGGCCAGGGTATCAAGCAGCTCCTGCTCGGTCGTGATGGTGACAAAGGCCGGTTCCTCCTCCACTTCGGAGGAGGAATCGACCGTTGCCGGAACCTCGGGCTCCGGCTGCATCACCATCAACGCCAGAAAGGCCGGTAACAGAATCGAAGCCACCGCCACCAACGAACGTTTCCTCCGCCGACCTCGTGCGGCGTTCAGGACGTTGTCGCGAATCAAGTCGGATGTCAGGTCAGTCTTCATGGTCGATAGTGCTTTCTCAGCGAGCAGCGTGCTCTCGTCAGCCGGCTCTCCACGGCCTTCTCGATGGTTTCCAGTTTCGCGGCAATCTCCGCCACTTTCAAATTCTCTTCATACTTCATCTCCAGAAGCCGTCGTTCTTCGGATGACATTTTCGCAAAAGCAGCTCGCAGGTTTTCGTCACGCTTCGGAAGCATCGGTCGTTCCTCTCGAAACAACTTCATGAAACGACGCCACCTCGTTTCCCTTCGGCCGCGATCGGCAACCACCGACCTCGCCAAAACCGTCAGCCACGACCAGAGAGCCCCCTCGTCATCAAAAACCCTCATATGTTTGACGGCCCGCAACAAGGTTTCTTGAAGCAGGTCATCGAGGCATTCGTCCTCTCCACGCCAACAGGCTGACAGGTAACCCCGGAGCCGGCGGGCATACTGGTCGAAGAACAATCCCCACCCCTCCTCGCTCCCTTTCGTCAAGGCACGGGTCAACTCACGGAAGCCCTCCGACGGACCGATCCTTGAGGCAACGGATTCCTCGGTCAAAAAAACGGGCTCTGAACGTTCCGGAGACAAAGGTAAATCTAGCTGATAGGGAGCTTGGTGCTCCTGTTCAAGCGAATCCCGCTATGGCCCGAAAGGATCTTGGGCAGGCTTGGCAGGGCGGGGACGCGGTTGGAGTGGAACCAAGGGCTCCAAATCAGTCTTGGGGAGGGCATCCGTCTGAGTCTTGGGCTTGGCGGGCGTTGGCTTGTAGAGTTTGCCCGGCTGCGGAACGACCTTGATCATGGGCAGGGCATTCCCCTGCGCCGACTTCTCCCGATAATCAGGCAGCACCGCCGCGACCGTCTTCTTCGTCAATTCAATCGCGGTCTTCGGACCGGTGACGATCAACAACTTGGAGGGTTCGTGAAAAACCAGATTCGCCCGTTGCTCGAGCTTGGGATCCACCCCTTTCCAAGTCAGCTTGATCGCTTCGACCAAGGCCTCCACCGGCATTTCAAGCTTGGCCAGCGAAATGACCTCGGTCTCCATTTTTTCGGGAGGCGCCAGATTCTTGAGCTTCGGCATGCCGCCTCCACCACCAAAGGGATCATCAAAGGCTTCCTTCAAGGTGCTGGATACGACAACAACCCCGGCCCCACTCAGCTCACTCTTTGACGGAGGTGCCCCGCCAAAAGGATCGGCAGGCCGTCCCTCACCCCCTTGATCGATGATTTCAATGCGGACGTTTCTCACCGATTCCATCACCTTGAAAAGATTTCCCAAGGGCACGTCCTTCACCACCAGCCGGGACACCTGCTGGGATCCCACATTCCCCTTGAGGACAACATTGGGAACCGGCTTCAAGGTTTGCCCCAGATACTCGAACATCTCGGCAATGGTGAATTCCTCCCCGTTGCAGGAGACGTTCTTCTTCAACAAATCAGTCTCATCATCAGCCAGACTCACGGCTGGCCAAGCCAACATCACACAGGCAGTTATCGCTTTCATCACCGGGAAACACGACGGACTCCCCGAAATCCTTCGCAGAAAATGAAAATTCTCTATTCCTCGCTCGCAGCCTTCGCTTTCAGCGCCTCATCCAGCTCCTCGATCTTCCCGGCCCGCTCTTCCCCAACCATGGTCAGCCAGACGATTCCTCCCAGACAGGTCAAAAGGAAAAGCATCGCCACCACTTTTCCCAAATAACGGTCACGCGGAGGCTTGTATTCGCGTAGCGCCGGACTCCGTTCCTCGACCATCGGGATGGTGCGCTTCTCCCGCTCCTTCTTGACCGGCACCTGCTCCTGTTTCTCCACCAAGCCCTCCAGCAAGATCCGAACCTTGACACTGGCATCCTCTCCCGTTCCCGGAGTCACCCCCAAGGCAAAGTCGCGGAACCACGCGTGGTAATCCACCGTGAAAAGAACGTGCAAATAATGATCCGGCGTCCGGATGGTCAGAATCTCACCCGCATCAAAACTCAACACATCCGCCAACTTGCCGAGATCTCCCACAATAGTCTCTAGCTGCTCCCCGATGTTCTTGATGTCCTCGATACTGATTGTCCGCTTGCTCAATGGCTTCCCGTCAAACCAGTTGCTCACCACCCACGGATAACCGTCCACCTTGTCAAGCCCACCATCCACCACCGGCCGCACATGCTCATGATCGAGCTCCATCAAGGTCTTCAGAGCCGATTCAAAAACTCCCTCCTCGCCCAATTGCGCTTGCTCTTCCTCCTCCAACCTCGCCCTCGTCAACGCATAGGGCGTGCCGTCTTTCGTCATGACACGATAGACCACCCACTCCGCACTCTGGCGGATCAAATCATCAACCTGGTATTTGCTCTCCATCGCCACCCCCTTCTATCACCATTCCTCTTCCACTCAACCCGCAATCACCCGCACCTTGACGCTGTTCAACCCACCCCCCTTCGCTAAGCTCCTCCCATGCAAGACCTTCTCCGCGAAATTTCCCTCCTCTCCGCCACCGCCTCCAATCTCGACTGGGATCAGGAAACATACGCCCCGCCCGCCGCCGTGGAATTCCGGGCTCAACAACTTTCTTACCTCCACGGACGCATCCACCAATTAAAAACCTCGGACCAATTCCGCGACGGACTCGCCTCTCTCGACGGGCCCAACCAACGCGAACTCACTCACCAATTCGAGCGCTCCACCAAACTTCCCCAGGAGCTTGTCGAGCGCGATTCCTCCACCTCCACTCTCGCCAAAGCCGCTTGGGACGATGCCCGCCAGAACAACACCTTCGACACTTTCGCCCCCCACCTCGAAAAGCTCCTCGCCATCGCCCGTGAAAAGGCCGACCACTGGGGATACGACGACGAACCTTACGACGCCCTCCTCTCGGAATACGAACGCGGCGCCAAGACCAGCGAAGTCGCCACTCTCTTCGATTCCATCAGCTCCGACCTCGCCGACATCGCGGCCGCCGCGGTAGAAGCCTCGTCATCGATTCCGGCTGACCTTCTTCATGGACCCGCTCCCGTCGCTGACCAACAAACCCTGAATCGCGAAGTCGCGGAGTCCCTCGGCTTTGATTTTCAGCAAGGCCGCATCGACACCACCGCGCACCCTTTCTGCACCACTCTCGGCCCGGCGGACATTCGCCTCACCACCCGATACGAAGACCACGATTTCGCCTCCTCCCTTTTCGGGGTCATGCACGAAACCGGACACGGACTCTACGAACAAGGCCTTCCCGCTTCCGACTACCATCTGCCTTCCGGACACGCGGTTTCGCTCGGCATCCACGAATCACAATCCCGCCTCTGGGAAAACCACGTCGGCCGCTCCCGTCCCTTTTGGGAAAAGTGGCTTCCGCGCGCCCAAGAACTCTTTCCCCACCTTCAAAAGTTCGACCTCGATCAATTCCTCCCGGCCATCAACCGCGCGGCCTACTCGCCCATCCGCGTTGAAGCCGACGAAGCCACTTACGACCTTCACATCCTCCTCCGCTTCAAGCTCGAACGCGCCCTCCTTTCCGGAGACCTCGAAGTGGCCGACGTCCCCGCCGCCTGGAATGAACAGTTCGAAAAACTCTTCGGCTTCCGTCCTGCCAACGACTCCGACGGATGCCTCCAGGACATCCACTGGTCGATGGGTGGCCTCGGATACTTCGCCACCTACTCGCTCGGCAACATCAACTCGGCCCAACTCTTCGAAGCAGCCATGAAGGATTCCGAAGTTTCCTCGGCCTTCGGCAAAGCCGACTTTCTTCCCCTCCTCTCCTGGATGCAAAACCACGTCCACCAACACGGCTCCTCCTACCTCCCACAAGACCTCATGGAAAAAGCCACCGGCTCCCGTACCAACCCCGCCCCCTACCTTTCCCACTTGCGCAGCCGATTCATCAAATCATAGAAAGCTTCGATGAAAACCATCTTGCACTTCGCATCCTTTGCCTCTTTTGGCGGATGTCTGACCTGCGCCGTCTTCTTTCTGATGGCATTTGCAGAGATGGAAAGCGGAGCTTTGATCATTTTCGCCGGTGGTTCTCTGACCTTCCTCGGCCAGTTCATCGTTTTCCAGTTCGTCGCCCAACGACTCGATGAACCAGCTCCCGATGAGACTCTCATCCACCTCTCCAACAGCCCTTCCGAAAAATCGAACCTTGCCGGAACTCCTTGGGAGAAAAACTCAAGTCACACCATGGATCGCTGAGCTATTTCTCCCATGTTGTTCATTCTCGCAGAATCCGCGCCCTCCCTTTCCCTCGGCCCGTTTGTGATGGGCCTCCTCGGAGGTCTCGCCCTCTTTCTGTTCGGCATCGAACTGATGTCGGAGGCTCTCAAGAAAGCCGCAGGCGACGGGATGCGTCAGATCCTCGCCAAACGTCTCACCGCAGGAGAACCCAACCGTCTCATCGCCTTCCGTCTCGAATCCGAAATCATCGAGTATCTCAAACGCATCTTCTACTTCGCCAAGCAGGTGGCCAAACTCGCCGCCGAAGATGCGCCCGCTCCCCAACGAACTCACTCCGAGACCGCCGGAGATTGAGAAGTGGTGGTTTCCTCATCTCCGGAGATGGAATCCGACATCAAGTGGGTGAAGTGGGAAATCTCGGTGATTTGATGAGAGGCCTCGGTGAGCGCTTCCGAAGTTTGCGACACCGCCACCTTCTGGAAACTCGCCCGGAATTTATCGAGATTTCCGTGCAAGCCCGTGATCAAATCACGATCACGGTTGGCCCGCTCGCAAAACTCGCCATCCACCAGATCCATCGCCCCCAGCGTTCGCCAATGTTCGAGCAGATCGGTCACCGACTCGGTAATCGAAATCACGATCTCCTTCGCCTCGGATCGTAATCCCTTGAGGGCCTCGTTTCTCCCGGTATTGCGGTAGTTCTCAATCAACTTGTGCAACGACCCCGCCAAATTCTCCACCGCTTTGCTCACCTGGCCACCCCTTCATCCACTCGTCGGTCCGCACCCTCGCCCGCAACCACTTCCGCTGGAATGGATAGCTGACCAAACAGAACAAGAAAAAAGCGCCCACCAAATACAAGGGGGCTTTCCATAATACTCCCCAGAAGGACGCTTCGATCATGGCGATAATGATCTATCACAATCTCACCACCTCTCCAGCATTCATCTTCACAAGCCTCGTCCAACCCCTACGCTGTGAGAATGACCGACAAACAATTTCATGTTCTTCGCAACCTCCTCACCTGGATCGTCGTCTGCCTCCTGCTTCTCATCAGTCACAGCTTCGGGATGATAAGAAAACAACCTGTTGTCGAATTCATCGGAGTCGCTTGCAACTACCTAGTTCTCATCTTCCTCTTTTTCATGGGATGCCGATCGATGATCATTGTTTTCAAAGACGATGAAAAAACACCTGCACAAGCCGAAGAAGAAACTCCCTCAACTTAAAATATCGGACACCGCTCCAGCGATCAACTCACCCAGCGCTTGATGCGCCTCCTCCTCGAGATGCAATGCATCGATCTTACTGGTCGCCACCTCGGATTGAGTATTCAAGAACCCACACCCCATAGCCTCAGCGACAGCCTGATACGCTTCGGCAAACTTCAGTGACTTCTCTCTCGCCCCAGCAAACTTCTCTCTCAAATCCGGAAGCGCCGAGACATCCTCCACCACCGGAGGAGTGACGAGCAAGACCTTGGGCGCGCCGCCATTGGGACCGGCCACACTCTGCTGGATCATGCGTACCAGCAGGCCGGCACCCGAAGCAATCTCGCCCGCCGAAAGGTTAAACTTTGCCTTGAGATCATTGGTGCCCAACATGAGCACCACCAGATCGATCGGCTTGTGTGACTCCAGGCACGACGGCAAATAGACCTGCCCATTGGTGTGCGGCATCAAGGGATCATCATGCACCGTCGTACGACCATTCTGCCCGTCCTCGACCAGGCGATACCCGCTCCCCAGTGCCTCCGCACAAATCCCAGTCCACCTCTTCGGCCAAGGGTGTCTCTTTGGAAAAGGCGATCCTTCACTCGCCACCGGATCATACCCCCAGGTATTGGAATCCCCAAAACATAGCACCGTCTTCGTCATGGAACGAACTCTATTTCTAATCCCCGCCCCCATCAATCACCGACTCTCATCCCAGGCCTGAAAAGCCTCCGGATCCGCGTCTCGCCACTCAGACACGATTCCCGTCGCAGTCATCTCCCGCCTCATCTGATCCTGAATTTTTCCAGCCCACTCCAATCCCCTTGCGGGGTCCACACTCCCAAGCACCAAGGAGTAGCGTTCGGTCATAACGTCCTTCAGTTCTTGAGGTCCCTCAAATCTTCGAAGCCATTCCTCAGCTCCCTTCAAATCCCGTTGGGTAAGCGCTGCCATCAATGCTTCTTGTAGCGGATAGCCGGGATGAGATCCTTCACTTAGTTCCAGCGACCATTCCAGAAACTCGGCAGATCCATACTCCTCCGCATAGCTCGAAGACATCAGCTCGGTATGATCATCGACATTCCCCCGGTCCAACGATCCCGCCTGCTCCAGCCTCTCCCTCGTCACCGCCACCCCATCCATCATCGAGGAATGAAACAACGCTTTAACCAACTCCGCCCGGATCTTGTCATCCTTCACCTCTGGAATCAGGGCAACCAAGTCCGGCAACACTTCCGGTTTAAAAATCAAGGGATCACCATTGCCACACTTCTTCAAGTGACCCCATGATTCCAAATACTTCTCCGGCTCGATCTGAAGACGAGCCCAATCCACCCTCAACCGAGCTTCCTCTTTCCCACGATCATCCAAATCACTCTCATCAATCCAACGCAGGGCATCATCACGCGACCGACTTGCCAGAATCTTCAGACACTTCGAATCGTAGTCGCGATTCATCATCGCTTCCGGGTCCAACTCTGAAAGCAACTCCTCGACGAGAAAGACCATTCCCTTCACCCCCTGCTGATCAGGAGGAAGCGCATCCAGTTTCTTCAAAATCTCCAGGAGATCCTCGGCATTCACCGCCGAAAGTGTCTCCAGAATTCTGGGCTGCTCCCATTCCTCTTCCCGGGATGGCAACAACTCGACCAGCTCCGCCATCATTCCCTCCCGCCGCTCTTGCGGAGAAGCGGAAGACCACCGATGGGAGACTCTCGTTGAGACGGATCCCTGAGACGAAGTGAACCGCTCCATCTGCCCCTCGAGATCGCGACAGTGCTGCCATTGAATGGCACAGACAGTCGCTCCCACCAGAACGACCAGAAGATGTGGAAGACAGTCCTTCAGTCGCATCATTGTCCAAAGGGGTCATGGGAAAACGGCTCCAGGTCATTCTCAACAGCCTCCCGATACTCGGCGTCAGAAATCATCTCAAGGACCAGAAGCGCCTTATCATACTGGCTAAGCCTCGCCAGACTGCGGGCAAACGCGTTCAATTCAAAATCCCGCTCAGGTCCACTTTCCCTCTCCTTGAATCCCTCAATAAGGGCGTCCGCCTGGGTGCCGGAATCAAACAAGATGGATCGGTCATATTGGTCTTCCAAAGCCTTCAACTGCTGGCTC